>JAIXLP010000090.1:0-34183 GCA_026954015.1 Burkholderiales bacterium | reverse complement strand
ACGCGCGCCGACACCATCATGGGCGTGACCTTCTGCGCCGTCGCGCCCGAGCATCCGCTGGCCACGCACGCCGCGGCCACCAATCCAGAGCTTGCCGCGTTCATTGCGCACTGCAAGGAAGGTGGCACGACCGAGGCGGAGCTCGCGCTCAAGGAAAAAGAGGGCATGCGCACCGGCCTCACGGTCACGCATCCGCTCACGGGTGAGCCGGTGGAGGTGTGGGTGGGCAACTACGTGCTCATGAGCTATGGCGACGGCGCCGTCATGGGCGTGCCCGCGCACGACGAGCGCGACTTTGCCTTTGCCCAGAAGTACGGCATCGCCATCCGGCAGGTCGTGGCCGTGGAGGGCGAGACCTTCTCGCTCGACGGCTGGCAGGAGTGGTATGGCGACAAGCTCAAATGCGTGTGCGTGCACTCCGGCGCGCTCGATGGCCTGACGCATGCACAGGCGGTGGACAGGGTCGCCGCGCTGCTTTCCGAAAAAGGCCTGGGCGAGAAGAAGACCACCTGGCGCCTGCGCGACTGGGGCATCTCGCGCCAGCGCTACTGGGGCACGCCGATACCCATCATCCACTGCGACGACTGCGGCGCGGTGCCGGTGCCCGAGAAGGATTTGCCCGTGCTGCTGCCGCAGGACCTCGTGCCCGATGGCAGCGGCAATCCGCTGAACAAGTGCGCGTCCTTCCTCAAGGTCGCCTGCCCGTGCTGCGGCAAACCCGCGCGGCGCGAGACGGACACCATGGACACCTTCGTGGACAGCTCGTGGTACTTCATGCGCTACTGCGATGCGCAGAACCACGACGCCATGGTCGGTGCCGGCACGGACTACTGGATGCCGATGGACCAATACATCGGCGGCATCGAGCACGCGATCCTGCACCTCTTGTACGCGCGCTTCTGGACCAAGGTGATGCGCGACCTGGGCCTCGTGAAGGTCGATGAGCCTTTCACCCGTTTGCTCACCCAGGGCATGGTGCTCAACCACATCTACAGCCGCCGCACCGCCAAGGGCGGCAAGGACTATTTCTGGCCCAGGGACGTCGAGCACGTGCTCGATGCCTCGGGCAAGGTGGTGGGCGCGCGCCTCATCCACCCGGCAGAGAGCGGCGACGGGCTGCTCCCCGTGGGCGCGCCCATCGATTACGAGGGCGTGGGCACGATGTCCAAGTCCAAGAACAACGGCGTCGATCCGCAGGAGCTGATCGAGAAGTACGGCGCCGACACCGCGCGCCTGTACACCATGTTCACCTCGCCGCCCGAGCTGACGCTCGAATGGAACGACTCGGCCGTGGAGGGCAGCAGCCGGTTTTTGCGCCGCGTCTGGGGCTTTGGCCACCGGCTGTCCACCATGGACCCGAGCGCCGCGATCGCCAGCGCGGCCGGTGCCGCGCGCCTGCGCGACGTGTCCTTCGGCAAGGCCGCGAAGGCGCTGCGCCTGGAGATCCACGGCGTGCTCAAACAGGTGGATTACGACTACCAGCGCATGCAGTACAACACCGTGGTCTCGGGCGCGATGAAGATGCTCAATGCGCTGGAGGGCTACAAGGCGTTGCAGGACGCGGGCGCACAGGCGGCGCTCGTCGAGGGCTATTCCATCCTGCTGCGCGTGCTCTACCCGGTCACGCCGCACCTCACGCACGTGCTCTGGCGGGAGCTCGGCTACGCCGAGGCGCTGGGCGACCTGCTGGATGCGCCCTGGCCCCAGGTGGACGAGGCCGCGCTGGCGCAGGACGAGATCGAGCTCATGCTGCAGGTGGGCGGCAAGCTGCGCGGCGCGATCCACGTGCCCTCGGGCGCGGACAAGGCGGCGATCGAGGCCGCCGCGCTTGCCAGCGCCGATGCGCAGCGCTACATGCAGGGCGCGCCCGCCAAGAAGATCATCGTCGTGCCGGGGCGGCTCGTGAACATCGTGCTCTGAGATGCACCGCCGCGCCCTGCTTGCCCTGCTCACCGCCGCGCCGCTGGCCGGCTGCGGCTTTCGCCTGCGCGGCGCGCCGGAGTTCGCGTTCCGCTCGCTCTACCTGCCCGCCGCCGGCTCGGCGCTGAACAAGGAGCTGCTGCGCACGTTGCAGGGCGCGGGTGGGGATCTGGAGCTCATCACCGACAGCACGCGCATGGCGCAGGCCGAGGCGGTGCTGGAACTCTCGGGCGAGACGCGCCAGCGCGTCATCGTCGGCCTGACCACGGCCGGCCAGGTGCGCGAGCTGCAGTTGCGCCTGAAGGTGCGCTTCAAGCTGCGCGGCCAGCAGGGGCAGGAATGGATAGCTGATACCGCGCTGGAGCAGTTTCGCGACGTGAGCTACAACGAATCGGTCTCGCTCGCGAAAGAGTCCGAGGAAGCGCTGCTCTACCGCAACATGCAGACGGACCTGGTGCAGCAGATCGTGCGGCGCCTGGCCGCGGTGAAGGCGCCGCAGTAGGGGGTGGGCGCATGCAGCTTGCGCTGAACCAGCTTGACGCCCATCTGCGCAAGGGCGTGAAACCGCTGTACGTGCTGCACGGCGACGAGCCGCTGTTGCAGCAGGAGGCGCAGGACGCCATCCGCGCCGCGGCGCGCGCGCAGGGCTATACCGAGCGCAGCAGTTTTGCCGTGAGCGGCGCGCACTTCGACTGGAGCGCGGTGCTTGCCGCGGGCGGCTCGCTCAGCCTGTTCGCCGACCGGCAGATCATCGAGTTGCGCATCCCCAGCGGCAAGCCCGGCAAGGAGGGCAGCGCCGCGCTGCAGCAGATGGCCGAGGCTGCGCGCGGCAGCGCGAGCACGCTCACCCTCGTGAGCCTGCCGCGCCTGGACAAGGCCACGCGCACGGGCGCCTGGTTCACCGCGCTGGACGGCGCGGGCGTGAGCATCGCGATCGAGCCCGTCGCGCGCGAACGCCTGCCCGGCTGGATCGCCGAGCGCCTGGCCGCGCAGGGCCAGCGCGTGGCCGGTGGCGCCGAGGGCCAGCACACGCTGCAGTTCTTCGCCGACCGCGTGGAGGGCAATCTGCTGGCCGCGCACCAGGAAATCCAGAAGCTCGCGCTGCTGTACCCGGCGGGCGAGCTTGCGGCCGCGCAGGTCGAGGCGGCGGTACTCAACGTGGCGCGCTACGACGTATTTCAACTGAGCGAGGCGGTGCTTGCGGGCCAGGCGGCGCGCGTGCAGCGCATGCTCGACGGCCTGCGCGCCGAGGGCGAGGCCGAGGTGCTGGTGCACTGGGCGCTGGCCGAGGACATCCGCCAGCTCGCGCGCGTGCGCGCCGCGATGGACGCGGGCCGGCCGCTGCCCATGGCGCTGCGTGAGGCGCGCGTCTGGGGCAAGAAGGAGCGCCTGTACGAACGCCTGCTGCCGCGCGTCGACGGCCACCAGCTCGCGCGCCTGCTGCTGGCCGCGCACCGGGTGGACGGCATCGTCAAGGGCCTCACGTTCAGCGGCTGGCCGCGCGCGCCGTGGCTGGCGCTTGCGCGGCTGGCGCAGCAGATGTGCGCGTTGGCGCGCTGACGCTTTCTGCCCGCGCCATGGCGCCCGACGTTTCCGCGCTTGCCGCCTTCGTGCGCCGCCACCCGCGCCTGCTGGTGCTCACGGGCGCGGGCTGCAGCACCGAAAGCGGCATCCCCGACTACCGTGACGCGGCAGGCCGCTGGAAGCGCCCCGAGCCCATGCGCTACCAGCGCTTCATCGCCGAGCCGCTGGCGCGCCAGCGCTACTGGGCGCGCAGCCTGATCGGCTGGCGGCGGATGGCCGGCGCGCAACCGGGCGCGGCGCACCGGGCGCTGGCGCAGCTCGAGGCGGCGGGGTATGTGCGCATGCTCGTGACGCAGAACGTCGACGGCCTGCACGGCGCGGCCGGCAGCCGGCGCGTGATCGACCTGCACGGGCGCATCGATACGGTGTGCTGCCTGGCCTGCCACGCGCGCCTGCCGCGTGAGCGGATGCAGCACGAGCTGCTGCGCCTGAACCCCGGCTGGGAGCGCATGGAGGCGCACACCGCGCCCGACGGCGACGCCTACCTCGACGGCGTCGATTTCGCGGCGTTTGCCGTGCCACCGTGCCCCGCGTGCGGTGGCGTGCTCAAGCCCGACGTGGTGTTCTTCGGCGAAAACGTGCCGCGCGAGCGCGTGGGCGCGGCGCTGGCCGCGCTGGCACAGGCCGACGCGCTGCTCGTCGCGGGCTCGTCGCTCATGGTGTATTCGGGCTACCGCTTCGCGCGGGCGGCGCTCGACGCAGGTCAGCCGATGGCGGCGGTGAACCTCGGGCACACGCGGGCCGACGCGCTGCTCGCGCTCAAGCTGGAGCAACCGGTGGGCGCGGCGCTCACCGCGCTGGCGGCGGCGCTGCGGGAGGGCGAGCCGCGGCAGCCCGAACGCTGACGAGGCGGGTGCGCGTCACGCTCCAGGGTCGGTGCCCGTGCGTTCGAACACGGTGGTCGCGCCCACGGGCAGCAGTTCGATGGTCGCCACGAGGCCCGGCACCGCGGCCATGAGGTCGGCCTCGACTGTGGAGCGCTGCCGGGCCGCCTCGCCCAGCGTCCAGGATGCCGGCACGTGCATGTGCAGCTGCACGAAGCTGCGCGCGCCCGCGCGGCGCGAGCCCAGGCTGTCGAAGCGCACCGCGTTGCCGCTTGCCTGCGCGTGGCGTGCGAGCGTGGCCTCGATGCGCGCCAGCGGCTCGGGCGCGAGCGCCTCGTCCATCAGCCCCTGTGAGGCCTGCCAGACCAGGCGCGCGCCTTCCTTGAGGATGTTCAGCGCCACCGCGAGCGCGATGGCGGGGTCGAGCCAGTGCCAGCCTGAGGCCCAGGCCACGAGCAGCCCGGCAACGACGCCGGTGGAAGTCCAGACGTCGGTGAACAGGTGGCGCGCGTCACCTTCGAGCGCCACCGAGCGGTGCACGCGCGCGGCGCGCAGCATGCCCCACGCCACCGCGCCGTTGCACGCTGCGCTCAGCAGCGCGAGCGCCAGGCCCCAGGACAGTTGCTGCAGCGGCTGCGGATGCAGCAGCCGCAGCGCCGCAGCCCAGAAGATCGCGGCCGCGGCGGCAATGATCAGGATGCCCTCGAAGCCCGACGAGAAATACTCCGCCTTGTAGTGGCCGAACGGATGGTCGGCATCCGCCGGGCGCGCGGCGATCGTCACCATCGCCAGCGCGAACGTTGCGCCCGCCAGATTCACGAATGCCTCGAGCGCGTCGGAAAGCAGCCCGACCGAGTCCGTGACCCACCACGCCAGCGTCTTGAGCGCGATCGTGAGCACGGCGGCCGCAATCGACGCGCGCAGCCAGTGCTGCGGCGTCATGCGGGCCAGGAGCGGGGCAGTCGAAGACATGGATGCAGGTGTGCGGGTGGCGCCTACCCTAGCACGGGCCGTACCAGAAGTGTCGGTGCCCGGCGAAATCACGATGTCACGGGCGCGCGTGGACAATACGGTCCATGCCGCAAACGCCCCCCTTCATCGCGCCCACGCGCCACCGCAATGCCGACCAGGCGCTGGCGCAGATCCAGCGCATCTACGCCGAGCAGACCGCGTACCTGCGCGCGGCCATGCAGGCCTTCGTCGCGGGCACGACGCCGGCGCAGCCGGTGCGCGCCTGCTACCCCTTCGTGCGGCTGCACACCAGCACCGTGGCGCGCGCGCCCACGCACCTGGCCTACGGCTTTGTGCAGGGGCCGGGGCGCTACGAGACCACGCTCACCTGCCCTGACCTGTTCGCGCACTACTACCGCGAGCAGCTTGACCTCTTGCTGCGCAACCACGGCGTGGAGCTGGAGGTGGGCACGAGCACGCAGCCGATCCCGGTGTATTTCGCGCTCGACGCGGACGACACGCTCGAAGGCTCGCTCGACCACGAGCGCCGCCTGCTGCTGCGCGACCTGTTCGACCTGCCCGACCTCACCGCGATGGACGACGGCATCGCCAACGGCACCTGGGAGCCGCGCGCGGGCGAGGCGCAGCCGCTGGCGCTCTTCACCGCGCCGCGCGTGGACTACTCGTTGCAGCGCCTGCGCCACTACACCGGTACGCGCCCCGAGTGGTTCCAGAACTTCGTGCTGTTCACCAACTACCAGTTCTACATCGACGAGTTCATGCGCCTGGGCCACGAGGAGATGCGCAATCCGGCGAGCAGCTACAGCGCCTTTGTCGAACCGGGCAACGTCGTCACGCGCCGCGCGGGCGCGGCGGCGCAGGCGGGCGACGAGCTGGGCCGCGCGCCCGCGCGATTGCCGCAGATGCCCGCCTACCACCTCGTGCGCGAGGGGCACGGCGGCATCACCATGGTGAACATCGGCGTCGGCCCGGCCAACGCCAAGACCATCACCGACCACGTCGCGGTGCTGCGCCCTCACGCATGGCTGATGCTGGGCCACTGCGCGGGCCTGCGCACCACGCAGCAACTGGGCGACTACGTGCTCGCGCACGCCTACGTGCGCGAAGACCACGTGCTCGACGAAGAGCTGCCGCCGTGGGTGCCGATACCGGCGCTCGCGGAGATCCAGCAGGCGCTGCAGCAGGCTGTCGCCGACGTGGCGCAGGTGCCCGAAAGCGAGCTCAAGCGCATCATGCGCACCGGCACGGTGGCGAGCACCGACAACCGCAACTGGGAGCTGCTGCCCGGCAACACGCCCCAGCGGCGCTTCAGCCAGAGCCGCGCGGTGGCGCTGGACATGGAAAGCGCCACCATCGCCGCCAACGGCTTTCGCTTTCGCGTGCCGTATGGCACGCTCCTGTGCGTGAGCGACAAGCCGCTGCACGGCGAAATCAAGCTGCCCGGCATGGCCAACCACTTCTACCGCGAGCGCGTCGATCAGCACCTGCGCATCGGCATGCGCGCGATCGAGCTGCTGCGCGCGGGCGGCGTGGCACGGCTGCACAGCCGCAAGCTGCGCAGCTTTGCCGAAGTGGCGTTCCAATAATCCCAACCCTCTCAGTCTCAAAAAGGAAACATCATGAGCATCACCACCGTCGGCATCATCGGCGCCGGCACCATGGGCAACGGCATCGCGCAGGCCTGCGCGGTCTCGGGCATCGACGTCGTGATGGTGGACATCGCGGACGCGGCGGTGCAAAAGGGCCTCGCCACCATTGCGGGGAGCCTGGACCGGCTCATCAAGAAGGAAAAGATCACCGAGGCCGACAAGGCGGCGGCGCTCGCGCGCGTGAAGGGCTCGACGAACTACGACGACCTCAAGGCCGCGCAGCTCGTGATCGAGGCCGCGACCGAGAACCACGAACTCAAGAACAAGATCCTCAGGCAGGTCGATGCGCTGCTCGCGCCCGAGGTGATCCTCGCGACCAACACCTCGTCGATCTCGATCACGCAGCTCGCGGCGGTCACCTCGCGTGCCGACCGGTTCGTGGGCATGCACTTCTTCAACCCGGTGCCGATGATGGCGCTGGTCGAGATCATCCGCGGCCTGCAGACGAGCGACGCGACGCACGCCGCCGTCAAGCAGCTTGCCGAGCGTCTGGGCAAGACGCCGATCACGGTGAAGAACGCGCCGGGCTTCGTGGTGAACCGCATCCTCGTGCCCATGATCAACGAGGCCTTCTTCGTGCTGGCCGAGGGCCTGGCGACGCCCGAGGACATCGACGCGGGCATGAAGCTGGGCTGCAACCACCCCATCGGGCCGCTGGCGCTCGCCGACATGGTGGGGCTGGACGTGTGCCTGGCGGTGATGGACGTGTACCTGCGCGAGTTTGGCGACAGCAAGTACCGCGCCTGCCCGCTGCTCAAGGAGTACGTGGCCGCCGGGCGGCTGGGGCGCAAGACGGGGCAGGGGGTCTATACCTACTGAGAGCCTGCCGCCGTGGCCGACGAGCTGTGTGATGCCGCGCGCTGGTTCGCGCGCGAGCACGGGAGGCTCGACGCCGGTCTGGCGGTGCACCTGATGGACGTCATCGGCGGCGAGTGGGCGTCGGCGGCGCGGCGGCTTGCGCGCTGGCGCGCGCAGCTTGCCGCCCACATCCGGGTGGAGGAAGACCTGCTGCTGCCCGCGCTGCCGCCCGGCGCGCGCTGGGATGCGCGCGTCTATGTGCTGGAGCACGAACGCATCGCGCTGCTCGCCGATGAATATGGCGAGCGCTTTGCCCAGGTGCTCGGCAACCCGCCCGCGACCGAAACCGCGCGCCGCCGTGCCGCGCTCGGGCTCATCGACGGCGCGCACGCGCTGCGCCATGTGCTCGAGCACCACCACCAGCGCGAGGAGAGCGCGCTGGCGGTGGAACTGGCGCCGCAGCTCGTGCAGCGCGTGTGGCGCGCGCACGGCATGGCGCAGGAGGGGGGAGACCATGATTGACGACCGCGATGCGCCGCAGCATCCCTACGCCGCGCTCACGCCCGACGTGGTGCTCGACGCGCTTGCTGCCGTGGGTCTTGCGGGTGACGGGCGCCTGATGGCGCTGGGCTCGTACGAGAACCGCGTGTACCAGGTGGGGCTGGAAGACGGCACGCGCGTGGTCGCCAAGTTCTACCGGCCGGGGCGCTGGAGCGAGGCGCACATCCTGGAAGAGCACGCCTTTGCCGCCGAGCTGGCGCAGGCCGAGGTGCCGGTGGTTGCGCCGCTTGCGCTCGCGGGCCAGACGCTGCACCACCACGGCGGTTTCGCGTTTTCGGTGAGCCCCTGGCGCGGCGGGCGCCAGCCCGAGCTCGACGACTTTGAAGTGCTCGAATGGCTGGGCCGCTTTCTCGCGCGCCTGCACACCGTGGGCAGCCGCGCGCCGTTCGTGCATCGCCCCGTGCTGGACGTGCAGCGCTTTGGCACAGCCTCGCGCGACTGGCTGCTGGCGCACGACGCCGTTGCCCCCGAGGTGCGCGGCGAGTGGCGCAGTCTGTGTGAAGATGCTCTTGCGTTGATAGCTGCTGGCGCTTGTCCAGCAGGCGCTACGAGCCGATTTGGCTTGCAGTCCGCAACGTCGATCCGCGTGCATGGCGACTGCCACCCCGGCAACGTGCTCTGGACGCCGGCGGACGCAGCGGGCGGCGGCCCGCACGTGGTCGACCTGGACGACGCGCGCATGGGCCCGGCGGTGCAGGACCTGTGGATGCTGCTCTCGGGCGAGCGGCGCCAGCGTACGCAGCAGCTCAGTGCGCTGCTCGACGGCTACGAACAGGTGCGCGACTTCGACCGGCGCGAGCTGGCGCTCATCGAGCCGCTGCGCACGCTGCGCCTCATCCACTACAGCGCGTGGCTGGCGCGGCGCTGGAGCGACCCGACCTTTCCCATCCACTTCCCGTGGTTCGGCACCAGCGACTACTGGCGCGGCCAGGTGGGGATGCTGCGCGAGCAGATCGCGGCGATGCAGGAAGAGCCGCTCAGCGCGTGAGCTATTTGCCCCAGGTATCCTTCAGGCCCGTGATGCGGTTGAACACCAGATGCCCCGGCGCGTGGTCCACGCGGTCGGCGACGAAGTAGCCGTGGCGCTCGAACTGGAACTTGTCGTCCGGCTGCGCGCTGGCCAGTGAGGGCTCCGCCCAGGCGGTGACGGTTTTCAGGCTCGCGGGGTTGAGCAGCGCCAGGTAGTCCTTGCCGCCCGCGTCGGGCTGCGGGTCGGTGAAGAGCCGGTCGTACAGGCGCACCTCGGCGGCGACGGCGTCGTGTGCGGCCACCCAGGTGATGGCGGATTTGGCCTTGACGCTGTCGGCGCCGGGCGTGCCGCTCTTGGTGTCGGCGATCACGAGCGCCTGCACCTCGGTGACGGTGCCGCTCGCATCCTTGACGCAGCCGGTGCATTCGATGACGTAGCCGCCCTTCAGGCGCACCTTGTTGCCGACGAACAGGCGCTTGTAGCCCTTGGGCGGCTCTTCGGCGAAGTCCTCGCGCTCGATCCAGACCTCACGCCCGAGCACGAAGTGGCGCTGCGGCACGGTCTGGCCCGGCTCGGCGTGGGGCAGGGCGGGGAGCTGGCAGGGTTCGAGGTGGCCTGCGCCCATCAGTTCGTCCCAGTTGGTGAGCACGAGCTTGACGGGGTCGAGCACGGCCATCGCGCGGTGGGCACAGGGCTCCAGGTCTTCGCGCAGGCACCCTTCGAGCGTGGCGTAGTCGATCCAGGAATAGTCCTTGGTGACGCCGATGCGCTCGCAGAAGGCGCGGATCGCCGTGGGCGTGTAGCCGCGCCGGCGCAGGCCGACGATGGTGGGCATGCGCGGGTCGTCCCAGCCGCTCACGATGCGGCTATCGACCAGATGCTTGAGCTTGCGCTTGCTCGTGATGACGTAGGTGAGGTTCAGTCGCGCAAATTCATATTGGTGCGGGCGCGGCGTGGCGATCAGGCCGCCTGCGGCCAGGTGGTCGAGCAGCCAGTCGTAGAACGGGCGCTGGTCTTCGAATTCCAGCGTGCAGATGCTGTGCGTGATGCATTCGAGCGCGTCCTCGATCGGGTGCGCGAAGGTGTACATCGGGTAGATGCACCACTTGTTGCCGGTGGCGTGGTGCTCGGCGCGCTTGATGCGGTAGATCACCGGGTCGCGCAGGTTGATGTTGGGGGACTGCATGTCGATCCTGGCGCGCAGCACCATGGCGCCGTCGGCGTGCTGGCCGTCGCGCATTTCGCGCAAGCGCGCGAGGTTCTCGGCGGGAGAACGACCCCGAAACGGACTGTCCACGCCGGGCTTGCCGAAGTCGCCGCGGCGCTCGCGCATTTCTTCGGCGCTTTGCTCGTCCACGTAGGCCAGGCCCTGCGTGATGAGGTACTCGGCCGCGCGGTACATGAAGTCGAAGTAGCTGCTGGCGTAGTACAGGTTCTCGTGGCCGTCCGCGTCGCGCCAGTCAAAGCCCAGCCAGTGCACCGCGTCGATGATGCTGTTGACGTACTCGACGTCTTCCTTTTCCGGGTTGGTGTCGTCAAAGCGCAGGTGGCACACGCCCTCGTAGTCGCGCGCCAGGCCGAAATTCAGGCAGATGCTCTTGGCGTGGCCCACGTGCAGGTAGCCGTTGGGCTCGGGCGGAAAGCGCGTGCGGATGCGCGCGGCGTCCACCGCTGCGCCGGCCTGGTGGTCGGCGTCGCCCGGGCTGCCCGCCCAGTGCTTGCGTGCGTGTGTGCCGTGGGCGAGGTCGTCCTCGATGATCTGGCGCAGAAAATGCGTGGGTGGCGCGGGTGCGGGGGCGGGCGTACTCATGCGCCTGATTCTAGGCTGGGGCGTTCTTACGTCTGGATACGATGTGCCCTACAACAGACACAACAGAACTACACGTTCGTGCCATCCTGAACGCCAGTTCGTGCGTTATGCAACGTGGGGTTCGTCCGAACCGACTTCTCAAGGAGTAAGCAATGACTGTTCATCGTTCCTGGAAGGCCTGGATGGCTGGGGCGGGCGTGGCCGCGGGTTTGATGCTGGGCGTGGGCAGCGCGCAGGCGCATGCGAACGTGACCTGGTCGGTGGGCATAGGCGTGCCCGGCGTGGTGATCGGCGCCAGCAGCGGCGCACCGGCGTACTACGCGCCGCCGGTCGCGCCGGTGTACTACACGCCGGCGCCACTCTACCGCGCGCCTGCGCCGGTGTACTACGTGCCACCGCGCGTGGTGTACGCGCCACCGGTGTACTACGCGCCGCGCCCGTACTGGGGCGGCGGCCCGCGCCACGTGCACCGGCGCGGCCCGAACTGGCGCTGACGGCGCAGCCACTGAAACGGCCCCGACGGGGCCGTTGGCGTGGGTGGGGCATCGCATAATCGGCTACCACCCTGCCCGAAGCGCGCCGCCATGCCCCGTACCGTCCACGTTCTCAACGGCCCCAACCTGAACCTGCTGGGCGCGCGTGAGCCGCAGATTTACGGCGCGCAGACGCTGGCCGACGTGCAGCGCCTGTGCGAGGCAGCCTGCGAACGGCATGGCCTGCGGCTGGCATTTGCGCAAAGCAACCATGAGGGCGCGCTGGTCGATGCGATCCATGCGGCCGGGCGCGAGCACGCCGCCGGGCAACTGGCGGGCGTGGTGCTCAACGCGGGCGCCTACACGCACACGAGTGTGGCGCTGCTGGACGCGATCAAGGGCACGGGCGTGCCGCTCATCGAGCTGCACATCAGCAACGTCTTTGCGCGGGAGTCTTTCCGCCACCACTCGTGGATTTCGCCCGCCGCGCGCGCCGTGATCTGCGGGCTGGGCGTGGCGGGCTACGTGCTCGCGATCGACGCGATCGCCGCATGGTAGAGCGGGCGCTGCCCGAGGCGGCGCACGAGCTGCTGGCGCAGGCGCGGCGCGTGCGCACGGCGCTGGGCCGCAGCGCCGGTTCCATGCTCTGGACGCAGTGGGGCACCTGCCGCGCGGGCGTGCCGCCCGTGGTGCTGCTGCATGGCGGCAGCGGCAGCTGGATGCACTGGCTGCGCTGCATTGCGCCGCTGGTGGATTCGGGGCGCGAAGTCTGGGCTCCCGACCTGCCCGGCTGTGGCGATTCGGATCTGCCCCCCGGCGCGCGCGATGCGGACGACATGGTGGCGCCCCTGCATGCGGGCCTGCGTGAATTGCTGGCGGGTGGGGCGTGCGATCTGGCGGGTTTTTCCTTCGGGGCGCTCGCGGGCACACTGCTGGAGGCCGCGCGCCCGGGCACGGTGCGCCGTCTCCTGCTGGTGGGCGCGCCGGGCCTGGGCGTGCCGCCCGCGCGCGTGCCGCTGCGGGCGTGGCGCCATCTTGCGAGCGAGGCGGCGCAGGACGAGGTGCACCGCCACAACCTTGCAGCCCTGATGCTCGCCGATGAGCGCGCGATCGACGAGACGGCCCTGCGGCTGCATGCCTGGAACGTGGCGCGCGACCGCTTGCAGCGGCGCAGGCTCGCGGGCACCGATGCGCTGGTGCGCGCCCTGGCCAGGGTCACCTGCCCGGTGTCGGTGGTGTATGGCGAGAACGATGCGCTGTACCTGGGCCGCGTGGCGTCGCTGGAGGCACGGTTTCGCGCCACCGGCTGCGACCTGCGTGGCTTCATCGTGATCCCCGGCGCGGGGCACTGGGTGGCGTATGAGCAGCCGCAGGCGCTGGTGGCGGCGCTGGGGGCAGCGCTCGGCTCATCCGCGCCGTAGCAGCACGGCGCCGATCGCCACCACCACGCAGGCCATCGCGGCCACGTCCTGCCAGTGCGGCCATTCGCCGATGATGAAAGGCGCGCTCAGGATGCCGACGACGGGCACGGCCATCACGCTCATCGCGCTCGTGGTGGCGGGCAGCACGCGCACCAGCGCGAACCAGATCACCTGCGCCAGCCCGTAGTTGATGAACACGCCCCAGACCAGGCTGGCCCACACCGGCGCGCTGAAGCTCCAGCGCTGCGGCGGGTCGAGCCACAGCGCCAGCGGCACAAGCGCGGCGGCGGCCAGTGCCATCATCCACACCAGCAGCGTCTCGGCCGGCAGCGTCAGGCGCGCGCGGCGCATCCAGATCGTGCCCAGCGCCCAGCAGAAGGCCGCGCCCTGCATCCAGGCGATGCCGGCGGGGCGCCCGGCGATCTGCGCCAGCTCGTTCCACAGCAGCAGCGTGATGCCCGCGAGCACCGCGACCACCCCGACCACGAGCCGCGCGGTGAGCTTTTCGCCATAGAACAGCACCGAGAGCAGCACCGTCCACACCGGCATCGTGAAGCCCAGCGTGGCCGCGCGCCCGGCGGGCAGTTGCGCCACGCCGATGATCGAGAGCGCGTGCCAGCCGAGGATATTGGGCAGGCCCAGCACCACGACCGCGCGCCATTCGGCCCAGCCGCGCGGCCACAGGCGCAGGTGGCGGGTCTGGAAATACAGCGCCAGCGCGAGCGCGCCGAAGGCCATGGTCACGGCGCGAAAATACAGTGGCCCCATCTCGACGAGCGCCACCTTCATGATCGGCCAGTTGATGCCCCACGCGAGCACGAGCAGCACGAGGCCGATCGTTTGACGGCGCGAGAGCAGGGGCATGAAGAGGGCGGGGCGCGGACGCGGGCAGGAGAGGCGACGATGGTAACGGTGTGGACACTCGACGAGCGCGAGGTGCGCATCAGCGCGATGCGCGCGCAGGGCGCGGGCGGGCAGAACGTCAACAAGGTGTCGAGCGCGGTGCACCTGCGCTACGACGTGGCGGCCTCGTCACTGCCCGAGGCGGTCAAGGAGCGGCTGCTGCGCCTGCGCGACGCGCGCATCACCGATGCGGGCGAGGTGCTCATCAAGGCGCAGCGCTACCGCACGCAGCAGGCCAACCGGCTCGATGCGCTGGCGCGCCTGCAGGCGCTGATCGACCGCGCCGCCATTGCGCCCGCCGTGCGCCGGGCCACGCGCCCCACGCGCGCCTCGCGCGAGCGGCGGCTGACGGACAAGCGCCAGCGCGGCGCGCTCAAGGCGTCACGTGCCAGCGGTGAAAATTTTGAATAAAAACGGCTCCAGCGCTTTTCGGGCAAGCGCCAGCAGCTATTTCAACGATAGTGAAACCCCACCGATCAACGGCCGACGGTGGTGTTGACGATGGCGCGCAGACCGGCGCCGTTGACGATGCGCACCTGCCGGTGCTTGACCTCGATGAGCCCCTCGTCGGCAAAGCGCGAGAACGTGCGGCTCACGGTCTCCAGCGTCAGGCCCAGGTAGCTGCCGATCTCCTCGCGCGTCATGCGCAGCACCAGTTCCGCCTCGGAGAAGCCGCGCGCATGCAGGCGCTGCAGCAGGTTGAGCAGGAAGGATGCGAGGCGCTCCTCGGCGCGCATGCTGCCCAGCAGCAGCATCACGCCGTGCTCGCGCACGATCTCGCGGCTCATGATCTTGTGCACGTGGGTCTGCAGCGCGGGCACCTCGTGCGAGAGCGATTCGATGCGCTGGTAGGGCATCTCGCAGACCTCGGCGTCTTCCAGCGCGAGCGCGTCGCAGGTGTGCTCGTCGGCGACGATGCCATCGAGCCCCATGATCTCGCCCGCCATCTGAAAGCCCGTGACCTGCTCGCGCCCGTCCTCGGTGGTGACGCGTGTCTTGAAGAAGCCCGAGCGGATCGCGTACAGCCCGGTGAAGCGGTCGCCGCGCGAGTACAGCGGCGCGCCGCGGCGCACGCGCCGGCGCGTGGTGACGAGCGTGTCGAGCCGCTCCATGTCCTGCGCCGTCACGTCCACGGGCATGCACAGCTCGCGCAGGTTGCAGTGCGAGCAGGCGATCTGGAGTGCGTGTGGGGGCATGGCGGCGTCGTTCGATGGGCTCACGCCATTCTAGGCAACCCGCCATGCCGCGCCGGAGGTTCCTTGACGGGGATCAAGGACATAGGCCGCCCCCCGAACGACAGTGCGGGTGTACAGGATCGCTCCCCCGCATGCCCACGATCACCCCCGAGCTGATAGCGCGTTTCGACGTTCCCGGTCCGCGCTATACCTCCTACCCCACGGCCGACCGCTTCGTCGAGGCCTTCGGCGAGCAGGACTACCTGCAGGCGCTGGCGCAGCGCGGCGTCGGCTCCAGCCTCGCGTCGCAGCCGCTGTCGCTGTACGTGCACCTGCCGTTCTGCGAGTCGCTGTGCTACTACTGCGCCTGCAACAAGATCATCACCAGGCACCACGAGCGCGCCGCGCCCTACCTGGGCTACATCGAGCGCGAGCTGGACCTGCACGTGCGCCACCTGGGCGGCGCGGGCCAGCCGGTGAGCCAGTTGCATTTTGGCGGCGGCACGCCCACGTTCCTGAACGATGAGGAACTCGCGGGCCTCATGGACATGCTGCGCAAGCGCTTCGCGTTCGCACCCAAGGGCGAATACTCGATCGAGATCGACCCGCGCACGATCAGCGCCGAGCGGCTCGCGGTGATCCGCGAACTGGGCTTCAACCGCCTGAGCTTCGGCGTGCAGGACTTCGATCCCGAGGTGCAGAAGGCGGTGCACCGCGTGCAGCCCGCCGAACAGGTGTTCGCGCTCGTGGCCGCGGCGCGCGCGATCGGCTTCGACTCGATCAACGTCGACCTGATCTACGGCCTGCCCAGGCAGACGCCCGAATCGTTTGCCCGCACCATCGCCCAGGTGGTCGAGCTGCGCCCCGACCGCATCGCGCTCTACGCCTACGCCCACCTGCCGGCGCGCGTGAAGTCGCAGCGCCACATCCGCACCGCCGACATCCCCGTGGCGCAGAACAAGGTGGCGATGCTCTCGCACTCCATCGCCGCGTTCGAGGCCGCGGGCTACGTCTACATCGGCATGGACCACTTCGCGCTGCCGGGCGACTCGCTCGCGGTGGCCAGGCGCCAGGGGCGGCTGCACCGCAACTTCCAGGGCTACAGCACGCAGCCGGACTGCGACCTGATCTCGCTGGGTGTCTCGGCCATCGGCAAGGTGGGCGCCACCTACGGCCAGAACGCCAAGGACCTGCTGCAGTACCAGGACCTGCTCGACCACGGCCACCTGCCCATCGTGCGCGGCGTGGCGCTCTCACGCGACGACGTGCTGCGCCGCGCGGTCATCAACGCGCTGATGTGCCAGGGCAGCGTGCAGTTCGAATCGATCGAGGCCGCGCACCTGATCGACTTTCGCACCACCTTCGCGCCCGAACTGGCGCGCCTGCGCGCCATGCACGACGACGGCCTCGTGCGCCTGAGCGCGGGTGCGATCGAGGTGACCGCCCTGGGCTGGTTCTTCGTGCGCGGCATCGCGATGGTGTTCGACCGCTACCTGCAGGCGCGCGAAAGCCGCGCGCAGTTCTCCCGCATCCTCTGACGGCGGCGCGCCCGCGCCTGTACCATGCGGGGCGGCCCTGCGTCCGCGGGGTATTTCTATCGTTTGGATAGCTGTTCACGCTTGCCGTACAAGCGCTGCAGCCCTATTTGATGCTGCAAATCGCCATGCCGGATACCCCCGCCACCCAGCTTTGCAGTGCCCGCGCCGAGGACTGGCCCGTGGCGCCGGGGTGGGAGCCGCTGGTGCAGGCCTACTTCGCCAGCGAGCGCGGGCAGGCGCTGCTCGCGTTCCTGCGCGAGCGCCTGGCGGCGGGCGCCAGCATCTTCCCGCCGCAGCCGCTGCGCGCGCTCGCGCTCACGCCGCCCGAGGCGGTGCGCGTGGTCATCCTCGGGCAGGACCCCTACCACGGGCGCGGACAGGCCGAGGGGCTGGCGTTCTCCGTCGCGCCGGGCGTGGCGCTGCCGCCGTCGCTGCGCAACATCTTCAAGGAACTGCAGCGCGACCTGGGCACGCCCTGGCCCGCGTTCCCCGCGCCGGGCGGGTCACTCGCGCACTGGGCGCGCCACGGCGTGCTGCTGCTCAACACCTGCCTCACGGTGGAAGAGGGCCAGCCCGCGAGCCATGCGGGCCGCGGCTGGGAGCTGCTCACCGACGCGGTGATCGGCCGCGTCGCGCAGGGTGAGCGGCCCGTGGTCTTCATGCTCTGGGGCAGCCACGCGCAATCCAAGCGCGCGCTGATTCCCGCCGATCGCGGGCACCTCGTGCTGCGCGCCAACCACCCTTCGCCGCTGTCGGCACTGCGCCCGCCACTGCCCTTCATCGGCTGCGGGCACTTCGGCCAGGCGCGCGCGTTCCGTCTGTCGCACGAGGGCGAGGCGTCGCGGTAAGCTTGCAGGGCACAAGGAGGGCACCATGCCGCAGCGAGACCCCACCGAACTTCGCCCGCCCCGTCCACGCAGCCACTGGGGCTGGGCCGTGCTGGTGCTGCTGCTCGTCGCCGCCGCGGCCTACTGGTGGCTGGGCGAGCGCAGCGCGCGCGTAAGCGAACCCGCGTCGCCCGTGGCGCAAACAAGTGCGCCGCCCGCGGCCCCCGCGCAGGAAGCGCCGCCCGCCGAGGAGCCTGCGTCGCCGCTCAACCCGATCGAAGCGCCCGAGGCGGCGCAGCCGCCCCTGCCCGCGCTGGCGGACGCCGACACGGTGGTGGGCGCGGCGCTGGGCGAGCTGCTGGGCGCGCAGCGCGTCGGGGCCTACCTGCAGGTGGACGGTTTCGTGCGGCGGGTGGTCGCCACCGTGGACAACCTCGCGCGCGAGCAGGCCCCGGCGCAGCTCTGGCCGGTGCACCCGATGCCCGGGCGCTTCACCGTGCAGGGCGCGGATGGGGCCGGGCAGATCGCCCCGGCCAACGCGGCGCGCTACGGCGCGTTCGTCGCCTTTGCCGAGGCGGTGCCGCTCGACGGCGCGGTGCAGCTCTACACGCGGCTGTACCCGCTGTTCCAGGCGGCGTATGAAGAGCTCGGGTTTCCCGGCAAGTATTTCAACGACAGGCTCGTGGCCGTGATCGACCACCTGCTGGCCGCGCCCGAACCCGCCGAGCCGGTGGCCGTGCGGCTCGTGCCGGTGGCGGGCGAGGTGCCGTCGCTCAGGCCCTGGGTGCGTTACGAGTACGCGGACGCAGCGCTGCAGTCGCTCTCGGCGGGGCAAAAGATCATGGTGCGCGTGGGCCGCGCGAACGAGCGGCGCCTGAAAGCGGTGCTCACGCAGGCGCGGGCGCGCGTAGCCCGCGCGGCACCCAAGGCCCAGCCCTGAGCCCATGCCGCGCTTTGCCGCCAACCTGACCATGCTCTATGGCGAGCATGCGTTCCTCGATCGCTTTGCCGCTGCCGCCGCCGACGGCTTCGAGGGCGTGGAATGCCTGTTCCCCTATGCCCACCCGGCGCGCGAGATCGCCGCGCGGCTCGCCGATGCGGGCCTGGCGCAGGTGCTCTTCAACGCGCCGCCCGGCGACTGGGAAGCGGGCGAGCGCGGCATCGCCTGCCTGCCGGGGCGCGAGGCGCAGTTTCGCGCCGGGTTCCTGCAGGCGCTCGAATACGCCCAGGCGCTGCGCTGCCCGCGCGTGCACGTGATGGCGGGCCTCGCGCCCGCGCAGGCCGAGCGCGCGCGCCTGCGCGCCTGCTACCTCGCCAACCTGCAGTGGGCGGCGGGGCAGGCGGCGCCCGCCGGGGTCGAGGTGCTGATCGAGCCGCTCAACGCGCGCGACTTTCCCGGCTACCTGCTGGGTCGCCAGGAAGACGCGCACGCCATCGTGCAGGAGCTGGGCGCGCCCAACCTCAAGGTGCAGATGGACCTCTACCACTGCCAGATCGCCGAGGGCGACGTGAGCACGCGCCTGCGCCAGTACCTGCCCACGGGCCGCGTCGGCCACCTGCAGATCGCGGGCGTGCCGGGGCGCCACGAGCCCGACGAGGGCGAGCTCGACTACCGCTACCTGTTTGCCTGCATCGACACGCTGTGCTGGCCGGGCTGGGTGGGCTGCGAATACCGTCCGCGCGCAGCGACGCGCGCGGGTCTTGCGTGGCGGCGCGCGCTCACGCAGGCGTAGCCGCCGAGGGGCGAAAGAAGGCGTCCAGCAGCGGCGCGAGCGTGGGGAATTCGAGCGCGAAGCGCGCGCCATCGACGAAATACGCCTCGCATGCCACCGCGAAGAACTCGGCCGGGGCGGTGGCGCCGTAGGCGTCGAGCCAGGGCCACTCGCCGCTGAAGCGCTCGGCGATCGTCACCTGCTCGCGAAACTGCGCGTAGGCCGCGCTCCACGCGCGGCGCCACAGCCGCAGCGCGCCGCGCGGCGTGGCCTGGCCCATGTAGCCGCGCGGCAGCGGCGGGCAGCCGTTGGCGCGGCCCGAGCGCATGTCGATCTTGTGCATGAACTCGTGGATCACCACGCTGCTCGCGCGCTGGCCCGCCTCCTGCACCGCGGGCCAGACCAGCATCACCGGGCCGTGCTCCATCGCCTCGCCCAGCAGCGCCTCGTTGTAGTGGTGCACCACGCCCGCGGCGTCCATGGTTTCGCGGTGCGCGAGCGCCTCGGTGGGGTGCACCACGATGCCGACGAAATCGTCGTACCACGCCAGCGCCTCGCGCGGCGTACCCCAGTGCAGCAGCGGCAGGCAGGCCTGCGTGGCGATCTGCACCGCCATCGCGTCGGTCACGACGAGGCCGTGCGCGCCGCTGAATTCCTTGCGCCGCAGAAACAGCGCCGCGAGCGCGCGCAGCCGCGCCTGCTCCTCGAGTGTGAGTGCGGCCAGGAAGCGGTAGCGCGCGATGGCTGGCAGCCAGAGCGGGTCGCCGATCGGCGGCACGGGGGCCACGAGCGCGTGCACGCGCTGCAGCAGGCGGTGCCAGCGCAGGGGCGGCGACATCTACGCCGCCTCCGGCGTGATGCGTTCGGCGCCCTGCGCGCGCAGGCGCAGCACGCCGGCGCGCCGGGGCGGCGCATCCAGATCCCAGTCGGTGAGCACGTGGCGCGTACAGCCGGGCGCGAGCACATGGTCCGCCGGGCGGTGGGTGTGGCCGTGCACCAGCGCCGGGGCGTGCGCGGCGCGCAGCCACGCGAGCGCGGCGGCGGTGTCCACGTCCGCCCAGGTGGTGGCGGCGTGCTTGCGCGCCTCGCTCTCGCTGCGGATGGCGCGTGCCTGCGCGCGGCGCGCCGCCAGCGGTTGCGCGAGCAGCCGCGCCTGCCAGTCGGGCGCGCGCACCATCGCGCGAAAGCGCTGGTAGGGCGCGTCGTCCACGCACAGCGCGTCGCCGTGGCTGAGCAGCCAGCGCGCGCCGCCCAGCACGAGCACCGTCGGGTCGGCGAGCAGCGTGATGCCCGTGGCGCGTGCAAAGCCCGCGCCGATCAAAAAATCGCGGTTGCCGTGCAGGAACCACAGCGGGCGGCGCAGCGCGGCGGCGCGCAGCAGCGCGCATACCGCACCCTCGAAGCTGCCGGGCTCGTCGATCGCGTCGTCGCCCACCCAGACCTCGAACAGGTCGCCGAGGATGCAGACGGCATCCGCCTGCGTGCGCGCCAGATAGGCTTCGAGCGCGGCGAGCGTCGCCGGGTGCGCCGCGTCCAGGTGCAGGTCGGCGATGCAATCGACCGCGCGCCAGCTGCCCGGCGCCACCAGCTCGGCGATGGGCGGCACGGCGGCGGCGGTCATGGCCTCAGAGCGCGACCGCCTTGTCTATCGTCACCGTGTCGGCGGGCACGTCGTCGTGGTAGCCCTTGCGCGTGGTGCGCACCTGGCGGATCTGGTCGACCACGTCCTGGCCCTGCACCACCTTGCCGAACACGGCGTAGCCCCAGCCCTGACCCGAGGGCGCGGTATGGTTCAGGAAGTCGTTGTCCACCACGTTGATGAAGAACTGCGCGGTGGCGCTGTGCGGGTCGCCCGTGCGTGCCATCGCGATCGTGTACTTGTCGTTCCTCAGGCCGTTGGCAGCCTCGTTCTGGATCGGCGCGTCGGTGGGCTTTTGCCGCATGTCGGCGTCAAAGCCCCCGCCCTGGATCATGAAACCCTTGATCACGCGGTGAAAGATCGTGCCGTCGTAGTGCCCCTTGTTCACGTAGGCGAGAAAGTTGGCCGTCGATGCGGGGGCTTTTTCGGCGTCGAGTTCGAGCACGATCACGCCGTGCGTCGCGCCGTCGGCGCCGTGCAGGGTCACGTCGAGTTGGACTTGCGGTTGGCTCATGGTGGTGTTTCCTCAGGGTAGAACAGTGGCGGATTCGATCACGACCGGGGTGATGGGCACGTTCTGGTGCGGCCCGCGGTTGCCCGTGGCGACGGCCTTGATCCTGTCCACCACCGCCTGGCCCTCGATCACCTTGCCGAAGACCGCGTAGCCGTGGCCGTCGGGGCTGGGGGCGTTGAGCATGGCGTTGTCCTTCACGTTGATGAAGAACTGCGAGGTGGCCGAATTCGGGTCGGCGGTGCGCGCCATCGCGATCGTGTAGCGGTCGTTTTTCAGGCCGTTGGCCGCTTCCAGCGGGATCGGTGCGCGCGTGGGCTTTTGCTGCATGTCGGGCGTGAAACCGCCGCCCTGGATCATGAAGCCGTCGATCACGCGGTGAAAGACCGTGCCGTCGTAGTGCTTGTCCTTCACGTACTGCAGGAAGTTCTCGACCGTCCGGGGCGCCTTGGCCGCATCGAGCTGCACCACGATCGCGCCCAGGCTGGTCGTGAGGCGCACCTTCGCAGTGGCTGCCGTATCGGCAAAAACTATTGAAAAGTGAGCTGCTGGCGCAATACCAGCAAGCGCTAGAGCCACTTTTCTTCTGGAAACCATCGCATCACTCCTGGAAAGCAGAAAACCCGTGATTGTCGCCGTGAAATCGCGGCGAGCGCGCGCCGGGTGGCGCCGACGGGTCAGCGCTGCGCGGGCGTGAGCTGGCGCGCCAGCGCGAGCTTGGCCTGCAGCGCCGTGGCGTTGGCGCCGCCCTGCGCCAGCGCCTTGCGCCACGCGTCGGCCGCGAGCCGCGCGTACACGTCGCCCAGGTTTTCGAGCGCGGTGGCGTAGCGCGGGTTGGCGCGCACCGCCATCTCCAGCGCGGCGCGCGCCTTGTCCAGCTCGTCGCCTTGCGCGTAGAGCACCGCGAGGTTGTTGTAGGGCTCGGGCAGCTCGGGGTAGTCCTGCGTGAGCCGGGTGAAGGTCTCGATCGCCGCGGGTGCCTGCCCCGCATCGGTCTGCGCCACGCCGCGCAGAAAGCGCAGTTGCGGATCCTTGGGCGTCGCGGCCAGGCGCTCGTCGATTTGCGCCAGCGCCTGCGCGGGCTGGCCTGCCTGGATGAGCCGCGTGATCGCGCCGTAGTCGTCCGCCTGTGCCGCGCCGGTGGCCGCGAGCAGCGCCGCGGCAAGGAAATGCAGGAGGCGGAACAGGGGGGAGCGTGCGGGCGTCATGGGCGGGGCCGGGGCGCGTGCGAGGCGGCCCGCACCCCCCGATTTATACTGCGGCGCATTCTATCCGAGGGGGTGTCTTCCACCGTACCGCGTCCCCCGGCGGTGGTTGCACGATCCATGAGTCTGCGTATCTACAGCACGCTGTCGCGCGCGGTGCAAACGTTCGCGCCGCTCACGCCCGGCCACGTGCGCATGTATGTCTGCGGCATGACGGTCTATGACCTGTGCCACCTGGGCCACGCGCGCTCGATGATCGCGTTCGACGTGGTGCAGCGCTGGCTGCGCGCGAGCGGCTACGCCGTCACCTACGTGCGCAACATCACCGACATCGACGACAAGATCATCCGCCGCGCGGTGGAAAACGGCGAGAGCGTCCGCAGCCTGACCGACCGCATGATCGACGCGCTGCACGCGGACGCCGACGCGCTCGGCATCGAGCGCCCCACGCACGAGCCGCGCGCCACCGACTACGTGCCGCAGATGCTCGCGATGATCGGCACGCTGCAGGGTAAGGGCCTGGCCTACCAGGCGCAGGGCGGCGATGTGAACTACGCGGTGCGCCAGTTCCCGGGCTATGGCCGGCTCTCGGGCAAGTCGCTCGACGAGCTCAACGCCGGCGAGCGCGTGGCGGTGCAGGACGGCAAGCGCGACCCGCTCGACTTCGTGCTCTGGAAGAGCGCCAAGCCCGAGGAACCCGACGAAGTGAAGTGGGCCAGCCCCTGGGGGGCGGGGCGCCCCGGCTGGCACATCGAATGCTCGGCCATGGGCTGCGCGCTGCTGGGCGAGAGCTTCGACATCCACGGCGGCGGCGCGGACCTGGCGTTTCCGCACCACGAGAACGAAATCGCGCAGAGCGAAGGGGCCACCGGCAAGCCTTTCGCGCAGGTCTGGATGCACAACGGCTTCATCAATGTGGACAACGAGAAGATGTCCAAGAGCCTGGGCAACTTCTTCACCATCCGCGACGTGCTCAAGGTGTACGACGCGGAAACGGTGCGCTTCTTCGTCGTGCGCAGCCACTACCGCAGCCCGCTCAACTACAGCGACGTGCACCTCGATGACGCGCGCGCCGCGCTCAGGCGCCTGTACACCGCACTCGCCGAGGTCGCGCCCGCGCACGTGGCCATCGACTGGAGCGAGCCGCACGCCGCGCGCTTCAAGGCGGCGATGGACGAAGACTTCGGCACGCCCGACGCGGTGGCCGCGCTCTTCGAGCTTGCAAGCGCGGTGAATCGCACGCGCTCGGCGCGGGCCGCCGGGCTGCTCAAGGCGCTGGGGGGGCTCCTGGGCCTGCTGCAGGCCGATCCGCAGGCCTTCTTGCAGGCGGGCAGCAGCCTGGACGAGGCCGCGATCGCCGCGCAGATCGCCGCGCGCGCCGCCGCCAAGGCCGAGAAGAACTGGGCCGAGGCCGACCGCATCCGCGCCGCGCTGGCGGCGCAGGGCGTGGTGCTCAAGGATGGGCCGGGCGGCACCACCTGGGAGGCGGCGTGATGGCCCCCGTGGCGCACCGGCGCGCGCGGCCATGAGCGCGGAGCGCGCCGCGCCGCTGGATGCGCAACCCGCCTACTGGGCGGATGCGTGCAAGCACCTGGTCAAGAAAGACCGCGTGCTGCGGCGCCTGATCCCGCAGTGCGCGGGCGACGTGCTGCGCGCCAAGGCCGATCCGTTCGCCACGCTCGCGCGCTCCATCATCGGGCAGCAGGTATCGGTGGTGGCGGCGCAGCGTATCTGGGAGCGCTTCGCGCAGCTTGCGCGCGGCGGCCTCACGCCCGCGCGCGTGCTGCGGCTGAAGATCGACGACATGCGCGCGGTGGGCCTGTCGGCGCGCAAGGTGGACTACCTCGTCGATCTGGCGCTGCACTTCGACGGCGGACAGTTGCACGTGCAGGACTGGGCGCGCATGGAGGACGAGGCCATCGTCGCCGAGCTCACCGCGATCCGCGGCGTGGGCCGCTGGACGGCCGAGATGCTGCTGATCTTCCACCTCGCGCGGCCCAACGTGCTGCCGCTCGACGACGTGGGCCTGGCGCGCGGCATCAGCCGCCACTATTTCTCCGGCGAGGCGGTGAGCCGCAGCGAAATCCGCGAGGTGGCGCAGGCCTGGACGCCCTGGTGCAGCGTGGCGAGTTGGTATATTTGGCGGTCGCTGGACCCGCTACCTGTCTAGTGTCCCGACTTGGACGTTCGCTTCGTAAAGATGCCGAGAATCGCCGCCATGCGGCGTTGCGAACCCTCGCGATAGTTATGGCTATCGCTGCGGTTCGCGCCTTGCCTGACAACGATTTCGACATCTTTATTTCTTCAGCGAACTTCCAACCCGGGACACTGGAGCGTCGGGCACGGCTCGGGCCACCGCCCGAGGAGAGAACAACTTGGCAAAAAAGACCTTCCTGGATTTCGAGCAGCCGATCGCGGAGCTCGAATCCAAAATCGAGGAACTGCGCTACGTGCACAACGAAAGCGCGGTCGACATATCCGAAGAGATCGGGCAGCTCACCAAGAAGAGCCAGCAGCTCACCAAGGACATCTACAGCAGCCTCACGCCGTGGCAGATCACCAAGATCGCGCGCCACGCCGACCGGCCCTACACGCTGGACTACGTCGCCGAGATCTTCACCGAATTCACCGAGCTGCACGGCGACCGGCACTTCGCCGACGACCAGAGCATCATCGGGGGTCTTGCGCGCTTCAACGGCAACGCGTGCATGGTGATCGGCCACCAGAAGGGCCGCGGCACCAAGGAGCGCGCGGCGCGCAACTTCGGCATGACGCGCCCCGAGGGCTACCGCAAGGCGCTGCGCCTCATGAAGACGGCGGAAAAATTCAAGCTGCCCGTGTTCACCTTCGTCGACACGCCCGGCGCGTTCCCCGGCATCGACGCCGAGGAGCGCGGCCAGAGCGAGGCCATCGGGCGCAACATCTACGAGATGGCGCAGCTCGAGGTGCCCATCATTACCACCATCATCGGCGAGGGCGGCTCGGGCGGGGCGCTGGCGATCAGCGTGGCCGACCAGCTCATCATGCTGCAGTACTCGATCTACTCGGTCATCAGCCCCGAGGGCTGCGCCTCCATCCTCTGGAAGACCAGCGACAAGGCGCAGGACGCGGCCGAGGCCATGGGCATCACCGCGCACCGCCTGAAGGCGCTGGGCGTGGTGGACAAGATCGTCAACGAGCCCGTGGGCGGTGCGCACCGCGACCCCAGGCAGATGGCCGCGCTGCTCAAGCGCGCCCTGGGCGACGCCTGGCGCCAGCTTGCCGACCTCAAGGTCAAGGAACTGCTGGAGCGCCGCTACGAGCGCCTGCGCAGCTATGGGCGCTTTACCGACACCAAGGCCGACAGCCGCTGAGCCACGGCGCCCTGCGCCGCCCGGCGCGCGCGCATGACGCAGCCGTTTGACGCCGCCATCGCGGCCTTCGCGCCCGAACTGCCGCTGGCCGTGGCGCTCAGCGGCGGGGCCGATTCGACGGCGCTGCTGCTCGCCTGCGCGCGCCGCTGGCCGGGGCAGGTGCGGGCCGTGCACGTGCACCACGGGCTGCAACCGGCAGCCGACGATTTTGTGCGCCAGTGCGAGGCGCTGTGCCAGCGCCTGGGCGTGCCGCTCGCGGTGCGCCGCGTGGATGCGCACCCTGCCCCCGGCGAGAGCCCGGAAGACGCCGCGCGGCGTGCACGTTATGAGGCTTTTGTGGCGTTTGCGCAGGATGGGCAAGCGCTGTCAGCTATCAAAAGCATGGCATTGGCGCAGCACGCGGACGACCAGGCCGAAACCCTGCTGCTCGCGCTCACGCGCGGCGCGGGCGTGGCCGGGCTCGCCGCAATGCCGGGGCGCTGGCAGCGCTCGGGCATCACCTGGCATCGACCGTTGCTCGGCGTGGCCGCGGGCGACATCCGCGCCTGGCTGTGCGCGCAGGGCGCCGGCTGGATCGAAGACCCGAGCAACCGCGACGAACGCTACACCCGCAACCGCCTGCGCCTGCGTCTGCTGCCGGTGCTCGAACAGGTGGCGCCGCAGTTTCGCGATACCTTCGCGCGTTCGAGTCGGCACGCCGCGCAGGCGGCGCAGCTCCTGGGCGAGCTGGCGGCCATCGACCTCGCGGCCACCGGCGTGCCGCCACGCATCGCCGCGCTGCGCGCGCTGAGCGCCGCGCGCCAGGCCAACGTGCTGCGCCACTGGCTGCGCGAGCACCACGGCGCCGTGCCGAGCAGCGCGCAACTGGCGGCCCTGCAGGCGCAGATCGCGGCCTGCGCCACGCGCGGGCACCGCATCCACCTGAAGGTGGGGCAGGGTTATGCCGAGCGCCGCGGCGCGGTGCTCGATTGGTACAATCGCGCGCCCTCCGACACGCACGGGATGCCCGGTGGCACCGCCTGATACGGATTTGTCTTCCATCGTCTGATTTTGTTGGTTCGCCTTGCCGTGCTGCAGCACTGTCTTCGGCTTGACGCCTCGTTATCCGACGGAAGGCAAATCCTGGTGAAGCGGGTGCCTGCGCCGCGCGGCTTCCCGGACTCCTGCATACGCTCATGGCCTTGTACGTACACAAATACGGTGGTACCTCGATGGGTTCCACCGAGCGCATCCGCAACGTCGCGCGGCGCGTCGCCAAATGGGCGCGCGCAGGCCACCAGATGGTCGTCGTGCCCAGTGCCATGAGCGGCGAGACCAACCGGCTGCTCGCGCTGGCGCGCGAACTCTCGCCCGGCAGGCCGAGCGACGCCTACCACCGCGAGCTCGATCAGCTTGCCGCCACCGGCGAGCAGGCCTCGTCCGCGCTGCTCGCGATCGCGCTGCAGTCCGAGGGGCTGCAGTCCGTGAGCTTCACCGGCTGGCAGGTGCCGGTGCGCACCGACAGCAGCTACACCAAGGCGCGCATCGAATCCATCGACGACCAGCACGTGCGCGCCGAGCTCGATGCCGGCAAGGTCGTCATCATCACCGGCTTTCAGGGCATCGACGCGGGCAACAACATCACCACGCTCGGGCGCGGCGGCTCCGACACCTCGGCCGTGGCGATCGCCGCCGCGATGAAGGCGCACGAATGCCTGATCTACACCGACGTGGACGGCGTCTACACCACCGACCCGCGCGTCGTGCCCGAAGCCCAGCGGCTGAACACGCTGAGTTTCGAGGAAATGCTGGAGATGGCGAGCCTGGGCAGCAAGGTGCTGCAGATCCGCTCGGTCGAATTCGCCGGCAAGTACCAGGTGCCGCTGCGCGTGCTCTCCAGCTTCACCCCGTGGGACATCGACATCGGCGAAGAGGCGCGCTCGGGCACGCTGATCACACTTGAGGAAGATGAACAAATGGAAAAAGCCATCGTCTCCGGCATCGCGTTCTCGCGCGACGAGGCCAAGATCTCGGTGCTCGGCGTGCCCGACAGGCCCGGCATCGCCTACCGCATCCTCGGCGCCGTGGCCGACGCCAACATCGATGTGGACGTCATCATCCAGAACCTGAGCAAGGACGGCAGGACCGACTTCAGCTTCACCGTGCCGCGCGGCGAGCTCGACCGCGCCACCACGCTGCTCAAGGAAAAGGTGCTGCCCGCGCTCGGCACCGACCAGCTCGTGACGGACGCGCACATCGCCAAGGTCAGCATCGTCGGCATCGGCATGCGCAGCCAGGTGGGCGTGGCCAGCACCATGTTTCGCACGCTGAGCGAAGAGGGCATCAACATCAAGATGATCTCCACCAGCGAGATCAAGACCTCGGTCGTGATCGACGAAAAATACGTCGAACTCGCGGTGCGCGCGCTGCACAAGGCCTTCGGCCTGGACCAGTGACCTGCGCCGGGGCGCACAGCCCTGGGCAGGGCCCGAACTCGGGCATAATGCGCCGTTCCTGGAGACGTGACCGAGTGGCCGAAGGTGCTCCCCTGCTAAGGGAGTATGGGGTGTAGAGCCTCATCAAGGGTTCGAATCCCTTCGTCTCCGCCAGGACGACAGAGCACCCCACGCGGGTGCTTTTTTGTGCCTGCCGTTCAGTACAGCGGCACGCTCGGATCGCATTCCAGCGACCATGCGTGGATGCCGCCGACGATGTTGGCGACGTGCTCGAACCCCTGCTGCTCCAGGTACATCGCCACCCGCTGGCTGCGCCCGCCCAGGTGGCACAGGCAGGCCACGGGGCGGCGGCGGTCGAGCTCGCCCAGGCGCGCAGGCAGCGTGGCCATCGGGATATGGACGAGATCGAACCCGTCGGGCGCGAGGTGTGCCTGCTGCATTTCCGAGGGCTCGCGCACGTCGAGCACGAGGGGGCGCCGGTCGTGGTGCTCGCGCAGCCAGCCTGCGAGCTGCGAGGGCCGGATCTGGGCGACCACCGCGTGCGCCCGGTCAGAAGGTGAAGGGCGAGGGCTCGGGGAAGTTGCGCAGCCGGGCGGTGACCACGTCCCAGGGCGAGGCCGTGGTGAAGCCGCCGGCGCTGCGCTGCACGATGGTGGCGCGCATCATCGGCACGTTGCCGACGATAGCGCCCAGGCGTCCGCCTTCCTTGAGCTGCTCCAGCAGCGCGGACGGCACCTGCGCCACCGAGCCGCTGAGCACGATCACGTCGAACGGGCCGCCTTCGATGACGCCGTGCGCGCCGTCGGCCTCGCGCACCTGCACGTTGGCGATGCCCGCGCGCGCCAGGTTGTTGCGCGCGAAGTCCGCCAGGCGGGGCTCGATTTCAAGGGTCGTCACCTGCGCGGCGCAGCCCGCGAGCAGCGCGGCCATGAAGCCCGAGCCCGCGCCGATTTCGAGCACGTGGTCGTCGGGCTGCACGTTCAGGTCCTGCAGCATGCGCGCCTCCACGCGCGGCGCAAGCATGATCTGGCCCAGCCGCAGCGCCTCCACCGGCGCGTCGTTGAGCGGGATTTCCATGTCGGTGAATGCCATGTCGCGGTACTCGGGTGGCACGAAATCCTCGCGGTGCAGGCGCTCAAGCAGTTCGAGCACGCGCTCGTCGAGCACGTTCCATGGCCGGATCTGCTGCTCGATCATGTTGTAGCGCGCCTGTTCGAGGCGGTCGCTGGTATCGGCGAGCGTGTTCAGAGGCAGGTTCATGAGTACTCCGGGGGCAGATCGCGCGTGTGCGACAAACCTGCTATTTTAGGTGGCGTGCTGCCCATGGCGAGATAGTGTGTATCGCCGCGCGGGGGGCGCAGAAAGTGGGGGTGAAGGCGATGCAGGAGACTCTTGTGCTGGGCGGCGGCTGCTTCTGGTGCACCGAGGCGGTGTTCGAGCGCGTGCGCGGCGTGCTGGAGGTGCGCAGCGGCTACGCCAATGGCCACGTGACGACCGCGCCGAGCTACGAGCAGGTCTGCACGGGCACGACGGGTTGCGTGGAGGCGGTGCGCCTGCTGTGGGACCCGGTCGAAATCGGCGCGCGCGACGTGCTGGAAATCTTCTTTGCCACGCACGACCCGACCCAGCTCAACCGCCAGGGCAACGACGTGGGCACGCAGTACCGCAGCGGCGTGTACTACAGCGACCCGGCGCACGGTGAACTGGCGCGCGCCATGGTGCGCGAGCTTGACGCGAGCGGCCACTACGGCACGCCCATCGTGACCGAGGTGCTGCCGCTCACGCGGTTCTGGCCTGCCGAGGACTACCACGGCACCTACTTTCGCAACCATCCGCACCAGGGCTACTGCACCTACGTGATCCAGCCCAAGGTGCACAAGTTTCGCCAGGCGTTTGCCCGGCACCTCAAGGAAGGCGCGTAAGGGCCCGCCACGGGCGGCGCGCTTCATCCGTGGCCGTTGGCCTGCAGAAAGAGCTGGTAGGCCGGGTTGGCCGTTTCTTCCGCGCAGGGGTAGCCCAGCGTACGCAAGAAGGTCTCGAACGCGGCGCCGTCGCTGGGTGGCACCTGCATGCCCACGAGGATGCGGCCGTAGTCCGCGCCCTGGTTGCGGTAGTGAAACAGCGAGATGTTCCACGTCGGCGCCATCAGGTTCAGGAACTTGAACAGCGCGCCGGGTCGCTCGGGGAAGGTAAAGCGCATCAGCCGTTCGTTGCGTGCCAGATCGGAGTGCCCGCCGACAAGGTGGCGCAGGTGCTCCTTCGCCATTTCGTCGTGCGTGAGGTCGAGCGCGTGAAAGCCGCTCTTGTCGAAGATGCGCGCGATCTTTTCCGATTCGCCCCGGCTGTGCGTCGACAGGCCCACGAACACGTGGGCCCGCTGCGCGTCGCTGATGCGGTAGTTGAATTCGGTCACGCTGCGCGGGCCGCCGGGCAGCGCGCCCACCAGTTCGCAAAAGCGCTTGAAGCTGCCGCGCTCCTCGGGGATCGTGACGGCGAACAGCGCTTCGCGCTCCTCGCCCATCTCCGCGCGCTCGGCCACGAAGCGCAGCCGCCCGAAGTTCATGTTCGCGCCCGAGAGGATGGCCGCGTAGGTCTCGCCGCGCGTCTTGTGCGTGGCCACGTACTGCTTGATCGCCGCCACGCCGAGTGCGCCGGCAGGCTCGACGATGCTGCGCGTGTCGACAAAGATGTCCTTGATCGCGGCGCACACCGCGTCGGTGTCGACCAGCACGTAATCGTCCACCAGCGTGCTTGCGACGCGGAACGTCTCCTCGCCCACGATCTTCACCGCCGTGCCGTCGGAAAACAGCCCCACATCCTGAAGGTGCACGCGCTGGCGCTGGCTGGCGGACTGCGCCATCGCGGCCGAATCGTTCATCTGCACGCCGATCACGCGGATTTCGGGGCGCACCGCCTTGATGTAGTTGGCCACGCCCGAGATCAGCCCGCCGCCGCCTATGGGCACGAACACCGCGTCGAGCCGGTTGCTGCCCAGGTGCTGCAACTGGCGCAGCATCTCCATCGCGACCGTGCCCTGCCCGGCGATCACGTCGGGGTCGTCAAACGGGTGGATGAAGGTCAGGCCCTCGCGCTGCTGCAGCCGCACGGCCTCGTCGTAGGCGTCGGAATAGCTCTCGCCGGTGAGCACCACCTCGCCGCCGAGGTTCTTCACCGCGTCGATCTTCACCTGCGGCGTCGTCGTGGGCATCACGATCACGGCGCGCGTGCCCAGGCGGCTCGCGGCCAGCGCGACGCCCTGCGCATGGTTGCCCGCCGAGGCGCAGATCACGCCCTTGGCGATCTGCTCGGGCGTGAGGCACGCCATCTTGTTGTAGGCGCCGCGCAGCTTGAAGCTGAACACCGGCTGCTGGTCCTCGCGCTTGAGCAGCACGCGGTTGTGCAGCCGCCGCGACAGCGCCCTGGCCGGCTGCAGGTCGGATTCGATCGCCACGTCATAGACCCGGGCGGTGAGGATTTTCTTGAGGTAATCGAATGGCGTGAGGGGCTGGGCCATGGCGTAAGCGCATGTTGCGCTGCAAAATGCCGCATCTTAGGACAACGCGGAGAGTATCGATGGAGTGCACCGTGAGCTGGACTGGCCCCGCCGGCACCCGATCCGGCATGGGGTTTGTCGCCGAAACCGGCAGCGGCCACATCCTGGCCATGGATGGCGCGCCCGACGCGGCCCGGCCCGAGCAGGGCGGCCTGAACCTGGCGCCCCGGCCCATGGAAACCGTGCTCGCAGGGGCGGGTGGCTGCACCGCCTACGACGTGGTGATGATCCTGCGGCGCGGGCGCCACGACGTGCGCGGGTGCAGCGTGCGCCTGAGCGCAGAGCGCGCCGGGACCGACCCCAAGGTGTTCACGAAGATCCACCTGCATTTCACCGTCACCGGCCACGCGCTCGCGCACGAGGCGGTGGCCCGCGCCGTGCAGCTCAGCCACGAGAAATACTGCTCGGCCACCGCAATGCTCGGGCGCACGGCCGAGATCACGACCGGCTTCGACGTGGTGGCCGTCTGATTGCGGTTTGTTGTTGTCGGGCAACAAAATCGCGCTCTCTGGCCCCGTTTCGGTCAATTTGCTTTGCCTAACCGGCCGCGCTCTGGTGCAATACGCAGAACTTCCCCACCAGGAGGTTGGCCCGGCGAGGCGGCGCTCGCAAAGTCTTGTAGGCCGGAGCCCTCTATTTAACCTTGGAGTAATTCGCAATGAAAAAATCTCTGATTGCCTTGGCAGTCCTGGGTGCCTCGAGCTTCGCGATGGCGCAGTCGTCGGTGACGATCTATGGCGTCGCCAACGTCGGTATCGGTGGTGGTACGGGCGTAAAGACCCAGATGATGGACCAGCCTGACGGCACCGGCAGCCGCCTCGGCTTCAAGGGCACCGAAGATCTGGGTGGCGGTCTGAAGGCCAACTTCCTGATGGAAAACGGTTTCTTCATCAACAACGGCGCGCTGGATAACACCACCAACAAGCTGTTCCAACGCCAAGCCTGGATGGGCCTGAGCGGCGGTTTTGGCGAGCTGCGCATGGGCCGCCAGTACACCGTCGGGTTCGATACCAGCATCTGGACGATTCCTTCCACCCGCGCCAGCGCGGTGCTGGGCAGTGGCTTGGGCTTCAACGGCATGGGTGCTCGTAACGACAACATGTTTAAGTACCTGAGCCCGAATTTCAGCGGGTTCAGCGTTGAAGCGTCGTACCAGCTCAAGAACAACACCGATCCGGCCCCCAACACGGCTGAATTGGCGCTGAAGTACGCCAACGGCCCGCTGACCGCCAACCTGTATGCGAACAAGGTCAAGAGCCTGAGCACCGGCTGGGCCCTGAACGGCGCCTACAACTTTGGCGGCTTCGCGGTGAATGCAGGCTACATCGACGCCCCCGGCAACGGTACGGCCCGCGGCTTCCACCTGGGCGCCGGCGGCACCTTTGGCGCGATCAACCCCTGGATCAACGTGGCGCGCAACACCCAAGCCAAGCGCACTGGCGTGGATCTGGGCGCGAACTACGCGCTGTCCAAGCGTACCCGCCTGTACGCCGTGTACAGCCGCGTTAACAACGCTTCCACGAACGTGTGGGGCGTGGGCGTGGCCCACAACTTCTGATCCTTTCAGGTCAGATCGAGAAGCCGCCTTCGGGCGGCTTTTTTATGGCGCGTTCTTGCGCGCGGGCGTGCATACGTGGGTAGCGGTGCGCATTCGCCGGTTTTTCGAGAGGGAATTGCATGCAGGCTCTGCGCTATCGTGCGAGCGGCCGGGCGTTTGCCGAGATCACGCAGTTCCACCCCGAGCTCACCGCGCTGCGGCGCGACCTGCACGCGCACCCGGAGCTGGGCTTTGAAGAGGCCTACACCAGCGCCCGGGTGCGCGAGTCGCTCAGGGTCTGCGGCGTGGACGAGGTGCATGAAGGCATAGGCCGCACCGGCGTGGTCGCGGTGATTCGCGGGCAGTCGCACGCCAGCGGCGCGATGGTGGGGCTGCGCGCGGACATGGACGCGCTGCCGATGACCGAGCACAACGACTTTGCGTGGAAATCGTGCAAGGGCGGGCTGATGCATGGCTGCGGCCACGACGGACACGTGACCATGCTGCTGGGCGCGGCGCGCTACCTGGCCGCCACGCGGCGCTTCGATGGCACCGCGGTGCTGATCTTCCAGCCCGGCGAGGAGGGCATGGGCGGCGCGCGCGTGATGATCGAAGATGGCCTGTTCGAGCGCTTTCCGGTGCGCGCGGTCTATGCGATGCACAACTGGCCCGCGATGGCGCCGGGCACGGTGGGCATCAACGACGGCGCGATGATGGCCGCGGCCGACCGCATCACGATCGAGGTGACGGGCAAGGGCGGCCACGGCGCGCACCCCTACCAGACGGTGGACGTGGTGCTGGTGGCGTCCACCA
>JAIXLP010000085.1:33707-43095 GCA_026954015.1 Burkholderiales bacterium | reverse complement strand
GTCGTCAAGTTCCATGATTTGCTGCAGTGCAGCATGGTAGCAGGGCGGGGCGCTGTTGTGGCGCTTGTGCGCTGCCTGTCTTGCCCGATTTTGGCGAAGCGTTTTAGGATCGCGGCGAGCCAAACGCAGACTTTCCCTGGCGCGGACCGGCGAGATCAGCAGCGCCAGCCAGGAACAGGGCGAGGGCGTGGGCCAGGTGGGCGACGCCGTCATGCAGATGGACAAGATCACGCAGCAGAACGCCGCGCCGGTCGAGGAAATGGCCGCCGCCACCAACAGCCTCCACAGCCATGCCCCGGAGCCGGTGCAGGCATGGGCGGCGAAGCCAGGGCCGCGCACGGCGCCACGCCCCCTTCAGGCGACGCACCACCGGCCGCCCTCGAAAATGCGCCCGCTCAGCGTCCGGGCAAATCCCGGCTGCGCCTCACGGCCGCCTGAGCAACCGGGCGAGCCACCATTGCGGCCTGACACGGCCGGAAATCGCCCTGCAGGGTGCAAATCTGCCGGGCCATCGGCATCCGTGACGAAGAACGGGCTTATGGTCATCACAATCGGCCATGCGCGCCACGCACGCGCCCACGCACCCGCACGCCCGAGCCGCCCGAACCGAACCTCCAGGAGATGACCCCTTGCACTGGACCGCCCCCACCGAAAAAGACGCCGCCACCGCCTCGCTGGAAAAAAACCTCTGGGACGCCGCCGACCAGTTCCGCGCCAACTCGGGCCTGAAGGCGCAGGAATACTCCGGCCCCATCCTGGGCCTGATCTTCTTGCGCTTTGCCGAGGTGCGCTTTGCCGCGCAACGCCAAAAGCTGGCCGCCGCCGGCGCCACCTCGCGCCGCGGCAGCCGGGTGGACGAGCCCGCCGCCTACCACGCCGAAGGCGTGCTCTACCTCGCGCCCGAGGCGCGCTTCGAGCACCTGCTCACCCTGCCCGAAGCGGTGGACGTGGGCGGCCAGGCCAACACCGCCATGCGCGCGGTCGAGCGCGACAACCCGCAGCTCGCCGGCGTGCTGCCCAAGACCTTCAACCTCTTCACCGCCACCCTGCTCAAGGAGCTGTTGAAGAAAATCTCCGAAATCCCCGCCACACTCGACTTCGACGCCTTCGGGCGCATCTACGAATACTTCCTCGGCAAATTCGCCATGAGCGAAGGCCAGGGCGGCGGCGAGTTCTACACCCCCGCCAGCATCGTGCAACTGCTGGTGCAGGTCATCGAACCCTGGCACGGCCGCATCCTCGACCCCGCCTGCGGATCGGGCGGCATGTTCGTGCAATCGGCACGCTTCGTCGCCGAACACCAGCAAAACCCCGCCGCCGAACTCGCCATCTACGGCGTGGAGAAAACCGACGAAACCGGCCGCCTGTGCCGCCTGAACCTGGCCGTGCACGGGCTGGAGGGCGACGTTCGCCACGGCGGCAACGTCAACAGCTACTACGACGACCCGCACGACGCCGTGGGCGCCTTCGACTTCGTGCTCGCCAACCCGCCCTTCAACGTCAACGCGGTCGACAAGGAGCGCCTGGCCGACATGGTCGGCCCCGGCCGGCGCTTTCCGTTTGGCCTGCCGCGCACCGACAACGCCAACTATCTCTGGATTCAGCTCTTCTACTCGTCGCTCTACAGCCACGGCCGCGCCGGCTTCGTCATGGCCAACTCGGCATCCGACGCGCGCAGCAGCGAGCAGGACATCCGCCGCCAGCTCATCGAGGCCCGCGCGGTCGACGTGATGGTCGCCGTCGGCCCCAACATGTTCTACACCGTCACCCTGCCCTGCACCCTGTGGTTCCTGGACCGGGGCAAGGCCGCCACCCCGCGCGCCGACACCGTGCTGTTCATCGACGCGCGCCACATCTACCGCCAGATCGACCGCGCCCACCGCGACTGGACGCCCGCGCAGATCGGCTTCATCGCCAACCTCGTGCGCCTGTACCGGGGCGAGGCCATCGACCTGACCGTGGGCGGTGAGGAAACCCAGGCCAAACTGCAGGAAGTCTTCGGCGCCCAGCCCGCCTACGCCGACGTGCCCGGCCTGTGCAAGGCCGCGACCATCACGGAGATCGAAGCCCAGGGCTGGAGCCTGAACCCCGGCCGCTACGTCGGCGTGCAGGCGGGCGAGGAAATCAGCGACGAGGATTTCCGCACGCAGTTCGAGGCGCTGAACGAGGAGCTCGTTACCCTGAACGCCCAGGCTCGGGAGCTGGAGCAGACCATTGCCGCGAATGCGGCGGGGATTTTGGGGGCGTGAGGATGGCAAAGTGGAAGGAATGCCTCCTTGGCGACGTTGTAAATCTCAAGCGTGGCTACGATTTACCGCATAACGCAAGGTCATCCGGCCCATACCCTGTAATTTCGTCTTCCGGAATTACCGACCACCACTCAGAAGCCAAGGTAAAAGGACCGGGTGTAGTAACGGGTCGATATGGAACACTTGGGCAAGTGTTTTTTGTTCAAAATGATTATTGGCCGTTAAACACTAGTCTTTACGTCGAGGATTTCAAAGGAAATGATCCTCGATTCATTTCGTATTTTCTTGGCACACTACATTTCGGATCGCATAATGCTGCCGGCGCAGTTCCTGGAATTAATCGTAACCATTTACACGCACTCAGGGTTAATATTCCCCCTCTCCCAACCCAACGCCGCATCGCATCCATCCTGTCCGCCTACGACGAGCTGATCGAGAACAGCCAGCGGCGCATCAAGATCCTGGAGACGATGGCCCGCGCCCTCTACCGCGAATGGTTCGTCCACTTCCGCTTCCCCGGCCACGAAAACGTGCCCCGCGTCCCGTCCGCCCTGGGGGAGATTCCGCAGGGGTGGGAGGTGGGCCGCTTGGATAACGCACTTGTACTTCAGCGCGGTTTCGATCTTCCAAAATCCGATCGGGTTGAAGGAGATATTCCAATTTTTGCAGCCACCGGTATTACTGGATTTCACAGCGAAGCGAAAGTTAAAGCTCCCGGTGTTGTCACCGGACGCTCTGGCACGATTGGCGAAGTAATCTATGTGCAAGAGGATTATTGGCCACTCAATACTGCGCTGTGGGTTAAGGAATTTCCACGGTCAGAACCGCTTTATGCCTATTACCTGCTCGCATCGATTAACCTGAAACAGTTCAATTCTGGCGCGGCAGTACCCACACTTAACCGCAATGACGTTCATTCTCTGGAGGTCATCATTCCGCCACGGAATTTACAAAAACAGTTCCAGGAAATTGCTGGGGCAATGTTTAAGGGAAGCCGCGCGCTCCAGCGCCAGATCCAAACCCTGCGCCGCACCCGCGACCTGCTGCTGCCGCGCCTGCTGTCCGGCCAGATAGCCGTGGAGGCCCTGCCCGCATGATGCGCACCGCCGAAGACCTGTTGCAGGAGCTTGCCGCGCTCGATGAGTCGCACCGCATCGAGGCCAAGCAGGCACGCCGGATCGACCGCTCCGTCATGGAAACGATCTGCGCCTTTGCCAACGAGCCCGGCCTGGGCGGCGGCTACCTGCTGCTGGGCGTGCAGCGCGATGCGCAGGACCTGTTTGACCATGCCTACCGGGTGGACGGCGTCAGCGATCCCGACCGGCTCCAGTCCGACCTGGCCAGCCAGTGCGCCAGCGTCTTCAATCAGCCCATCCGCCCGCGCGTGGCGGTGGAAGAACTGCAAGGCAAGACCGTGGTGGTGGTCTATGTGCCCGAAGCAGCACCGACCGAGAAGCCGATCTACCTGCACACGCTCGGCTTGCCTTCGCGGTGCATTCCGGCGCGTGGGCCCGACCGACCAGGAGGGCACGGAAGATGATCTGGTGGCGCTGTACGCCGGGCATCAAGTGGACACCTTTGACGCCGCCGTGCTGCCCGATGCCGACATGGGTGACATCGACCCGGCTGCCGTCACCGACTACCGGCAGCAGCGCCGCGCCATCAACCCGGACGCCGAAGAACTGGGCTGGTCTGACGACGACCTGCTGCGCTCTCTGGGTTGCGCCAGGCGGGACAACGGGCAGCTCAAGCCCACGGTGGCCGGCATCACGCTGTTCGGCACGAGCCAGGCGCTGCGACGCTGTTTCCCGATGATGCGCATCGACTACATCCGCGTGCCCGGTCGGCAGTGGGTCGAGAACCCCGACCACCGCTTCGACACGCTGGAAATCCGAGCACCGCTGTTCACCGCCATCCGCCGCGCCACCAATGCGGTGCGCGACGAGTTGCTCCAGTCGTTCTCCCTGCCCGAAGGTGCACTGGCGCGCGAGGACGAGCCGGCGCTGCCGCTGCGGGTGATCCGTGAGGCGATCGTCAACGCCGTGATGTATCGCAGCTACCGCATCCACGGCGCCGTGCAGATCATCCGTTACGCCAACCGGCTGGAGATCCGCAATCCGGGGCACTCCATCAAGGCGGAAGAGCAGCTGGGCGAGCCGGGGTCGGAGACGCGCAACCCGCGCATTGCCGCCGTGCTGCACGAGGTGAACATCGCCGAGACCAAGGGCAGTGGCATCCGCGCCATGCGCGAACTGATGCTGGCTCATGGGCTCTTGCCGCCGACCTTCGAGTCCTCGCGCCGACCCGACCAATTCGTGGCCACCTTCCTGTTCCATCACTTCCTGGGTGCGAGCGACCTAGCCTGGCTGCGCCAGCTCACGTCTGAGCCGATCAGCGACGAAGAGTCGCGCGCGCTGGTCTTCGTGCGCGAGCTCGGCGCCATCGACAACGCGGCGTACCGCGCCATCAACCGCACCGACACCCTGAGCGCCTCGGCCCATTTGCGTCGCCTGCGCGATCTGGAGCTGCTGGAGATGAAGGGCAGCGGCAGCCGAACCTACTATGTGCCCGGCGTGCAGTTCCAGGCGCGGACGGAGGCGGGTGCAAGCGCCAAACCGACCGCAAATACACGCCCGCCAAATCCGGATAGTCACCAGCCCAACCAGAATAGTCACCAGCCCAACCAGGATAGTCACCACCTGCTGGCGACGATTCCTCCCCAGCTGGCCGAAAGGATCCCGTCGGCTGGCAGCAAGCCGCGGCGTGACATCCTGCGTGCGTTGATCATCGATCTTTGCCGCTGGCATGCACTGAGTGCCCGGGAACTGGCGGGTATCCTGCACAGGCGGGACCACAAGCCACTGGTCAGGGACTATCTGACCCCTATGGTGAGCGAAGGGCTGCTGGCCTACACCATCCCCAAGATGGAGAATCATCCAGACCAGCGCTATACCGTGTCGGCCGAAATACTGAAAAGCGACTGAACAATGCCATGAACCCCCGCGCCTGGACCGAAGACCAGCTCGTCGAGCAGCCCGCCATCGGGCTGTTTGCCGACCTCGGCTGGCAAACGGTGTCGGCGCTGGATGAAACCCTGGGCGCGCAGGGTTTGCTCGGCCGCGAGACCCGTGGCGAGGTGGTGCTGGCCCCACGCCTGCGTGCCGCGCTGGAGCGGCTGAACCCCGGCCTGCCCGCGCAGGCGATCGATGCCGCCATGGACGAGCTCGCGCGCGAGCGCTCGGCCATGGGCCTGGCGGCGGCCAACCGCGAGATCTACCGGCTGCTGAAGGACGGCATCCCCGTCTCCGTGCCCGACCACGAACACGGCGGCCAGAAGACCGAGCGCCTGCGCGTGGTGGACTGGCAGCAGCCTGCGCACAACGACTTTTTGCTGGTCAGCCAGTTCAGCGTGGTGGGCAGTCTCTACACCTGCCGCCCCGACCTGGTGGGCTTCGTCAACGGCCTGCCCTGGGTGGTGATCGAGCTGAAGAAGCCCGGCGTGCCGGCGCGCGCGGCCTTTGACGAGAACCTGACGCACTACAAGCAGGAGGTGCCGCAGCTGCTGGGGTTCAACGCCTTGCTGATTGCCAGCAACGGCACCGACAGCCGCGTGGGCTCGCTCACCGCCGACTGGGGGCGCTTTTTTGAATGGAAGCGCATCGAGCGCGAGGACGAGCCGCGCCGCGTGTCGCTGGAGGTGATGCTGCGCGGCACCTGCGACAAGGGCCGGCTGCTGGACCTGGTGGAAAACTTCACGCTGTTTTCCGAGCACAAGGCGGGGCTGGTGAAGGTGCTGGCGCAAAACCACCAGTTTCTGGGTGTGAACAACGCCATCGCCTCGATGCTGCAGGCACGCCAGATGGGCCACGGGCGCGGCGGCGTGTTCTGGCAGACGCAGGGCAGCGGCAAGAGCTTTTCGATGGTGTTCTTTGCGCAGAAGGTGCTGCGCACATTGGCGGGCAACTGGACCTTTGTGGTGGTGACCGACCGGGTGGAGCTGGACGAGCAGATCGCCAGGACCTTCAAGGCCGTGGGCGCGGTGAGCCAGGCCGAGGGCGACGCCTGCCACGCCGCCAGCGGCGCGCACCTGCGCGAGCTGCTGCGCGGCAACCACCGCTACGTGTTCACGCTGGTGCACAAGTTCCAGACCGCCGAGCCGCTGACCGAGCGCGCCGACGTGATCGTGCTCACCGACGAAGCGCACCGCAGCCAGTACGACACGCTGGCGCTGAACATGCGCGCCGCGCTGCCCCGGGCGATGTTTCTGGCCTTCACCGGCACGCCGCTGATTGCGGGCGAGGAGCGCACGCGCGAGGTGTTTGGCGACTACGTGTCGATCTACGACTTTCAGCAGTCGGTGGAGGACGGGGCCACGGTGCCGCTGTTCTATGAGAACCGCACGCCGGAGCTGAAGCTGGTCAACCCTCAGCTCAACGACGACATCTACCGCCTGATCGAGGATGCCGAACTGGACGACGCGCAGGAGGAAAAGCTCGAAAAAGTGCTCGGGCGCCAATACCACCTGATCACCCGCGACGACCGGCTGGAGACGGTGGCGCAGGATATCGTGCAGCACTTCCTGGGGCGGGCCAGTCTGGGCGAGGTGGTGGGCAAGGCCATGGTGGTCTGCATCGACAAGGCCACGGCGCTGCAGATGCACGACAAGGTGCAAGCCCGCTGGGCCGCCGAAACAGCGCGCGTGCAGCAGGAGCTGGGCACGCTGGCCTACGCCCCCGGCGGCGAGGGCAGCCCCGAGCAGGCCCGACGCGACGTGCGCAAGGCGCAGCTCAGGCAGCAGCTCGCGTTGCTGCAGGGCACCGACATGGCGCTGATCGTCTCGCCCGCGCAAAACGAGATCGAGCAGATGCGCCAACTGGGCCTGGACATTGCGCCGCACCGCAAGCGCATGAACGAATCGCAGCCCCGGCTGGACGAGCGCTTCAAGGACGTGCAAGACCCCCTGCGTCTGGTCTTCGTCTGCGCCATGTGGCTCACCGGCTTTGACGCGCCAAGCTGCTCAACCATCTACCTGGACAAGCCCATGCGCAACCACGCGCTGATGCAGACCATCGCGCGCGCCAATCGGGTGTTTCCGGGCAAGCACAGCGGCGTGATCGTCGACTACGCCAACGTCTTTGCCTCGCTGGAAAAGGCACTGGCCATTTACGGCGCGGGCCAGGGCGGCATGACCCCGGTCAGGGACAAGGCCGAACTCGTCGCCAGCCTGCGCCAGGCCATCGACGAAGCCACGATGTTTTGCACCGCCCACGGCGTGGACCTGGCCGCCATGCAGGCGCTGCCCCCCACCGGCATGCAGCGACTGGCGGCGGTGGAAGACGCCGTCAACGCCCTGATCGCCCCCGACCCCCTGCGCCGCGAATTCCTGGCCCACGAAAAACACGTCGCCACGCTGTACCGCGCCGTCAAGCCCGATCCGGCCGCCATCGCCTTTGCCGAACACGCCGCCGGCCTCGCCACGCTCGCGCAGGTGATCCGCACCCGGCTGCAGCCCGACGCACCCGACATCGCCGCCATCCTCGCGCAGATCTCCGGCCTGTTGGACGCCTCCATCACCGGCCTGAGCATCCACGACGACGGCCCGCCGCCGATCAACCTCGCGAACATCAACTTCGCGGCCCTGGCGCAGCGCTTCAAGGAATCGAAACACCAGAACACCGACCTGGAGGCGCTCAAGGCGGCCATCCGCGCCCGGCTGGAAAAGCTGGTGCGTCTGAACCGCACCCGCGCCGACTTCACCGAAAAATTCGAGACCCTGATCGAGAGCTACAACAACGGCAGCCGCAACATCGAACAGCTCTTCGAGGAACTGCTCAAACTCTCCGGCAGCCTGGACGAAGAACAGCAGCGCCACGTGCGCGAGCACCTGAGCGAGGAAGAGCTGGTGATCTTCGACATCCTCACCCGCCCCGCTCCCACCCTGAGCACCGAGGAACGCGAGGAGGTGAAAAAAGTCGCCCGCGACCTGCTCGCCCGCCTCAAACGCCTGCTGGTGCTCAACTGGCGCCAGAAATCCGCCGCGCGCTCCTCATTGAGGCTCACCATCGAAAATGCCTTGGACGACGGCCTGCCGCGCGCCTACGACAAACCCCTGTACGAACAGAAATGCGCCGCGCTGTTCGAGCATGTGTATGAGTGCTATCCCGAGGTGGATGCGGGGGTGTATGCGCAGGCGGGGTGAAGGGGTGGGTGGGCGCTAGTCGGCTGCCGTGATGATTGGCTCAGCCTTGGGCAGTTGGCGCTCTTGTGTCTGCAGTCAAAATTCAAACGTCGATATTCCCCGCATGCAGCGCATTCGTCTCGATGAATTCGCGCCTGGGTTCCACGTCGTCACCCATGAGCATGGTGAAGACCTGGTCGGCCTCCACCGCGTCGGTCACCTGCACGCGCAGCATGCGGCGCGTGGCCGGGTCCATCGTCGTGTCCCAGAGCTGCTCGGGGTTCATTTCGCCCAAGCCCTTGTAGCGCTGGCGGCTGGTGGTGCGCTCTGCTTCGGAGAGCAGCCAGCGCATGGCCTGCCTGAAGTCGGCGGCTTTTTCTTCCTTCCTTTTGTCACCTTCGCCGCGCGTCACGCGCGCGCCGTCGCCAAGCAGGCCGTGGAAGCTCTTGGCACCCTCGGCCAGCGCCTCGTAGTCGCTGCCGGCAACGAAGTCCTGCGCAAGGATGCTGCTCTTGATGTTGCCGTGGTGGTGGCGGCTGATGCGCAGCAGCAGGCCGCCGTGGCGCGGGTCGGTTTCGGCGGTGACCTCGGCCTCGGTGCCCGCGTGGTCCAGCTCGCGCAGCTTGTCCTGCAGCTTGGCGGCGCTCACCTGCGCCGCGTCCATGCTGGAGAGGTCCAGCACCACGCCGTCGGCCACGGCGCGCAGTGCCTCGGCGTCCATGTAGGCCGATAGGCGCTCGATGATGGCTTCCATGCGCTGGTGCTGGCGTGCGAGATCCGCAAGTTCGGTGCCTTCGAGCACGCGCGGCGCATCGCCCCCGGTGCTCACTGCTGCGCCCACGAGCGCCACGCGCAGCAGGAACTGGTCCAGCGCCGGGCCGTCCTTGAGGTAGAGCTCTTCCTTGCCGTTCTTCACCTTGTACAGCGGCGGCTGCGCGATGTAGATGTGGCCGCGCTCGAC
>JAIXLP010000085.1:0-32845 GCA_026954015.1 Burkholderiales bacterium | reverse complement strand
ACGCCGATCTCGGTGCCGGGGATGCCGCCGTAGGTCTCGGCCGGGCGCGAGCCGCTGGCGTAGAACGGCGTGGGGTGCAGCACCTTCTTGCCGGTACTGATGAACTTGACGAAGCCGAGCACGCCGCCGCTGCCGGCGAAGTCGTCTTCCTTGCCCGTGCGCTCGTCGATGAGGCGGATGCGCACGCCGTTGTTCAGGAACGAGAGTTCGCGCAGGCGCTTGGCCAGCGTCTCGTAGTGGAAGTCGTGGTTGTCGCCGAAGATTTCCACGTCGGGCAGAAAGCGCACGCTGGTGCCGCGGTCCTCGGTGGGGCCGGTGATCTTCATCGGCGAGGTCTCGAAGCCATCGACCACCTCGATCTGGCGGTTTTGCACCACGCCGCGCGCGAACTCGATCTGGTGCGTCTGGCCGTCGCGGCGCACCGTCAGGCGCAGCCATTTGCTGAGCGCGTTGACGCACGAGACGCCCACGCCGTGCAGGCCGCCCGAGACCTTGTAGCTGTTCTGGTTGAACTTGCCGCCCGCGTGCAGCTCGGTCAGCGCGATCTCGGCGGCCGAGCGCTTGGGCTCGTGCTTGTCGTCCATCTTCACGCCGGTGGGGATGCCGCGGCCGTTGTCCGCCACGCTCAGGGAGCCGTCGGCGTGGATCGTGACGGTGATGTCGTCGCAGTAGCCTGCGAGCGCCTCGTCGATGGAGTTGTCCACCACCTCGAACACGAGGTGGTGCAGCCCGGTGCCGTCGGAGGTGTCGCCGATGTACATGCCGGGGCGCTTCCTCACCGCCTCCAGCCCTTCGAGGATCTGGATGGCGGATTCGCCGTAGCCGCTCGCGTTGCCGGGCCCCTCGGGCGCGTCGTGGTGCGGGATTGCGTGGTTTTCTTCGGTCATCGGGGCAGCTTCAGGGCAACGCGCGCGGGCGCGGCAATTTTCATGGTCAAATCAGGCTCTGGCGCTTGTCTGGCAAGCGCGGGCAGCTATCAAATACGCATGGGCATCACGACGTACTTGAAGCGCTCGTTGTCGGGGATGGTGAAGACGACCGAGCTGTTGCCGTCCTGCAGTTCGACGCGCGCCATCTCCTGGCCCATGTTGGCGAGCACGTCGATCAGGTAGGTGACGTTGAAGCCGATCTCGATGGGCTCGCCGCCGTAGTCGATGTCGATTTCGTCGACGGCCTCTTCCTGCTCGGCGTTGTTGCTGGAGACGCGCAAGCTGCCGGGCTCGATGTTCAGGCGCACGCCCTTGAATTTCTCGCTCGTCATGATGGCCGAACGCTGCAGGCTCGCCAGGAGCGGCAGGCGCCCGAGCGTGATGCTCTGCGTGTAGTTGCGCGGAATCACGCGGTTGTAGTCGGGGAACTTGCCCTCGACGAGCTTGGTGACGAACTGCATGCCGCCGAAGGTGAAGCGCGCCTGGTTGCTCGCGAACTGCATCTCGATCGCGCCGTCGGCGTCCGAGAGCAGGCGCTGCAGCTCCAGCACGGTCTTGCGCGGCAGGATCACCTCCTGCCTGGGCACTTCCACCTCGAGTTGCGCGCTGCTGTAGGCCAGGCGGTGACCGTCGGTGGCGACCAGGCTCAGCGTCGTGCCCTCGGCGACGAACAGGATGCCGTTGAGGTAGTAGCGGATGTCCTGCACCGCCATCGCAAACGACACCTGCGCCAGCAGCGCCTTGAGCACCTTCTGCGGCACGCTGAACGCGGGGCCGAAGCTGCCTGATTCCTGCACCAGCGGAAAGTCCTCCGCGGGCAGCGTGTGCAGCGTGAAGCGGCTCTTGCCGCCCTTGAGCACGAGCCTGGACGGGCCCGTTTCCAGGCTCACCGTCTGGTCAGCGGGCAGGGTCTTCAGGATGTCGATGAGCTTGCGCGCCCCCACGGTGGTGGCGAAGTCGCCCGCGTCGCCGCCGAGCTCGGCCGTCGTGCGGATCTGGATTTCCTGGTCGCTCGTGGTGAACTGCAGCGCGTTGCCGGTCTTCTGCACGAGCACGTTGGCCAGGATGGGGATCGTGTGACGGCGCTCGACGATGCCGGAGACGGCTTGCAGCACCGCGAGGAATTTGTCTTGCGTGGTCTTCAGGACAATCATCGGGAAACCTCGTGGGGGGTGGAACGGGGGTCAGCCCTTGAGCGTCTGCTCGAGCACGTGCAGCTGCTGGTTGAGCTCGGTGAGTTGCTGGCGTTCTGCGCCGATCTTGCGCACCGCGTGCAGCACCGTGGTGTGGTCGCGCCCGCCGAAGAGCTCGCCGATTTCGGGCAGGCTCTTTTGCGTGAGCTCCTTGGCCAGGTACATCGCGATCTGGCGCGGGCGCGCGATGCTCGCCGGGCGCTTCTTGCTGTACATGTCGGCGACCTTGATCTTGTAGTAATCGGCCACCGTCTTCTGGATGTTCTCGACGCTGATCTGGCGGTTCTGGATGCTCAGCAGATCGCGCAGCGCCTCGCGCGCCACGGCAATCGAAATTTCCTTCGCGTTGAAGCGTGCGTAGGCCAGCACCTTGCGCAGCGCGCCTTCGAGCTCGCGCACGTTCGAGCGCACGTTCTTGGCGACGAAGAACGCCACCTCCTCGGGCATCTGCGCTCCCTCGGCCTGCGCCTTGTTGATGAGGATGGCCACGCGCATCTCCAGCTCGGGCGGCTCGATCGCCACCGACAGCCCCGCGTCAAAGCGCGAGACCAGCCGCTCGTGGATGTTGGCGAGCCCCTTGGGGTAGGTGTCGCTCGTCATCACGATGTGGCTCTTCTTGGCCAGCAACGCCTCGAAGGCGTTGAAAAATTCTTCCTGCGTGCGGTCCTTGTTGGCGAAGAACTGCACGTCGTCGATCAACAGCAGATCGAGCGAGTGGTAGCTCTCCTTGAACGATTCGAACGCGTTGTGGCGCACCGCGCGCACCACGTCCGAGACGAACTGCTCGGCGTGGATGTAGCGCACCTTGGCCGTGGGGCGCTGTGCGAGCAGGCGGTTGCCCACCGCGTGCATCAGGTGCGTCTTGCCCAGGCCCACGCCGCCGTAGATGAAAAGCGGGTTGTACATCTGCCCCGGCTGCGCCGCCACATGCATCGCGGCCGAACGCGCCATGCGGTTGGCCGTGCCCTCCACCAGCGTCTCGAACGTGAGCGCGGGGTTGAGCCGCGAGCCCGCCGGTGCGGGCACTTCCGTGGTCGCCGGCGCCTCGGCGCGCTCGCTCGCTTGCGGCGTGGCCGATGGAGACGGCGCGTGCGCGGCCTGGGCCCTGGGGGCGGCGCGCCGTGGCGTCAGCGCCAGCTCCAGCGTCACCGGCTCGCCGTGCAGCGACTGCAGCACGCCCGCGATCTGGCCCGCGTACTGCGCGCGCACCCAGTCAAGCTTGAAGCGGTTGGCGACGAACAGCGTCACGCGCGAGAGGTCGCTCGCGACCTGCGCCGACAGGGGCTTGATCCAGGTGTTGAACTGCTGCTCGGGCAGCGTCTGCGCGAGCTGCTCCAGGCACGTCTGCCAGAGTTGCTGGCCCGCGTTCGAGTCGTTGTGCGTGTGCCGGGAAATGGGGAGTCCCTCGTACATCAGGGCGGTTCTTGTCGTTGTTGGTGCGGTGCGAAAAAGCCTGTCGATTCTAGCGGCGCGGCAAGTTATCCACAACCCGGAAAGCGCCCGCTCGGGCGGGGCCGCCGCCTGTGCGCGCCTGGCCCATTTGGCGCGCCGCGCGAGTGCTGCGATAATCGCCCGTTTCCCCTGAAGGTTCAGGGCAACGCAAGTGTGGCCAGCGGCCCGCGCCCGCGCGTTTTCTCGAATGGCGGCGCGAACGCTCGCCGGGCGAGCGCCGGCTGCGGCGGCGCCACCGAACTTCCAAGGACTGACCATGAAACGTACCTACCAGCCCTCCAAGACGCGCCGCGCGCGCACCCATGGCTTTCTCGTGCGCATGAAGACGCGCGGTGGCCGCGCCGTGATCAACGCACGCCGCGCCAAGGGCCGCAAGCGCCTGGCGGTCTGACGCGAGTGGCCGCAACTCCGGCCCGACCCGACCGCACTCCTGCCGCCGTTGCCACCATGCACCGGCTGAAAACCCGTCCGCAATTCCAGGCCACGATGGCGGCCGGCACGCTGGTGCGCACGCCGCACTTCGCGCTGCACTGCCTGCGGCTTGATGTGTCCGCGGTGTCCGCAGTGTCCGCGCGCGCGGATGGCGAGGCCGCGCATCGGCTTTTCGCGCCGGCCGACGGGGCGCGCTGGCTCGGTCCGCTCGTGCCCAAGCGCTGGGCGCGTCGCGCCGTCACGCGCAACGTGATCCGGCGGCAGATCTACGCGGTCGCGCAGCACTTCACCGCGCTGCTGCCCGCCGCCGCGTACGTGGTGCGATTGCGCGCGGCGTTCGACCGCGCGCAGTTCCCGAGCGCCGCGTCGCTGGCGCTCAAGCGCGCGGTGCGCGCCGAGCTGGAACAACTCTTCACGCGCGCGCTCGCGCGGCTGGCCACGCCATGATGCGCCGCCTTCTGAGCGCATGCGTGCGTGGCTACCAGGTGCTGCTCAGCCCGTGGCTGGGCGGTGCGTGCCGGTTCGAGCCTACCTGCTCGAACTATGCGTTGCAGGCGCTGGAACGCCACGGCGCGGCGCTGGGCAGCTACCTGATGGTCAGGCGCATCGCGCGCTGCCAGCCCTGGTGTGCCGGCGGGCACGATCCGGTGCCCGATGAGATGCCGCGCGAGCTGCGGCTGTTCTCGCGCTGGACCATCCCGGCGCGCCCGTCCTCTTCCCGTACACGCGAACATTCATGAACGACATTCGCCGCACCGTCCTGTGGGTGATCTTTGGCTTTTCCATGGTGCTGCTGTGGGACAAATGGCAGGTCTACAACGGCAGGCAGGCCACGTTCTTCCCGTCGCCCGTGACGCAAACCGCGGGCGCCAGCGCCCCGCCGCCCGCGCATGCCACGCCCGCACCCCCGCCGGCGGCCAGCGCCGCACCCGCGGCGAGCGCACCGCAGGCGCCTGCCGCGGCGCACGAGGCCGCCGCTGCCGTACCCGTGGTGGCGCACGAACGCATCACCGTCTCGACCGACGTGCTGCGCCTGACCTTCGACAACGAGGGCGGCTCACTCGTCGGCGGTGAGCTGCTGCACCACCAGGGCAGCCAGGATGACCCCAAGCCCTTCGTGCTGCTTGAAGACGACAGTCGGCACGTGTATGTGGCGCAGACCGGCCTGATCGGCGGGCCGTTTCCCACGCACAAGACCTTCATGCGCATTGCGCCGGGCCCGCACGAACTGCGCGACGGCGACCAGGAACTGACGGTGCGCTTCGAGTCGCCCGACCTGGGGGGCGTCAAACTCGTCAAGAGCTACACGCTCAAGCGCGGCGCCTATGACGTCGCGGTGCGTCACGAGGTGGTCAACACGGGCGGCACGCCGGTGTCGCCGCAGCTGTACCTGCAACTGGTGCGCGACGGCAACCAGCCCGACGGCGCGGTGCCGTTCTATTCCACCTTCACCGGCCCGGCGGTCTACACCGACGCGAAGAAGTACCAGAAGATCACCTTCAAGGACATCAAGGAAAAGAAGGTGGAGATCCCGGCCGAGGCCACCGACGGCTACATCGCGATGGTGCAGCACTATTTCGCCACCGCCTGGCTGCTGCCCGACGGCACGCCGCGCACGCTGCACGTGAACGCTGCCGACGTGGGCTCCCCCGCGCCCGACTGCTGCTACCGCGTGCAGGAGATCACGCCGTTCGGCGAGCTTGCGCCGGGGCAGACCAAGACCATCGAGGCACGCCTGTTCGTTGGCCCGCAGGTCGAGAAAACGCTGGAGAACCTCGCGCCGGGACTGGAACTCATCAAGGATTACGGCTACCTCACCATCCTCGCCAAGCCGCTGTACTGGCTGCTGGACGAGATCCACAGCGTCGTCGGCAACTGGGGCTGGTCCATCGTCGGCCTGGTGCTGCTGCTCAAGCTCGCGTTCTACTGGCTCAACGCCAAGGCCTACGGCAGCATGGCCAAGATGAAGGCGCTGAACCCGCGCATCCAGGATCTGCGCGCGCGCCTGAAGGACAAGCCGCAGCAGATGCAGCAGGAGATGATGCGCATCTACCGCGAGGAAAAGGTCAACCCGCTGGGCGGTTGCCTGCCGATTGCGATCCAGATCCCGGTGTTCATCGCGCTGTACTGGGTGCTGCTCTCGAGCGTGGAAATGCGCCACGCGCCCTGGATAGGCTGGGTGACGGACCTCTCCACCAAGGACCCGTACTTCATCCTGCCGATCCTGATGACACTCTCCACGCTGCTGCAGACGGCGCTCAACCCCGCGCCGCCCGACCCCATGCAGGCCAAGATGATGTGGATCATGCCGCTGGCGTTCAGCGTGATGTTCTTCATGTTCCCGGCGGGTCTGGTGCTGTACTGGCTCACGAACAACCTGCTGTCGATCGCGCAGCAGTGGGTGATCAACACCCGCATGGGCGTGCCGCCGCAGTTTCACCTGCCCAAGTTCCGCTGAGTTATGCCGTCCGGCGCGTTTCACCGCTGGAAGCCGCACGTCACTGTCGCCGCGGTGATCGAGCGGGACGGCCAGTTTCTGCTGATCGAAGAGCACACGAGCGACGGCCTCAAGCTCAACAACCCCGCCGGGCACCTCGAACCCGGCGAAACCCCGGAGCAGGGCTGCGCGCGCGAGGTGCTGGAAGAGGCGGCCTACGACTTCGAGCCGCAGGCGCTCGTGGGCGTGTACCTCAACCGCTTCATCAAGACGCGCACCGGCGAAGACCTCACCTATTTGCGCTTCGCCTATAGCGGGCGGCTGGGCGCGCACCACGGCTGGCGCCAGCTCGATACCGGCATCGTGCGCACGCTGTGGATGAGCTCCGACGAAATCCGCGCCTGCCGCGAACGCCACCGCAGCCCGCTGCTGCTCGCAAGCCTGGAAGACTACCTCGCGGGCCGGCGCTACCCGCTCGCGCTGGTACACACCGATGCGAGTGTGCCTGGCTGCGCCGTCGCGCCGCGATGACGCGCCGCCGATAATCACCGGCATGCACAAGCACCGCGTCGTCGTCGGGTTGTCGGGCGGCGTCGATTCGGCCGTCACGGCGTATCTGCTCAAGGAGCAGGGCCACGAGGTCGTCGGCATCTTCATGAAGAACTGGGAAGATGACGACGACGATCAGTACTGCTCGAGCCGTCAGGATTTTCTCGATGCCGCGAGCGTCGCCGACGTGCTCGGCATCGAGATCGAGCACGTGAACTTCGCCGCCGAGTACAAGGACCGGGTGTTCGCCGAGTTTTTGCGCGAATACCGCGCCGGGCGCACGCCCAACCCGGACGTGCTGTGCAACGCCGAGATCAAGTTCAAGGCGTTCCTTGACCACGCGATGCGCCTGGGTGCGGAAAAGATGGCGACCGGCCACTATGCACGCGTGCGCCTGAACGCAAGCACCGGCCTGCACGATCTGCTCAGGGGCGTGGATGCGTCCAAGGACCAGAGCTACTTTCTGCACCGCCTGAACCAGGCGCAGCTTGCGAAAACGCTGTTTCCCGTGGGTGAGCTCAGGAAGACCGAGGTGCGCCGCATCGCCGAGGCGATCGGGCTGCCGAACGCGCGCAAGAAGGATTCGACCGGCATCTGCTTCATCGGCGAGCGGCCGTTTCGCGAATTTCTCAACCGCTACATCGCGTGCGAGCCGGGCCCGATCAAGGACGACCGCGGGCGCACGCTCGGGCGCCACATGGGGCTGTCGTTCTACACGCTGGGCCAGCGCCAGGGGCTGGGCATCGGTGGTGTGAAGGACCGGGGCGCGCCCCGTGGTGGCGGCGATCATGCGCCGTGGTTCGTCGCGCGCAAGGAAGTGGCCACGCACACGCTGCGCGTGGTGCAGGGGCACGACCACCCGTGGCTGCTCTCGCACCAGCTCGGCGCACTGGACGCGAGCTGGATCGCCGGACGTGCCCCTGTGGCAGGGCACTACACCGCCAAGACCCGCTACCGCCAGCAGGATGCTGCGTGCACGCTGGCCGACGGGCTGGACGGCGGCTTCACGCTGGCGTTCGCGCAGGCCCAATGGGCCGTGACGCCGGGCCAGTCGGCCGTGCTCTACGACGGCGAGGTGTGCCTGGGCGGGGGCGTGATCGCGCAGGTCCAGCGCTGAACGCAGTGTTCAGCGCGCGACGAATTCCATCTCGACTTCCGCGAGCATGATGCGGTCGCCATCCTGCAGCGACTGCGTATCCGTGATCGTCTGGCCGTTGACGCGCGGCAGCGTCGTGCCTTCGACGTGCGCGAGCACGAAGCCGTGCGGGCGGTGGGTGATCGAAGCCACCGTATCGCCCGGTTTGCCTATGGTGGTCACCACCTTGTTCAGCGCTACCTCGCGCCCGGCACCGGGGCCGGTGAGCACGCGAACCAGCGCGGTGGCGTGGCTGCGTCCGGCCGCGGTTGTCATGCTGGCGGGCAGGTCGACGAAGCGGATCTGGTACCTGCCCAGTCCCAGCACGTCACCGTGGCGCAGCTTCTGGTGCCCGGTGCGCCGCCCGTTCACGTAGGTGCCGTTGGTGCTGTGCAGGTCGTCGATCTCGACCACGCCGTCGTGCATGCGCAGCACCGCGTGTTCGCCGCTCACGGCCAGGTTGTCGATCACCACGTCGTTGGTCGGTCGCCGCCCCACGGTGGTGTAGGGCTTGGTCAGCGTGACCTGGTTGATGGTGGCTCCGTCGAGCATGATGACCAGACTGGGCATGGGCGGTTTCCTCTTCAGGGGATTATCGCGGAGTGGCCGACGATGTCGGCGACTCGGGCGTTCATTCCGCCGGACAAGCGTGCGCGAGCAGCACGCTGGTGTTGTCGCGGCCGCCAAGTTCGTTGGCACGCGCGATCAGGCGCCCGGCGATGTCGTGCAGTGATGCGGGCGTGCGCAGCAGCGCGGCCAGCGCGGTTGCGTCCAGCCTGTCGGTGAGCCCGTCCGTGCACAGGAGGTAGAGATCGCCGGGCCGCACCGCGAACTCGTTGATCTCGACCTGCACCTGCGGATCGACCCCCAGCGCACGCGTGAGGAGGTTGCGCATGCCGCTGTCCGCCGCTTCCCGGGGGCTGATGAAGCCGTGGTCCAGTTGCTCCTGCAGCCAGGTGTGATCGCGCGTGATCTGGCGCAGGACCCCCGAACGCAGCAGGTAGCCGCGCGAGTCGCCGACGTGTCCGAGGATGAACTGCGCGCGCCAGAAGACACCCACCACCAGCGTGGTGCCCATGCCGGCATAGGCGGCGTGCGTGCGCCCGGCGTCCAGGATGGCCTGGTTGGCCTGGTCGACGGCATCGACGAGTGCTGCCCGGATGGCATTTGCGTGGGCGCGCTCGCCCGCCTCGAGCAGCCAGCGGCGCAGTTCGCGGCCCACGATGTCCACTGCCATGGCACTGGCCACCTCGCCGGCGTTGGAGCCGCCCATGCCGTCGGCGACGATTGCCAGGCACACATCCTCGTGCACCGCGATCGCATCCTCGTTGTTGCGGCGCACGCGACCGACGTCGGTGCATGCGCTGAATTCGTAATCGAGGGGCGTCGTGGGCATGGTGCGCGCGCGGCCCGCGCTAAGCGTGTCGCGAGCCTGCGAATCGGGCGAATATATGCGATTGCGCGCCGGCCGCCACCCGGCGCGCGGCCACGGCCTCAGAGCAGGCTTTGCAGCATGCGGCCCATTTCGGAGGGGTTGCGCGTGATCCTGAAGCCGCACTCTTCCATCACGGCGAGCTTGGCGTCGGCCGTGTCGGCGCCGCCGGAGATGAGCGCACCTGCGTGGCCCATGCGCTTGCCGGGGGGCGCCGTGACGCCCGCGATGAAGCCGACGATGGGCTTTTTCATGTGGGCCTTGCACCAGCGTGCGGCGTCGGCCTCGTCCGGGCCGCCGATCTCGCCGATCATGATCACGGCATCGGTCTCGGGGTCCTCGTTGAACGCCTTCATCACGTCGATGTGCTTGAGGCCGTTGATCGGGTCGCCGCCGATGCCCACGGCGCTGGACTGGCCGATGCCGAGCTCGGTGAGCTGCCCGACCGCCTCGTAGGTCAGCGTGCCCGAGCGCGAGACCACGCCCACGCGGCCCTTCTTGTGGATGTGGCCGGGCATGATGCCGATCTTGATTTCGTCGGGCGTGATGAGGCCGGGGCAGTTGGGGCCGAGCAGCAGCGTCTTCTTGCCGCCCTGTGCCTCGCGCGCCTTCATCTGGTTGCGCACCTGCAGCATGTCACGCACGGGAATGCCTTCGGTGATGCAGATCACGAGGTCCAGATCGGCCTCGACGGCCTCCCAGATCGCGGCCGCGGCGCCGGCGGGCGGCACATAGATCACGCTCACGGTGGCGCCGGTCTGCGCGGCCGCTTCCTTCACGGTGCCGTAGATCGGGATGTCGAAGATCTTCTCGCCGGCCTTCTTGGGGTTCACGCCGGCGACGAAACAGTTCTTGCCGTTGGCGTACTCCTGACACTTGCTGGTGTGGAACTGCCCGGTCTTGCCGGTGATGCCCTGGGTGATGACCTTGGTGTCTTTGTTGATGTAGATCGACATGGATGTGCTCTCCGCGGCTTATTTGACGGCTTCGACGATCTTCGTGGCCGCCTGGGCCATGGTGTCGGCGGCGATGATGGGCAGGCCGGATTCGGCCAGCAGCTTCTTGCCCAGTTCCTCGTTCGTGCCCTTCATGCGCACGACCAGCGGCACCGAAAGCTGCACTGCGCGGCTGGCGGTGATCACGCCGGTGGCGATGGTGTCGCACTTCATGATGCCGCCGAAGATGTTCACGAGGATGCCCTTGACCTTGGGGTTCTTGAGCATGATCTTGAACGCCTCGGTCACCTTCTCCGGGGTGGCGCCGCCGCCCACGTCGAGGAAGTTGGCGGGCTCGCCGCCGAAGAGCTTGATGGTGTCCATCGTGGCCATTGCCAGGCCCGCGCCGTTGACGAGGCAGCCGATGTTGCCGTCCAGCGAGATGTAGGCGAGATCGAACTTGTGCGCCTGCACCTCGGCCGGGTCTTCCTCGTCGAGGTCACGCAGCGCGGCGATCTCGGGGTGGCGGAAGAGCGCGTTGTCGTCGAAGTTGAACTTGGCGTCGAGCGCGATGATGCGGCCCGTGCCGTCGCGGTTCAGCGGGTTGATCTCGACCAGGCTGGCGTCGGTCTCCATGTAGCACTGGTAGAGCTTGCGGCACACGTCGATGAACTGGGCCGTCGAGTCCGCCGGCATGCCGATGCCGTGCGCCAGTTCCTGCCCCTGCGCGTCGGTGACGCCGACGAGCGGGTCGACGAACACCTTGATGATCTTTTCGGGTGTCTTGTGCGCGACGACCTCGATCTCCATGCCGCCCTCGCTCGACGCGATGAACGCGACCTTCTGGCTCGCGCGGTCGGTCACCACCGACAGGTAGTACTCCTTCCGGATGTCCGCGCCTTCCTCGATGTACAGGCGCCGCACCTTCTGCCCCTCGGGCCCGGTCTGGTGCGTGATGAGCTGCATGCCCAGGATCTGGCCGGCCAGCGTCTTCACGTCGTCGATGCTCTTGGCCACCTTCACGCCGCCGCCCTTGCCGCGGCCGCCCGCATGGATCTGCGCCTTCACAACCCACACGGGGCCGCCGAGTTTCTGGGCCGCTTCCACGGCCTCCTGCACGGTGAACGCGGGTATGCCGCGCGGAACAGGCACGCCGAAACTGCGCAAGATTTCCTTGCCTTGGTATTCGTGAATCTTCATGAGGTCTCTCTCAGGGGAAGGATGGTCTTCTTTACCCGTGCTGCCGAGGAGCGTTGGCAGGACCCAGTCTGGGGTCTGGGGCCGTATCGGGCTCGCGGCGCAAGCACGCACGACCTCGACAATCGGCGAATGTATCATGTTGCGACGCAACATTCAGCGACTCCGCGGGGCGGCCCGCGGGGCGCCCCTTTTTGCAGCAAGGAGCATCCAGCATGGCCAAGGTCTTCATCGACGGAGAGGCGGGCACCACGGGCCTGCAGATTCGTGAGCGCCTGCAGGCGCTGCCCGGCGTCGAGCTCGTGAGCATCGCCCCTGCCCTGCGCAAGGATGCGCAGGCCAAGCGCGCACTGATCGCGGGCGTGGACCTGGTCATCCTGTGCCTGCACGACGACGCGGCGCGCGAGACGGTGGCGCAGGTGGACGCCATCACCGCCGAAACCGGTCGGCGCATCAAGATCATCGACGCCTCCACCGCGCACCGCACGGCGGACGGCTGGGTGTTCGGCTTTCCCGAGCTGGCGCCGGGGCAGCTCGATGCCATCCGCGCGGCCGACCGCGTGGCCAACCCCGGCTGCTACGCCACTGGCGCGATCGCGCTGCTGCGCCCGCTCGTGGATGCGGGCCTGGTGCCCGATGACTACCCGCTGGTGCTGCCCTCGGTGAGCGGCTACTCGGGTGGCGGGCGCACCATGATCGAGGCGCACGAAAAGGGCGAGGCCGCGCCCTTCGAGCTCTATGCGCTCGGCCTGTCGCACAAGCACCTGCCCGAGATCATGAAGTACACGGGGGTCAAGCGCCGCCCGCTGTTCGTGCCGGCGGTCGGCAACTTCCGCCAGGGCATGCTGGTGGAACTGCCGCTGCACCTGGACTTGCTCCAGGGTGCGCCCAGGGCGAGCGACCTGCACGACGTGCTGGCCGCGCACTACGCCAAGACCAACACGGTGGAAGGCTACGTGCGGGTGCTGCCCGCGACCGGGAACGGCAAGCTCGACGCCGAGGCACTCAACGACACCAACCACCTGGAGCTGCGCGTCTACGGCAACGAGGGCTACCGCCAGGCAGTGCTCGTGGCGCGCCTGGACAACCTGGGCAAGGGCGCGAGCGGCGCGGCGGTGCAGAACCTCAAGATCATGCTGGGTTTATAGCCAAAAGTGGCTCTGGCGCTTGATGGACAAGCGCCAGCAGCTATCAAGATTGGGTATTTCCCCTGCTACGCCAGCGCCGGATGGAAAAGCTTGCGCGTGGCCGCCGGCGCCACCGCGTGCGCAATCGCGGCGATGTGCTCGGGCGTGGTGCCACAGCAGCCGCCGACGATGTTCACGAGGCCCTCGGCGGCGAATTCGTGCAGCAGCCGGCTCGTGACCTCGGGCGTTTCATCGAAGCCCGTGTCGCTCATCGGGTTGGGCAGGCCCGCGTTGGGGTAGCAACTGATGAAGGTGTCGGGCGCGGCCTTGGCGAGCTCCTGGATGTAGGGGCGCATCAGCGCCGCGCCCAGCGCGCAGTTCAGCCCCACGGCCAGCGGCTGGGCGTGGCGCACGCTGTGCCAGAAGGCCGTCACGGTCTGGCCCGAGAGGATGCGCCCCGAGGCGTCGGTGACGGTGCCGCTGATGATGACCGGCAGGCACTGGCCGGTTTCCTCGTGCACCTCGTCGATCGCGAACAGCGCCGCCTTGGCGTTGAGCGTGTCGAAGATGGTCTCGACCATGAGCACGTCGGCGCCGCCCTCGATCAGGCCGCTGGCCTGCTCGTGGTAGGCCGCGCGCAACTCCTCGAAGGTGATGTTGCGCGCGCCGGGGTCGTTCACGTCGGGGCTGATGCTCGCGGTCCTGGGCGTGGGCCCGAGCGCGCCGACGACGAAGCGCGGCTTGTCGGGCGTGGAAGCCGCGTCGCAGGCGGCGCGCGCCAGCCGGGCCGCGGCCACGTTCATCTCGCGCGCCAGATCCTGCATGTCGTAGTCGGCCTGCGCCACGGTGGTCGCGCCGAAGGTGTCGGTCTCGATCAGGTCGGCCCCGGCGGCGAGGTAGCCGTCGTGGATGTCGCGGACAAGCTGCGGCTGCGTGAGCACCAGCAGTTCGTTGTTGCCCTTCACGTCCTTGTGAAAGTCCTTGAAGCGCTCGCCGCGAAACTGCGCCTCGGTGAGCTTCAGGCGCTGGATCATGGTGCCCATCGCCCCGTCGAGGACGACGATGCGTTGTTGGAGGATGCCCGGCAGTGCCTGCGCGCGGGTGTAGTGCGGGGAAGTCATGCGGCGATTGTAGGAAGGCGCGTGCCGGACAATAGCCGCGGGCGCCCCCGCCGTGCAGCCCAACAATTTCACGACAAATCCGTCTCTGGCGCTTGATGGACAAGCGCCGACAGCTATCGTTTCAGAAGTTCTCTTGACTCCCGCACTTTCCATCCTCCGCGAGGTTTTCGGCTACGAGCAGTTCCGCGGCCCGCAGGCGGCCATCATCGAGCACGTCGTGCAGGGGGGCGACGCGCTCGTGCTCATGCCCACGGGCGGCGGCAAATCGCTGTGTTACCAGATCCCGGCCATCGCGCGCCAGCAGGCGGGGCAGGGCGTCACCATCGTCGTCTCGCCGCTGATCGCGCTCATGCACGACCAGGTGGGCGCGCTGCGCGAGGCGGGCGTCGCGGCCGCCTACCTCAATTCCACGCTCGACTGGCAGCAGGCGCTGCAGGTGGAGCGCCAGCTCGCCCAGGGCGAGATCACGCTGCTGTACGCCGCGCCCGAGCGCGTGGTGAGCGAGCGTTTCCTCGGTCTGCTCGACGAGCTCAAGGTGCGCGGGCAACTGGCGCTGTTCGCCATCGACGAAGCGCACTGCGTGAGCCAGTGGGGCCACGACTTTCGCCCCGAATACCAGCAGCTGTCGCTGCTGGCCGCGCGCTACGCCGAGGTGCCGCGCATCGCGCTCACCGCCACGGCCGACGAGCTCACGCGCGCCGACATCGTCCAGGGCCTGCGGCTGCAGGGCGCGCGCCTTTTCATCAGCAGCTTCGACCGGCCCAACATCCGCTACACCATCGAGGAGAAAAAAGAGCCGCTGGCGCAGCTGCAGCGCTTCATCACGCAGGAGCACGCGGGCGAGGCGGGCATCGTCTACTGCCAGTCGCGCCGGCGCGTCGAGGAAATGGCGCAGGCACTGGCCGACGCGGGCCTGGCCGCGCTGCCCTACCACGCGGGCCTGCCCGCCGCGATGCGTCAGGCGCACCAGGACCGCTTCCTGCGCGAGGACGGCATCGTGATGGTCGCGACCATCGCCTTCGGCATGGGCATAGACAAGCCCGACGTGCGCTTCGTCGCGCACGTGGACATGCCCAAGAACATCGAGGGCTACTACCAGGAAACGGGCCGCGCCGGGCGCGACGGCCTCCCCGCCGACGCCTGGATGATCTACGGCCTGCAGGACGTGGTGAACCAGCGGCGCATGATCGACGAAGGCGACGCGGCCGAGGAATTCAAGACCGTGCTGCGCGGCAAGCTCGACGCGCTGCTGGCGCTGGCCGAGGCCACCGGCTGCCGCCGCCAGCGCCTGCTGGCCTACTTCGGCGAGGCCTCCGAGCCCTGCGGCAACTGCGACAACTGCCTGCACCCGCCCGCCGTGTGGGACGGCAGCGATGCCGCGCGCAAGCTCCTGTCCACGATCTACCGCGTGCACGAGGCGAGCGGCATGGCCTTCGGCCTGGGGCACCTCATGGACATCGTGCGCGGCCAGGCCACCGACAAGGTGCGTCAGTTTGGGCACGAGCGGCTTTCGACCTTCAACCTCGGCGCGGGCTACACCGAGCGCCAGTTGCGCGCCGTGCTGCGTCAGTTGCTCGCCCGCGGCGCGGTGGGGGTGCGGCGCGTGCTGCTCGACGGCGGGCGGGCCGTGGACACGCTGACGCTCGCGCCCGGCGCGCGCGCGGTGCTGCGTGGCGAAGAGGCCATCTTGCTGCGCGAGGCGTCGGGCGCACGTGCGACCTCGCGCCGGCGTCGCGGCGCCCCGCCGGCGGCGGCGGCCCACCTCGGGCCGGACGCACAGGTGCGCTTCATCAACCTCAAGGCCTGGCGCGCCCAGGTCGCTCGCGAGCACAACCTGCCGGCCTACGTGGTGTTTCTCGACGCCACGCTCGCGGCCATCGCCGAGCGCAACCCGACAACGCTCGCCGACCTGGACGGCATCGCGGGCATGGGCGCCAAGCGCTGCCAAGCCTATGGTGAGCAGGTGTTGCAAGTGTGCCGCCAGCCTGTGACGTAAGCCTCAATGGACTATTTTTGTTCGATAGTGTTGCGAATTTCGCCACGCGGGTGCGAAAACCGCTTGCGTTGTGGCAGAAGTTCAAGAACAGTAGCGGCTTGGTGGGTTTGAGCCTGCCAAGGTTACGGTGATCCGTCGGTTTTCGCGCATGGGGCGTCTTAGTTGATCCACTGGTGGCGGTTTCGGGACTCCGTGGTTCCATTTTTTGTTTTTGAGGAGCCCCTTTCATGGGCAACAAACTGTACGTCGGCAACCTGCCGTACCAAGTGCGCGACGAGGATCTCGCGCAGGCATTCGCGGCGTTCGGCGCCGTCTCCAGCGCCAAGGTGATGATGGAGCGCGACACCGGTCGCTCCAAGGGTTTTGGTTTCGTCGAGATGGGCAGCGACGCCGAGGCGCAGCAAGCCATCAACGGCATGAACGGCCAGCCGCTGGGCGGTCGCAGCCTGGTGGTCAATGAAGCGCGCCCGATGGAGCCGCGTCCCCCGCGCTCCGGTGGTGGCGGCTTCGGCGGCGGTGGCCGCAGCGGTGGCGGCGGCTACGGTGGCGGCGGCCGTGGCGAAGGTGGTGGCGGCGGCTTCCGCAGCCCCTACGGCGGTGGCGGTCGCCACGGCGGTGGTGGTGGTCGCTACGACGGCGGCAGCAGCTACTGATCCGCGCCCTGCGCACGATGAAGCTCCTTCGGGAGCTTTTTTGTTGCCTGCGCTCCGCCGCGCCCGGGCGCTCATGCCGGCGCTAGGCAGTGCAGCGGCGGCGCCTCCCGGATGGGCAGGTGGACCAGCGCGGCGCCCGCCGCCAGGGCCATGTCGATGTACCAGACGCCGTCGTAGCTGCCGGTCGCCTGGAACACCTCGCCGCCCAGGTAGGCGCCGAAGAATCCCCCCACCTGGTGGGCGAGCAGCAGGACGCCGAAGAGCATGGCCATGTTCGCCGGCCCGAACATCTTCGCGACGAGCCCTGCAGTCGGCGGCACGGTGGACAGGAACGTGACCCCCATGACGGCGGCGAAGGCCAGTATCACGACCGGCGTCTTGGGCGCCAGCAGGAACGCCAGCACGGCCAGGCCGCGCACGGCGTAGAGCAGCGAAAGCAGCGACTTCATGCGCCAGCGCCCCACGGCCCAGCCCATGAGGAGGCTGCCGACGATGTTGAACAGGCCGATCAGCGCCAGCGCCCAGCCGGCGACGGCGGGCGGCATGCCGCAGCTTTCGATCACGCCCGGAAGGTGCGTGGCGAGGAACGCGACGTGGAAGCCGCAGACCAGGAAGCCGATCGCCAGGAGGTTGTAGCTGGGCGTCGCCAGTGCCTGGCCCAGGGCCTGCCGCAGCGTGAGCGCCACGCCGCCGGATGCGGCAGCGGCAGCGAGCGCCCTGGCATTGCCCTTGAGCACCCATGCCGCGGGCAGCCCGAGCAGAACCAGCAGGCCCAGCCACTGCATGGAAGCGGCCCATCCCATGGATGCCGTCAGGCCGATGGCGATGGGCGCCATCGCAAACTGGCCGAACGATCCACCGGCGTTGACGATGCCCGTGGCCATTCCGCGTAGGCCCGGCGGCACCAGCCGCGTGCTGGCGGCCATGAGCACCGAGGGGCCGGCCATGCCCGAGCCACCCGCCCCCAGCACGCCGATGGCGAGGATCAGCCCCCAGGTTGTCGTCATCCAGGGGGTGATGACCGTCCCGACGACGACCAGCACCACGCCGGCGAAGACCACGCGACCTGCCCCGATGCGATCCGCGACGGCGCCCGCGAACGGCTGGGTCAGCCCCCACCAGAGCTGCCCGAAGGCGAACGCCAGGCTGACGCTGGCGATGCCCAGGCCCGTGGCGGTGTTCAGCGACGAGAGATACAGCCCCATGGCCTGGCGCACCCCCATGGTCAGCGCGTAGGCGCCGGCCGCCGCCAGCAGCACGAGCCAGACCGCGTGGCCGCCGGGCCCGGAATCCGCACCGGCCGCCGATGCGGGCGGGGCCGGGCTGCTCACGGGTGTTTTCCGGGTGCCGCCGCCGGCCGCCGCTGCACCACGAGATTGCCGACCGACACCTGGACGGCCTGTCCGTCCTGGTTCAGCGTGGTCGTGCGGACCTTGGCCAGGCCCTGCTCGGGGCGCGATTTCGAAGGCCGCAGCTCCAGCACTTCGCATTCCACATGCAGCTCGTCGCCGGGCCGCACGGGCAGCGGCCAGCGCAGTTCGTCGAAACCCGCGCCGACGATGCCGCCGGCGGGCCTGAACTCGCTGGCCACGAGCAGCCGCATCGTGACCGCGGCGGTGTGCCAGCCGCTCGCGGCCAGGCCGCGGAAGATCGAGCTGCGCGCGGCGGCGGCGTCCAGGTGAAAGGGCTGGGGGTCGAACTCGGCGGCGAATTCCTTGGCGCGCTGTTCGTCGATGCGGATGCGCATGCTGCCGGCGAAACGTTGGCCGGGAGCCAGATCTTCCAGGTACAGGACTTTTTCGGCATCCATGTGGCTACTCCTTCTCGGTAAAACTTGCATATGCAACCATTGCAGCTACAATATAGCACATGCAAGATGTCATCCCGCCGCGCGGCTGCACCAATCTGAAGCTGCGCCAGCTCGACCGCATGGCCACGCGGCACTACGACCGCTACCTCGCCGGGGCCGGCCTGAAGAACATGCAGTATTCGCTGCTTGCGCACGTCGTCAGGCTCGGGCCGATCCGACCGGGCGATCTGGCGCGGCGCATGCAGATGGACGCTTCGACGCTGACGCGCAACCTGCAGCCGCTGGCGGCCCGGGGCTGGGTGCGCATCGGCGCGGGAGACGATGCGCGCAGCCGCCTCGTCGAGGCCACCGAGTCCGGGCGCGCGAAGCAGGCTGAGGCGCAGCGCGCCTGGAAGCAGGCCCAGGTGGCGCTCAACGAGCGGCTCGGCGTGCAGCGCGTCGCTGTCCTGCACGAACTGCTCGACGCCTGCATCGAGTGCCTGGATGCGGGCACCGGGAACGCTGCGGAAAGCGGCGGCGAGGGCGGTTAGAGCCTGCTCATGTTCTTGACCTATTCACCCTCGCGGTGCTTGCGCGCCCGCCCGGCCAGCAGCCGGTCGAACAGCGCGTCGGGCACCAGGGGCAGCAGGCGCGCGGCGACGGCCATCTGCCACGGGATCACGCGGTAGCTGGCGCCCGAGGCGACGGCGCGAAACGCGCGCTCGGCGAAATCGTCGGGCTGCAGCAGGAACGGCATCGGGTAGCGGTTGCGCGCGGTCAGCGGTGTGGCGACGAAGCCAGGCGAGAGCGTGAGCACGCGCACGCCGCTGCCGCGCAGTTCGCCGCGCAGGCTTTCGCAGTAGCTGATGACCGCCGCTTTGCTGGCGCAGTACGCCGCGTGTCCCGGCAGCCCGCGCGCACCAGCGATGCTCGCGATTCCCACGAGCCGCCCGCTGCCGCGGGCGACCATCGGCGCGATGAAAGGCTGGAGTGTCGCTGCCAGGCCGGTGACGTTGGTGGCGAGCACACGTTCGAGCACCGCCAGGTCCTCGGGCCGGGCCGTGTCCATGCCCACGCTGATGCCCGCGTTGGCGATTACCACGTCTGGCAGGCCTTGACCCGCGATGCACGCGCGGGCCGCCGCCAGGATGGTTGCGGTGCGCGTCACGTCCGCGGTATAAATTGCATAGCTGTCAGCGCTTGCCCCGCAATGACCAAGCCATGATTCAATGACATTTCTGCGACGTGCGACGAGCGCCACCCGCCAGCCCGCCCGCAGGTAGCGCTGCGCGAGCGCCTGCCCGATGCCGCTGGACGCGCCGGTGATGAAGACGAGCGGCGGCGCCATCAGCGCGCGCGGCGCGCGGCGGCGGGCTCGACCAGGCCCCGCACGTTGCCGCGCATTTCCAGGATTTGCGCCTTGTTGTCGTAATCGAGGCTGTCGGCACTCACCCGGTCGCCGCCCTGGATGAGCGTGACACGCTGGTCCGAGCGCACGCGCTCGTCGTTGACCCAGGCATGCAGGTACTCGCCTTCAAAGCGCATCGGCGGTTGCGGCGGCCGGTCGGGGCGCGCCGGCGCGGTGCGTGTGACGACGGCGTTGCCGATGAGCTGCACCTCCGAGCCGTCGGCGTTGCTGATCGCACGGTCGGCCGTGGCCGTGGTGACGCGCCCCTCGCGGTCGGTCGAGCGCACCGCCACCTGCTGCACCTCCAGCGTGTCGGTGTCAGGGTAGTGGTGGGCGATCTGGCCGCGCACCGTGCTTTGCAACTGGCCCGCCGCGTCGAAGGACTTGACCGCGAAGTCGCGCATGAAATAGTCGGCCACGTGCTCCACCGCGGGCGGCGGCGTGACCTGCGGCGTGGCGGGGGCGTTGCGCACCAGCCACCAGGTGCCGAGCGCGAGCAGGCCCATGAGCGCGAGCGGCAGGTACAGCGTCGTGCGCTCCCAGGCGCGGCGCAGCAGCGGCGCGTTCACGACGCGAGATCCAGCAGGCGGGCGTACTGCCCGCGGGCCGTGAGCAGCAGGTCGCAGAATTCGCGCGCCGCGCCATGGCCGCCCTGGCGCTGCGTGCTGTAGTGCGCCACCGCGTGCACCTCGGCGTGCGCCTGCGCGGGCGCGCAGGCCAGCGCGGCGCGGCGCAGCAGCGGCAGATCGGGCCAGTCGTCGCCCATGGCCGCGGCCTGCTCCCAGGTGCTGCCGAGCTCGGCGAGCAGCGCCTCGGCGGCGGGCAGCTTGTCTTCCACGCCCAGGCGCAGGTGCGGGACCCCGAGCGCCGCAAGGCGCTGGCGTAGCGCCGGTGCGTCGCGCCCGCTCACCACGGCGGGCACGATGCCGGCGCGCGCCAGCAGCTTGATGCCGTGGCCATCCAGCGTGTCAAAGCGCTTGAGTGCCTCGCCCGCCTCGGAAAAATACAGCCCGCCGTCGGTGAGCACGCCGTCCACGTCGAAGAACGCCACGCGCACCGCCTGCGCGCGCAGCAGCAGCTCGGGCGCGAAGGTGCACGCGGGGGTGAGCGGCGGCAGCCCGGTGGCCATCAGATCACCTTGGCGCGCATCAGGTCGCCGATATGCACGATGCCGACCAGCATCCCGTCAGGATCGGTCACGAGCACGCTGGTGATGCGGTGCTGTTCCATGAGCTGCGCCGCGTCGGCGGCAAGCGCGTCGGCGGCGATGGTGCGTGGCCCCGCGTGCATCAGCGCGCCCGCGTTCATCGCCAGCACGTTCATGCCGCCCTCGATGCACCGACGCAGGTCGCCGTCGGTGAAGATGCCCTGCAGCCGCCCGGCGTCGTCGACCACGGCGGCCGCGCCGACGCCCTTGGCGCTGATCTCGCGCATGAGCGTGCTGAAGCTCGCCTCGGGCGGCACGCACGGCACCTCGTCGCCGCGGCGCATCACGTCGCGCACCAGCGTGAGCAGGCGCCGTCCGAGCGCGCCGCCGGGGTGCGAGCGGGCGAAATCCTCGGCGCGAAAGCCGCGCGCGTCCAGCAGCGCCACCGCAAGCGCGTCGCCCATCGCGATCTGCGCCGTGGTGCTGGCCGTCGGCGCGAGGTTGAGCGGGCAGGCCTCGCGCTCCACGCTGCAATCGAGCACCACGTCGGCGTGGCGCGCAAGTGTCGATTGCATGCCGCCGGTGAGCGCTACGAGCGGTACGCCCTGGCGCTTGAGCATCGGCAGCAGCGTGGTGATTTCGTGGCTTTCGCCGCTGTTGGAGAGCGCGACGACGAGATCGTGCGACGTGACCATGCCCAGGTCGCCATGGCTCGCCTCCGCCGGGTGCACGAAGAACGCCGGCGTGCCGGTGGAGGCGAGCGTCGCGGCGATCTTGCGCCCCACGTGGCCGCTCTTGCCCATGCCCATGACGACGACGCGACCGCGCGTGGCGAGGATGCGCCGCACCGCCTGCACGAAGGCTTCGCCCAGGCGCTCGGCCATGTGCGTGAGCGCCGCCGCTTCAACGGCGCAGGCGTCGCGCCCCAGGCGCAGCACGCGCTGCGCGTCCAGCCCGGGGGCATGGGGTGAAAAAGACATGCGCAAATTCTATCGGTGCGGGCCGCAAAACCGCGCGCAACCCCTACCATCGCGTGATGTCGTCGCTGGCGCTCACGCTGCTGTACCTGCTCGCCGCCGTGCTGGGGGTCGTGGCGTGTCGCATGCTGCGCCTGCCGCCCATGATGGGCTACCTCGCGGCGGGCATCCTGATCGGGCCGCATGCGCTGGCGCTCGCGCTCAATTCCGAGGGCGTGCGCCACCTGGGCGAATTCGGCGTGGTGTTCCTGATGTTCGCCATCGGGCTGGAATTCAGTCTGCCCAAGCTGCGCGCGATGCGCCGCCTGGTGTTTGGGCTGGGGCTGTTGCAGGTGGTGGGCTGCGTGCTGGTATTCATGACGGGGCTGCTGGCGCTTGCGGCGTGGCGCGGCGGCGTCTGGGACATGGGCTGGCAAACGGCGCTGGCGCTCGGCGGCACGATGGCGATGAGCAGCACCGCGATCGTCGTGAAGCTGCTGGCCGAGCGCGCCGAGATCGACACCGAGCACGGCCAGCGCGTGCTTGGCATCCTGCTGTTCCAGGACCTGGCGGTGGTGCCGTTGCTGGTGCTGATCCCCGCGCTCGGCTCGTCACCCGAAGAGCTGCTGGGCGCGCTCGCGTTCGCGTTCGTGAAGGCCGCGCTGCTGGTCGCGGTGCTGCTCGTGGGCGGGCAGCGGGTGATGCGCTGGTGGCTCACGCTCGTGGCGCGGCGCAAGAGCGAGGAGCTCTTCATGCTCAACCTGCTGCTCGTGACGCTGGGCCTGGCCTGGCTTACCGAACTGGCGGGGCTGTCGCTCGCGCTCGGCGCCTTCATCGCGGGGGTGCTCGTCTCCGAGACGCCCTACCACCATCAGGTGGGCAGCGACATCCGGCCGTTCCACGACGTGCTGCTCGGGTTGTTCTTCATCACCGTGGGCATGATGCTGGACTGGCACATCGTCGTCGAGCACTGGGCGCTCGTGGGCCTGCTGTTGCTCGTGCCGCTGGCGGTCAAGACGGCGATCATCTTCGGCCTGGCGCATGCGCGCGGCGCATCGGCGGGCGTGGCGCTGCGCACCGGGCTGTACGCGGCGCAGGCGGGCGAATTCGGCTTCGTGCTGCTGGCGTTGATGCAGACGCACGAGCTCATCGAGCCGCGGCTCATGAATCCGGTGCTCGCGGCGATGGTGCTCTCGATGCTGGCGACGCCGTTTCTGATCCAGTACAGCCCGTGGATCGTCACCAGGCTGGTGGCAAGCGACTGGATGCAGCAGTCGCTGCAGATGACGCAGATCGCGCGCCGCTCGATCAACACCGCGGGGCACATCGTGATCTGCGGCTATGGCCGCTGCGGGCAGAACCTCGCGCGGCTGCTGGAGCTGGAGGGCATCGCCTATCTGGCGCTCGACCTCGACCCGGACCGCGTGCGCCAGGCCGCCGCCGCGGGCAATTCGGTGGTGTTTGGTGACGCGACGCGCGTGCAGGCGCTGCGCGCGGCGGGGCTCGCGCGTGCCGCCGCGGTGGTGGTGACGACGCACGAGGTGCCCGTGGCACTCAAGGTGCTCGCGCGCGTGGGCGCGCAGGCGCCGCAGGTACCGGTGATCGTGCGCACGCAGGACGATACGCACCTCGAACAGTTGCGCGCCGCTGGCGCGGCCGAAGTGGTGCCCGAGGCTATCGAGGGCTCGCTCGTGCTTGCGGGGCATGCGCTCGCGCTCGTCGGCGTGCCGCTGCGCCATGTGGTGCGCTTGTTGCAGGAGCAGCGCAATGCGCGCTACGGGCTGCTGCGCAACTATTTCCACGGCCAGGACGAGACGCCGACCGAGCGCGACCAGGAGCGTCTTGCGTCCATCACGCTGCCCGAGGGCGCGGCGACCATAGGCCAGCCCGCGGCGGCGCTGCCGCTGGCGGCCTTGGGGGTGCAGCTCGTCGCCGTGCGCCGTGCCAACGGCCATACCAGCGCGCCGGGCGACCACCGCGCGCTGGCGGCGGGCGACACGCTGGTCTTGAGCGGCATGCCCGCGGCGCTCGGGCTGGCCGAGGAGAGTCTGCTGCGCGGGTAGCATTGCCGCACCGCGCATCGATCACCCCCATGCCCACACCAAACACCGCCGACTACCTGCGTTCGCACATCCGCACCGTGCCCGACTGGCCTGCGCCGGGCGTGCAGTTCCGCGACATCACGCCGCTGCTGCAGGACCCGCGGGTGTTTCGTGTGCTTATCGACACCTTCGTGCACCGCTACATGGGCAGGGAGCGGCGAGCGGACGTGGTGGCGGGGCTGGATGCGCGCGGCTTCATCATCGGCTCGGTGCTCGCCTACGAGCTGGGCCTGGGGTTCGTGCCCATCCGCAAGAAGGGCAAGCTGCCGTTCACCACGGTCACGGAAACCTACGAACTGGAATACGGCAGCGCGACCGTGGAGCTGCACGCCGACGCGGTGCAGCCGGGCGAGCGCGTATTGCTGGTGGACGACCTGATCGCTACCGGCGGAACGATGATGGCGGGCAAGAAGCTGCTGGAAAAGCTCGGTGCCCAGGTGGTCGAGGGCGCCGCGATCGTGGATTTACCTGAACTCGGCGGCTCCACGCGACTGCGCAGTGCCGGGCTCGCGCTGTTCACCTTGGTGGATTTCAGCGGGCACTGATGCCGTGAGCGGGCGCGTTCAGCGCAGTCCGCCGTATTCCGTTGCGCCCGGGTAGGGCAGTTCGTCGTCGGCGGCGATCACGGTGTCGGCGAATCCGTCCGCCGCCGGCTCTGGGTCGGGTTCGAGCACCGGGGCTTTGCGTGGCGGTGCCGCGGGCGCCTCGCGCAGCGCCTCCTGCAGCGCGGCCACTTCGTCGGGCGCGATGGGCTCAAACCCTGGCGCCGACGCGGGAAGTGCGGCGGTCTGGAGCGCAGCCACTGGCGCGGCCATCGCCACCGTGGGGGCAATTTCCGGCCTGGACGCGGGTGCGGCAGGCACGTTGGCCTCGGGCCGGACGGCCGCGGCCGCGAGTGCGCTGTTGACGCGCCAGTACACCGCGATCACCTGGATGTGAAAGCGCGAGCGGGCAATCTGCGTGAGCAGCGTTTCCATCTCGCGCTGGCGCGCCACCTCGCCGCCGTGGCTCTGGGCGATGTCGATCATCACCAGGAACTGGTGGCCCGCCGGGTCCAGCGACAGCACCTTGAACTTGTAGCCCGACGAGAGCACGCCGGAGCGCACCATGGTGTCGCGCACGGCCAGGTACAGTTGCTCGCGCCGCTGTGCTCGCTCGGCGCGGCGCTCGCTCGTCGGCGCTGTGCCCGCCAGCTCTTGCGCGCCGATCGCGGTCGTGGCGGCTGCGGATTTTTTCGGGAAAAGCCAGTTCAGTAGTGACATGCCGATCCTAGTTCGTGGATGGGAGTGATGTTCGTGCCCTGTGTGCGATCGTCAGGTGGCGGCCACGCGCAGCCGGCGGTTGGCCAGGCGCTTGGCGAGCACGGCGCCCGCGCCCATCACGAGCGCCAGCGCAGCGGCCGGCTGCCGGTTGGACAGTTCGCCGAAACGTAGCGACGTGAGCGCCCACAGGCGGCATGCGCCATTGGCCTGCACGGTCGCGCTACGCATGCGGTGGGAAAAGAACGCGCCTTCGCCGACCACCGAGCCCGCGCTCACGATCGCAAGGCGCACGCGCTGCTTCGCGTCCTGATAATGCACGCTGAGCGAGCCGCTTTCGACGAGGTACAGCGAGCGGTCGTCACTGCCCTGAGCGAACAGGATCTGCCCTGCCGGCAAGTCCAGCGATTGCAGGTAGGGCGCCAGGATGGCCCACTGCGTGGACGACACACGCGTGCCCAGGCCATCCTCGTCGCCGCTGGCTGCGTCGATCGCGGCGATCAGCTGGTTCAGGTTGCCGCCGGCTGCGGCGGTGAAGTTGGCGCTGTGCATGGATACGACAAGTTACCGTGGCTGGTTCGATCAGACAAGTAAAACTAGCGTGCGGCGTTGGAGATTCGCTGAATGCCGTATCGGAGGGGGCCGGAATCCGCCACGGCGTCCACCCTGGCCCGGCTGAGGGCGGGCAGCGCCGCATGGCATCGAACTCCGGGTGATGTGTACATGGTTTCCCCTTCGGGACACGGGCTTGCATCGCCATTTTTACCGCAGACGCGGAGGTGCGTAGCGTGAAAATGCGCCGCGAATCCGCGCCTGTGCAGCGCTTTGCCGCACCGTGCCGGGCGGGGCGCCGGTCACTTGCCGATGCAAAACTGCGCGAAGATAGTGCCCAGCAGGTCGTCGGCGGTGAATTCGCCGGTGATCGCGCCCAGCGCGTGGTGCGCCAGGCGCAGCTCCTCGGCCAGCAGGTCGAGCGCGGGTGCGTCGCCGTCCAGCAGCGCCTGCGCGGCGTCCAGGTGCGCGGCCACCGCGCGCAGCGCCTCCAGGTGGCGCGCGCGCGCGACGTACAGCCCCTCGGGCGTGGCCTGCCAGCCGGCGGCGCGCAGCAGCGCACCGCGCAGCGCGGCCAGCCCCGTGCCGGTGAGCGCCGAGAGCGCGACCGAGGTGCCGCCCACGGGCCGTGCCGCCGCATCGGCCGGCGCGGCATCGGCCTTGTTCCACACGTCGATCACGACCGCGCGCGCCGGTGCTTTTTCGCCCAGCTCGCGCGCCAGCGCCGCATCGGCGCGCAGGTAGTCGCCGTCGTGCGCGCGCGTCAGGTCGTGCAGGAAGAGCACCGCGTCGGCGCGCTCGATCTGCTCCCACGCGCGCGCGATGCCGATGCGCTCGACCGCGTCGTCGCTTGCGCGCAGCCCGGCGGTGTCGATCACGTGCAGCGGCACGCCGTCGATCTGGATGGACTCGCGCACCGTGTCGCGCGTCGTGCCGGCGATCGGCGTGACGATCGCGCGCTCGGCGCCCGCAAGCGCGTTGAGCAGCGAGCTCTTGCCCGCATTCGGCTGGCCCGCAATCACGACGTTGATGCCCTCGCGCAGCAGCGCGCCCTGGCGTGCCTGCCGCAGCACCGCGGCTACGCTTTGCTGCAATTCAGATAGCTGTCCGCGCGCGTCCGCCTTGCGCAGAAAGTCGATTTCTTCTTCAGGAAAATCCAGTGTCGCCTCGACCAGCGTGCGCAGGCGCACGAGCGCATCGCGCAGCGCATGCACCTCGCCGGAAAACGCGCCCGAGAGCGAGCGCGCCGCGCCGCGCGCCGCAGCCTCGGTGCTGGCGTCGATCAGGTCGGCGACGGCCTCGGCCTGCGCCAGGTCGATCTTGTCGTTGAGAAACGCGCGCTCGGTGAATTCGCCGGGCTCGGCCGGGCGCAGGCGTGGCAGCACGCCCTGCGCCGCACCCAGGCAGCGCGCCAGCAGCAGTTGCAGCACCACCGGCCCGCCGTGCGCCTGCAGCTCCAGCACGTCTTCGCCGGTGTAGCTGTGCGGCGCGGGAAACCACAGCGCCAGACCGTGGTCGATGGCCTCGCCCCGCGCATCGGGGAAGGGCAGGTAGTGCGCCTCGCGCGGCCGCAGCGCCCGCCCGAGCAGCGCCTGCACGAACGGCGCCAGCCCCGCGCCCGAGACGCGCACGATCCCCACCGCGCCGCGGCCGGGCGCGGTCGCAATCGCGACGATGGGGTCGCCGTGGCGCGCAAACGGTGTCATTCAGCGCGCCTCCAGCGCAGCGCCGAGGCGGCGTAGATCAGCGCGCCCGCGAGCAGCGCCGCCGCCGCAAAGCTCAGCGCGCGCGTGAAGCCCTGCGCCTGGCCGCTGCGTTCGAGCAGCCAGGCGGTGATGGGCGGGCCGACGATCTGCCCGATGCCGTAGGCCGCCGTGATGAGGCTCATGAAGCTGTCGGCCGATGCGGGCCACTGCTCGCGCGCGACCTGCATCGCGTAGAACACGAGCGCGAGGAACGGCAGGCCGAGCAGTACGCTGCCTGCCGCGAACCCCGACGCCGTGGGCGACCACAGCCCGATCGCGATCCCGGCTGCCTGGACGAGGTAACAGGCAGCCAGCAGCCAGCGTCGGTCCCACGGCAGCGGGGTGCGTGCGCTGAGCAACGCGCCCACGGTGGCGCCGACACCGAACATCGGCCAGAACAGGTCGGGCCAAGGCGAGCCCGGCGGCAATGCCGAGCGCGCGATCACGGGCAGGAAGGTCGCGGTGACGATGTAGCCCAGCCCTGCGAGCCCGTAGCCCAGCGCATGCAGTGCGCGCGCCAGAGGCGGTGCGGCTGGCGTGGCGGCGGGGTGCCCCGCGTGGGCCGCGGACGCGGGCGCGCGGGCCGCAGCACCGCGCACCACGGGCCAGATCGGCAGGCACCACAGCAGCGCCAGCACGGCAAACAGCAGCCAGCCGCTCGCCGCGCGCCACCCGAACGCAACCATGGCGCTGGCCGCCAGGCCCGTGAGCACGATGCCCACCCCGGCCCCCGCGAAGATCACCGCCCCCATCGTCGGCTGCCCGAGCAGCGCAAGGCGCACCATGCACCACGCCGCCACGTTCAGCAGCACGAACGCGCTCGCGACGCCCGCGGCGAAGCGCAGCGTGGGCCAGGTGGCGGCCAGCGGCAGCGCCATCGCCGCGGTCAGCACCACGGTCGCCACGAGCCCCGCGCGCGCCAGCGTCGCCGGGCCCCAGCGCGCATACAGCCGGGGCGCGACCCAGGGCAGCGCGGTGCAGGCAACGGCCCCCGCGAGATAGCCGATGTAGTTGGCCGTGGCGAGCCAGCTACCTTGCGCCAGATCGACCACACCGTCGTGCAGCATCATCGGCAGCAGCGGCGTGAACGCGAAGCGCCCCACGCCCATGGCGACGGCGATCGCGAGCAGCCCGGCCAGCGCAACGGCCCAGGGTTGCTCGAACCAGGCGGTCGCGTGGGCAGGGTGGGAAGCGTCGGGCATCGGGCGTGAGGGTGGGCGTGGGCGGCGTGCTGCAGCCGCGCGCCGTAAGATGGCGCGCGAAATCATCGCACACGGCTGCGCTGTGCGTACCCTCGCGGAGAACTGCATGCCCATCACACCCCGGCTGTTGCAGCGGCTGGATATCGCCCTGCCCATCATTCAGGCGCCGATGACCGGCTCGGACACGCCGCAACTGGCCGCAGCCGTTGCGCAGGCGGGCGGCCTGGGCATGCTCGGCTGCGGCTCGCGGTCGCCGCAGGCCATGCGCGAGGCCGCCACCGCAGTGCGCGCCGCAACCGACCGGCCGTTCGGCATGAACCTCTTCGTGCTGCAGCCACCCGCGCCCGACGCCGCGCAGGTGCGCGCCACGCTCGCGCGCCTGGCGCCGCTCTACGAGCGCTTTGGCTTGCCGCTGCAGGCGCCAACGCAGTGGTGCCAGGACTTCGCGGTACAGTTCGAAACGCTCATCGAACTGCGCCCCCCGGTCGCGAGCTTTACGTTCGGTCTACTCACTTCCGCACAGGTCGAACGCCTGCATGCCGCGGGTTGCTGCGTGGTGGGCGCGGCGACCACCGTCGAGGAGGCGCTCGCTTGGCAGGGCGTGGGCGCCGATGCGGTGGTGGCCAGCGGCATCGAAGGCGGCGGCCACCGTGCGACATTCCTGAGCACCTGGGAGGCGAGCCAGATCGGCACGATGGCCCTGGTGCCCGCGTGCGTGGACGCGCTCGCCATCCCGGTGATTGCGGCCGGCGGCATCATGGACGGGCGCGGTATCCGGGCGGCGCTCGCGCTGGGCGCGCAGGCGGTGCAGATGGGCACGGCCTTCCTCGCCTGCCCCGAATCGGCCCTCGTGCCAGCGTGGCGCGCCGCGCTGGCGCGTGCACAGGGCAGCGATACGCGGCTCACGCGCGTATTTTCGGGCCGCTGGGCGCGCGGCATCAGCAACACCATGATGCGCGAGCTGCTGCCGCACGAAGCCGAACTGCCGCCCTACCCGGTGCAGAACGCGCTCATGGGGCCGGTGCGCCGCGCCGCCGCCCAGGCGGGCGACGGCGAGCACATGGCGTTGTGGGCGGGGCAGGGCGCGGGGTTGGCGCGGGCCATGCCGGCCGCGCAACTCATGCGCGTGCTGGCGCAGGAATCAGGGCAACGCTGAACACGTCCCGCGCGGGCGTGCGTACAGCATGGCGCAGACCAGCGCGCACATGAACAGGTAGAACATCGAACCGCTGTTGTGCGCGAGGAACACTTGGGTGAGGCCGAATCCCGCGTACGACAGCGGCAGCGCCACGCCGATGCAGCAGAGCGCGAGCGATTCGCGGTTCACCTGCCCGGCAGCATTGCGCACGCGCTGCGCCGTGGGCCAGAACAACCCGAGCGGGATGCCGTAGAACGCGATCAACAAGAGTGCCACGCCGGGCAGGCCGCGCTTGGCGAATGCGTCGAGCACTTCGTTGTGCGCGTGGTGCAGCGCGAGGATGGCCTCGGGCAGCTCGTCCGCCGCGACGCGCCTGGCCTGTTCGGCGTCGTATCCGGACTGGCCCCAGCCGGTCCAGGGCCGGGCCCAGCCGAGTTGCCATGCCGTGCGCCACAGGTCGATGCGGTAGCCGACGGAATTTTCGGTGTCCTGCTGGTTGGAGTAGGTCTGTGCCTCCTGCCAGGCCAGCTCGACGCGGTGCTGCACCATCGTGTTCTGCGCCAGCAGCAGCACCATCAGCGCGCAGGCTCCGACCCACAGGGGTGCACGCGCGATGTGCCGTGTGCGCGTGAGCAGCCACAAACATGCGGGCAGCAGAAGCAGCAGCAGGGTCAGCCAGCCGCCGCGTGTCTGGGACACCACCGAACCGGCGATGCCCAGGACCGCGCCGCATCCGAGCAGTACGCGTTGCCATCCGCGCCACGTGCGCCAGAGTATGACCAGGCTCAACGCCGCCATGAGCGCGAGCAGCAGGCTCAGATTGCCGAACTGGATCGCGTTGGTGTAGCCGTTGGCGCGCACCAGATGCAGCACACGCAGCTGAAAGAGTCCGGTCAGTCCCGCCCCGATGGCACCCACGGCGACGCCCATCGCCAGCCACGTGTAGCGCGGCGTGTACGCGATGAGGAATGCCAGGCACGGCAGCGCCAGCAGGTATTTGGAAGGGCGGTCGAGCGCGCTCCAGCTCCACGCGCCTGCCGCCTCCAGCAGCCACAGCGCCGCGGTGCCGGTGAAACTGGCCACCAGCCACCAGCCCTCGCGCGGCAGTGGCCGGGCCCACCAGCGCGGCAGGGTCGCGAGTGCCGCCGCGAGCAGCAGCGCCGCTCCCCACGAATAACCGGAGGGGAGCCACAATGCGAGCCCCGGCACCATGAAGGCGCCGAGCCGGGCGGCCCAGGTCGCCCCGTCGTCCAGCGTCATGAGGCGTTGCGCTCCATCGACTCGCCGAGGTCGTCGTGGTCGTAGCGCAATGCGGCGTAGCGAAAGAAGCCTTCGAGCGCGACGAAGAGGCTATAGAGAAATCCTGGTCCGCCACAGAGGAATCCGAGGCGCAGGACGTAGATGCGCAGAAACATCGCGCTACCCGACGCCAGGCCACGCAGCACGCCACCACGGCGACCCTCCCGGCTCTTCTTGGCCGCGCCCAGCATTGCGTACTGCGTGAGTTTCACCAGGCTGGCGTGCACGGTGGGGCGCGTGTGGTGCAACAGCCGGTTGCGCAGGTGCAATCGTGGTACCGGCTCGCCACGCAGGACCGCCTGCTCGTGTACCGCGCCCGTCCACTGCTGCAGCTGCGTGCGGCAGAACAGGCGCTCCACCCAGGTGCCGCTGCGCAGGTGCCGCAGCTCCGCGCCGAACGCGACGATGCGCCAGCGTATCTGCCAGACCGCCTGCACGCGGCTTGCGACGACTTCGCGCAGCTCCCGGGCCAGCGCCGGCGACAGCACTTCGTCCGCGTCGAGGAAAAAGACGTAGTCGCCGCGCGCATGCGCGAGCTGGCGGTTGCGCTGCTCAGCGAAGCCCTGCCAGTCGGGGTAGTTGTGCACTTCGGCGCCCAGCGCGCGTGCCAGCTCCACGGTGCCGTCCGTGCTGCCGTTGTCGATCACCAGCAGCTGGTCGGCGAACGCTGCGCTCTTCAGACACGCTCCGATGTTGGCGGCCTCGTTGCGGGTGAGCACCGCAACGGTCAGCGTCGGTGCGCCCGCGTCAGTGCCGGGCTGTTGCGCCGTCAATCAATGCCCACCCTTGACCACCTCGCCTTCCTTGAGGCGGTAGACGGTGCCGCAATACGGGCATCTGGCCTGGTGCTGGCGCGCGATTTCGAGGAAGACGCGCGGATGGCCGTTCCAGAGCTTCATGTCGGCCTGGGCGCTGGGGCAGTGGATGCCGCCGTTGCCGTCCAGGTCCTTGGCGAGCAGCTCGATGATGGTTTCGGGCATGGCGTTCAGACCTTGGTGAGCCAGTGCGCGTACCTGGCGTTGCGGCCGTTGACCACGTCGAAGAACGCCTGCTGGATCTTTTCGGTGACCGGGCCGCGGCTGCCGGCGCCGATCTGCAGGCGGTCGTATTCGCGGATCGGGGTGACCTCGGCCGCCGTGCCGGTGAAGAACATTTCGTCGGCGATGTAGCACTCGTCGCGCGTGATGCGCTTTTGCACCACGTCGATACCGAGGTCCTTGCAGATGTGCAGGATGGAATTGCGCGTGATGCCGTTGAGCGCGCCCGCCGACAGGTCGGGCGTGTAGACCACGCCGTCCTTGACGATGTAGACGTTTTCGCCCGAGCCCTCGCTCACGAAACCGGCGTTGTCCAGCAGCACGGCCTCGTCGTAGCCGTCGTCGGTGGCTTCCATGTTGGCGAGGATGGAGTTGGTGTAGTTGCTCACCGTCTTGGCCTGCGTCATCGTGATGTTCACGTGGTGGCGCGTGTAGCTGCTGGTGCGCACGCGGATGCCGCGCTTCATCCCTTCTTCACCCAGGTACGCGCCCCAGGCCCAGGCCGCGACCATCACGTGGATGGTGTTGCCCTTGGGCGAGACGCCGAGCTTTTCGGAGCCTATCCACACGAGCGGGCGCACATAGCAGCTCTTGAGCCCGTTGGCGCGCACGACGTCCTTCTG
>JAIXLP010000030.1 GCA_026954015.1 Burkholderiales bacterium | reverse complement strand
ATGATCGACCAGGAGAACGTCGAGAAGTACGCGCAGGACCACGACGTGCCGTTTTCCAACTACGCCAGCCTCACGCGCGCGGCCGAGGTGCAGGCGCTGATCCAGGGCGTGATCGACGAGGTGAACACGAAGTTCGCGCGCGTGGAGCAGATCAAGAAGTTCTACCTGCTGGAGAACCAGCTCACCGCCGAGGACGAGGAGCTCACGCCGACGATGAAGCTCAAGCGCAAGCTGGTGGAAAAGAAGTACGCGCCGCAGATCGAGGCGATGTACGCCGGCGTCGCGGGTAAACCCTGAGCCGCACCCGCGCGGGAGCACCCACAATCATTTCACTGAAACCGAAGGAGACCTGACCATGCACCTGAAAACCACCCTGCTGGCCGCCGCCTGTACCCTGGGCCTGGCCGGCACCGCGTTCGCGCAGAACCTGGGCGTGAGCAAGACCGAGCTCAAGGTCGCCACCATCCAGGACCTTTCCGGGCCACTCGCGCCCATAGGCAAGCAGGCGCGCGACGGCATGCAGCTGCGCGTGGACGAGGCCAACGAGCAGGGCGGCATCAACGGCCGCAAGATCGTCTTCAAGGTGGAAGACGACGGCTACGACCCCAAGCGCGCGGTGCTTGCGGCGCAAAAGCTCGTGAACCAGGAGAAGGTCTTCGCCATCGTCGGTCACATCGGCACGGCGGCCAACCTGGCCACCTTCCCGGTGATGTTCCCCAAGAAGGTGATCAACTTCCTGCCGCTCACCGCCGCGCGCGAGATGTACGAGCCGCTGAACCCGCTCACCTATGCCTTCATCGCGCCCTACTACCAGCAGATTCGCGAGGCGGTGCCCATCCTCGTGAAGGAGAAGAAGCTCACCAAGGTCTGCACCATCTACCAGGATGACGAGTTCGGCGCCGAGGTGCTCAAGGGCACCGAGGACGGCCTGAAGGACATCGGCATGCAGCTCGTGGAGAAGGCGAGCTTCAAGCGCGCCGCGACCGACTTTTCATCGCAGGTGGCCAAGACCAAGGCCGCGGGCTGCGACCTGGTGACGCTGGGCGGCGTGATCCGCGAGACCATAGGCACCATCGCCACTTCGCGCAAGCTGGGCTACAACCCGGTGTTCCTGGGTTCGGCCGCGTCCTACAGCGAACTCATCCCCAAGCTCGGCGGCAAGGCCATGGACGGCCTGTACGCGACGATGGCGGCGCAGGTGCCCTACACCGATGACGCGGACAACAAGCAGCTCGCGTTCTGGGCCACCAAGTACAAGACCAAGTTCAACGAGGACGGCGGCATCTTCTCGGCCTACGGCTACATCGTGATGGACGTGTTCCTGCAGGCCGTGTCCAAGGCCGGGCCCAACCTGACGACCGATGCCTTCATCAAGACCATGGATGGGATGAGCGTCCCTACCGACATCTTCGGCAGCGCCCCGGCTACCTACACCGCCACCAAGCACCTGGGCAGCACGGCGTGGCGCCTGTCGCTCGTGCAGGATGGCAAGTGGAAGGTGGTCTCTCCCTACCACACCAAGTAGGCGCCATCGCCCCACGCACGACCAACCGCCTTCGGGCGGTTTGTCGTTTGGGAGACTTGCAATCCGCTCCTGGACTGTCAGAATTTAACCAAGCAACTGCTTTGGAAAAATACCATGATCGAACGCACGCTTTTCGACGCCGAGCACCTCGCGTTTGCCGAGAGCTTTCGCCGCTTCATCGACAAGGAGGTCATGCCCCACCACGCCGCGTGGGAAGAGCAGGGCTATGTGGACCGCGCCGTCTGGAGCAAGGCCGGCGCCAACGGCTTTCTGTGCCTGAGCATTCCCGAGGAATACGGCGGCGCCGGCGCCGACAAGCTCTATTCGGTGCTGCAGATGGAAGAGATCGCGCGCGCGGGCTGCACCGGCATCGGCTTCGGGCTGCACAGCGAGATCGTCGCGCCCTACATCCTGCACTACGGCACCGAGGCGCAGAAGCGCAAGTACCTGCCCAGGCTCGCCAGCGGCGACATGGTGGGCGCGATCGCGATGACCGAGCCCGCCGCGGGCAGCGACCTGCAGGGCGTGAAGACCACCGCGCAGCTTGCGGCGGACGGCAGCCACTATGTACTGAATGGCAGCAAGACCTTCATCACCAACGGCTGGCATGCGGACCTGGTCATCGTCGTCGCCAAGACCGACCCGGCGGCGGGCGCCAAGGGCACGAGCCTGCTGCTGGTGGAGCACGGCATGCCGGGCTTCGACAAGGGCCAGCGCCTCAAAAAAGCGGGCATGAAGGCGCAGGACACCTCCGAGCTGTTCTTCAACGACGTGCAGGTGCCCGCCGAGAACCTGCTGGGCGGCGAGGCCATGCGCAACCGCGGCTTCATCTGCCTGATGGAGCAGCTGCCCTGGGAGCGCCTGCAGATCGCCATCACCGCCGTGGCCGCCGCGCAGGCCGCCATCGACTGGACGGTGGACTACGTGAAGCAGCGCAAGGTGTTCGGGCAGAGTGTCGCGGCGTTCCAGAACACGCGCTACGAGCTCGCCGAGCTGCAGACGCAGGTGCAGGTGGCGCGCGTGTTCGTGGACAAGTGCTGCGAGCTGATCGTCGATGACAAGCTCGACACCGCCACCGCCAGCATGGCCAAGTACTGGACCACCGACCTGCAGTTCAAGGTGATGGACGAGTGCGTGCAGCTCTTCGGCGGCTACGGCTACATGTGGGAATACCCGATTGCCCGCGCCTGGGCCGATGCGCGCGTGCAGCGCATCTACGGCGGCACCAACGAGATCATGAAGGAAGTGATCTCGCGCCAGATGGGACTCGGTGGACGCTGAGCCTTACTTCTCTATCCATAGCTGCTCGCGCTTGCTGCACAAGCGCTGGCGGCACTTTTTGCTTGAAACCGGAGACATGCCATGACATCCGCCTACATCTTCGAAGCCCTGCGCACCCCGCGCGGCAAGGGCAAGAAGGACGGCCACCTGCACGAGGTCAAGCCCATAGATCTCGCCGTCGGCCTGCTGCACGAGCTGCAGGCGCGCCACGACTTCGACACCGCCGCCGTCGATGACGTGGTGATGGGCATCGTCTCGCCCGTGGGCGAGCAGGGCTCGGTTTTACCGAAGGTGGCCGCCCTCAAGGCCGGCTGGGCCTGGAGCTGCGCGGGCGTGCAGATCAACCGCTTCTGCGCCTCGGGGCTGGAGGCGGTGAACCTGGCGGCGCAGAAGGTCGCGAGCGGCTGGGAGGACCTGGTCGTCGCCGGTGGCGTGGAGAGCATGAGCCGCGTGCCGCTGGGCAGCGACGGCGGCGCCTGGGCGCAGGACCCGGCGACCAACATGGAGACGCTCTTCGTGCCCCAGGGCATAGGCGCGGACCTGATCGCCACGCTCGACGGCTTCACGCGCGCCGATGTGGATGCCTTCGCCGTGGCCTCGCAGCAGCGCGCCGCCGCCGCGCGCGCCGCGGGCTGGTTCAAGCGCTCGGTGGTGCCGGTGCGCGACTTCCTCGGCCAGACCATTCTGGAAGAGGACGAATTCATCAAGCCGCAGACCACGCTGCAGGTGCTGGCCGGGCTCAAGCCCTCGTTCGCGCAGCTCGGCGACATGGGTTTTGACGCCGTGGCGCTGCAGCGCTATCCGCAGGTGGCGCAGATCCAGCACGTGCACCACGCGGGCAATTCCTCGGGCATCGTCGATGGCGCGGCCGCCGTGCTCATCGGCAGCGAGGCCGCCGCCAAGGCGCACGGCTTCACGCCGCGCGCGCGCATCCTGGCCACCGCCGTGAGCGGCGCCGACCCCACCATCATGCTCACCGGCCCCATGCCCGCCACGCGCAAGGCGCTGGCCAAGGCGGGCCTGACCATCGACCAGATCGACCTGTTCGAGGTGAACGAGGCCTTCGCCGCCGTGCCCATGCGCTTCATGCGCGAGATGGGGGTGCCGCACGAGAAGGTGAACGTCAACGGCGGCGCGATCGCCATGGGCCACCCGCTGGGCGCCACGGGCGCGATGCTGCTGGGCACGCTGATCGACGAGCTGCACCGGCGCCAGCTGCGCACCGGCCTGGTCACGCTGTGCGTGGGCGGCGGCATGGGGATCGCCACCATCGTCGAGCGCGTCTGAACAAGGAACACACCATGGACACCATCCGCTATGAATTGATCCCCGCGCAGGGCGAAGGCCAGGTGGCGCTCGTCACCTTCGACGAGCAGGGCTCGCCCGTCAACACCATGTGCCAGCGCTGGCAGGACGACCTCGCCACCGTGACCGCGCAGGTCGTGGCCGACCGCGAGCGCCTGGGCGCGCAGCTCAAGGGCATCGTGCTCGCCTCGGCCAAGACCAGCTTCTTCGCCGGGGCCGATCTGAAGGGCGTGTTTCAGATGACCGAGGCCGACGCGCCGCAGGCCTTTGCACGCATCGAGGGCCTGAAGGCGCAATTTCGCACGCTGGAGACGCTGGGCATTCCCGTCGTCTCCTGCCTCAACGGCTCGGCGCTGGGCGGGGGCTGGGAAGTGGCGCTCGTCGGCCACCACCGCATCGCGGTCGATGACGCCAGGATCCAGCTCGGCCTGCCCGAAGTCACGCTGGGCCTGATCCCGGGCGCCAGCGGCATCACCAAGATGGTGCGGCTGCTGGGCCTGATGGGCGCGCAGCCCTGGATCATGGAAGGCACGCTCTTCAACCCGCAAAAGGGCAAGGAACTGGGCCTGGTGCACGAGTTGGTCGCCGATGCGGCTGCGCTGCGGCCGGCGGCGCTGGCCTGGATTGCCGCGCACCCCGCATCGCACCAGCCCTGGGACGAAAAGGGCTACAAGATCCCCGGCGGCACGCCCGCCAGCCCCAAGATCGCGGCGGGCCTCGTCGTCGCGCCCGCCATGCTGCGCAAGACCACGCGCGGGCGCTACCCCGCGCCCGAGGCGGCGCTGAGCGCCATGGTCGAAGGCGCGCAGGTCGATTTCGACACCGCGCTGCGCATCGAAAGCCGGTATCTGGCCAGGATCATGACGAGCCAGGTCGCGCGCAACATGGTGAACACCTTCTTCTTCGACCTGAACGCGATCAAGAGCGGCAAGTCGCGCCCGGCGGCCGGCGAGCGCTTCAAGCCCGCGAAAGTCGGCGTGCTCGGCGCCGGCATGATGGGCGCGGGCATCGCCTGGGCGCAGGCCAGCCGCGGCATTGCCACCGTGCTCAAGGACGTGGCACTCGACAAGGCCGAGGCCGGCAAGGCCTACAGCGCCCGGCTGGCGCACAAGCGCGTGGAAAAAGGCCGCATGAGCGAGGACGCCGCGCGGCAGCTCCTCGCGCGCATCACGCCCACGGCCAACGCGGCGGACCTGGCCGGGTGCGATCTCATCATCGAGGCCGTGTTCGAAAACCGCGAGCTGAAAGCCCAGGTGACGCGCGAGGCCGAGCCGCAACTGGCGGCCGGCGGCTTCTTCGCGAGCAACACCTCCACCCTGCCCATCACCGGCCTGGCCACGGCGAGTAGCGCGCCGGATAAATTCATCGGCATCCACTTCTTCAGCCCCGTGGACAAGATGCAGCTCGTGGAGATCATCCGCGGCAAGCAGACTTCCGACGCCACCGTGGCGCGGGCCTTCGACTACGTGCAGGCGCTGGGCAAGACGCCCATCGTCGTCAACGACTCGCGCGGCTTCTACACCAGCCGGACGTTTGGCACCTACGTGATGGAAGGCGCGAGCATGCTCGCCGAGGGCATCCCCGCCGCCGTGATCGAAAACGCCGCGATGCAGGTCGGCATGCCCGTGGGGCCGCTGGCGGTGCTGGACGAAACCGCGCTCACCTTGAGCGTGCACGTGATGGACCAGACCCGCGCCGACTTCGCCGCCGAGGGCAAGCCCTACACCGCCACCCCGGGCGAGCTGCTCGTCGAGCGCATGGTCAAGGAACTGGGGCGCCCCGGGCGCGCGGGCGGCGGCGGCTTCTACGACTACCCCCCGGGCGGCAAGAAGGCGCTCTGGCCCGAGCTCGAGCCCCTGTTCGAAAAGCCCGACGCCCCCTGGAGCGTGCCCGAGCTGCAAGACCGCCTGCTCTACCGCCAGGCCATCGAAACCGCCCGGTGCCTGGCCGAGGGCGTGCTCACCAGCGTGCACGACGCCAACATCGGCTCCATCTTCGGCATCGGCTTTCCCGCCTGGACGGGCGGCGCCATGCAGTTCATCTACGCCACGGGCGTGCAGGCGTTCTGCCAGCGCGCCGATGAGCTGGCGGCGGCGCATGGTGCAGGGTTTGCGCTCGATGCGCAGGCGCGCGAGGCCATCGCGCGCCATCAGCCGCACCACTGATCTGCCGCAGGCGCCCTCCCCCTTGCCCCACCCGGCATGAGGCGGGCGCACGCGGCGGTTTCACAAGGTATCCAACGGGCTGAGAATGCCGCGCCCGACCTTGTTGAGCACGTGCGTGTAGATCATCGTGGTGCTCACGTCGGCATGGCCGAGCAGCTCCTGCACGGTGCGGATGTCATACCCGGCCTGCAGCAAATGCGTGGCAAAGGAATGACGCAGCACGTGCGGCGTCACCGGTTTGTTGATGCCCGCGCGTCGCGCCGCCTCACGCACGGCCCGCTGCACGGATTCGGGATACACATGATGGCGGCGCTCAAGCGGCTCGCCCGTGCGTGCATCGGGGCGCGGATCGAGCGAGCGCACCGGCGAGGGGAACACCCACTGCCACGCCCA
>JAIXLP010000024.1:5522-6812 GCA_026954015.1 Burkholderiales bacterium | reverse complement strand
ACAAAGGCGGCGCGTGGTGACACCGCACCCGGCTCTGCCTGTTGCAGGTAGCGCGCCGCCTTCACGTACCACGCGGCAACGAAATCCAGCAGGCCTGCGTTTTCCACCCCGTCAAGGACAGCTCGCACGTCCGCCCGCTGCGCGTCGCTCATGAACTTCGCACCCACAAACGGCGGATTGCCCAGCACATAACTGCACCGCTCGGCGGGCAGCACCTCGTTCCAGTCGAGCGTGAGCGCGTTGCCATGCTCGATGCGCGGTCTGCTCTTGAGCGGGATGCGCGCAAAGTACTGGCCGAATTCCTCGCTCACGCACAGGTTCATCTGGTGGTCCACCAGCCACAGCGCTACCTGCGCGATCTGGGCGGGAAATTCCTCGATTTCGATGCCGAAGAACTGGTCCACGTCCAGGCTGATGAGCTGGTGCACGTCCAGCGTCTGCTGACCGCTCTGGTAGCTGGCGCGCAGCACCTCCAGCTCCAGCAGGCGCAGCTCGCGGTAGCTGATGACCAGGAAGTTGCCGCAGCCGCAGGCCGGGTCGAGAAAGCTCAGCCGCCGCAGCTTTTTGTGGAACTCGAACAGGCGATTCTTGTGGCCCTTGACCTTGTGGAATTCGGCCCAGAGCGCGTCAAGGAACAGCGGCTTGATGAGCTTGAGGATGTTCTCCTCGCTCGTGTAGTGCGCGCCCAGGTTGCGCCGCTCCACGCCGTCCATGATGCTCTGGAACAGGCTGCCGAAGATGGCCGGGCTGATGGCCGACCAGTCCAGCGCGCAGGCGTCCAGCAGCGCCTCGCGCATCGCGGCGTCGAAGTCCGCCATGGGCAGGGGCTCTTCAAACAGCCGGCCATTGATGTAGGGGAAGGCGGCCAACTGCTCATCGAGGTGTTTGCCACGCTGATGCTCGGGCGTGTCGAGCACCTGGAACAGTTGCGCCAGACGCGGGCCGAGGTCGCCGCCATCGGTCTGCGTGCGCTCTTCGATGAACAGGCGCAGCGCGTTGGCGGGCTGGAAGATGCCGGTGTCGTCGGCGAACAGGCAGAACAGCAGGCGCACCAGCAGCACTTCGAGCGCGTGGCCCGCGTAGCCGCCGGCCTTGAGCGCATCGTGCAGCCGCCCCATGCGCTCGGCCGCGTGGATGTTGACGGGGTTTTGCGCCTTGATCTCCTGCGCCTTGTAGCCGGCGACGAAGCCGAACAGCCGCACGTGCTTGTGCAGGTCGGAAAGCTGAAATTCCACGGTCTTGCCGCTGGCCAGCTGGTGCACGCGAAAGCGCGCGAAGTCGCAGACGATG
>JAIXLP010000024.1:0-5512 GCA_026954015.1 Burkholderiales bacterium | reverse complement strand
GGTCTTGCCGCTGGCCAGCTGGTGCACGCGAAAGCGCGCGAAGTCGCAGACGATGATGATCTGCGGCAGGTCGCGTTCAAGAATGCCGGGGAAGTAGCCCAGCGCCTGGTCGAAGGCGGCATCCAGACTGCGCCCGCGCGACTTCTGCTCCACCAGCAGCATGCCGGGCCAGAACAAATCGACAAATCCCTGGCCACCACCGTGCTTCTTGACGTTCAGCTCGAAGGTGGCGACGCGCTTGTCGGTGATGCCGAAGATCTCGAAGAAGGCGATCCAGAAGGGCTTGGCCTCGGAGTCTTCGTTGGCCGCGTCTTGCCAGGTACGGCTGAACGCAAGGGCGCGGGATTTGATTTCGTTCCAGGACAGGGGCATGGCCGATTTATATCAAAACCGGCTATTTCCATTGCCCATCAAGCGCTACCAGCTATCGAATGTGATTCATATCAGCGAAGGCCGCTGCGCTGCCTCATCCCACTCGGGCCCTGCAAACCACGCATCACCTTCCAGGCAGGCGCGCAGCATGGGCAGGCTGTCCAGCCCCCAGAAGAGCTTGCCGCCCACCTCGAACATCGGCACGCCGAACACGCCGCGCGCCGCCGCCTCGTCGGTGTTGGCGCGCAGCAGCGCCTTGGCGTGGGCGCTGGCGTCGCCCTCGGGCTGCCATTGCTCGGCCAGGGCCTGCGTGAGCAGCTCGACGCGCTCGGGCGCCAGCGGGTCTTGCCCGCCCAGCCACACATGGCGCAGCACCGTGCCCGCGGTGTAGCGGTTGACGTAGCCATCCTCGCTGTGCGCGAGCGCCAGGCGCAGCAGCGGGATGCTGTTGAACGGGAACTGGGGCGGCATGTCCAGCCCGCAGCCGAGCGAAGCCCCGAGCCATTGCACATGCCGCGCCGTCCAGGCGCGCTTGGGCGCGATCGCCGCCGGACCCACGTTGCCCATCTGCTGCAAGAGTGCGCCCAGCAGCACCGGCTTGTAGCGCACGCGCACGCTCAGGCCCTGCAGCGCCTTGGGCAGTTGCTCGAACGCCAGCCACGAATAGGGCGAGACGAAATCCAGATAGAAGGTGATGTCGTGCATGGCGTGGATTTTCAAGCAAAAAGTGGCTCAAACGCTTGCCAATCAAGCGCGATAAGCTATGGTTTTATGCGATTTCTTTCGGGGCCTGGACCACGTCTTCCACCGGCGCGCCGGTCAGGCGTTCCAGGTCCTGCGGCCTGAGCCGGAACACCGCGTGCGGATGCCCGGCCGCAGCCCAGATTTCGTCAAAGCGCAGCAGTTCGCGGTCGATCAGGGTGACGGGCGCCCGGGTGAATCCCACGGGCGAGACGCCGCCGATGGTGAAACCGGTCGCGGCCTTGACGAAATCAGCATCGGCGCGGCCGATCGCGCCGACCAGCGCGCCCACCTTCTTCTCATCCACGCGCCGGTCGCCCGAGGTGACGACGAGCACGGCCGCATCGTCGCTCTTGCGCCGGAAGATGATGCTCTTGGCGATCTGCCCGACGACAATGCCCAGCGCATCCGCCGCCTGCTGCGCGGTGCGCGCGGAGCTGTCGAGCATTTGCGGTGCGTGGGGGTGGCGGGCGGCGGCCAGCGCTGCCGCCACGCGTTGCACGCTGTCGTTGGAAGGTAGGGGCGATGCTTGGGTCATGGCCGCGACTTTAGCGCGCGCTCAAGCCCTCGCCACCCGGCCGATGAAGGCCAGGCTGGCGCCCATGGCCATCAGCACCGCGCCGGCGATGCGGTTTTGCGTGCGCTGCGCACGCGCCGATTTCAGCCAGCCGCGCAGGCTGGCGGCCAGCAGCGCGTAGCCGTGCATCACGACGAGATCGACGCTGATCGTGGTCACCAGCAGCACCAGCAACTGCGGCGCCAGTGCGCGCGCCGGGTCGATGAACTGCGGCAGCACCGCCACCATGAAGACGATGCCCTTGGGGTTGGTGGCATTGGTCAGCAGGCCGCGCAGGAAGCGCTGGCGCACGCTCAGGGGCGCGACCTGCGCGGGGGCGGGCGAGGCGGCACTCCCGGCCATGGCCACGGGCGCGCGCCACTGGTGCAGCCCCAGCCACAGCAGGTAGGCCGCGCCCAGCACCTTCACGACGGTGAAGGCCGTACTCGACGCGAGCAGCAGCGCGCCCACGCCGACACCGGCGACCAGCAGGATGAAGGCCAGCCCCGCCTGCAGCCCCAGGATGGTGGCGCTGGTGGCGCGCACGCCCCAGGCCAGGCCGTGGCTCATCGAGAGCACCGCACCCGGCCCGGGCGAGAGCGCGATGGCGATCGCGGCCACCAGATAGGCCAACCACAGATGCAGTGCCATGTGGGTGCTCCTTCAGCCCGCGCGCTTGTTGAGCAGCGCCACCGCCACGCGCGATTGCGGCTTCTTGCCCAGCACGCCGCTGATGTAGGCGCCCGCATCGACCAGCCGGTCCAGATCGATGCCCGTCTCGATGCCCAGGCCGTTCATCAGGTAGACCACATCCTCGGTCGCGACGTTACCTGTCGCGCCCTTGGCGTAGGGGCAGCCGCCCAGGCCCGAAACGGAAGACTGGAAGTTCCACACGCCCAGCTCCATCGCCGCCAGCGTGTTGGACAGCGCCTGCCCGTAGGTGTCGTGAAAATGCCCCGAGACGTGGTCGATGTCGTAATGTTTGAGCGCCGCCTCGATGGCGCGCTGCACCTTGCGCGGCGTGCCCACGCCGATGGTGTCGGCCACGTCCACGCGCTCGACGCCGATGCCCTTCATCAGCCCCGCGAGGTACTCCACGCGCGCAGGCGCGATCTCGCCTTCATAGGGGCAGCCCACGGTGCAGCTCATCGCGCCGCGCACCGCGATGCCCGCCGCGCGTGCGGCCTGCGCCACCGGCGCGAAGCGCTCGATGCTCTCGGCGATGCTGCAGTTGATGTTCCTCTGGCTGAAGGCCTCGCTCGCCGCGCCGAAGACGACGATCTCGTCGGGCTGGTCCAGCAGCGCCGCCTCGAAGCCCTTCATGTTGGGCGTGAGCACCGAATAGCGCACGCCCGGCTCGCGCCGCATGCCGCTCATCACCGCATGGTTGTCGGCCATCTGCGGCACCCACTTGGGGCTGACGTAGCTGGTGACCTCGATCTCCTTGAGGCCCGCCGCCTGCAGGCGCGCGACGAGTTCGATCTTGTCGCTGCTGGCCACGGGCTGCTTTTCGTTCTGCAGGCCGTCGCGCGGGCCGACGTCGATGATCCGCACTCTGGAAGGGTATTGCATCGCGGTTCTCCAAATCGTTTCAGGCGGTCGCAAGTTTGAGCAGTTCCTCACCCTCGGCCACCTGATCGCCGGGCGCGTAGAGCAGCTCGGCCACGGTACCGTCGCGCGGGGCAGCGATGGTGTGCTCCATCTTCATCGCCTCCATCACCGCCAGCGCCTGGCCCTTGCTGACCTTGTCGCCCGCCTTCACGGCGAACGACACCACCTTGCCCGGCATGGGTGCCGTGAGGCGCCCGCCCTCTTCCTGCGCGGCGCTGGCCTGCGCCAGCTCGTCGATCACCTCGATGCGCGTGGCGCCCTGCGGCGCGAACACGTCGAGCAGCCCGCCGCGCGCATAGACGGTCACCGTCTCGCGCCGGTCGGCAAAGCGCAGGTCGATGCGCTCGCCCGCCACGCGCTCGAACGCCAGCGCGCCACGCACGGCGTGCTCGCCCTGGCCCACGGCGAGCGCGAGCGCGCCATCGTGCGCGTAATGCAGCGTCGCCGTCTGCGCCGCGCCGCCGAAGTCCAGCGCAAAGCGGCGCACCACCGTGCCGTGCGAATGCCAGCCGTCGCGGCGGCTGAAGGGGTCGGCCGTCTCGCGCGCGCGCTCGGCCAGCAGCGTGTGCGCCACCGCGGCGGCGGCGGCCAGCGGCAGGCCCACGGGCTCCTGCTGGAACAGCGCCGCGCGCTCGCGCTCGATCAGCGCGGTATCGAGCTCGGCCTTCGAAAATGCGTGGCTTGCCACGGCGCGGCGCAGGAACTGCACGTTGGTGGCGAGGCCGACGATGTGCGTCGCCGCCAGCGCCTCTTTCAAACGCGCCAGCGCCTGCTCGCGCGTGGCGCCATGCACGATGAGCTTGGCGATCATGCTGTCGTAGAACGGGCTGATCGCGTCGCCCTCGCGCACGCCGTCGTCAAAGCGCACATGCACCCCCGCGCCGGAAAGCAGAGCGCGCTCGAAGCCCACGTGCGGCGGCTTGCGGTAGACCACGAGCTGGCCGGTGGCGGGCAGGAAGTCGTTGTCCGGCGTTTCCGCGCAGATGCGCGCCTCGATCGCATGGCCGGTGATGTGCAAATCTTCCTGCCGGCACGGCAGCGGCTCGCCCGCGGCCACGCGCAGCTGCCACTCGACCAGATCCTGCCCCGTGATCGCCTCGGTCACCGGATGCTCGACCTGCAGGCGCGTGTTCATCTCCATGAAGAAGAACTGCATCTGCTCGGGGTGCGCGTAGCCGCCCGGCTGCTCGACGATGAACTCCACCGTGCCCGCGCCGACGTAATTCACCGCGCGCGCCGCCGCCACGGCCGCTTCGCCCATCTGGCGGCGCATCTCGGGCGTGAGCCCGGGCGCGGGCGACTCCTCCAGCACCTTCTGGTGGCGCCGCTGCGTGGAGCAGTCGCGCTCGAAGAGATAAACGCAGTTGCCGTGCGTGTCGCCGAAGATCTGGATTTCGATGTGGCGCGGGCGCTGCACGAGTTTTTCGATCAGCACCGCATCGTTGGCAAAGCTGTTCATCGCCTCGCGCTGGCACGACGCCAGCGCCGCGGCGAAGTCTTCGCTCTTGTAGACCTCGCGCATGCCCTTGCCGCCGCCGCCCGCGCTGGCCTTGATGAGCACCGGGTAGCCGATCCGGTCGGCCTCGCGCTGCAGCAGGGCCGGGTCCTGGTCTTCGCCCTGGTAGCCCGGCACCAGCGGCACGCCCGCCTTGGCCATGAGGCGCTTGGATTCGGCCTTCAGGCCCATCGCCTGGATGCTGTGCGGCAACGGGCCGATGAAGACCAGCCCCGCATCCGCGCAGGCCTGCGCAAAGTGCGTGTTCTCGGAGAGGAACCCGTAGCCCGGATGGATCGCCTGCGCGCCCGTGGCCCGGGCCGCGTCGATGATGGCCTGCCAGCGCAGGTAGCTGTCTGCCGGCGCGCTGGCGCCGATGTGCACCGCTTCGTCGCACGCGGCCACGTGCTTGGCGCGCGCGTCGGCGTCGGAATACACCGCGACGGTCTTCACGCCCATGCGCCTGGCGGTGGCCGCCACCCGGCACGCGATCTCTCCACGATTGGCGATCAGGATTTTTTCAAACATTCAAACCACCTTCACAGAACCCGAAAACACCGATGACACGCGTCGCAGCACGGCGCGCAGGAATTTGAACAGCACCACGAGCAGCAGCGCGGAAACCGCCAGCGCCAGCGCCAGCGCCACGGCGAACCACACCGGATGCGCAAGCGCCAGCCACAGCGCGGCGACGACGATGCCGTCCTCGAAGAACGACAGCCCCCAGTTGGAAAACG
>JAIXLP010000074.1 GCA_026954015.1 Burkholderiales bacterium | reverse complement strand
GCATCCGCAGCCACGGCGACATCGCCAAGAGCATCCGCTTCGGCGCCACCATGGTCATGGTCGGCTCGCTCTTCGCCGGGCACGAGGAATCGCCGGGCAGGACGGTGGAGGTGGACGGCCAACTCTACAAGGAGTACTACGGCTCGGCGAGCGACTTCAACAAGGGCGAGTACCGCCACGTCGAGGGCAAGCGCATCCTGGAGCCCATCAAGGGCAAGCTGGCCGACACGCTGACCGAAATGGAGCAGGACATCCAGAGCTCCATCAGCTACGCGGGCGGCAAGAAGCTGCTGGACATCCGCAAGGTGAACTACGTGATCCTGGGCGGCGACAACGCGGGCGAGCACCTGCTCATGTGAAGCGGCCGAGGACGGCAAAATCGTGCATAATTGCGCGCTCAGCGCACCGCGCAAGGGCTCTTAGCTCAGTTGGTAGAGCAGCGGACTCTTAATCCGTTTGTCGTAGGTTCGAACCCTACAGGGCCCACCACTCCACCCCAGATACAGCCGATCCTTCGTGGTCGGCTTTGCGTTTTCTGGGATTCACACCGCATTTCTGCTGCACTCGCCGCCCACAGGTGGCGCGCGCCCACACCGCCACACCATGCATCCCGACACCCCTACCGCCTGGCGCGGCCCACGCTGGGCCCTGTCCATCCTGCTCGCGCTGCTGGGCATGCTCGGGCCGTTCTCGATCGACACGTATCTGCCGGCGTTCCCGGCGATTGCGCACGCGCTGCAAGCTACTCCGGCGCAGATGCAGCAGACGCTCTCGGCCTATCTGTTCGGCTTTGCGTTCATGGCGCTGTTCCACGGTTCGCTGTCCGACAGCTTCGGCCGGCGGCCCGTGGTGCTCGCGGGGCTGGGCATCTTCACGCTCGCGTCGGCCGGCTGCGCGCTATCGCCGAGCATAGGCTGGCTGATCTTCTTTCGCACCATCCAGGGCCTGTCGGCCGGCGGCGGCATCGTCGTCGCGCGCGCCGTGATCCGCGATCTGTTCCCGCCGGCGCAGGCGCAGCAGGTCATGAGCCAAGTCACCATCTTCTTCGGCATCGCACCTGCGATCGCGCCCATGGTGGGCGGCTGGCTCTCGGAACACCTGCCGTGGGAGAGCGTGTTCTGGTTTCTTACCGCGGTGAGCGTCACGCTGTGGTTCACGGTCTGGCGCCTGCTGCCCGAATCGCTTCCGGCGCGCCAGCGCCAGCCGGTCCATCTGGGCCATCTGCTGCGCGGCTATTGGCAACTCGGGGCAAACCCACGCTTTGTGCTGCTCACGCTCGCGAGCGGCGTGCCGTTCAACGCGATGTTCCTCTACATCCTGGCGGCGCCCGCGTTTCTCGGCGAGCATCTGCACCTTGCGCCGGGGCAGTTCTTCTGGTTCTTCATCCTGAACATCATGGGCATCATGGGCGGCGCATGGATGAGCGGGCGCATGGCCGGGCGCGTCGCGCCCAAGCGCCAGATTCGCCACGGCTTCGTGATCATGCTCGCGATGGTGCTCACGAACCTCGTGGCCAATCTGCTGTTCACCCCCGACGTGTCGTGGGCCATGGTGCCGATCTGCGTGTTTTCGTTCGGCTGGGCGCTGATGGTGCCGGTGATCACGCTGCTCGTGCTCGACCTGGTGCCCGAGCGCCGCGGCATGGCGTCTTCGCTGCAGGCCTTCGTCGGCTCGATGGCCAACGGGCTCGTCGCCGGTGTGGTGGCGCCACTGGTGATGCACTCCACCGAGTGGATGGCCACTGCGTCCCTGCTGATGATGCTCGTGGGCCTGGCCGCGTGGGTCTACCTGCACCACCGGTGGCCCGAGATCGGCCGCAACGTCGCCTGACGTCCCTGCATGTCAAGGCTGGCGCCGATTGGTGCCCGCCGCCGCATAGTAGCGCGCCTTGGCCGTGTACATCATCCGGTCGGCGCGCTGCACCGCAGCATCGATCGGTTCGCCGTCGCGCGCCACGCCCAGGCCCATCGCCAGGCTCAGCGCAAGGCCGGGGTAGAACTGGTTGTTCACGTCCTGCAGGCTGCTGATGCGGTCTGCCACGGCCTGCGCCGCGCGCTCGTCCATGGCGGGCAGCAGCACGCAGAATTCATCGCCGCCGATGCGCGCCACGCACCCTGCCGCCGCATCGACGGCCTTGTCCAGCACCTCGCCCGCGCGGCGCAGCAGCGCATCGCCTACCGCGTGGCCGTGCTCGTCGTTGACGACCTTCAGGCCATTGAGGTCGATCACGATGGCCGCCACCGGCCACGGCCCCTTGCGCGTGAGGCGATGGAGTTCCTCGACGTAGTAGGCGCGGTTGCGCAGGCCCGTGAGCACGTCGTGCTTGCCCAGGTACTCGAGGTAGGCTTCGGCGTTCTTGCGCGCGGTAATGTCCACCAGCGACACGAGCACCTGGCTCCAGTCGTCCCGGTGGTCTTCCTGCACCGCGAACTGCATCAGGATGTGCAGCATCTCCCCGGCGAGGTTGTAGTTGACGACCTCGCGATGCTGCTCGAGCTTGCCCTCCCACAGATCAAGCAACTGCTCGGTGAACGATGCCCGCATCTCGTCGCGGAACACGCGCGTGATCGCGCCCAGCAAGGTGCGGCGATCCGGCGCGCCATAGAGCGCCAGCGTCGCGCGGTTGACGTCGATCACGCGGATCTCGCGCAGGCACTGCGAGACGAACTCCGGGTGTTCGTCCAAGAAGCGGCGGAAGTCGGTAATCCCGCGCTCGCGTACCCGATCGATCGCCTGCTTGACGGCGCTGAAATCCTCCACCCAGAGCGAGACCGGTGATTCTTCAAACAACATGCGTGCGTGGCGTTCGCTCTCCTGCAACTGCGCGCGCGCCTGCTGCTGCGCGGTGTTGTCCTCGAGCGAAATCAACACCCGGTCCCAACGCTCTTCATGACCAGGCAGGATGCGGCCGCGGATGAACACGTCGAGCCGCCGGCCGTCGAGCGTGTAGTTCACCGTCTGGTTGGAAAATTCGTACGCCCCGGCCCAGAGCTGCGCCAGCTCGGCCACCGCCGACCCGAACATGTCGCCGCGAAACACCTGATCCAGCGACGCAACGAGCGTTGCCTGGTCAAGCGCGGCAAACAGCGCGAGCGTGCGCTGGTTGACCTTGAGCACGCGTATGGCGGCACCGTATTCAGGCACGCATTCGGGGTAGCGCCGCAGGTGGTCCTCCACATTCGTCACCCCCTGGGCGCGCCAGCGCGCAAGCAGCTCGCGCACCGCGCTCCAGTCCTCCAGCCAGAGCGAGACCGGAGCAAGCTCGAACATGTGTTCGAAATCAGCGGAGGAAGTGGGCGCAGCCATAACGGGATTTTCCACCACGGCAGACGGTCCACGATACGCAGCCCCAACGCACGAGGCCGGTCGCTGGGGACAGCGCCCGGCCTCGATTCACGAACGTTCGTGGGCGTTCAGCGCACGCTGCGCGAGCGCGCGGGCGCCGGGCTCCGCGCGCGCTCACGCTGCTGCGGTGCGCCACGGCGCGCACCGGGGGGCTGAAAGCGCCCCTCGCCACCGTGCGACGGCCGCGGACGACGCTGCGCGTCACGGCGCGCACCGTAACCGCCGCCGCCCCGGCCGACGCCCGTGCGTTCGCGCATGGGCTGCGGCGGGCGCTGCGTCGGCTCCAATCCCGGTACCACGGCGGTGGTGAAGGGCTGGCGCGTGAAGGCTTCGATGTCGAAGATGCGACGGCGGTCGCGAAATTCGGCGAACGTGACGGCCAGGCCGTCACGCCCGGCGCGGCCCGTGCGGCCGATGCGGTGCGTGTAGTCCTCGGCCTTCATCGGCAGGCCGAAATTGAAGACGTGGGTGATCGTGGGCACGTCGATGCCGCGCGCCGCCACGTCGGTGGCCACGAGGATCTGCACCTGGCCACGACGCAGCGCCATCAGGCGGCGATTGCGCAGGCCCTGGCTGAGCGCGCCATGCAGCGCGACGGCCGAGAAACCGGCCTGCTGCAGGTCTCCCGCCAGGTTGTCGCACTCGATCTGCGTGCTCGCGAAGACGATGGCCTGGTCGATTTCCGCATCGCGCAGCCAGTGGTCGAGCAGCGCGCGCTTGTGCTGCGCGTTGTCGGCCCAGTAGAGCACCTGCTGGATGTTTTCGTGCTTTTCCTGCGGCGTATCGATCTGCAGACGCTGCGCGCCGCTGCCGCCCTCGTGCATCACGCGCATCGCCAGTTGCTGGATGCGCGGCGCAAACGTCGCGGAGAACATCATGGTCTGGCGCCGGTGCGCGGTGAGGCGGTGGATTTCGGCCAGGTCGTCGGAAAAGCCGAGGTCGAGCATGCGGTCGGCCTCGTCGACGACGAGGAACTGCACTTCTTCGAGCTTGAGCTGGCCCGAACGCTGCAGATCGAGCAGGCGCCCGGGCGTCGCCACTACCAGGTTGGCGTTCTGCAGCTGCGCGATCTGGCGCTGGTAGGGCATGCCGCCCACGACGCTTGCGATGCGCAGGCCCCTGCAGTGGTGCACCAGGTCGATCGCATCGTGCGCCACCTGCTGCGCGAGTTCGCGCGTGGGGCACAGTACGAGCGCGCCGGGCACCACAGGCTGGAAGTGGCGCGCCATCAAAGGGTTCTTGCGTCTGGGGCGCTTGGGCAGCGGCTGGCCCGCGGCCTCGGCTTCGGCGCAGGCGCGCTCATAGGCCTCGCGCTCGTGGGCCTTGGCCTGCACGTGCTGGGCCAGCAGGGTGTGCAGCACCGGCAGCAGGTAGGCAGCCGTCTTGCCGCTGCCGGTCTGGCTGGAGACCATCAGGTCGATGAAGCCGTCGTGATCGGCGCCGTGGCCCATGGCCAGCGGAATGGCGCGCGCCTGCACCGGCGTGGGTTCGGTAAAACCCAGATCGGCCACGGCCTGCAGCAGCTCGGGCGCAAGCCCCAGCGTGGTGAAGCCGTTCGCAGCAACGACGGGGGTGGCAGGCGCGACGGCGCCCGCGGGGGTAGCGGTGTTTGTCATGGTGTCCCTGGCCGCGCAGGATGGGCCTGCGGCGGCCGTCAGTGGTTCATGGAAAAACATCAACCATCTGACGCGGACCGAGCGTTCCTTGATGACGCTCCGGCGGGCTGTTCACGCGGGCCTTGCGGCCTGCAAACCCGGTGTGAGAAGGGAGATGCACAAAGCGCCCTTTTTGGCGCAGCCTGCAATTATCACACGATACGGGTTTACCCGCAACGCCTACGGCTGGAACAAGTGCGCGCGATAGTGCTCCAGCTCGTCGATGGACTCGTGCACGTCGGCCAGCGCGGTGTGTTTCTGCGCCTTCTTGAACGACTCGGCCACCGCGGGCCTCCAGCGCTTGGCCAGTTCCTTGAGCGTGCTCACGTCGATGTTGCGGTAGTGGAAATAGGCTTCCAGCTTCGGCATGTACTTGACGAGAAAACGCCGGTCCTGCCCTATGGTGCTGCCGCACATGGGCGTGCTGTTCTTGGGCACGTAGCGCTTGATGAACTTGAGGATCTCTTCCTCGGCCTGCGCCTCGGTGAGCGTGGACGCGCGCACCTTGTCGATCAGGCCGCTCTTGCCGTGCGTGCCCTTGTTCCAGGCATCCATCGCATTGAGCAGCGCATCGTCCTGGTGGATGACGAGCACCGGCCCTTCGACGCGCGGGGTGAGCTGCGGGCCGGTGACGATGATCGCGATCTCCAGCAGGCGTTCCTTTTCGGGGTCGAGCCCCGACATTTCGCAGTCGAGCCAGACCAGGTTCTGGTCGGATTTGGCCAGCACGGCGGCCGTGGTTGCTTGTGGTTGCGTCATGGCGGCGATTGTGAACCATGGCCTACACTGGCGCCCTCATGCCGTCGATGCTCTCGCCCTCGCTGCTGTTCACCTACGCTTTCACTGCGGCGCTCGTAGCCGGCCTGCTGCTCAAGGTGTGGCTGGCGACGCGCCAGATACGCACGGTGGCGCGCCACCGCGGCGCGGTGCCAGCGGCGTTCGACGGCCACGTCACGCTCGCCGCGCACCAGCGCGCGGCCGACTACACGATCGCGAAGACGCGCTTCGGCCTGCTGGAGCTTGCGATTTCCAGCGCGGTGCTGCTCGGCTGGACGCTGCTCGGCGGGCTCGACGCGCTCAACCAGGCGCTGCTCACCTGGCTGGGAGGCGGCATGACGCAGCAGCTCGCGCTGCTTGCGGGGTTCGCGCTGATCGGCGGTGCCATCGACCTGCCCGCCTCGTGGTGGCAGACCTTCGTGATCGAGCAGCGCTACGGCTTCAACCAGATGACGCAGCGCCTGTGGCTCGTCGACCTCGTCAAGTCCACGATCATCGGCGCGCTGTTCGGCCTGCCGCTGGCCGCGCTCATCCTCTGGCTCATGCACGCAGCGGGCGCGTACTGGTGGCTCTGGGCCTGGGGCGTGCTCGTGGTCTTCAACCTCGTGATGATGGTGGCCTACCCGCTGTGGATCGCGCCGCTGTTCAACCACTTCCAGCCGCTCAGGGATGAAGCCCTGATCGAGCGGGTGCAGGCGCTCATGCAGCGCTGCGGCTTCACCGCGAAGGGCTTCTTCGTGATGGACGGCAGCCGCCGCAGCGCGCACGGCAACGCATATTTCACCGGCCTGGGCGCCGCCAAGCGCGTGGTGTTCTTCGACACGCTGCTCAAGCAGCTCAACCCCGACGAGGTGCAGGCAGTCCTCGCGCACGAGCTCGGGCACTTCAAGCACAAGCACGTGATGCGCCGCATGATCGGCCTGTTCGCGCTCACGCTGGTGGGCTTCGCGCTGCTCGGGTGGCTGGCCACGCGCGGCTGGTTCTACACGGGTCTGGGCGTGCAACCCAATCTCACGCTGGACGGCGGCGCGTCCAACGACGCGCTCGCGCTCGCCCTCTTCACGCTGGCCGCGCCGGTGTTCATGGTCTTCGTCACGCCGCTGTTTTCGCAGCTCTCGCGCCACGACGAGTTCCAGGCCGATGCGTACGCCGCGCGGCAGGCCAACCGCAGTGACCTGCGCGCAGCGCTGCTCAAGCTCTACCAGGACAACGCGTCCACGCTCACGCCCGACCCGGTGTACGCGCGTTTTTACTATTCCCACCCACCAGCCGCCGAGCGTCTGGCCCATCTGGCAGCATCATGACATCTGTTTTCCCCAAAAAAGACTGGTCCGTGCAGACCAGGCGTGCACTGACAGCTTCCGAAACGGTAGCACAACTGGCCAAGCTTGCGGGCTGGCAGTTGCACGGCGACGGCGCCACCGTGGCGATCGAGAAGACCTACCGCTTCGCCAACTACTTCGAAACCATCGCGTTCGTCAACGCCATCGCGTACATCGCGCACGTGCAGGACCACCACCCCGACCTGTCGGTGCACTACGACCGCTGTGTGGTGCGGCTGAACACGCACGACGTGGGCGGCATCTCGGACACCGACATCGAGTGTGCGCGGCAGATGGACGCCCTGCTGGCCACCCCATGACCCTGCTTGCCGAGGGCCTCGTCGTCGCGGCCCACGGCAGGCATTGCGTCGTCGAAAGCGGCGACGGCGGGCGGCGCATCTGCCACCCGCGCGGCAAGAAGAGCCTTGCCGTGGTGGGCGACCGCGTGCACTGGCAGGCGGCGCGCCCCGGCAGCCCGGAGGGCACGATCGAGGACGTCCTCGCGCGGCGCAACCTGCTGTACCGCCAGGACGAGGTGCGCAGCAAGTCTTTCGCCGCCAATCTCGACCAGGTGCTGATCCTGATCGCCGCAGCCCCCCCGTTTTCCGACAGCCTGCTCACGCGGTCGCTCATCGCCACAGAGGCCGCGGGCGTCACGCCGGTGATTGCGCTCAACAAGAGCGACCTCGTCACGCCCTTCAACGCGGCCTGGGAGCGGCTGTGGCCCTACCGGCACATGGTCGGCAACGGCCAGGGCGCGCACCGCTACCGCGTGCTGCCACTGTCGCTCGCGCAATCGGGCAGCGCCGACCGGCAGGCGCTGCTGGCGCTGATGCACGGCAAGACCACGCTGCTGCTCGGCCCCTCGGGCGTGGGCAAGAGCACGCTGGTGAACCTGCTGGTGCCGGGCGCGGCGGCGCTGACAGGCGAGCTCTCGCGCGCGCTGGGCAAGGGGCGCCACACCACCACCACGACAACGTTGTACTGGCTCGACGCCGAGCGGCGCAGCGCGCTGATCGACTCGCCGGGCTTTCAGACCTTCGGCCTGCACCACCTTGCGGCCACCGAGCTGGCGCGCCAGATGCCCGACATTGCCGCGCACGCGGGCGAGTGCCGCTTCTACAACTGCACCCACCTGCACGAACCGGGCTGCGCGGTGCTGGCACACGTCACCGACCAGCGGAACGCCAGTGCCATCAGCCCACAGCGCCACCGCGTGTATCGCGAGCTGTTTGCCGAGCTCAGCGCTTCGCCGTACTGACCGGCCTGCGGCGCAGGCGTGGTCAAGGCGCTGGGACTGATCTGCAAAGACGCGGGCGTCGAAGAAGAACGACCCCGTGTTTGGCAACCCGCTGGTGTCGCTGCCCGTCTGAACGGAGTGCCACCGGGGCACTGCAGGCTGTTTGCCGGGCTCAGTGCGTTGCCCTGCCAGGAATCAACGGAAAATTCGGGTTTTTCCCAATACCAACAAGCGCAATCAGCTACGATTTTGATATCAACCCAATAGCTGCGCCAGCGTGAGCAGCGCCAGCAACAGCAGCCATACCACCACCGAACGCCAGACCAGGCCCACCACGCTGCGCAAGTGCGCCACCCGCGGCTCCTGGCCGGGGGTGCTGCCGCTGTCGTCCAGCACACCGCCGGCCTCGAAGGCCGCCTGCGCCCCACCGCGAACCTGGCTGCGCAGCGCCACGCCCCCCAGGCGCACGCCGATCGCCCCCGCCGTCGCGGCAAGCACCACGCCGTCGTTGTCCGCGGGAAAGCGCTGCGCGTGATAACGCCAGCCCTCGATCGCGTCCTCGAAACTGCCCACCATCGCAAAGCTCAAGGCCGTCAGGCGCGCGGGCAGCCAGTCCGTCACCGTCCACGCCCGCGCGGCGGCCGCCACGAGTGCGTCGCTCGGCGGGTGCTCGGGCACCGCCGCGTTGGCGCCCCAATGCCGCGAGGCGAACTCCGCCATGCGGTAGAACACCGCGCCGCTCGGCCCCAGCCCCAGCGCCGCAAAACCGGCGAACCACGCGAGCACCCCGAACACATGGCGGTGCGCCGCGATCGCCGAATACTCGATCACGTGGCGCACGATCTCGCTGCGCGGCAGTTCGTCCGCCTCCACCTGTTTCCAATGCGCCAGGCGTTCGCGCGCGAGCGCCACGTTGTCGTCCTCCAGCGCATCGCGGATCGCTGTGAAATGGTGGCTGAACTGACGAAAACCCAGCGTGACGTAGAGCACCGCGACGTTCCACACCAGCGCCAGCGGCCACCCCACAAAGTACCGCAGCGCCCAATACACCGCCAGCACCACGAGCGGCGGCACACACACCGCCAGCGTCCAGGTGACCCAGCCGTGCACGCTACCGCCCGCATCGAAATTGCGCCGTGCCGAAAACGCCCAGGCGCGCAGCCCCTCATGGATCGGGTTGCTGCGCGCGAGCGGACGCGCCTGCTCGATCAGCAGCGCGAGCACGATGGCGAAAAAGCTCATGCCGCGCATGATAGCTGGCGCATCCGCGGGTCGGCGCGCGGCTCAGGCGCTCATGAAGCGGTAGAAATTGCGCAGCATGCCCGCGGTCGCGCCCCAGATGAAACGGGTCGTGGCGCCGTCCTGCCAGGGCATCGCATACCACTCGCGCCGCTGGCCTTGCCATTCGAACGCCTGGCGGCGGTGGTGCGCGGGATCGAGCAGAAACTGCAGCGGCACCTCGAAGATGTCGGCCACTTCGGCGGGATTGGCGTGCAGGGGCCCGCCGGGCTCCACCAGCGCGACCACCGGCGTGACGATGAAGGACGAACCGGTGACGTACACCGGCAAATCACCCAACACCTCGACGCGCGCGCGATCCAGGCCCACTTCCTCGTGGGCCTCGCGCAGCGCGGTGGCGGTGGCATCGGCATCGCCCGGGTCGCTGCGCCCACCGGGAAACGCCACCTGCCCCGAATGCGTGGAAAGCTGGCGGGTGCGTTCGGTGAGCAGCACCGTGGGCTGCTCGCGCAGCACGATGGGCACCAGCACGGCCGCGCGCGCGGGCGCGCGGTCGAGAAACTTCGGTTCACGCTGGATCTCGGGCACCCACGCGGGCGGCGCGGAAAAGCGCCGACGCAGCGCGTCCGCGGTCTGCGCCGAAGCGGCGACGGGCGGCAGCGTCTCCTGCGGACCGATGAACGGCAGCATGCGCGGATCGAACCGCGGCAGGGTAAAGGGAGCTGAAGCTTGGGCCACAGGACGCTCGGGCAAAGAAAAACCGCTACGAGCCTGCGCACTGTAGCGGTTGCGATGGCGCCGCCTGCGCGGTGCCGGGGCGTGGCGATCAGGCCTGCGCGCCGTCGTTTACCTTCACGCGCGAAGGCAGCTTTTCCTTGATGCGCGCCGACTTGCCGCTGCGGCTGCGCAGATAGTAGAGCTTGGCGCGGCGCACGTCGCCGCGACGCATGACCTCGATCTTGGCGATCAAGGGGCTGTAGGTCTGGAAGGTGCGCTCCACGCCCTCGCCGTTGGAGATCTTGCGCACCGTGAACGCGCTATTCAGGCCGCGATTGCGCTTGGCGATCACCACGCCTTCGTAGGCCTGCAGCCGCTTGCGCGTGCCTTCGACCACGTTGACGCTCACGATGAGCGTGTCACCCGGCGCGAAGTCGGGAATCGTGCGGTTCAGGCGGGCAATTTCTTCTTGCTCGAGAGTCTGGATCAGGTTCATGGCGTCATCCACCGATCATGTCCGCGCCGTGATGGGATGTTGCGCCCCGGTGGAGCGCTGGTGCCATGGCAGGGCCATGGTGGCCGGGCAGAGGATCGAAAAGCTGCGCATTATAGCGCGCGCGGCGGCGCTTATGGCAGCGCTGGATACGTACAGCCGATGCAGCGCGCCGTGGTTTGCGTGCGATGCACGGGTAAACCGCAGCCATGGCGAGGATTTGCAACGCAGCAGCGCGCGCAAACCCAGGAGGCGCTGCCCGGCAGGAACCGTTCAGCGTTGCCTTAGTCCGCCGGTGGCAGGTGGCCCGCGGCGCGCGCCGCTTCCAGCACGTCGGGGCGTGCGTGCGCGGTGAGCAGCAGCCGCTGCTCGCGGCGCCAGCGCTCGATGAGCGCATGGTTGCCCGAGAGCAGCACCGGCGGCACGTCCCGCCCCTGCCAGTGCTCGGGGCGCGTGTAGTGCGGGCAATCCAGCAGGCCGTCGAGCTCGGGGCTGAAACTGTCGAACCGGGCGCTGTCTTCGTCGTGCAGCACGCCCTTCTGCAGGCGCGCCACCGCGTCGAGCAGCGCCATCGCCACCACCTCGCCGCCCGACAGCACGAAGTCGCCCAGACTGAGCTGCACCTGCACCTGCGCGTCGATGAAGCGTTGGTCGATGCCCTCGTAGCGCCCGCACAGCAGGATCGCCCCGTCGCTTGCGGCCCAGGCCCGCGCGCCCGCCTGGTCGAACCTGCGTCCCACGGGGGTGAACAGCACCAGCGGCGCGCGCGCGCCGTCGGCTTCGCCGCGGTCGTCACGGATCGCGGCGACGCAGCACGCGAGCGGCTCGGCCATCATCACCATGCCGGGGCCGCCGCCAAAGGGCCGGTCATCGACCCGCCGGTACGCGCCTTCGGCGTAATCGCGCGGGTTCCACAGGCGCACGTCCACCTGGCGCGAGGCGTAGGCGCGCCGCGTCACGCCGCTCACGAGGAACGGCGCGAACAGCTCGGGAAACAGCGTGATGACGTCAAAGCGCATCAGAAATCGGGCTGCCAGTCGACGGTAATGCGCCGCCCCGGCAGATCCACCTCGTCGACGAAGGTCGAGACGAACGGGATCAGGCGCTCGCACGGCTTGCCGGCGGATACGCCGGCAAGCACCAGCGTGGTCTGCGGGCCCGACGGCAGCAGCTCCCTGACCGTGCCCAGCGCGACGCCCTCGCGGTTGACGACCGGCAGTCCGATCAAATCCACCCAGTAGTACTCGTCTGCGCCGGGCGCGGGGAATGCGGCACGCGCCACGAAGACGCGCGCGCCGCGCAATTGCTCGGCGTGCGCCCGCTCCTGCACGCCTTCGGCACGCGCGACGAGCGCGTCGCCGTGCACGCGCGCTTCAAGCACCGCAAGCTCGACGGCACCCTCGAACGGACTTTTTGCACCGCGCTGCGCGGGCAGCAGCAGCCAGTGCGGTGCAGCAAGCAGCGTATCGGGCTGGCTGCTGTACGGCACGACCTTGAACCACCCCTTGACGCCCCAGGCGTCGCCGATGCGGCCCACCTCGACCGCATCGTCCGGCAGCTCGCAGGCGGGCAGTGGCGGAAAGTCGTTCATGTGTGGCACAAAACAAAAACGGGCCCGTCAGTCCAACCGACGGAGCCCGCGGCAGTCAACGCCAGAGTGGTCAGGCAGCCTGCTGGACCGACTGCTTGATGAGGCGCTCGACGGTGGGCGACGCCTGCGCGCCCACGCTCTTCCAGTAGGTGATGCGGTCCTGCACCAGGCGCAGGGTTTCCTCGCCGCCCGTGGCGGAAGGGTTGTAGAAGCCCACACGCTCGATGAAGCTGCCATCGCGACGCGCGCGCTTGTCGGCGACGACGACGTTGAAGAACGGACGGCCCTTGGCGCCGCCGCGGGAGAGTCGAATCACGACCATGGTTGTATCCTTCGGGTGGTAGCCGCAACCGCTGCGGCCGTTCTTGCTGCGTTTGAGACACGCGACTGGCCACCCGGCCAGCGACACGCTGCAAAGCCGCGCATTATAGCGGTGCCCCGATCCGGGGAATAATCGCATCCCATGAAAAACAAGACCCTCGCCTCCTGGCTGGCCTTCATCGGCGGGCCGCTGGGACTGCACCGCTTCTACCTGCACGGCGTGGGCGACTGGCTGGGCTGGCTGCTGCCCATCCCGACGGCGCTCGGCCTGTTCGGTGTCGAGCGCATCCAGCAGCTGGGCGTGGACGACCAGATCAGCTGGCTGCTCGTGCCGCTGCTGGGCCTCGTCATTTCCGCCTGCGCGCTCACCGCGATCGTCTACGGGCTCATGCCCGCCGAAAAGTGGAATGCGCGCTTCAATCCGGGCGCGGCGCCCGACGATCCGGCGGGGCGCACCTACTGGCTCACCGTGTTCGCGGTCGCGGGGTCGCTGCTCATCGGCGCGGGCGTGCTGATGGCCACCATCGCCTTCGGCTTCGAGCACTTCTGGCAGTACCAGCTCGAGGAAGCGCGCAAGATCTCTCAGTGAAATACGGCTCCAGCGCCTGCTGCAACTGCGCAAGGCGCTATATGCGAGATAGCGCTCAGTAGAGCTGCAGGCTCACCCAGTAGGCGATGCCCGCGACGAACGCGCTCGCCGGGATCGTGAGTATCCAGGCCCAGACGATGTTGCCCGCCACACCCCAGCGCACCGCGCTGGCGCGCTGCGTGGAGCCCACGCCGACGATGGCGCCCGTGATCGTGTGCGTGGTCGAGACGGGAATGCCCAGCCAGGTGGCGAGAAACAGCGACAGCGCCCCGCCCGTCTCCGCGCAGAAGCCGCCCACGGGCTTGAGCTTGGTGATCTTCTGGCCCATGGTCTTGACGATGCGCCAGCCGCCGAACATGGTGCCCAGGCCCATGGCCGTGTAGCAGGCCAGGATCACCCAGATGGGCGGCTCGACGTCCGAGGCGGATGCGTAACCCGTGGCAATGAGCAGCAGCCAGACGATGCCTATGGTTTTCTGTGCGTCGTTGCCGCCGTGGCCGAGGCTGTACGCGCCCGCGGACACCAGCTGCAATCGCCGGAACCACCGGTCGATGCGCTGCGGGCGCACGCGCCTGAGCAGCCACGCCATCAGCACCATCATCATCGAACCGAGCACGAAACCCAGCAGCGGCGATATGAAGATGAAGGCGACGATCTTGAAAATGCCGCTCGCCACCAGCGCGCCCGCGCCCACCTTGGCGATCACCGCGCCGACGATGCCACCGATCAGCGCGTGCGAGGAGCTGCTCGGGATGCCGTAGTACCAGGTGATGACGTTCCAGGTGATGGCGCCGATCAGCGCGCCGAACACGACGTGCGTGTCCACCACGTGGATGTCGACGATGCCCTTGCCTATGGTCGCCGCCACGCTCAGGTGAAAGACGAAGATCGCGACCACGTTGAAGAACGCGGCGAACACCACGGCCTGCGTGGGCTTGAGCACCCCCGTCGAGACCACGGTGGCGATCGAGTTGGCGGCATCGTGAAAGCCGTTCATGAAGTCGAACGCGATGGCCAGCGCCACCAGCAGCACCACGACCCAGAGGGCGGTCTGTACGGTTTCCATGTACGCAGGAAGGCAGGTTGTGGTGGTGCGGGGGGATGGGTCAGGAATTTTCGAGGATCACGCCCTCGATGTGGTTGGCCACATCCTCGCACTTGTCGGTCACGGTTTCGAGCAGCTCGTAGATTTCCTTGAGCTTGATGAGCTCGCGCACGTCCACGTCCTCGCGGAACAGCTTGCTCATGGCGCTGCGCAGCACGCGGTCGGCCTCGCCCTCGATGCGGTCGATTTCCTCGCAGACCTTGAGCGCGCGCTCGGTCACCGCCGGCTCCGCGATGCGCCCGAGCGTGGCCACCGCATCGTGCACCAGCACGCAGCACTTCATGCACAGCTCGGTGAGCCGCACGATCTCCTCGGTCACGTGCTGCAGGTCGTAGAGCGCCATGGCCTCGGCCGTGTCCTGCAGCAGGTCGGCCACGTCGTCCATGGTGTTGATGAGCAGATGGATCTGCTCGCGATCGATCGGCGTGATGAAGGTCTTGTGCAGCGCTCGGTTCACCTCGTGCGTCACGCGGTCGGCGGCGCGCTCGGCATCGTCCACCGCCTGCTGGTGCTGTTCGCGCTGGTGGTGGTCGGCATAGTTGGCCACCAGCGCGGAAAATGCCTCGGCAGCCTGGACGATGCAATGGGCATGCTGGTTGAACATTTCGAAAAAATTGCCCTCTCGGGGCAATAATTTGCCGAACAGCATGCAGGCTCCTGACGGGATGGGATCGAACTGACCGTGCGCGTCGCGGCATGGCGCGACGCAGCAAATTTTACCCGGCCATGCACGCGCGCCGGGTTTGGACAACAGGCGGTAAATTCGCCGGCAACAGGCACCACCCCGACAACAGCACGGCGCAGCCCCCAGGTTCCATGCACGAACAGCCCTCCTTCGGCACCCGCGCGAGCGCCACGCCCCTCACGGGCCTCGTGCTCACCGGCGGCGGCGCGCGCGCCGCCTACCAGGTCGGCGTGCTGCAGGCCATCTCCGATCTGCGGCGCGCCTGCCAGCCGGGAGTGCAGGGCAACCCCTTTCCCATCATGGCCGGCACCTCGGCGGGCGCGATCAACGCCGCCGCGCTCGCCTGCGGCGCCGACCAGTTCGACCGCGCCGTGCGGCGCATTGCCCGCGTGTGGGGGCACTTTCATCCGCAGCACGTCTACCGCGCCGACTCGATCAGCATGCTGCGCAGCGGTGCGCGCTGGCTCACGCTGCTCTCGCTCGGCTGGGCGGTCGCGCGCTGGCACCACCTGCGCCCGCGTTCGCTGCTGGACAACACGCCGCTGAACCAGCTGCTGAACCAGCTCGTGCCGCTGGTGCGCCTGCCCATGCTGATGCGCCAAGGGCATCTGCACGCACTGGCCGTCACGGCGTCGAGCTACAGCTCGGGCGAACACGTCACGTTCTTCGAAGCCTGTGACCAGCTCGTGCCCTGGGTGCGCTCGCAGCGGCGCGCGATCCGCGGGGAAATCTGCCCCGAGCACCTGCTCGCCTCGTCGGCCATTCCGTTCATTTTCCCGGCGCAGGCGCTGGACATCGACGGCCACGTCGAGTACTTCGGCGACGGCTCGATGCGCCAGTCGGCGCCCATCGCGCCCGCGATCCATCTGGGCGCCGAACGCATCCTCGTGATCGGCGCGGGGCGCATGCGCGAGTCGGGCCACGACCCCGGCACGGCACCGTCCACCGGCTACCCATCGCTTGCGCAGATCGCGGGGCACGCGCTCTCCAACATCTTCCTGGACGCACTCTGGGTGGACGTGGAGCGCATGCAGCGCATCAACAGGACGCTGGCGCTGATCCCCCCGGAGCAGCGCACCGGCAGCAGCCTCAGGCCCCTGCGGTTGCTGGTGATCTCGCCCTCGCAGCGCCTGGACGCGATCGCGGCGCGCCATGTGGACAGCCTTCCGGTCGCGCTACGCACGCTGCTGGGCACGCTCGGGGTCTCTTCCGGAGGGAACGACGTCCGCAGCGCAGCGCTCGCCAGCTATCTGCTGTTCGAGGAAAAATACACTCGAGAACTCATGGCGCTTGGCCGCGCGGACGTGGCCGCGCGCCGCGACGAAGTGCTGGCTTTTTTCGACTGGAACGCGCCATAGGCCCGAGCGCGCGCGTCGCCGCCGGCCCGCTGACCGGCGTGAACAACTGCAACGCGCCCGATCACACACTGGTCACGCTGGCCCGCGAGAGCGCCGCGGGCCAGCCGCAGCCACCCTTCGCGGTGCTTCTCATCGACCTCAACGACTTCAAACCGCGCAGCGACTGCGCGCTCATCGAGGTGGCGCGGCGCCGGTGCACCGGCAACGTCGCGGCGCGCTTCGCAGGGGCAATGCATACGCCACCCTGACATGCGGCGTCAGCAGTGACGCACAGGCGCAAGCTGCCGCGCCACGCCGGCGTAACCATGTACCGGCACAAGACGGGGCGCTGAACCCGCGCGCACCCACAGCGGCGCAGCGTTTCCTACAATGGCCGGTTTCGCCTTCGCTGCCCGAAAGCCATGTCCGCCCGCAAGATCTTCGTCACCACCGCGCTGCCGTACGCCAACGGCAAATTCCACATCGGCCACATCATGGAATACATCCAGGCCGACACCTGGGTGCGGGCGCAGCGCATGCAGGGCAGCCAGGTGAACTTCGTCGGCGCCGACGACGCGCACGGCGCGCCCATCATGATTGCCGCCGAGAAGGCAGGCAAGACACCGCAGCAGTTCGTCGCCGACATCGCCGCCGGACGCAAGCAATACCTGGACGGCTTTCACATCGCGTTCGACAACTGGCACAGCACCGACGCGCCGGAAAACCACGCGCTGGCGCAGCAGATCTACCTGGATCTGAAAGCCGCCGGGCTGATCGAGACACGCACCATCGAGCAGTTCTTCGATCCCGAGAAGGCCATGTTCCTGCCCGACCGCTTCATCAAGGGCGAATGCCCGCGCTGCCACGCCAAGGACCAGTACGGCGACAACTGCGAGGTCTGCGGCGCGGTGTATGCGCCCACCGAGCTCATCAACCCCTACTCCGCGCTCTCGGGCGCGAAGCCGGAACTGAAGACCTCGGAGCATTTCTTCTTCAAGCTCTCGGACGAGCGCTGCGTGGCGTTTCTGAAGGAATGGACGCAGAACGGCGTGCACGTGCAGCCGGAAGTGGCCGCCAAGGTCAGGGAATGGTTCGGCACGCGCACCAATCCCGACGGCTCGACGAGCACCGGCCTGGACGACTGGGACATCTCGCGCGACGCGCCCTACTTCGGCATCGAGATCCCGGACGCGCCGGGCAAGTACTTCTACGTGTGGCTGGATGCGCCCATCGGCTACCTCGCCAGCCTGAAGAACCTGCTGGACAAGCGCGGCGAGAGCTACGAGGCCTACATGGCCGACCCGCAGCTTGAGCAGGTGCACTTCATCGGCAAGGACATCATCACCTTCCACACGCTGTTCTGGCCCGCGACGCTCAAATTCAGCGGCCGCAAGACGCCGGACAAGATCTGCGTGCACGGCTTTCTCACGGTGAACAACGGCGAGAAGATGAGCAAGAGCCGCGGCACGGGGCTGGACCCGCTCAAGTATCTGCAGCTCGGCATGAACCCCGAGTGGCTGCGCTACTACCTGGGCGCCAAGCTCAACGGGCGCAACGAAGACATCGACTTCAACCCCGAGGACTTCATGGCGCGCGTGAATGCCGATCTCATCGGCAAATACGTGAACATCGCGAGCCGCGCGGCCGGTTTCATCGCCAAGCGCTTTGGCGGCCAGCTCGGCAGCGTAAGCAGCGACGGCCAGGCGCTGCTGACCGAGCTGCGCGCGCAGCAGGGCGACATCGTCGCGGCCTACGAGGCGCGCGACACCGCCCGCGCCGCGCGCGACATCATGCTGCTGTGCGACCGGGTGAACGCCTACGTGGACACCAACAAGCCCTGGGAGCTGGCCCGGCAGGAAGGGCAGGACGCGCGCCTGCACGACGTGTGCACGACCTGCATCGAGGCCTTTCGCCTGCTGACGATCTATCTCAAGCCCATGCTGCCTCACGTCGCGCAGCAGGTAGAGGGCTTCCTGCAGGTGGCGCCGCTCGCGTTTGCGGATGCTGCAACGCTGCTGGGCGCGCATCACGCCATCGGCCCGTACCAGCATCTGATGCAACGCGTGGCCGTGGAGCAGCTCGATGCGCTCTTTGCCCTGCCCGAGCCCGAGAAGGTCACCCCGGGTGGAGAGGAAATTGCCCCCGGGATCACGATCGACGACTTCGCCAAGGTGGACCTGCGCATCGCGAAGATCGTGGAATGCAAGGCGGTGGAGGGCTCGGCCAAGCTGCTGCAGCTCACGCTGGACGCGGGCGAGGGGCGGCTGCGCAACGTGTTCTCCGGCATCTCCAGCATGTACCGGCCCGAGCAACTGCAGGGCAAGCTCACGGTGCTGGTGGCCAACCTCGCGCCGCGCAAGATGAAGTTCGGCGTGAGCGAAGGCATGGTGCTGGCTGCCAGCCACGCCGACGAGAAGGCGCACCCCGGCCTCTACGTGCTCGAACCCTACCCCGGTGCCGAGCCCGGGATGCGCATACGCTGACGCCTGGCAGCGGCGCGCCAACAAAAATCCCCCAGGACGGGGGATGGATCAGGTCACTGGCGGAGAGGGTGGGATTCGAACCCACGGTACGCTTGCACGTACGCCTGATTTCGAGTCAGGTACATTCGACCACTCTGCCACCTCTCCGCGACCCGAACCGGCGATTGTAGCGGCCAAATCAGGGGCTCAGGCGCTCCGCACCGCCCATGTAGGGGCGCAGGGCTTCGGGCACGGTGACCGATCCGTCGGCGTTCTGGTAGTTCTCCAGCACCGCAACCAGCGCGCGGCCCACCGCGACGCCCGAGCCGTTCAGGGTGTGCACGAGTTCGTTCTTGCCCTGCGCGTTCTTGAAGCGCGCCTGCATGCGCCGCGCCTGGAAGGCTTCGCAGTTGGAGACCGAGCTGATCTCGCGGTAGGTGTTCTGCGCGGGCAGCCACACTTCCAGGTCGTAGGTCTTGGCGGCGCCAAAGCCCATGTCGCCGGTGCACAGGGCCATGACGCGGTAGGGCAGGCCCAGCTTTTGCAGGACGGCCTCGGCGTGGCGCGTCATTTCTTCCAGCGCTTCGTAGCTCTTGTCGGGGTGCACGATCTGCACCATCTCGACCTTGTCGAACTGGTGCTGGCGGATCATGCCGCGCGTGTCGCGCCCGTAGCTGCCGGCTTCGGAGCGAAAGCACGGGGTGTGCGCGGTCAGGCGGATGGGCAGTTCGCTTTCGGGCACGATGACGTCACGCATGAAGTTGGTGAGCGGCACCTCGGCCGTGGGGATGAGGTAGAGCTTGGCGTGGTCGGGCACGGGCTCGGCATCCTGCCCGCCCTTTTGCGCGGCGAAGAGGTCGGCCTCGAACTTGGGCAGCTGGCCGGTGCCGCGCAGGGTGTCGGCGTTGACGATGTAGGGCACGTAGCACTCGGTGTAGCCGTGCTCGGTGGTGTGCACGTCCAGCATGAACTGCGCCAGCGCCCGGTGCAGGCGCGCGATGCCGCCCTTCATGACCGCAAAGCGCGTGCCCGTGAGCTTGGTCGCCAGGTCGAAATCCAGTCCCAGCGCGGCGCCCACGTCCACGTGGTCCTTCACCGTGAAGTCGAACGCGCGCGGCGTGCCCCAGCGGCGCACCTCGACGTTGGCGGTTTCGTCCGCGCCCACGGGCACGCTCTCATGCGGCAGGTTGGGCACGGCGGCCAGCACCGCCTGCAGCTCGTGCTGGATGGCGTCGAGCCGCGCGGCGGAGGCGTCGAGCTCGCCCTTGAGCGCGGAGACTTCCGTCTTGGCGGCTTCGGCGGCATCCTTCTGGCCCTTGCCCATGAGCATGCCGATCTGCCTGGACAGGCGGTTGCGCGTGGATTGCAGCTCTTCGGTGCGCGTCTGCAGGGCCTTGCGCTCGGCTTCGAGCGCCTCGAAGGCGGCCACGTTCAGATACGGTTGGGGGTTCTTGCGGGTTTGCAGGCGCGCCACCGCACCGGCCAGATCTTTGCGTAGCAGGAGAATGTCAAGCATAGTGCGTGGATTTTAGGGGGCGGCTGTCGACGAGCCTCGCCGGGAGGGTGCAACCATGTTCTTCGTCTTCGGCCCCTCGGGGCAGATGTTTCGCGGCGACGCGGACCTGCTTGCGCAGGTGGGGCGGCTGCGGCGCGTGCGCCGCCCGCAGGCCCTGCGCACGCGTGCGGCAGACGAGGGCGAGCCCGACGGCCCGCCGCGCCGCGACAGCACGCCACCCCCGGCGCGCGGCAGCGCCGCCAGCGCCTACCAGCAGACTGCGCAGGGCCCGCTGCTGCCGCGCCAGCCGCTCACGCGCGTGAGTGACGTGATGACGCCCGCAGCGATCACGGTCGCGCCGCACCGGCGCGTGAACGATGCGTGGCAGACGATGGCGCAGCACCGCATCGCGCAGGCGCCGGTGGTGGACGCGCGCGGGCAGGTCATAGGCCTGCTGATGCGCGCGGACATGGCCCCGCTCGATCTGCTGCCCGAGCCCGGCGCGATCCAGCAGGCGATTGCGCTGGCGCGCCGCCCGGTCTCGGAAGTGATGTACAGCCCGGTGCCCACGGTGACGGCCGACACCGAACTGCGACGCCTGGCGCGCGCCTTCCTCGATACCGGCCTGCCGGGTCTGCCGGTGACCGACGAGGCCGGGCACTGCACCGGCTTCGTCTCGCGCACCGACATCCTGCGCGCGATGGTGGCCGACCCGCCGCTCGATCTCTGGAGCTGAGCGCTCCCGCCAAGGCGCTATTGGCTCGCGGGCGGCGGCGTCTCGATGAGCGGCCCGTCCGCCACGCGCGTCGCGAGCACCTTGTCGATGGTCTTGCCGTCCATGTCCACGATCTCGAAGCGCCAGCCCGCCCACTGCACCACGTCGGTTTCGGTGGGGAGCTTGCCGGTGAGCAGCATGAGCATGCCGCTGAGCGTCTGGTAGCGGCCCTTGTCCTCCTCGGGCAGGCTCGCGAGGCCCAGGCAGTCCTTCAGTTCGGGCACGGGGATGTGGCCGTCGAGCAGCCATGAGCCGTCGGGGCGCTGCGTGGCCCAGGCGTCGCCGGGGTCGTGCGTCTTGAATTCGCCGGTGATGGCCTCCACCAGGTCCTGCACGGTGACGATGCCCTGCACCTCACCGTATTCGTCGACGACGAAGGCCATGTGCACGCCCGAGCGGCGAAAGTCGTGCAGCAGTTCCATGCCGTCGATGGTTTCGGGCACGTACAGCGGCGGCTGCAGCAGCTCCGTATCGAGCTGCTGCGCCGCCGGGTCGCGCAGCACGCGCGTGAGCCACTGGCGCGCGCGCAGCACGCCCATGATGTGCTCCATGCCGCCGCGCACCACCGGGAAGTGCGCGTGGCTGGAGCGCTCGATGCACGCGAGGTTGTGCTCGAAGGGCGCGAGCACGTCCAGGAACACCACGTCGGCGCGCGGCACCATGAGCGAGCCGATCTGGCGCTCGTCCAGGCGAAAGACGTTGCGCACCATCTGGTGCTCGTCGCGCTCGATCACGCCCGCGCTCGTGCCCTCTGCGAGCATGGCGTGGATTTCATCCTCGGTCACGGTCTCGCGCCCCTGGTGCACGCCCAGCAGGCGCAGCAGCGCCTCGGTGGAGAGCGTGAGCAGGCGCACGAAGGGACGCGTGGCGCGCGCCAGCCAGTCTATGGGCCGCGCGACGAAGCGCGCGACGAGCTCGGGCTGGCTCTGCCCCAGGCGCTTGGGCACGAGCTCGCCCACGACGATGGAGAAATAGGTGATGACCACCACCGCGAGGCCCAGCGCCAGATAGCCCGCGGATTTGGCTTCCATCCCCCAGGCAGTCAGCCACCCGGCCAGCGGCCGCGCCAGCGCCGATTCGCCCACGATGCCGTTGAGCACGCCGATGGAGGTGATGCCGATCTGGATGGTGGAGAGAAAGCGCGTGGGCTCCTCGCCCAGCTTGGCCGCGGCGATGGCGCCCGCGTCGCCCGCGTCGATGAGTTTTTGCAGCCGCGCCCTGCGCGCGGACACCAGCGCCAGTTCGGACATGGCGAACAGGCCATTGAGCACGATGAGCGCGACGAGGACGGCGATTTCAACCATGGTCGAACAACCTTGATTGTGCGGTCAATCCGCGCCGCGCCAGGAGTTTAGGAGTCAAATCGATTCGTAGCGCTTTTCTGGCAAGCGCTGGCAGCTATCAATCTGTGACTTCAAGAGGTGCTGTTGCCTGCGCTCACGTGCAGCGCCGAGCGCTCGGACGGCTGCTCGGCGTCGAGCTTCAAGCCCTTGGGCAGCGGAAAGCGCACATCTTCCTTGAGCCCGTCCATCGTGCGCACCGTGACGCCGCCGATCTCGCGGATGCGCGCAATCACCTGCTGCACCAGCACCTCGGGCGCCGACGCGCCCGCCGTGAGGCCCACGCGCGTCACGCCGTCGAACCACGCGGGCTCGATCTCGTCGGCGCCGTCAACCATGTGTGCGGGCGTGCCCATGCGCCGGGCCAGTTCCAGCAGGCGGTTGCTGTTGGAGCTGGTCTGACTGCCCACGACGATGATCATCTCTACCTGCCGCGTGAGGAGCTTGACCGCGTCCTGGCGGTTTTGCGTGGCGTAGCAGATGTCCTGCTGCTTGGGCTCGCGCACGGCGGGAAAGCGCGCGCGGATCGCGGCGGTGATCTCGCGCGCGTCGTCCACCGAGAGCGTGGTCTGCGTCACCAGCGCGAGCTTTTCGGTCTGGCGCGGCGCGATCCTGGCCACGTCCGCCAGCTCCTGCACGAGGTAGATGCCATCGCTCAACTGCCCCATCGTGCCCTCGACCTCGGGGTGGCCGGCGTGGCCGATCATGATGAATTCATAGCCCTCGCGCGCCAGCTTGGCCACCTCCACGTGCACCTTGGTCACGAGCGGGCAGGTGGCGTCGTAGACCTTCAAACCCCGCGCCACGGCCTCCTGCTGCAGCGCGCGGCTCACGCCATGGGCCGAGAAGATCACGATCGAGCCCTTGGGGATGCCCTCCAGCGACTCGACGAAGATGGCGCCCTTGGCCTTGAGGTCGTTGACCACGTAGGTGTTGTGCACGATCTCGTGGCGCACGTAGATGGGCGCGCCGAACTTGACCAGCGCGCGCTCGACGATCTCGATCGCGCGGTCCACGCCCGCGCAAAAACCGCGCGGCTGCGCAAGGACGATTTCCTGGGGTTGGTTCACGCTCATAGCACTCCGATGATCTGCACTTCAAAGGTGACGGGGCGGCCCGCCAGCGGGTGGTTGAAATCGACGCGCAGGGCGCCGTCGCCGCGCACCTCCAGCACCGCGCCCGCGTAGGTGCCGCTGCCGTCGGGCGTGGCGAACTCCACCACCTCGCCCACGTGGTACTGGTCGTCGGGGTCGCCCATGTCGTCCAGGAGCTTCCTGGCCACCCACTGCTGCATCTCGGGGTTGCGCTCGCCGAAGGCCTCGCCCGCGGGCACCTCGAAGGTGGTGCGCGTGCCTTCCGCAAGGCCGATGAGGCGCGCTTCCAGCGCCGGAGACAGCTCGCCCGCGCCGACCGAAATCGTCGCCGGGCGGCTGGCGAAGGTGTTGATCACGTCGCCCGCGGGCCCGGCCAGGCGGTAGTGCAGCGTGAGGAAGGAACCTGGCTCGACCTTCGCAGGCGCGGCGGTGGCGGGGGAGTCGGTCATGGGGGCGATCTGGATAAACTGCCGCATTCTAGGAAATGCGGGTAAGTCCCTACCGCTATCTCGTCATGCCGCTCAAGGATCTGCCCGCCGACGCCCAACCGCGCGAGAAGCTGCTCGCGCGCGGGCCGGGGGCGCTGTCGGATGCCGAGCTGCTCGCGATCCTGCTGCGCACCGGCATCCGGGGCAAGGGCGTGCTGCAACTGGCCGAAGAGCTGCTGCGAGCGCCCGCTCTTGATGCGAGCAGCGGCCAGCCGGGCGGCGGCTTCGGCGGCATCGCCGGGCTGCTGAACGCGGGCGCGCAGGATCTGCGGCGCATCAAGGGCCTGGGGCCGGCCAAGCGCGCCGAGCTCGTCGCGGTGCTGGAGCTTGCGCGGCGGGCGCTGGCGCAGCAGCTCGGCGAACGCCCGGTGTTCGACACGCCGCAAGCGGTGCGCGCGTATCTGCAACTGCACCTGGCGGCGCTGCCGCACGAGGTCTTCGCGCTGCTGCTGCTCGACAGCCAGCACCGCCTGATCGCGCTGGAAAAGCTGTTCCAGGGCACGCTCACGCAGACTGCGGTCTACCCGCGCGAGGTGGTGCTGCGCGCGCTGCACCACGGCGCGGCGAGCGTGGTACTGGCGCACAACCACCCCAGCGGCAGCGTGCAGCCCAGCCGCGCCGACGAGGTGCTGACGCAGACACTCAAGAGCGCGCTCGCGCTGATCGACGTGCGCGTGCTCGACCACGTCATCGTCGCGCCGGGGCAAGCGCTGTCGATGGCCGAGCACGGCCTGCTATGAAAACCCCCAGCGCACGCGGGCACTGGCGCGCGCTGGCGGCGGTTTTCGTGCTGCTCAGCGGCTGCACCATCCCGCATGCGCCGCCCGCGCCGCAACTCGCGCTGGCGCCGCACCTGCGCCTCATCGGCGTGGCCACGCTGCCCTGGGGCACGCGCCATGCGGGCACCGCGGTGGGGGGTCTGTCGGGCATCGCCTACAGCCCCGAGCGGGACGAATACCTCCTCATCAGCGACGACAAGGGCAGCGACGGCCCGGCGCGCGTCTACACCGCGCGCATCCGCTACGACGCGCACCACGTCGAACCGCCCGAGTTCACCGGCATGCACCGCCCCCTGCTCGCCGACGGCCAGCCCTACGCCCCGTGGTGGGCACCGCGCGCCGGGGTGGACGTGCCCGACGCCGAGGCCGTGCGCTGGCTGCCGGGCGCGCGCGCCTACGTCTGGAGCAGCGAGGGCGACTTTGCCCGCGGCTTCGGCCCGCGGCTGCGCATCCAGCGGCTCGACGGCGCACCGGTGCGCGAAGTTGCGCTGCCCCCGCGGCTCACGGGCCCGCTCGACGAGGACGAGCGCGGCCCGCGCGGCAACGGCACGCTGGAGGGCCTGGCGCTCGCGCCCGATGGCCGCACCGCCTGGGTCTCGATGGAGCTGCCGCTCAAGCAGGATGGCGCGAGCCCCACGCCGACCGACCCCGGCGCGCCGGTGCGCATCACGGCGATGGATCTGGCCACCGGCACGCCACTGCGCCAGATCGCCTACCCGCTGGAGGCGGTGCCGCGCCGGCGCCTGCTGCCCGGCCCGCAGCTCAACGGCGTGAGCGAAATCCTCATGGACGGCAACGACCACCTGCTGGTGCTCGAACGCTCCTACAGCATGGCCGCGGGCTTCGGCGCGCGCCTGTACCGCGTGGACACGCGCGCGGGCAGCGACACGCGGGCGATCGACGCGCTCACCGCAGGTAACCACCAGAACGTGCCCAAGCAGCTCGTGGGCGACCTGGCGGCGCTCGGCATCGAGCCCGACAACATCGAGGGCATGACCTGGGGCCCGCGCCTGGCGGACGGCGGCTGCGTGCTGCTCTTCGTGAGCGACGACAACTTCAACCTGCTGCAGACGACGCAGTTCATCGCGGCGCGCTACCTGCAGCCGCCGGGCGGCGACGGCGACTGCCCGGCCACCACGCCATGAGCGGCGGGCCCGCGCTGCGCTCGTTCGCCGAACTGGCGGCGCTGCGCCGCGTGCTGCAGCGCCTGCGCGAGCAGGAGGCGGCGCGCCGCCAGGCCGAGCGCGAGGCCGCCGAGCGCGCCTGGGCCGAGCGCCACCTGTTCGAGCACGCGGTGGGCCGCGTCGAGCCGCTCAAGCACCGCGACGCGCGCCACGCCTGCGCCCCGCCGCGCCCCGCGCCGCTGCCGGTGCAGCGCCTGCGCGACGAACGCGAGGTGCTGCTGCAGTCGCTGAGCGACGAGTTCGACGTGAGCACGCTGCTCGACGTGGACGACCAGATGAGCTTTCGCCGCCCCGGCACAGGCCTGGACGTGACGCGCAAGCTGCGCGCCGGGCACTGGAGCATCCAGAGCCAGCTCGACCTGCACGGCCTGCGCCGCGACGAGGCGCGCGAGGCGCTCGCGCAGTTCATCCGCCGGGCGCACCGCAGCGGCCTGCGCTGCGTGCGCATCGTGCACGGCAAGGGCCTGGGCTCGCCGGGCCGGGTGCCGGTGCTCAAGGGCCGCGTGCAATCGTGGCTCGTGCAAAAGCGCGAGGTACTCGCCTTCGTGCAGGCGCGCGCGGCCGAGGGCGGCGCCGGCGCGCTCATCGTGCTGCTGCAGCCGGGGCACCGGAAAAAATGAATGAAAAGTGGCTGCGGCGCCCATGCAGCCAGCGCGGGCAGCTATCGTTTCAGCGTCAGCAGCACGGCGCCCACCCTGGCGAACACGGCGGGCGGCGCCGCAAAGACGGCCGAGAGCGCCGCCCGGAAGAACCCGCCGTGCGCCTGCGCCATCGCGTCACCCCTCGTGGCCGGGGCGCACGCGCAGCGTCGCGTCCCAGTTCGGATCGGGCGCGCCGTCGGCGGCGAACTGCTGGTTGCGCGAGTTCGAGCGCCACACGCCGCCCGACCAGTTCAGCTGCGGCTCGGTGCGGTACCAGAACCAGCGCCCGTCGGCGTCCTGCGCCAGCCAGTTCCAGCCCGTGCCCGCGGGGGCATCGGCCCAGTCGGGAACGCCCGCGTCACTGGCTGCCATCGCCCCGCCTCGTTTCCCGTTGCACCTGGCGCGCGCGCCAGACGAGCAGCGCCAGCGCCAGCGCCGCCGGCACCGCCAGCGCCGCCACCGAAACCCGGTAGCTGCCGCTCGCGCTCGCGATCGCGCCGAACGCCGGCGCGCCGAACACCACGCCCATGAAGGTGAAGAGCAGCGTGCCGCCGGTGGCCACGCCCGCCTGGCCGGGCGGCGCCTGGCGCGCCACCGCCGCCAGGTAGACGCCGTTCCAGCCTATGCCCGACGCGCCCAGCAGCGCCACCACGAGCCAGATCACCGCCGTGGGCCAGCTGCCCTGCAGCAGCGCGGTGAGCAGGCTGCCCACGAGCATGAGCCCGGCCAGCAGCATCAGGGTGCCGCGCGCGCCCAGGCCGTGGTCGGAGAGCGCGCCCCAGCCTATGCGCCCCACCACCCCGGCGAGCTGCGACACCGAGAGCGCCGCGCCCGCTGCCACCAGGCTGAGCGCGAGCGTCTCGTTCAGGTAGGTGACGAGGTAGGAGGTGACCGACACCTGCACCGCCGAGAACAGAAACGAGCACGCCGCCATCACCGCGAGCGGGCGGCTGCGGAGCACGAGCCTGAGCGGCAGCAGCAGCCCGGAGAGCGCCAGCCTGCGCCCGCGCTCGCGCTCGGCATCCAGCGCGCGGCGCAGCGGCTGCGCGAGCAGCGCGCAGGCCACGCAGGCCAGCGCCACGAGCACCAGCGTCGCCTGCCAGCCCACGAGCAGCACAGCGCCCGGAACGATGGCGCCCGCGAGCATGCCGCCCAGCGGCACGCCCGTCTGCTTGATCGAGAACACGAGCGACATGCGCTCGGGCGGCGTGCTGAGCGCCAGCAGGTGCGAGCTTGCCGGGGTGATCGGCCCGTAGCCGCAGCCGATCAGAAAGCCGCCGAGCGCGGTGGCGGGCCACGCGGGCAGCGCCGCCAGGAGCAGCCCTGCGGCGCACAGCAGCAGCGCCACCTGGCTCACGCGGATCGCGCCGTGGCGCGGCACCACCGCGCCCGAGACCATGCTCGCCGCCATCGCCGCCAGATACCCGAGCGCGATGAAGCCGCCCACCCAGGCCGTGGGCAGCCCCAGCGCGGGCGCCAGTGCCGGCGCCATCACCGGCACCGTGAGCAGCGCCATCGCCGCCATGGACTGCACCGCCGTGGTGACAGCCAGCACCGTCCAGGTGCCGCTCACGGCGCGCTCCAGCAGCGGGCGCACTCCCACTTTCGCGACGCGACGTTTTTCATCATGAAAACAGCTTCCAGCGCTTGTGCAGCAAGCGCGAGCAGCTCTTGCCAATGTAGCGCATCAATCGGTCGCCTCGCGCAGCGTCTGCACCACCGGGCGGCGCAGCACCTCGCGCAGGCCCCACCAGCCCGCCGCCAGCGCCAGCAGCGCACCGGCCGCGCCGCCCGCCAGCGGCACCCACCACGGCGCGGTCCAGGTGAAATCGAACACGTACAGCGCCAGCAGCCAGCCCACCACCATCGCCACGCTGCTGGCCAGCAGGCCCGCGAGCAGGCCCACGCCCGCCAGCTCGGCGCGCTGCACCTGGCGCAGCAGGCTGGCGCGCGCGCCGACGGCACGCATGATGGCGAACTCGCGCGCGCGCTCCTCGCGCGTGGCGGTGACGGCGGCGAACAGCACGACGAGCCCCGCCGCCAGCGTGAACGCAAAGAGGAACTCCACCGCCGCGATCACCTGCGCCAGCACGCCCTGCACCTGCGCCAGCGTCGCACTCAGATCCACGTTGGTGACGTTGGGGAACGCGCGCACCAGTGCGTTGTCGAAGCCCGGCACCTGCGGAGCGCGGTAGGCCGCGAGGAAGGTGATGGGCACGTCGGGCATGTCCGCCAGCGGGTAGAGCACGAAGAAGTTGGCGCGCATCGAGCTCCAGTCCACCTTGCGCAGGCTGGTGATGCGCGCCTCGCTCGCCACGCCCGCTATGTCAAAGCGCAGCACGTCGCCGAGCTGGAGCCCCAGCGTCTTGGCCAGCCCCTCCTCCACGCTCGCCGTGCCCGGCTCGCCCGCGCCCCAGCGCCCCGCGACGATGGCGTTGTGCGCCGGCGCCTGCAGCGTGTGCGAGAGGTTGAATTCGCGCTCCACCAGAGCGCGGGCGCGGTCGTCGGCGTAGTCGGCCCCGCTCACCGCGCGGCCATTGACCGCCACCAGGCGCCCGCGAAACATGGGGTACCAGTCGTACTGCGCCACCCCGGCCCGCGCCAGCATGGCCCGAAAGCTCTGTGCCTGGTCGGGCTGGATGTTGATGACGAAACGGTCGGGGGCGCTCGCGGGCGTGGCCTGGCGCCAGCTCGCGATCAGGTCGGTGCGCAGCAGCACGAGCAGCACCAGCGCCAGCAGCCCCACCGCCAGGCTGCTTACCTGCACCACCGCGTACGCCGGGCGCGCGGCGACCTGACGCGTGGCAAGCACCAGCCAGCGCGGCGCGCGCGTTTCGCTCACGGCGCGGCGCAGCAGCCCCACCGCCGCCCACGCCAGCAGCGCAAACAGCGCCGCCGCCGCCCCGAAGCCGCCCACCGCGATCAGCCCGAGCCGCGCATCGCGGCTCACGATCAGCAGCAGCGCGGCAAAGCCCGCCACGCCCAGCAGCAGCACCGCAGCGGGCGCAGGCCTGGGAGCGCCCAGGTCGCGCCGGATCACGCGCAGCGGCGGCACGCTGGCCAGCCGCAGCACCGGCGGCAGCCCGAACGCCGCCAGCAGCGTGAGCCCCACCCCCAGCCCCAGCAGCGCCGGCCAGAAGCTCGCCGCGGGCAGCCCCGCGGGCACCAGCCCCGCGAGCAGCCCGACGAAGACCCAGTGCACGCCCCAGCCCAGCAGCACGCCCAGCAGGCTCGCGCCCAGGCCCGCCAGCGCAAATTCGACCACATAGGCCCCGGCGATCGTGCGCTGCGCCAGGCCCAGCACGCGCAGCAGCGCCGCGCCGTCCAGGTGGCGCGCCGCAAAGCCGCGCGCCGCCAGCGCCACCGCCACCGCCGCGAGCAGCGCGGCCAGCAGCGCCACGAGGTTCAGGAACTGCTGCGCGCGGTCCAGCGTCTGGCGCATTTCGGGGCGGCCGCTTGCGAGCGACTCCAGCCGCACGCCGCGCACGCCCGGCGCGCGCACCGCCTGCGCGGCCCAGGCGGTGTAGCGCGCCACCGCCGCCGCGCCGCCCGCCACCGCATAGCGCCAGGTGATGCGGCTGGCGGGCTGCACCAGGCCGGTGGCGGGCAGGTCGGCGTCGTTCACCATCACGCGCGGCGCAAAGCCGATGAAGCCGCTGCCGCGGTCCGGCTCCAGCGTGATCACGCGCGCGATGCGCAGGCGCGCGTCGCCCAGCCAGAGCACGTCGCCCACCGCCAGGTTCAGCGCGTCGAGCAGCGGCGCATCCACCCACGCCTGCCCCGGCGCGGGGATGTCCGCCGTGGGCGCGCCCGCCCCGCCCGGCGCGGCTGCGGTACGCACCTGCCCGCGCAGCGGGTAGCCCGGCTGCACGCTCTTGAGCGCCACGAGGCGGCTGGCGCCGCCCTGCGCGTCATCGGCGCGCGCCATCGTCGGGAAGGTGAGCGTCGTCACCGCGCGCAGGCCGAGCGCGCGCGCCTCGTCGGTGAAGGCGGCGGGCGTGGGCTGGTCGCTCGCGATCACCGCGTCGCCCCCCAGCAGCTGCACCGCATCGCGCTGCAGGCCCGCCTGCAGCCGGTCGGCAAAAAACCCCACCGAGGTGAGCGCCGCCACCGCGAGCACCACCGCGAGCACGAGCAGCCGCAGCTCCCCCGCGCGCGCGTCGCGCCACAGCGCGCGCCAGCCCAGCGCCAGCACCGAAGGCGCGGCGGCGCGGGGGGTATGCGCGGTTGCTTGCATGGGGTTGCCGATTGTCTCTATAAAGTGGGGGCGGGAATATCGAGATGCAAAGATGCATCTAACGCACCAGAAACACGGAAAGAGGTATTACATGGCAACGCAAACCGTCCACCTGAAGTCGCGCAACGAAGTTGCCAACGGCACGATGGCATTTCACTTCGAGAAACCGGCGGGTTTCGAATTCCGGCCCGGTCAGGCCATCGACGTCATCCTCGGCGGCGCGGGCGACGCGGCCAACAGCGCCGACAACCGGCACGCGTTTTCCATCGTGAGCGCGCCGCACGAGGACGAAATCGTCGTCACCACGCGCATGCGCGACAGCGTTTTCAAGCGCACGCTCGGCGCGCTGCCGGTGGGCGGCACGGTGGAGATCGACGGACCGTTCGGCTCGCTCACGCTGCACAAGAAGGTGGAGCGCGCGGGCGTGCTGATCGCAGGCGGCATCGGCGTCACGCCGTTCATGAGCATGCTGCGCACGGCCGCCGAGAAGCAGTCTACGCAGCCGCTGGCGCTGCTGTACTCCAACCGCCGCCCCGAGGACACCGCGTTCCTGGACGAGCTGCAGCAGCTTGCAAGGAAAAATCCGCACTTTCGCCTCGTCGCGACCATGACCGACATGGGCAAATCCAGCCAGCCCTGGAGTGGCGAGACCGGCATGATCGATGCCGCCTTCATCCAGCGCGCGGTCAAGGATCTGCCCTCGCCGGTGTTCTACGTCTCGGGCCCGCCGGGGCTGGTCGAGGCGATGCGGGGCACGCTGGTCGAGGCCGGCATCGACGAAGACGACGTGCGCAGCGAAGAGTTCTACGGTTACTGAGAAAGCGCCACACCATGAACACGAACGCCGTCAAAGCTGGTGACATCCAGACCGTTCACACGGACGACGAGCTGATCGCGCTCGCGCGCGAAGGCCACCGCCACGCGTTCGAGGGCATCATGCGCCGCTACAACCAGTTGCTGTTCCGCACCGCGCGCAGCATCCTGAAGATCGACGGCGAAGCGGAGGAGGCCGTGCAGGACGCCTACCTGCGCGCCTGGCGCGCGATGGACACGTTCCGCGCGGATTCCAAGCTCTCCACCTGGCTCGTGCGCATCACCGCCAACGAGGCGCTGGGGCGGCTGCGTCGACGCCACGGCGAAATCATCCCGCTCGACGCGGCAATGCTCTGCGCCGACCCCGAGACCCAGGCCCACTTCGTCGCCGATCCCACTGACCAACCTGAAAGCACTGCCATGCGTGAAGAAGTCAGAAAACTGCTAGAGAACCGCATCGACCGTCTGCCCGATGCCTACCGTACCGTGTTCATGCTGCGCGCGGTGCAGGAGATGAGCGTGGAGGAAGTCGCCGGGGCACTGCGCATCCCCGAAGCCACGGTGCGCACGCGCTTCTTCCGTGCGCGCGCACTGCTGCGCGAGGGCCTGGCGGGCGACATCGACGTTGCCACCAGTGACGCGTTCTCCTTTGACGGAGAACGCTGCGACCGCATCGTCGAGCGCACGCTCGAACGCGCCCACGCGGAAGGCCTGATCCGCCACTAAGCCCCGGCCCCACTGCCGCGCGCCCCTCCCGAGAAAGCCCGCCATGAACACGCTGCTCGGTCACATGGGTGCGGCGCTTGCGCGCTACCTCTCGCATCGCACGCACCGCCACGACGTGCTCTCGGCCACGTCGGGCGCGCAGTTGCTCGCGCTGCTGGAGCCCGGCGACGTGCTGCTGGTGGACGGCGACACGCGCATCAGCACCGCCATCAAATACCTCACGCAGTCGAGCTGGTCGCACGCGGCGCTGTACGTCGGCCACGCGCCGTTCGCGGGCACGGACCACGCCGACCACTGCTTCGTCGAAGCCGACGTGAACGACGGCGTGCGCAGCGTCGGCATCGAGGAATTCACGCAGGTGCCCACGCGCATCTGCCGCGCCGTCGGCCTGTGCGACGCCGAGCGCCAGGCGCTCGTGCGCTACGTGGTGGCGCGCATCGGCGAGCGCTACGACCTGCGCAACGTGATCGACCTTGCGCGCTACCTGCTGCCCACGCCGCCCGTGCCCGCGCGCCTGCGCCGCAAGATGATCGCGCTGGGCAGCGGCGACCCCACGCGCGCGATCTGCTCCACGCTGATCGCGCAGGCCTTCCAGTCCATCGACTACCCCATCCTGCCCATCATCGAATACCGCCCCGCGCCGACCTCGGTCTGCCCCGCGTGCGTGGATGAGGTGCTGCACATCCGCGACCACTCGCTCTACACGCCGCGCGACTTCGACGTCTCGCCCTACTTCGACATCATCAAGCCCCACCTCGCCGAAGGCTTCGACTTCCGCCATCTCGTCTGGGACCGTGCAGGCAAGGGCAGCACGCATGCCGCACAGACACAGACCGTCTGAGCCCGTCCGGCAGCCTGACCACCACCGCGCGGTTTCGTGCTACAAAACCCGTCAGCATACGAACGGGAGCGGCACATGGGCGAGCCACAGGCAGACGCAGTGATCGCAGGCGGGGGCCTGGCGGGCATCGTCTGCGCGCTGGAACTGCTGCGCGCGGGCAGGAGCGTCACACTGATCGACCGCGACACGCCCGAACGCTTCGGCGGCCTGGCGCTGTGGGCCTTCGGCGGCATGGCGCTGGTGGGCACGCCGCTGCAGGCGCGCGCGAAGATCGCCGACACGCCCGAGCGCGCGCTGGCCGACTGGATCCGCTTTGGCGAGCTGGCCCCCGATGAACACTGGCCGCTGGCCTGGGCGCGCCACTACGTCGAACGCTCGCGTCCCGACGTGTACGACTGGCTCACGCAGCACGGCCTGAAGTTCATGCCCGCCGTCAACCTGGTCGAGCGCGGCATGCAGGGCAACGGCAACAGCGTGGCGCGCTACCACATCGTCTGGGGCACCTCGCGCCACATGACGCAAACCCTCATCGCCGCCCTGCGCGAGGCGGGCGGAGGCGGACGATTGAGGCTGCTGCACCGCCACCGCGTCACCGCGCTGGAGCGCACCGCCGGGCGCGTGGCGGGTGCCGTGGCGGTCGATGAAACCACAGGGCGCCAAGTGCGCGTGCAGGCGCCCGTGGTGGTGCTGGCCATGGGCGGCCTCAACGGCAGCCACGAGGAGGCGCGGCGCAACTGGCCCAGCGACCGGCCGATGCCGAAGGCCATGCTCAACGGCGCGCACCCGTTTGCCGACGGGCGCCTGCACCACTGGGCGGCCGATCAGTTGGGCGCGCAGATCACCCATGCGGGCGAGATGTGGAACTACGCCGCGGGCATCCCGCACCCCTTCCCGCACTTCGCGGGCCACGGCCTGTCGCTCATCCCGTGCAAGTCGGCGCTGTGGCTCAACCACCGGGGCGAGCGCATCGGCCCCGAGCCGCTGGTGACGGGCTTTGACACACACTGGCTGTGCCAGCAGGTGGCGGCGCAGGAAAAGCCCTGGACCTGGCAGCTGCTGAACCGCCGCATCGCACTGAAGGAATTCGCCATCTCGGGCGCCGAACACAACCGGCGCATCCGCGACCGGCAGTTCCTGCTGTTCCTCAAGGAGACGCTGCTGGGCAACGCGCGCCTGGTGGACCAGATGGCGCGCCAGAGCCCGCACTTCATCGTGGCCGATACGCTGGCGCAGCTGGCGGGCAAGATGAATGCGCTGACCGCCTCGCTCGACGTCAAGCCCGAAGTGCTGCAAGCCACGGTGGACGCCTTCGACGCGCATTTCCACGGCGGCGGCAAGCCCGAGGACGACGCGCAGGTGCGCCGCATCCTCGAAGCGCGCACGTGGCGCCCCGACCGCCTGCGCACCTGCCAGCCCGCGCCGCTGCAGAAACCGGGCGCCGGGCCGTTCATCGCCATCCACACCCAGCTCATCACGCGCAAGAGCCTGGGCGGGCTGCAGACCGACCTGCACAGCCGCGTGCTCGACGGCGCAGGCCAGCCGGTGGACGGCCTGTACTGCGTGGGCGAGGCCGCGGGCTTTGGCGGCGGCGGGGCCAGTGGCAAGCGCTCGCTGGAGGGCACGTTTCTGCCCGGCTGCATCCTCACGGCGCGCGCCGCGGCGCGGCACGGCGCGGCGGGGTGATTTCAAGGCAAAAGAGGCTCCAGCGCTTGTCCATCAAGCGCGAGCAGCTATCAAAACAATGAGCAATACCGCATGGAATTCGACTACATCGTCGTGGGTGCCGGCTCGTCCGGCTGCGTGCTCGCAAGCCGCCTGAGCGAAGACCCCGCCGTCAGCGTCTGCCTGCTCGAAGCGGGCGGGCCGGACGCGAGCGTGCTCATCCGCGCGCCGCTGGGCTTCGTGGCCGAGGCGCGCCTGAAGAGGAACTCCATCCACTACGAGACCGTGCCCCAACCGGGCCTGAATGGCCGCCGGGGCTTTCAGCCGCGCGGGCGCGTGCTGGGCGGCAGCAGCGCGGTCAACGCCATGATCTACTGCCGCGGCCACGCGAGCGACTACGACGGCTGGGCGGCGCTGGGCAACCCCGGCTGGGATTACGCGAGCGTGCTGCCATTTTTCAAGCGTGCCGAGGACAGCGCCTGCTTTGGCGCCACCGACTACCACGGCGCGGGCGGGCCGCTGGGCGTGGACTGGCTGCGCAGCCGCTTCCCCACCACGCAGGCCTTCCTGCGCGCCTGCGCGGCGCAGGGCATCGCGCCCACGCCGGACTACAACGGCGCCCAGCAGGCGGGCTGCTGGCCCGCGCAGGTCACGCAGCGCGGGGGCGAGCGCTGCAGCGCCGCCGCGGCCTACCTCACGCCCGCGGTGCGCCAGCGGCACAACCTGCAGATCCTCACGCGGGCGCAGTGCCTGCGCATCGTCTGGGAAGGCCGGCGCGCCGTGGGCGTGCACATCGGCCGCGGCGGGCAGCAAAGCGCCGTGCGCGCGCGCCGCGAAGTGGTGCTGGCGGGCGGCGCCTACGGCTCGCCGCAGCTTCTGATGTGCTCGGGCGTGGGCCCGGCCGAGGCGCTGCGGGCGCTGGGCATCGCCGTCACCCACGACCTGCCGGGCGTGGGGCGCAACCTGCAGGACCACATCACCGCATCGCTCAACTGGCACAGCCCGCGCCGCGACGCGGGGCTGGGCCTGTGCCCCTCGGGTGTGGTGCAGATCGTGCGCGGCATTCGGGAATGGCGCGCGCGGCGCAGCGGCTGCATCACCAGCAACGTGGCCGAGGCCGGGGCCTTCTTCGCCACCGAAAGCGGCCTGCCCGCGAGCGACATCGAGCTCGAATTCGTCGTCGCGATGGTGGATGACCACAGCCGCAAGCCCCACTGGGGCCACGGCTACGGCCTGCACGTGACGCTGCTGCGCCCCCGAAGCCGTGGCCGCGTCGACATCACCAGCGGCGACGCGCGCGCGCGCCCGCAGATCGACCCCAACTACTTCAGCGACCCGGACGACCTGCCCCGTCTCGTGCGCGGCGTGCAGCGCTCGCTCGCCATCATGAACGACGCGGCGCTCGCGCCCTGGCGCGGCGCGATGCTGGCGCCGCTGTCGGCCAGCGACCCCGAGGGCATCGCGGCGCACCTGCGCGCCACCGCCGACACCGAATACCACCCCGTGGGCACCTGCGCGATGGGGCCCGCGAGTGACGCGCAGGCCGTCGTCGGCGCCGACCTGCGCGTGCACGGCCTGGCGGGCCTGCGCGTGGCCGATGCATCCATCATGCCGCGCATCACCAGCGGCAACACCAACGCGCCCACGATCATGATCGGCGAGCGCTGCGCCGCGCTGATCCGGCAGGGCCGCGCGTGACCTGCCGCTGGAGATACCGCCCGGCACGCGATGGCGCACGGGGCGCGGTGATCGGGCGCGAGGAAATTCAAGGAAAATACGGCTCCAGCGCTTGCTCGGCAAGCGCTGGTAGCTATCAAACAAGGAGCCCCGCATGAATGGCGCACACGCACTGATGCAGACCCTGGCCGATGCGGGCGTCGAGGTCTGCTTTACCAACCCCGGCACCAGCGAGATGCACTTCGTCGCCGCGCTCGACGCCGAACCGCGCATGCGCGCCGTGCTCGCGCTGTTCGAGGGCGTGGCCACCGGCGCCGCCGACGGCTACGCCCGCATGGCCGGCAAGCCCGCCGCCACGCTGCTGCACCTGGGCTGCGGCCTGGGCAATGGCCTGGCCAACCTGCACAACGCGCGCAAGGGCAAGGTGCCGATCGTCAACATCGTGGGCGACCACGCCACCACCCACACGCGGTACGACGCGCAGCTGCAAAGCGACATCGAGACCGTGGCGCGCAACGTCTCGCCCGGGTTCGTGCGCACCTCGCAGAGCACCGCCGCGCTGGGCCAGGACGCGGTGGACGCCATTGCCGCCGCGCGCGGCCTGCCCGGCCAGGTGGCCACGCTGATCCTGCCGGCCGACGTCTCCTGGGGCGAAGGCGGCCAGCCCTGCCCGCCGCCGCCCGCGCCCGCGCCGCAGCCCGCCGACGACGCGAGCGTGCAGGCCATCGCCCAGGCCATCCGCAGCGGCGAAGCCGCCCTGTTGCTCGGTGGTCAGGCGCTGCGCGAGGGTGGTTTGATGGCCGCCGCGCGCATCGCCGCGCACACCGGCGCGCACCTGTTTGCCGAATGCTTTCCCACGCGCATGCAGCGCGGCGCGGGCCTGCCCGCCGTGGAGCGCATCGCCTATCTGGCGGAGCTTGCGGGCGTGCAGCTTGCGCGCTTCAAGCACCTGATCCTGGTCGATGCCAAGTCGCCCGTCTCCTTCTTCGCCTACCCCGGCAAGCCAAGCGACCTCGTGCCCGAAGGCTGCAGCGTGCACACCCTTGCCGCGCCCGATCAGGACGCCGCCGCCAGCCTGGAAAAACTCGCCGCCGCACTCGGCGCGCAGGCCACCGCGCCCCGGCTGCAGGCCGCGCAGCGCCCCGAGCGCCCGCGCGGGCCGCTCACCGCCCCCAAGGTCTGCAAGGCCGTGGGCCACCTGCTGCCGGAAAACGCCATCGTCATCGACGAATCCATCACCAGCGGCCTGATGCTCGGCGTGATGACACAAGGTGCCCCGCGCCACGACCTCATCACCCTCACCGGCGGCGCCATCGGCCAGGGCCTGCCGGGCGCCGTGGGCGCGGCCATCGCCTGCCCCGACCGGCCGGTGATCGCGCTGATCGGCGACGGCAGCGCGATGTACACCATCCAGGCGCTGTGGAGCATGGCGCGCGAAAACCTCAACGTCACGGCCATCATCTTCAACAACGCCAGCTACTCGGTGCTGAACGTCGAGCTGGAGCGCGTCGGGGCGGGCGAAGGCGGCCCCAAGGCCCGGGCGCAGCTCGACCTGCAAGGCCCGGTGCTGAACTTCGCGCAGCTGGCGCAGGGCCTGGGCGTGCACGCCGTGCGCGCGAGCACCGCCGAGGATTTCTGCCAGGCGCTGGAATACGCGCTTGCCCAGAGCGGCCCGCACCTGATCGAGGCGCTCGTGCCCGAATCACTCGGCGGCGCCAAGCGCAAGGTCTTGCCCTGGATGCTGCGCGCCATCCCCAGCCTGCCGCCCGCGGTGGCGCAGGCCATCAGGCGCAAGATCGCGCCCTGAGCGGCTGACGCCGCTCACGCAAGGCAATGGGGCCGGAGGCCGGCATCGAAGCGGCACGCGTCAGCGCCGCTGCAGCTCCACGTAGCCCGGCGCTGCCGCACCATACGGCGCGTTGGTGCTGTAGGCGCTGCCCGGATCGCTCTGGCTCTGGAATACCCGATCACCACCGTGGATGCTCGACTGCACGGTACTGCCGCCCACGCCCGAGTAGGTGTTGTACTCACCTATGCCTTCCAGCGTGCGGCTGTGCATGCGGTCCGACGTGGCGCTGCTGCTGGCCGCGATCGCACTGTAGATGCCTGCCACCTCCTTGTTGGTGCGCATGCGGATCGCCTGGCGATCGGCCATGCCGCGGGCGTTGATCAGCGCCATCTGGCGCTGGTGCCACTGATCGATCTGCTGGCTCTGCTGCGAGAAATAGCGCTGCATGTTGCGCTGCATGCGCTGCTGAAAACGCGCGACCCATTGCGGATCGGGCGCGCCGCTCTCGGCCAGCACGCGCTCCACCAGGCGCGGATTCAGGCGCCCCTGCGGCGCGCCGTGCACCAGGATGTTGCTGACGGTGGAGAGCACGTTCCCCCGGAACGTGTTCGTGTCCATCGACGCTTCAAGGATGGCCTCCATGGGCACGCCGCCTTCGTCGCGGTAGCCGACAAGGATCCTCCCGGCCTCGCGCGCGGGCGGCGGGCGGCCATTGTTCTGCTGCGAGTCCAGCCCCAGCTTCTGCACCTGCGCCTGGTACTGCGCGCTCGTGTCCTGATAATCCAGTTCGCGCCCCTGCGGGTACATCTGCTGAACCGACGCCTGCAGGAATTCACGCACCGTGCGAAACGGTGCCACAGGGCAGGCCGAGGTCGGAATCTGCGTGCCCGCGTGCTGCCAGCTATAGCCCGGCACCACCCCTATCGTCGTCAGACTGTCCGGGCCAATCACGGTCCAGGTGCGCAGCATCATGAGGCCGGGGCAGCCGGTCGCGTCGTTCCAGCGCACGCCGCCCACCATCTGCCAGCCCTCGGGCACCGCCACCTCGTGCGCCAGGCTGCCATCTTCATCCTGGACCGGAGCGCGTGTGAACCGGGACGCGTCCAGCGCAGGCAGGGCCGCAGCGGCGGGAGCCCTGGACGCCGCGGCTGGCGGGCTGACCACGGCCAGCGGGGCCGCCGTGTCCATTGCGTCGCCATCGGCCTCGTCGTCGTCCGCCCAGCCGTAGTACGCAAGCAGCACGACCAGACCGACGGCACTGATGATCCATTGGGTGCGTCTGGAAAGCATGGCGATCCCTCTCCTCGTTGCAGCGTGGCACGCCCCGTGTGCCCGCCTCCGGGGCGCTGTAGCGGAGTGTGCCAGAACGCTCTGGCGGGCTGGCGCAGGCACCGCGCCGCAAAGCAGCCTACTGGCTGGGCGGCACGTATTCCCGGCTGCCCGAACGGCGCACGCGTCCATCCGGGCCGAAGGTGGCGGTGAACACCATCGCGCGCGTGGGGCCGTCGAGCCAGTTCCAGTCCCAGTCGGTCTCGCGGCTCAGGTCGTAGGTCACCTGCCGCGCGGGCAGGCCGAGCAGGCGGCGCACGGCCTGCTGCTCCATGCCGGGCTGCACGCGCGCGAAGTTTTCCGGCACGAGCACCTGCTGCAGCGCGGTCAGGGTGCCGCTCGGGCCTATCGTGACCATGTAGTTCACATGGCCCGAGGGCTGGCGGTTGTATTCGAGCGTGTTCGCGCCGCCCGCCTCGGGCCAGACGCGCGCGGGCTCGCCCAAGCGCGCGCGCACGTCCGCCTCCGTCGAGACGTTCACCTGCAGTTCATCGATGCGCTGCTGGTCGCATCCGGCAAGCGTCAGCAGGCCCAGCAGGCAGGTGGCCAGCGCACCGGCCTTGTGGATCAGTGGGGGCATGGTGTCGGTAAAATGGGCGGGTCTACAGAGGTTGCAGCCATGTATCTTATTCGCCGTCCCGACTACCAGTCCGACACCACGCGCTTCATCCAGCAGTTGCGCAAGGACAAGCCGGGCCTGGAGCAGCGCCAGATCAACGGCCGGGAACTGCTGTGGGACAAGCAGGTCGATCGCACGCTCTGGCAAGACCTGCGCGCGGCGCGCGTGCACCAGAAGTCCTACGTCTACTACGCCTTCGACCAGGACGGCGCAACCTCGCTGCCCACGTCCGGAAAATAACGCGCACGCCCGCCACCCGCCGCGCGTGGGGCGCACTGCCTTGACCACCGCCACCGAGCCCGCCGCCGACGCATCAACCCCGGCGGTCGTCGACCAGGTGGCGCTCGCCAGACTCTACGGCGAGCCGCTGTTCGCGCTGCCGCAAGACCTGTACATCCCGCCCGACGCGCTCGAAGTCTTCCTCGAAGCCTTCGAGGGGCCGCTCGATCTGCTGCTGTACCTGATCCGCAAGCAGAACTTCAACATCCTGGACATCCCCATGGTCGGCGTCACGCGCCAGTACCTGGCCTACGTCGAGGAGATCCGCAGCCGCAACCTGGAGCTCGCCGCCGAGTACCTGCTGATGGCGGCGATGCTGATCGAGATCAAGTCGCGCATGCTGCTGCCCGCGCGCCCGGTGCAGGGCGGCGAGGAGCCCGAAGACCCGCGCGCCGAGCTCGTGCGCCGGCTGCTCGAATACGAAAAGATCAAGCTCGCGGCGCAGCAGCTTGGCGCGCTGCCGCAGTACGGGCGCGACTTTCTCAAGACGCAGGTGGTGATGGCGCAGGACGCCGCGCCGCGCCTGCCCGACGTGACGCTGGCCGATCTGCAGGCCGCCTGGCGCGACGTGCTGGCGCGCGCGCGGCTGGTGCAGCGCCACCAGATCGCGCGCGAGGAGCTTTCGGTGCGCGAGACCATGAGCCACGTGCTCAAGCGCCTGCAGGGGCGGCGCTTCGTCACCTTCGAGGAGCTCTTCGCGCCCGAAAAAGGCGTGGCGCTGCTGGTCGTCACCTTCGTCGCGCTGCTGGAGCTGGCCAAGGAGGCACTCGTCGAGGTCACGCAGGCCGAGGCCTTCGCGCCGATCTACCTGCGCCTGGCCTATACACCCAGTTGATGCATCAACGCGCGCGTCGAGCCGTCCACGCCCGCCCAGTCGCCCGAGCGCTCGCGCGCCAGCAGGTCGCCCGCCAGCTGCTTGCCCAGCTCCACGCCCCACTGGTCGAAGCTGTCGATGCCCCAGACCGCGCCCGAGACGAACACCCGGTGCTCCTGCAGCGCAATCAGCGCGCCGAGCGACGCCGCGTCGAGCCGGTCGAGCAGCAAAAACGTGCTGGGCCGGTTGCCGGGGCAGCGCTTTTCGGGCGCGTCGGACGCGCGCCCGAGCATCAGCGCCTGCGCCTGCGCCACCGCGTTGACGGTGAGCTCGTGGTGGTGCTCGGGCAAGCCCCGCCCCGCCTCGCGCAGCGCGATGAATTCCACCGGGATCACGTCCGGCCCCTGGTGCAGCATCTGGAAGTACGCATGCTGCCCGTTGGTGCCCGCCTCGCCCCAGACGATGGGCGCGCTTTGCACCGCAAGCTGCACACCCTCGCGCGTCACGCGCTTGCCGTTGCTCTCCATCTCAAGCTGCTGCAGGTAGGCCGGCAGGCGCCGCAGACCGGCGCTGTAGGGCGCGACGCAGCGGCTGGGCAGGCCGCAGATGTTGCGGCAGTACACGTCCAGCAGCCCCAGGCGCAGCGGCAGGTTCTGCGCGGGCGGCGCCAGCAGGAAGTGCGCGTCCATCGCGTGCGCGCCCGCCAGCAGCGCGCGAAACACCGCCGGGCCCACCGCGATCGCGATCGGCAGCCCGATCGCCGACCACAGCGAATAGCGCCCGCCCACCCAGTCGCGAAACCCCAGCGTGCGCGTGATGCCAAAGCGCGCCGCCGCCTCCACGTTGGTCGTGAGCGCGACGAAGTGGCGCGCGAGCGCGCACGGGTGCGCCGCGTCCGCGCTGCCGCCGTGCGCCAGGAACCAGTCGCGCGCCGAATGCGCGTTGCGCATGGTCTCGGCGGTGGTGAAGGTCTTGGACGCGATCAAAAACAGCGTGTGCCCGGCGCGCAGCCCGCGCAGCACCTGCCCGAGCTCGTGCCCGTCGATGTTGGCCACGAAGTGCATGCGCCGGCCCGCGTCCCGCCAGTCTTCCAGCGCCTGCACCACCATTTCGGGCCCGAGGTGCGAGCCGCCGATGCCGATGTGCACCACGTCGGTGATGCGCGCATCGGCGCGCACCTCGTCGGCGAGCGCGAGCATGGCATCCAGTGTCTCGTGCACCTCGGCCAGCGCCGCGCGCACCGTGCCATCCCAGCGGTGCACTGCATCCGCGGCGGCGATCTGCCCTCCATCGGGCGGCGTGCGCAGCAGCCAGTGCATCGCCGCGCGCCGCTCGGTGGTGTTCACCGCCTCGCCCGCGAACATCGCGTCGCGCCACGCGAGCACGCCGCGTTCGTGCGCCAGTTGCTGCAGCAGCGCCTCGGTGCCGGGGCGCAGCCACTGCTTGGAAAGATCGGCCCAGACGTGCGGTGCGTGCTGGCTCAGCCGCGCCGTGCGCGCGCTGTCGCGCGCGAATTCATCGGCCAGGCTCGGCGCGCCGCCCTCGCCCTGCCACTGCGCCTGCAGTGCCGCCCACGCGGGTGTCTGGTCGCAGGGCGGCATGTGTCAGTCCCGCAGCAACGCTTCGAGCTTGACTGCGTCGGCGGCGAAGGTGCGTATGCCCTCGGCGAGTTTTTCCGTCGCCATCGCGTCGTCGTTGAGCGCGTAGCGAAAGCCGATCTCGTCGTACACCACGTGCGCCACGTCGGCGTCGCGCGCGGCCTGCGCGTCGAGCGCGCGCGCGAGCGGCGCGGCGCTTGCGGCCAGCTCGGCCATGAGCGCGGGCGCGATGGTCAGCAGGTCGCAGCCCGCGAGCGCGCGGATCTGGCCGACGTTGCGAAAGCTCGCGCCCATGATCTCGGTGGCGATGCCGAAGTGCTTGTAGTAGTCGAAGATGCGGCGCACCGACCGCACGCCGGGGTCGCTGGCGCCCGCCATCGCGGCCTCGTCCCACGCCGCGCCCGCCCTGGCCTTGTACCAGTCGTAGATGCGCCCGACGAACGGCGAGATGAGCTGCACCTTGGCCTGCGCGCAGGCCACCGCCTGCACGAAGGAGAACAGCAGCGTCATGTTGGTGGCGATGCCGCGCGCCTGCAGGCGCCGGGCGGCCTCGATGCCCTCCCAGGTGCTGGCCACCTTGATGAGCACGCGGTTGATGTGCACGCCCTCGGCCTCATAGAGCTCGATGAGCTGCTGCGCGCGCGTCACCATCGCCTCGGTGTCAAACGACAGGCGCGCGTCCACCTCGGTCGAGACGCGGCCCGGAATGTGCGCGAGCGTCTCGCAGCCGAAACGCACGATGAGCCGATCCATCCGCTCGTCCAGGCCGCGCCCGTGCCAGCGCTGCCGGTTTTCCGCGAGCAGGTGCGCGTACTCGGGCTTTTGCACCGCCTTGAGGATCAGCGAGGGGTTGGTCGTCGCGTCCTGCGGCGCAAAGCGCGCCAGCTCGTGGAAATCCCCCGTGTCGGCCACCACGGTGGTCATGGCCTTGAGTGCATCGAGCTGGTTCACGCGAATTCCCGTACTTTCAAAAACATAGCTGTTCGCGCTTTACCCACAAGCGCTGAAAGCCATTTTATAGCGATCTCTATCCCAGCGGCGGCGGCGCCAGCGGCATCGCCTGCTCCACCAGGCTCGCGTGCAGCGCGGCGCCCAGCGGCAGCACCTCGTCGTTGAAGTCGTAGCGCCCGCTGTGCAGCGCGGCGGCCCCGCCCTGCCCCAGGCGCAGGTAGGCGCCGGGCTTGTGCTGCAGCATGAACGAAAAATCCTCCGCGCCCATGCTCGGCTCCAGGTTGCGCACCACGTTCTGCGCGCCGACGAGCGACTCGGCCACGTCGCCCGCGAAGTGCGCCTCCTGCGGCGTGTTGATCGTCGCCGGGTAGATGCGCTCGTAACGCACCGTGGCCGTCGCGCCAAACCCCAGCGCCACCGCACCGCACAGCTCCTGGATGCGCCGCTGCATCAGGTCCTGCACGGCCGGATCGAAGGTGCGCACCGTGCCCACCAGCGTCGCCTGCCCCGGCAGCACGCTGAACGCACCCAGGTCGCCCGCCCGCACCGCGCAGATGCTGACCACCGCGCTGTCCATGGCGCGCACGTTGCGCGAGACGATGCTCTGCAGCGCGGTGACGATGGTGGACGCCACCAGCACCACGTCCACCGTCTGGTAGGGGTGCGCGCCGTGGCCACCCTTGCCCGTTACCTCGATCGTGATGCGGTCGGCCGAGGCCATCATCGCGCCGTCGTTGATGCCCACGGTGCCCGGCGCCATCGCGGGCCAGTTGTGCATTGCATAGACCGCGCGCACCGGGAAGCGCTCGAACAGGCCGTCCTCGATCATCACGCGCGCGCCGCCAAAGCCTTCTTCGCCGGGCTGGAAGATCAGCACCGCGGTGCCGTCAAAGCGCCGCGTGGCCGCCAGGTAACGCGCCGCGCCCAGCAGCATGGCCACGTGGCCGTCGTGGCCGCAGCCGTGCATCATCCCACCCTTGCACGACTTCCATGCGAAGTCGTTGTGCTCGGTCATCGGCAACGCGTCCATGTCCGCGCGCAGCCCCACCATCGCGCCGCTCGCGTGCGACTGCCCGCGGATGACCGCGACCACGCCGGTGCGGCCTATGCCCTCATGCACCTCGTCCACGCCGCAGACCCTGAGCGATTCGCGCACCCTGGCGCTGGTGTAGGCCTCTTCAAAACCCAGTTCCGGGTGCGCGTGCAGGTCACGCCGCAGCGCGGTGAGATCGGGGTGAAACTGGGCGATCTCGGCAAACGCTCGACCGCTCGCACGATAGCGCAGAGCCTGCATGGAATTCCCTCTTGAAAAACGGGCGGACGCGCACTGCTACCCGAGCATGCACATTGCCGCGTAGGAACGCACCATGAAAAAAGCCGCCCGAAGGCGGCTTTCCGATCTGATTCGAAAGAATCAGAAATTGTGGGCCAGACCTATACCCCAAATATTGTTGCTGGGGCTGTTGTTCACTCGACCATACACTGCATACACGCGGGTACGCTTTGATAGCGCGTAATTCACACCCAAGTCAACACCGGTCCGCTTGGCTTCGGTATTACGTGCAACGTTGATCCAAGGGTTGATCGCACCGAAATTGCCGCTCGCGCCAAGGTAGAAACCACGAGCATCCGCAGTGGTCTTAGCAGCATAAGTGCCGTCCGGGTTATTGCTATAGCCTCCATTCACTGCGAACTGACCGAAGTTATAGGCACCATTGAGTGCCCACCCCGTGCTCAAGCCCTTGATCTTGGTTACCAGCAAATTGGCGGTGACTGGCCCGTTCGCGTATTTCAACGCAACCTCAGCCGTGTTCGGATCCTGATTGTTCTTCAACTGGTACGAAGCCTCAAGGCTGAAGCCGCTGAAGTTCGGGCTCAGGTATTTAAACATGTTGTCATTGCGCGACGTCATGCCATTGAAACTAAGCCCCGTGCGCAACACCGCACTAGCGCGGGTGGACGGAATCAGCCAAATACTAGTATCGAATCCCACGGTGTATTGGCGGCCCATGCGGAATTCACCAAAACCACCGCTCATACCCATCCAAGCTTGACGTTGAAAGAGTTTCGGATTGCCGACCTTAACGCCAAGCGGGGCAGTCGGATCAGCGGTAACTGAAGCCGTGTTATCCAGTTCCCCATTGTTGATGAAGAACCCGTTTTCCATCAGGAAGTTGGCCTTCAGACCGCCACCCAGATCTTCGGTGCCCT
>JAIXLP010000004.1:5654-7065 GCA_026954015.1 Burkholderiales bacterium | reverse complement strand
GCACGCGGACATGCCTGCATTGGCGCGGGCCTCGCGCCCCACGCGGCACGGCGGCAAAGCCGCTCCGTGCCGCGCCACCCCCACGTGCAGACTGGTTTTCGACGCGGGCCAGTGCCGCGTCCTTTTGTCTTGCCTTCCGCCTTTGCCCCTCGCTGGCGCTGCGGGCAGCGGCGGCCCGGTGGCGCTGCGCTGCTAGCGGGCAGCGCGCCCGCGAACGCGCCGATGGCCGCAGGCCGGGCGCGTTCAAGGCAAGACGCCTGCACGGTGGATGGCTGCGCCGAAGGCAGCGCGAAGTGCAGCGCGGATGCGCTCGCTCTGCACGCGCGACGACACACGGAACGCCACCGGATCGACACGCCTGATAGCACGATGATGCGCAGCGAATCGGCGGCGATCATGGACGTGTCTCCAACCACACCGGATGCGCGACTCCGATCACGGCGGATGCGCTGACCGGCCCGAAATACCGGCTGTCGAACGACGCCGGACTGGTGACACTGAGCAGGAACAGTTCGCCGGGGCGAAGCTGCCGGCACTGCGCCCAGGACGGCAGCGGACGGCCCAGCCGGTCGGCGGGCAGCAAGGCGGCCGAAGGCACGCCGTCGATGCTCAGAACGCCACCGGCCACGCACACCGTCTGCGGCGCGATAGCTCCCACGCGCTTGAGCAACAGAATGCGGGCCGGCAGATAGCCGCGACGCGCAGCCAGCGTGGTGGCATCGGGTGGCAGTCTGGTCAGGACGATGCTGCCCACCGGCAAGGCCGGGGGCAGCGAGTCGGCGCGATGGTCGAGCAGATCGACGCGATACCAGCCGACCGCCACGCTGTCGGACGGGTTGTAGGTCAGGCGCGGCAGCGGATGCACGAAGGACGCCCAGGCCAGCGCAGCGAGGCCGCAGGCGGACAAGCCCGCCAAGGCGATGCGAGCGCGCAAGCGCGAACGAGGACGCGGCACCGTGCCGCCAGCAGAAACCGTGGTCATGGCAGCGCCCTCCCGGCCAGCCAGGCGGCGTGCCGCTCGGCGCTGTAGTCGGGCAGCGGCAGGCGCGCAGCGAGCCGATTGCCCAGCGTGCGCCAGTACGCGGGCGAGGCGTCGGCGGGCGCGATGCCCAGCGCCTCGATGGCGTCGATGCGGGCCAGCACGGCACGAACCGAGTTCTCGCCCTCGGCGTGCAGCAGTAGGCGTGCGCCGGGCTGCACGCCGGGGATGCGCTGCGCGCCATCCAGCGGCGTGCAAGCCTGCATCACCATGAGCTGCCAGCGGATCGTGCCGTAAGCATTGGCCTGCCAGCGGATGCGGCAGAGCATCGCGCCAGGCAAGAACAATGCGCAGCGCCGCCATTGGTCGAGGCGAAGGATGCGCGCCGGCTCGCCGAAGCGCAGATAGAGGTCGAAACGCTGGTCGATGTAG
>JAIXLP010000004.1:0-3600 GCA_026954015.1 Burkholderiales bacterium | reverse complement strand
TCGCGCGGTGCCATGTCGCCCGGCAAGGCGCGGAACAGGTCGAGCTGTTCGCGTTTTTGCGAGGGCCGCTGCCGGGACGGCAGCGCGGGGCTGGACATGGCGATGGCCTGGCGCGTGCCAGCGATCAGCGCGCACGACTGTCCGCCGCGTGCTGTTCGGCGTACTCAGGATCGGAAGTCGTCTCGAAGCTGCGGTCGGCAGCCCAGGCATCGAGGTCGGCCACGGCGTACATGACGCGCCGGCCGAACTTGCGAAAGCGCGGGCCGCCGCCGATCACGCGCTGCTTTTCCAGCGTGCGCGGCGACAGGCGCAGGTAGTCGGCGGCTTCGTCGTTGGTGAGATAGCGCTGCGGCTGGGCGACAGCGGTGGGAACAGTGGCGGCAGGCCGCAAGGGAGCGGGACGCATGGTGTGAACCTCCATCGGTTTTGAAGCTCCGGCCACACAGCGCAACCGGATGGAGGCAGTCTCAGAAAACGAAGCTCCGCTGCTCAGGGACGTTTTGCATCCCCATCAAAACGTCCCTTCTCAAGCGGCGGTAGTTGTGCTAGGCGGCGATAGCCGCCGCGCATCAACGCATTGCCCCGGCGCACCATGCGACGCACGCGGGCACGCAAGTCGCCGTCGGCGTGCCAGTCGGCCGCCACGGCGTCGGCACCGAACAGGCCCTCGGCCACCTCGCGCAAGGACGCGCCCGCCAGGGTCGCGTCGAGCGCCTGCAGGGTGTGCAGCTCCAGCATCGCTGCCGGTGCTGGCCGGGGCCTGGCGGTGGCCAGCGTCGCGCTGCGCGTAGGCGCAGCAGCGCCGCCGCCACTTCCGCGATTGGCATAGGCGACAGCCATGCCGTCTTCCAGGCCGGGCGCCAGCGCGAAGCGCGCGCAATGGCCGGGGCTGCGCGCGATCAGCGCCAGCCCTTTGCCGTCATGCAGCAATTGTTTGTGGCCAGGGATGTGCCAGAACGTGAAGGTCAGCGCATCGGGTGGCGGGTCGGCATCGGGATGGAGCTGAACTACGGCATCGTGGCCGGGAAGCCAGGCCGGATGCGCGTCGCGCGCATCCAGGGCCGGGTCTTCCAGCAAGCGCAAGCCCCAGCGAAGTGCCGCCTGTTGCGTGGCCTGATGTGTTTGCGACCGGCGACGGTGGCGCAGCCAGTCGAGCCGGTAGTCGGGATGACGGCGCAGGTACTCCCAGGCCAGTGCGAGCGTGTCCAGGCACAAGATGTAGAGGTACGCGGCGGTCGGATACCAGTGCGCGATATGGTGTGGATTGACCATGACGCCAGCTCCCGTCGAATTGCAGGAACGTCGTCACGGGCATTCAGAACGGAGCTACCGCGTCCACATCAAAACATCGTCCGAGTCTGTTTATTAAGCTGTAACATCAAGTGTCAAAGACCGATTGGCTCCGGGGTATTGCGCAATGCGTCCGAATACGACGGCCACGCAGTCCAAGAACGTCACGCGGCACAAATCAAGGTGCCGTAGCCAGCGCCAAAGATCGTGACCGTTTCCGTCTCAAAGCCTCGGCTTCATGCAAGAGTGCGAATTGAGACCGGACAAATCCGAATTGCGACGGAAATAGTCTCAATACGTCCGGCTGCGCCAGAACACGAACGGCTTAATCGACAATGCCGCCGTTTTCCTGCATCAGCCGCAGGTATTCCGACAAAGGCCGCACCGCCTGGAAATACCGATCCCGCATCACGGGCTGCTGGCGCGGCCCGACGATGGATGCCAGGTCGGACAGCTTCACGGTGCCCAGCTCGGGCATCCCCAGGCCTAGGTCGATCATGCCGTAGGCCGTATCGCCGTCTGCCGGGTCGAGCGAAGCGAGCAGCCAGGTGAGGTGCGCGTCCGGGGTGAACAGGCGTACCACGGGCAGCGGGTCGCCGGCCTGACCGTCGGCACGGGCTTGACCGTGGGCCAGCAGGCGCTGGCGCTCGTCCTCGGTGATGAGTGGCTTCATGGCGGTCTATTCCCAATTCACAAATCCGCCCAAGCGTGAAAACGCAAAGCCGCATCGGCGGATTTGAGAAAAAGCACGATTGTGATTTCGTGGCTTTGCGCCTTTGTGGAAATCCGCAGAGGCACGGATGCGTATTTCCGTAAAAACACAAAACAGTGAGGCGTTGATGAAAGAGTTAAAGATAACGTGGTTTTAATTGTGCTGCGACTCGACGCTTCTGTCCATGCAGAAGCGATCCATCCAGCGCGGCCGACCGGCCGGCGCCACCACCTACGATGCCGAGTTGGCGCAAGCCTTCGGCGCGGCGGTGCGCGCGTTGCGGACGGAACGCGGCATCGCGCAGGAGTCGCTGGCGCACCTGGCCGGTGTCGAGCGTTCGCACATGGGCAAGGTCGAGCGTGGCGAGCACATGCCCACGCTGGCGATCATCTTCAAGATCGCCAGCGCGCTCGAATGCAGCACGGCCGTGCTGATGAGCGAGGCTGAAAGCCAGCTCGCAGCGGCGGCCCAGCAGCCGTAGGCGCTGGCCGGGTCGATCCGGCGCCGCCGGTTCGGTGGTATCGAGGGGCGCCAAGCCCAGCGCGGCGGGGATAGCCCGCAGGGGCTTTCCCTCGGAGGCAAGCGAAGCGCGCAGCGCCGCAGGCGCGAAGGCGTGAGGGATTGGAGCCGGATGGCCGTGACGGCAAAGACGGCACGGGGCGTAGCCCGTAAAGCCCGGCGGTGCATCGCACCGACACGCCATGTCCTGACTGCAACCGTAGACGCCATATCCAGACAGGGAAACGCAGCCCGATATGGGGCACTGCCTGCGGCGGCTGCGTTCGGGACGAACGAACAGCGCAGCGCCCCGCCGTGTGGCGGGGCGCTGCGGGCGGCGGTTACGCCGCCTGGGGCTTGCTGCGCGACCAGATCAGGTCGTGCGTGCCGTTCTCGCCTTCGATCAGGCGGGCGTAGACAGTGGACGGGAACGAAGGATCGTCGAGGGTCACGGAGATGTACTCCCGCCCGGCCTCACTGGTCTTCTTCCACGCCGCGCCGATGTCGTGGCTGGCGGCCTGCAGGCGGAAGTCAGGGGCCTTCTCGTTGTCGCCCTTGTCGTTGGGCACCAGCTTGACCTTGACGTTGAGCGTCAGGGTGCGAAGCGTGCCGGTGAAGCCGTCTTTGTCTGCGGTGAAGGTGCCGATGTTGGCCATGATGTTTTCTCCTTTCGGTTGAACAAGGTTCGCGCCCATCGCGTCCTTGTTGTGATCCGGCCGGCGGGGGACGGGCTGGCTGCACCGCTTGCGGTCGAAACGCAGTGGAGAGCCGGGAGGCGAAAAGAATTTGTCCCGCGAGGAATCTGCGCAGCAGAGGGGAAATTGTTTTCGCTGGACGGTTGCAGCCATGAAGCCCGAGGCGCAGCCGCGCCACCGCCAGGATTCACAACAACACAAGGACGCCTTGGGCCGAACCGCACCGCAAGGAGATAGGGCCGGCTCGGCATCCCCGCACGAAGGCTGCTCCGGCTCGCCCGCTGACGCGGGCCAAGTCAACCACCCAATGACAAGCGAGAACGCCCCCACCGCACCTTGCGGCGCCGGTGTTGAGGCGTGGCGTGGAAGCTCCATAGCGATGCCGGGCGGGTTGTCCGTGAACCG
>JAIXLP010000042.1 GCA_026954015.1 Burkholderiales bacterium | reverse complement strand
TGCTGCGCGTGCAGGCGCAGGGCGAGGCGAGCGCCGAAGGGCTGCGCGCGGCGGCCCCCGCCGGGGCGCTCGCCGCGCTGCTGCGCCGCGCAAGCGGAAGCACGGCCTACACGCTGGCGCTGGGCATGCGGGGCGGGAAGCCGCAACTGCTGGTGACCTCCGATCTGCGGGGCATGGCGCTCGATGTGCCCGCGCCGCTGGACAAGAGCGCCGAGCAGGCCTGGCCCGTGCGCTGGCAGACGCGCACGGTCGACGGCCCGGCCGGCGCGCCGGCGCGCGAGCGGTGGACGCTGGGTGTGCAGGGGCGGCTCGCGCTCGACTACCTGCGCGAGACCGGGGCAAGTCCAGACGCGGCGGTGCTCGCGGGGCGTGTCGTGCTTGGCACCGTGGCCGATCAGGGTGCGCCGCTGCCGCAGCGCGGCGTCGAGGCGGCCGTTGCGCTTGACGCGCTTGACGTCGATGCCTGGCGTGCGCTGTTCGCGGACGTGCCGGAGGCGCCCGCCGCCGAGGCCGCTTCCGCCGCGCCCGGCGCCTACCTGCCCGAGCGTGTCACGCTGCAGGTGGGCGAGCTCACGCTGCAGGGGCGCACGTTGCACGAGGTGGCGGCCCACCTGACGCATCAGAGCAGTGCGTGGCGCGGCAGCGTCTCGGCGCAGGAGCTCGAGGGCCACGTGGAGTACCACGCGGCGTCGCCGCAGGCACCGCAGGGCCGCGTGTACGCGCGGCTGTCGCGCCTGGTGCTGCCGCGCTCGGCGGACACCCAGGTCGATACCTTGCTCGGCGCCAGCGGCCCGCGCGAGCTGCCTGCGCTGGACATCGAGGCGCAGGACCTGCGCCTGCGCGACAAGCGCCTCGGGCGGCTGGAGCTGCAGGCGAGCAACCGCGTGGGCGACGGCGGCGCGCGCGAGTGGCGCCTCGCCCGCATGGACCTGCACATGCCCGAGACCACGTTCACCTCCAGCGGCAACTGGGCGCTGCTCGGCGGCACGGGCGCGCAGGCCCAGCGGCGCACTGCGCTGCGCTTCGCGCTCAAGGTGCACGATTCGGGCGCGCTGCTCACGCGCCTGGGCATGCCCGGCGTGCTCGACAAGGGCGAGGGCACGCTTGAGGGGCAGGTCGGGTGGCTGGGCTCGCCCGTCGCGCCCGACTACCCCAGCATGACGGGCCAGATGAAGCTGGACATGGCGCAGGGGCGGTTCCTCAAGGCCGATCCGGGGCTGTCCAAGCTGCTCGGCGTGCTCAGCCTGCAGGCGCTGCCCCGGCGCCTCGCGCTGGATTTTCGCGACATCTTCAGCGCCGGTTTCTCGTTCGACTTCGTGCGCGCCGACGTGCACATCGACAAGGGCATCGCAAGCACCAACAACCTGCAGATGAAGGGCGTGAACGCCGCCGTGCTGATGGAGGGCAGCGCCGACATCGCGCACGAGACACAGGACCTGCGCGTCGTCGTCGTGCCCGAGCTCAACACGCTCACCGCCTCGCTCGTGGCCACCGCGATCAATCCGGTGGTAGGGTTGGGCAGCTTTCTCGCGCAGATCTTCCTGCGCGGGCCGCTGGTGGAGGCGGCGACGCAGGAATTTCGCATCGACGGCACCTGGGACGAACCGCACGTCGAGCGCGTGAAGCGCGCCGGCGGCACCCCGGCGCCGCAGGCAGGAGACCAACCATGAAGGTAGCCGCGATCCAGATGGTTTCGGGGGTGGACCGGGATGCCAACCTGGCGCAGGCGCACGCGCTGCTGGCGCAGGCCGCGCACGCGGGGGCGGAGCTGGCACTGCTGCCCGAATACTTCTGCATCATGGGCCGCACCGACGGCGACAAGCACGCGCTGCGCGAACCCTACGGCGACGGGCCGGTGCAGCGGTTTCTCGCCGCCGCGGCGCGTGAATTCGGGCTCTGGCTCATCGGCGGCACGCTGCCGCTGGCGTGCGCCGACCCGGCGCGGGTGCGCAATGCGACGCTGGTGCATGACCCCGAGGGCGCGTGCGTTGCCCGCTACGACAAGGTGCACTTGTTCGGGTTCGACCGCGACGACGAGCATTTCGACGAGGCGCGCACGATCGCGCGCGGCAGCGCGCCGGTGCGTTTTGCCTTCGACGCGCGCGCGGGCGAGCACTGGCGCGTGGGCCTGTCGATCTGCTACGACCTGCGCTTTCCGGAGCTGTACCGTGCGCAGGCGCGCGCGGGCGCCGATCTGCTCGTGGTGCCCAGCGCCTTCACCTGGACCACGGGTCGCGCGCACTGGGAGGTGCTGCTGCGTGCGCGCGCCATCGAGAACCAGGCCTACGTGCTCGCCGCCGCGCAGGGCGGGGTGCACGAGAACGGCCGGCGCACCTGGGGCCACAGCATGCTCGTGAGCCCCTGGGGCGAAGTGCTGGCCGAGCGGGACGAAGGCGCGGGCCTGGTGCTGGCCGACGTGAGCGCGCACCGCCTGGCCGAGGTACGTCGGCAACTGCCCGCGCTGGGGCACCGCGTGCTGTGAGCGCGCCGACCCGCCTGGCACCGGCCCGCGCGGCGGCGCAGGCCGCGCGGCGCCCCTGGCACCGCCAGGCGCTGCGCTGGAGCCGCGCGCGCCTGCGGCGCATGGGCTGGATCGGGTTGTGGCGGCGCTGGTCGCTGTGGCTCCTGCTCTGGGTGCTCGTCGCGGCGATGCTGGTCACGCTCGTGTGGCTTGCGGGGCGCCACGAGGCCGAGCAGGTGCAGAACCAGCTCGAACGCGACGCGGCGGGCGCGGTGGTGGCACTGCGCGCGGCGCTGCATGGCGACCTGGGCGACCTGCAGGCGCTGCGCCCCGACGCGCCCGCCGAGGCGCCGTGGCAGGCGCGCGCCGAGGAGCTGCTGCGCACCCACCGCGCGCTGCTGCGCGTGGAGTGGCGCGATCGCGCGATGGCGATGGGGGGCGAGGCCAACACGCCGTACGCCCCGCTGCCGTGGGACCGCGCGGCGCGCGAGGCACCGCACTCCGAGGTGGTGCTGGCGTGCGCGAACGCGCAGCGCATCCGCGGCGCGTCCTATGCCGACAGCTACTTCCATGCCGTGCCCGACGGCACCGGCGCCGAGGTGCTCGAAGCCTGCGTGCCGCTGCAGCACGGGGGCTTCGTCGTCGCCACCTACGGCCTGCACCGCCTGCTTACCGAGGTGGTGGCGCCGCGGCTGCAGCCGGCGCAGGAGGTGTCGTTCACCGAGCCCGACGGCACGCGCCTGGCGCTGGCGCGCGCCACGCGGCGCGGCTCGCGCATGTTCACGGCGCGGCAACTGCTGAACCTGCCGGGCACGACGCTGGTGCTGCGGCTCGACGGCTGGCACCAGCCGCCCAGCGTCTTCCCCAACGTGCTCACCGCGCTCGTCACGGTCATCTCGATCGCGCTCGTGTCGGTGCTCGCGGTGCTCGTGCGCGACAACCGCCGGCGCCTGAGCGCCGAGCACGAACTGGGCGAGACGCTGGCGTTTCGCAAGGCGATGGAAAACTCGCTGCTCACCGGCCTGCGTGCGCGCGACATGGCCGGGCGCATCACCTACGTCAACCCGGCGTTCTGCCGCATGGTGGGCTATGAGGCGAGCGAACTGCTCGGCCAGCGCGCGCCGCCGCCGTATTGGCCGCCCGAATTCGCGCAGGCCTACGCCGAGCGCCAGCGCACCCGGATGACCACCGGTGCCCCCGCGTTGCCGCAGGGCTACGAGGTGACGTACGCGCGCAAGGACGGCACGCGCTTTCCGGTGGCGGTGTACGAGGCGCCGCTGGTGAACGCGCACGGCGTGCAGACCGGGTGGATGGGGTCGTTCCTGGACGTGAGCGAGCAGCGCCGCGCCGAGGAGGTCTCGCGCGCGTCGCAGGAGCGCCTGCAGGCGAGCGCGCGGCTGGCCACCGTGGGCGAGATGGCGTCGCTGCTGAGCCACGAGCTCAACCAGCCGCTGGCCGCGATCGCGAGCTACACCACCGGCTCGCTGAACCTGCTCACGGACAGCCCCGACGCGCACGAGCCCCCCGAGGCCACGCTGGCCGAACTGCGGGGCGCGCTGGAGCGCATTGCCACGCAGGCCGAGCGCGCGGGCCGGGTCATCAAGAGCGTGCACGACTTTCTGCGCCGGCGCGAGCACGTGCGCGAGCGCGTCGCGGCCGCCGACCTGCTTGATGCGGTGCTGCCGCTCGTGCGGCTGCAGGCACGCAAGCTCGGCGTCGAGGTGCGCGTGGAGCTGGCCGAGCCCGGCGCCTGCGCGCTGTGTGACCGCACCATGGTCGAGCAGGTGCTGCTCAACCTGGCGCGCAATGCGATGCAGGCGATGGAGGCGGTGCCGCCCGCCGAGCGCGTGCTGCGCCTGGGCGCGCGTCGCGTGCTGCGGCCGGACGGCCCGGCGTGGCTGGAGTTTTCCGTGGCGGACCGCGGCGTGGGCATCGACGCGGCGCTGGCCCGGCGCCTGTTCACGCCGTTCTTCACCACGCGCGCCGAGGGCATGGGGCTGGGCCTGAGCCTGTGCCGCACCGTGGTCGAGCAGCACGGCGGGGCGCTTGATTTCGCGCCCTGTCCGCCGCGTGGTACGGTGTTCACCTTCACCTTGCCGATGTCCGACTGATGCCGCCCGCCCTCGACGCCACCGTGTACATCGTGGATGACGATGCCGAGGTGCGCGACGCGCTCGCCTGGCTGCTGCGCTCGCGCCACCTGCGCAGCGAGTCGTACGCGAGCGCGGCGGCGTTCGAGTTCGCGCTGGCCGAACGCAGCGCCGGGCAGCGCACCTGCTGTCTGCTGCTCGATGTGCGCATGCCGGGCATGAACGGCCTGGCGCTGTTCGAGCGCATGGTCGAGCGCGGCGACGCGCAGCGCATCCCGGTGATCTTTCTCACGGGGCACGCCGACGTGCCAACGGCGGTCGCGACCGTCAAGCGTGGCGCCTTCGACTTCTGCGAAAAGCCGTTTTCCGGCAACCAGCTCGTCGATCGCGTGCAGGCCGCGCTCGCGCTTTCCGCCGAGCGCTTTGCCGCGGGGCGCGCGGCGCGCGAACTGCGCGAGCGCATCGGGGCGCTGACCGAGCGCGAGCGGGCCGTGATGGATCTCGTGCTCGAAGGGCTGTCAAACAAGCTCATCGCCGAGCGGCTGGAGATCAGCGTGCGCACGGTGGAGGTGCACCGCGCGCGCGTGTTCGAGAAGATGCAGGTGAAATCCGCGGTCGAGCTCGCCCGGCTGCTGCACGACGAGGCGCCGTGAACGCGGCGCCTGCGTGGGCCGTGCTCAGCCCTGGCGCTCGCCCACGAAGATTTCCACGCGGCGGTTGTGCGCGCGTCCTTCCGCGGTAGCGTTGCTCGCCACCGGTTCGTGCGAGCCGCGGCCGCTCACCTGGATGCGCGCCGCGCTCACGCCGCGCTCGGTCAGGTAGTTGCGCGTGCTTTCGGCGCGCTGCAGCGACAGCGGATCGTTGATCGCGTCGGTGCCGGTCGAATCGGTGTGGCCGATGATGCGCAGCTCCGCGCCCGGGTTGTTGCGCAGCCCTTCGGCGAAGCGGTCGAGGATGGGGCGGAAGTTGGACTGGATGTCCGCGCGCCCGGTGGCGAACGAGATGTCGCTCGGGATATCGAGCTTGAGCTGGTTGTCCGCCGTCTGCGTCACGCCCACGCCGGTGCCCTGCGTGGCCGCTTGCATCTCCTGCTTCTGGCGCTCCATGCGCTGCGACCAGATGTAGCCGCCCAGCGCCCCCACGCCCGCGCCGACCACCGCGCCGGTGCCCGCGTGCCCGCCCGCGAGCGCGCCGACCGCCGCGCCGCCCAGCGCGCCTATGCCCGCGCCGGTGGCCGTGTGGCGCTGGGTGTCGGACATCTGCGCGCAGCCGCTGGCGAGCAGCGCGGTGGCGAGGGTGCAAAGTGCAAGTGCGTGGCGCATCGTGTGTTCCTTCATGTCGGTAAGGTAGTGGGAGTCATTTGTCTTGGTGATTCGGCGGTGGCGCGTCCTCGGGCGGGGGCGGCAACTCGCCGCGCTTGCGGCCCGAAAACATCGTCCACCAGACGAGCAGGATGAAGAGCGCGAGCGCCAGCATCGCTTCAAGGAAAATCAGCAGCATGTCGTCGCGCCTCTTGCGTCTCACCGTCACTGTTTTCATTGTAGGTGGGCTCGCCGCCTGCGGTACGCGCCCTCCGGCGCCCTCCGGCGCTCCCGCGGCCACGCCCACGCAGCCGCCGACGCTCGGGCCGTTGGGCGGGCCGATGGCCGTGCCCGGCACGCTGGCTACCTACCGCAGCCGCTGGGTGCCGGTGGATTGGGGCGACCTGCCCGGCTGGCAGCAGGACGCCCCGCACGAGGCGTGGCAAGCCTGGCTGCGCAACTGCGAGCGCCCCGCGCCCGCGTTCGCGCCCCTGTGCGGCGAAGTGCGGCGCCTGTCGATCGCCAGCGACGACGGGCAGCGCGCCTGGATGCAGGAGCGCCTGCAGCCCTACCGCATCGAATCGAGCGACGGCAACCCCGACGGCCTGCTCACGAGCTACTTCGAGCCCGAGCTCGACGGCGCGCGCGTGCGCGGGAGTGGCTACGAGGTGCCCATCTACGCCCCCCCGCCCGGCCTGCCCGCCAAGGCCGCGTGGTACACGCGCCAGCAGATCGACACCCTGCCCGAGGCACAGGCGCAGCTGGCGGGCCGCGTGCTCGCCTGGGTGCGCGACCCCATCGAGGCCATGGTGCTGCACATCCAGGGCACGGGGCGCCTGCGCCTGCACGAGGCGGACGGCAGCACGCGCCTGGTGCGCCTGGCGTTCGCGGCCACCAACAACCAGCCCTACCAGAGCGTGGGCCGCTGGCTGCTCGACCGCGGCCTGGTGCGCGACGCCACCTGGCCCGGCATCAGCGCATGGGCGCAGGCCAACCCGGCGCGCGTGCAGGAAATGCTCTGGGCCAACCCGCGCTACGTGTTCTTCCGCGAAGAGCCGCTGGACGGCGCCGCCGCCGAAGCCGGCCCGCGCGGCGCGCAGGGCGTGCCCCTCACGCCCGGGCGCTCCATCGCGGTCGACCGCACCAGCATCCCCTATGGCACGCCGGTCTGGCTCGTGAGCGATGGCCCCACGGCCCAGCTCGCGCGCCTCGTGATGGCGCAGGACACCGGCAGCGCCATCACCGGCGCCGTGCGCGCCGACTACTTCGCCGGTTC
>JAIXLP010000054.1 GCA_026954015.1 Burkholderiales bacterium | reverse complement strand
CGATGTTCGAGCGCGCGTTTCGCGTGCAGCAGAACACGCTGGAGCAGCTCGTCGCGTTTCTGCCGGCGCTGCTGCTCGCGGGGCTGTACTGGCCGCAGCCGGTGATTGCGGCCATCGGCGTGGTCTGGCTCGTGGGGCGGCTGCTCTACCGCGTTGAGTACATGAAGGAGCCCAAGAGCCGCACCGCGGGCTTCGCGCTGACGCTGCTGCCCACGGTGGCGCTGACGCTGGCGGGGCTCTGGGGCGCGGTCATGCGCGCCGGCTGAGCGGCAGCGCTGCGCCGATCATTCGGCCTTGATGCCAGCCGTCTTGACCAGCCGGGTCCAGTAGCCCAGCTCGCTGTTGATCAGCGCACCAAATTCCCGCGGTGAATTCTGGTCCGCCGCGGTCAACCCAAGCTCCAGCAGCCGCGACCTGACATCGGGCAGCCCCATGATGCGGGCCAGTTCCGTGTTCCAGCGCTCGATGATCGGCGCGGGCACTCCCGCGGGGCCCACCACGCCCTCCCATTCGCGCACCGTGAAGCCGTCCATGCCGGCCTCGGGCATGGTCGGCACGTCCGGCAGCGCCGTCATGCGTTGCGGACTGGTCACCGCCAGCGCGCGCAATTTGCTGCCGCGCACCATCGGCACCGCCACCGAGCTCGTCGCAAACATCACGTCCACCTGTCCACCCAGCACGCTCTGGATCGCCTCGGAGGGTCCCTTGAACGGGACATGCAGCATCCTCACGCCCGCCGTCTGACAAAAAGTCTCGCCGAGCAGGTGCGCGGGTGAGCCTATGCCGCCGGAGCCAAACGTCAATTTGCCCGGTGCGGCCTTCGCGTGCGCGACCAGGTTCGTCAAGGAGCGAATGGCCGATCCCTCGGGCACCACGAGGACGTTGTAGATCCATGCGAGATTCGCCACGGGGGCGAGATCGCGCGCGGTGTCATACGGAACCTTGCCAAAGAGTGACGGCAACACCGTGTGCGTGAGGAACAGGATGCCCATGGTGTAACCGTCGGGCGCGGCCTTGGCCACGGCATCCATGCCGATCATGCCGGTGGCGCCTGGCTTGTTGTCCACGACCACCGGCTGTTTCCACGCCGCCTGCAGCCGCTCGCCGACGATGCGCGCGAGCACGTCGGGCGGGCTGCCGGGCGGCAGAGGGACGATGAACCGGATCGGCTTGGTCGGATAGGCGGATGGTTGTGCGTAAGCGTTGCCGGTGGCCAGACTCAGGCCACCCAGCGCAAGCGTACCCAGGACGCTACGGCGGTCAATCATGAACAGGTCTCCTTGTGGTGTCGTGAACTGCGTCGGCGCTCAAGGCGCGGAGGAAACCGGCGGGAAGAAGTGCACCCCGTACTCGTCCGCCACCTGCACTACCTCCTGCGGGCTGGACATGTTGTGGATGCGCCGGTACAGGTCCACCAGCGGCCCGGTGGGCGCCACCCAGAACATCGCCTTGGCCACCTCGCCGGAGTTGTTGTAGAAGGCGTGCGGTATGCCCCGCGGCATGCGGACCAGGTCCCCTGCCGCGGCAAAGGTGCGCTTGCCGCCGAGCAACAGGTCGATGCGCCCCTCCATCACGAGGATGTACTCGTCCTGCGCGCGGTGCATGTGTGGCGGCGTGAACGATTCCTCCGGAAACGTCGCAAGCCAGGCAAAGCTCTCCTCGGTGATCTGCTTGGGCACATAGGTTTGTCCGAGGATGTTCCAGCTCACTCCATCCAGACCATCGTTGGCGCGGGTAATGCCGGGGATTTCAGCCATGGGTACTCCTTCCAGATTTCAGTGGGTGTGGGCGGGTTGCGCATCCGGGTGCACCAGGCGCGCAAGCGTGGGTTTGACGATCGGGTTCGTGGAAGCAAAGCGCGGCTTGAACCCGGGGCGGGCGGTTTCCAGATCGGCCTCGTCCCAATAGCCGATCAAGATGCCGCCTTCGGTGATGCGCTCCTGCACCTGGGTCGATTCGATCGTGCCGTCCGACACCGTGGCACGGTGACGGGGCTGGCGTGCCCAGCGGAACAACGCTTCGTGCAGACGGGCGCGCACCGCCACGTGCTCGGGAGCCTCGGACGCGCCGATGTCGTGCAACTCGTGCGGGTCCGACTGCAGGTCAAACAGCATCGGCCGGAAGGTTTCGAACAGCACGTACTTCCAGCGCCCGTCGAAGATCATGCGCATCCAGGCGTCGCGCGGCTTGACCTGCAACGCGATCCGCGAATCCTGGAACGAAAAATCGTATTCGCTCACGACGTGGTCGCGCCAGTCCGCGGGGCTAGCCCCGAACAACAGCGGACGCAGCGAGCGGCCGTCGAGGATGTGAGGCACGGGCCGCCCACCGTAGACATCCAGAAACGTCGGAACCAGATCGACCGCCTCGACGAATTTGTCCGAACGCGTCCCACGCGTCGCGTCGGCCCGCGGGTCGGGGTCGTACACGATCATGGGCACGCGGATCACCGGCTCGTGAAAGAGATCCTTTTCCCCCATCCAGTGGTCGCCCAGATAGTCGCCGTGGTCGGCACAAAAAACGACCATCGTGTTGTCCGCCAGGCCGCTGTCCCGCATGAAGGCGAACAACCGGCCCAGCTCATCGTCGATCTGCTTGATGAGTGCCATGTAGCCCTGCACCACGGCGTCGCGAACCTCCGGCCGGGAAAACGTCTTCGAGACCCGGTGCTCGGTCATCGCCTTGTAGACCGGGTGCGGATCGCGCAATTCGTCGTCGCTGCGAACCACCGGCAACGCATCGGCTGCGGTGTACATGCCGGCGTACGGCGCCGGCGCGAGGTAGGGCCAGTGCGGATTGATGTAGGACAGATGCAGCACCCACGGCTGCGAGCCCGCTTCGCGCATGAAGTCCATCGCACGGCCCGTCATGTAGGCGGTTTCCGAATGCTCCGCAGGAATGCGTGAGGGCCGGTCGGAATACTTGAGAAACCACCCCGAATGCACCGTGCCGTCCGGGTCTTCCGTGGAGTTGACCCACTCTTCCCACGGGTTATCACCGCCGAAACCGTGCGCCCGCAGATAGTCGTTGTACGCGGGTTCGGGGTCGTGGCCGGAATAGGGGTGGATGCCGTCGTCGCGCTCGTAGGGGTCGAAGCCACACTCCGAGATACGCACCCCTATCTGCGATTGCGGATCGATCCCCATCCGTGACATACCGGAGCGATCGGCCCGCATGTGTGTCTTGCCCACGAGCACGGACCGCACGCCCAGCGGCCTCAGGTGGTCGCCCAGCGTCATTTCGCCCGCGCGTATCGGCACGAAGTTCCAACTCGCGCCGTGGTTGTTGACGTAGCGCCCGGTGTAGTAGCTCATGCGCGAGGGCCCGCACACCGGCGACTGCACATAGGCACGATCGAAAATGACGCCACGCTGAGCGAGCGCATCAAGGTTCGGCGTATGCAGGTGCGGATGCCCGTAGCACGAGAGGTAGTCCGCCCGAAGCTGATCGCACATGATGAAGAGGATGTTCTTGACTTTCGCCATGGCCTGCCTTTCATGGATGAATCTGCATCGTAGGTGCGCAACGCACGGCGCGGGTACGCTTTTGCTGATGTTGATAACCAGCGGTTATTGCCGCACACTGCACCCATGCGCCTGCAACACCTGCAACTGATCCAGCAAATCGCGGAAACCGGCAGCCTGCGCGCGGCCGCGGAGCGCATGCACCTGTCGCAACCCGCGCTCACCAAATCGTTGCGCAACGTCGAGGAGGAACTCGGCGTGGCACTCGTCACCCGCTCACCGCGTGGTGCGCGGCTCACGGCGGCGGGGGAGCTGCTGTCGGCACGCGCGGCGGTGGCACTGCGCGAGATTCAGCGGGCGCGCGAAGAGGTGGCATGGCACGTGCAGCGTGCGCACGCGCTGATCAGCGTCGGCGTCTCACCCGCCGCCGCCGCGCAATTGATCCCTGGCGCGCTCGCCCACTTTCGCACCCGCTGGCCGCGCATCCACGTCCGGTTGCTGGATACCCTGTACCCACAAGCACTGGGACAGTTGCGCTCCGGTGAAATCGACCTAGCCATCGGCCCGTTGCCCAAGGGCAGCGGATACACCGATATCCACACTCAGTTGCTCTTCGCGAGCCCGCTTGTCGTCGCCGCGCGGCGCACGCACCCGTTGCGCCGTGCCCACCGCCTCGCGGCGCTCGACACAGCCACGTGGCTCCTCACCGGCCCGGCTGGCGGTCCGGGTGATCCAGCCCAATTGAACCTTTGGCAGCCCGATGACCTGGCACGCATCACCCCGGTGGTCTGCGAGTCGTTTTCGATCGTGCTCACGCTGCTGCGCGAGATGGACGTGCTGGCGCTGATGCCTCAGGGATTTTTCGACTACCACGCACCGGCCATGGGGCTGATACGCCTGCCGATTCGCGACACGCTGGCGACCACGCCGGTGTACGCAATGTGGCGCGCCGACGCGCCACTGTCCGCGCCCGCGCAGCGGCTGTTGGACGCCTTCACCGAGCAGGCGCGCGGTCTGCGCTGAAACCGCCATCACGTAGCGAGCGCGCCAGCGCCTCGCGCAGCAGGTCGGCATAGCGCGCCGCGGTGACGAAGCCGGGCGCGAGCGTGCGGCAGGCAACGGTGCGCGCCTGCATCGCGGCCACATCGTGCGGCGCGCCCAACGCGGCGCACAGCAGCGCCCAGTCGGGCGGCTCCACCAGCGTGCCCGCCACGAGCGCGACGCCGTGGCGCTGGCGGCGCTGCGCCAGACCCACGAGCTTGCGCCCGCGCGGCGCATCCACCACCTCCCACGACGCGAGGCTGCCGTAGCACGCCCAGGGCACGGTAGGGCCCAGGCGCGCGTCGGCCTCGGCCACGTCGGCGGGCGGCAGCGCGCGCGCGGGCACGCCCAGGCCCGCGAGCAGCGCGACGAACATCTGCGCCAGGCCCCGGTAGCTCTCGTTGATGCGCCCTGCCACCCACGGGTGCTGCGGCGGCAGCACGAGCGCGCTGCTCACCATCCACGGGCCCGTGAGCACCGCGCCTCCGCCCGAAGGGCGCACGAGCACGGGCACGCCGCGCGCGCGTTCGCGCACCGCGGGCTCCAGGCTGCGCTGCGAGCAGCCGAGCACGATCGCGGGCGCGGCATGCGTCCAGACTGCAAAACGTGGCACCAGCACGGGGCGGGCGAGCTGCTCAGCGCTCCAGGCTTGTTCTTCTTCGGCGGTGGTGGGCATCGGAGTACGCGCAGGGCAAAAGGGCAAGGCTACCAGCGCGCCGCCGCGCGCGCCGGGGTGTCGCACAATCGGCGCCATGCACCTTTCGAGCCCCACCCCGTTTCCGTTCAACCGCCCGCGGCGCATGCGCCGCGACGCGTTCTCGCGCAACCTCATGCGCGAGTCGCGCCTTTCGAGCCACGACTTCATCTACCCGGTGTTCGTGCACGAAGGCGAAAAGCGCCGCGAGGCCGTGCCGTCGATGCCCGGCGTCGACCGCCTGAGCCTCGACCTGCTGCTGCCCGTGGCCGAGGAATGCGCGAAGCTGGAGATCCCGGTGCTCGCGCTCTTCCCCGCGATCGACACCGCTCTCAAGTCGCCCGACGGGCGCGAGGCGGCCAACCCCGACGGCCTGATCCCGCGCGTGGTGCGCGCGCTGAAACAGGAGTTTCCGCAGCTCGGCGTGATGACCGACGTGGCGCTGGACCCCTACACCAGCCACGGGCAGGACGGCGTGCTCGACAAGACGGGCTACATCCTCAACGACGAGACGGTGGAGATCCTCGTGCAGCAGGCGCTTGCGCACGCGCACGCGGGCGTGGACATCGTCGCGCCCAGCGACATGATGGACGGGCGCATCGGCGCGGTGCGCCGCGCGCTGGAGGCGCAGCACCTCATCTACACGCGCATCATGGCTTACAGCGCCAAGTACGCGAGCAGTTTTTACGGGCCGTTTCGCGACGCGGTGGGCACGCGCGGGGCGCTGGGCAAGGCCGACAAGAACGTCTACCAGATGGACCCCGGCAACAGCGACGAGGCGCTGCGCGAGGTGGCGCTCGACATTGCCGAAGGCGCGGACATGGTGATGGTCAAGCCCGGCATGCCCTACCTCGACGTGCTGCGGCGCGTGAAGGACGAGTTCCGCATGCCCACCTTCGTCTACCAGGTGAGCGGCGAATACGCGATGCTCAAGGCCGCCGCCGCCAACGGCTGGCTCGACCACGACGCGGTGATGCTGGAGGCACTGCTCGCATTCAAGCGCGCGGGCGCGGATGGCATCCTGACCTACTTCTCGCTGGAAGCGGCGCGGTTGCTGCGCGCATAAGCAGACAACAAAAACCCCGGCCAGCCATGCCGCCGGGGTAGTGTGGTTGCAGGGCCGACGCGGCGCGTCGGCCCGCGCAACCCGCTCACGATTGCTCGCCACTTTGCACATGAAAGCCGTTGGCGATGGCGTTCACGGTCGCCTGACGCACCTCGGCACGCGTGAGCGTGCTCGGCGTCTGCGCGATGCTCGCGTTCATCATCCCGGACAAAGGACGATGCGCCACCGCTTGCGCTTGGACTTCGGAACGCGTGAGCGTACTGGGCAGCACGGCAGCGGTATCGACATAAGGGGCCTCGCCAGCCGCGGGTTGCGCGGTCGCGGCGAAGGCGGCGCCCGACAGCGCCAGTGCAGCAGCAACGAGAGAAGTTTGAATGGCACGCATGATGTTTCTCCTTCAATGATCAACAAGTACTCGCGGATGCCGGTGTTCGATGGTGAAGAACTCATCCGCTCGTACTGCATTGGACGGCGCGTACCGCGCTGGCGTTTCACATCAGGGCTCCACGCGATGCCGCACACAGGCCTGCGGCAAGTTCCATGACGGTGTGATCGCGCGCCCATGGCAGGGCGCGCCAGCGATGCGCTGAAACGCAAACCGTCCTCCGCACATCCGATAGGGGCGCGTGTCAGCGCGCGGCACCGGCGGCTTCTGCACGCTGGCGCCGCGCGCCGCGGCACGCGTGGGCCGCGCGTTCGCGCGGCCTTCCATCCAAACAGGAGCACGCACGATGAACGACCCAGACCACGTTGCCGGGACCCACAAACCACCACCCGGCGCAACGCGCCGCAGACACCACGGCCGCTTGGCATCGACCGCGCTGGCCGCGGCATTCACGGCAGGCACGCTCACGCTCGCCGCCTGCGGCGGAGGCGGAGGTGACGAAGGCACGCGCATCGACCAGGCGCTGGCCCAGCAGGGGCAGAGCGTGTTCCGCTACGAAACCTTCGG
>JAIXLP010000062.1:30934-48023 GCA_026954015.1 Burkholderiales bacterium | reverse complement strand
TCCGCGGCGGCGACAACCCGCTGGACATGACCGGCGTGCACCCCGAGACCTATCCGGTGGTCGAGCAAATCATTGCCCGGACCGGCAAACCCATCGACCAGCTCATGGGCCACCCCGACGTGCTCAAGAGCCTGCGCCCCGAGCAGTTCGCCACCGAGCGCTTCGGCGCGATCACGGTGCGCGACATCCTCGCGGAGCTGGAAAAACCCGGCCGCGACCCGCGCCCGCACTTTCAGGTGGCGCGTCTGAACGCGGACGTGCACGGCATCGCCGACCTGGCGGCGGGCATGGTGCTCGAAGGCACGGTGAGCAACGTCGCCGCCTTCGGCGCCTTCGTGGACCTCGGCGTGCATCAGGACGGACTGGTGCACGTGAGCCAGCTCGCGCACCGCTTCGTGCGCGACGCGCGCGAAGTCGTCAGGACCGGCCAGATCGTGAAGGTGAAGGTGCTGGAGGTGGACGCAGCCCGCAAGCGCATCAGCCTCACGATGAAGCTGGACGCCCCCGCGCTCCGGCGCGACGCTCCGCGCGACAACCGCCACGAGCCCGCGGGCCGCGCCACGCCACGACCGTACGCACGTGAGGCGCAGGCACCGTCGGCGATGGCGGCGGCGTTTTCCAGGGCGCGCGGGCGGTAGGCGGTCGTTCTGGCGGAGGGTGGTTGACCGGGTTCGCCGCGCAGGTGGTCTACCGAGGCAGGGCCTGCCGGCAGGTACCGTGCGCATCCGATGGTGCATGCCACGCATCTGGCGGCGGGCTGTGCTCGTTTTTCTTCGCCTCTTCGGGCAGCCAGCGGGGTGAGCGGCTTGGGGCCTTCGCGTGCGCCTGTGCCTTGCATGCGGTGGAGGCCGGGTCTCGCCCGCCGGGGCGAGACCCGGCCTCCACCGCAAACCAAACCACCAAAAGCCCCCATCCCCCCAGCACGAACCGCACCCCGCTACGATGCGCTCCAACCAGGAGCATTGCATGACCCCCACCCCTACCTCCCTCGCCGCGCGCCGCGCCGCATTCCGCCAGTTGCACGCCAGCGGCTGCTTTCTCATTCCCAACCCGTGGGACATAGGTTCGGCGCGGTATCTCGCGCACCTGGGCTTCAAGGCGCTGGCGACGACAAGCTCCGGCTGCGGCTGGGCGCACGGCACGTACGACGGCGGCATGCCGGTGGACGCGGTGCTGCAGCACCTGCGCGAGATGGTCGCGGCCACCGAGCTGCCGATCAACGCCGATTTCGAGCACGGCTTTGCCGACGACGCCGAGGGCGTGGCGCGCAACGTGCGCCTGGCGGTGGACACCGGCATCGCGGGCGTGTCGATCGAAGACTCGACCGGGCGGCCCGATGCGCCGCTCCTGGATCTGCCCGTGGCGGTGCAGCGCATGCGCGCGGCGCGCGCGGCGATCGACGCGTCGGGACAGGACGTGATGCTGATCGGCCGCGCCGAGAACTTCTTTGCCGGCAAGCCCGATATCGACGACGCGGTCCGGCGCCTGCGCGCGTACGCCGAGGCGGGCGCGGACTGCCTCTACGCGCCCGGCATCAGCACGCGCGAGCACATCACCGCGGTGGTCGCGGCGTGCGCGCCCAAGCCGGTGAACGTATTGATCGGCGGCACCAGCCCGTTCACGCTCGCGGACATGGCGGCGCTCGGCGTGCGCCGCGTGAGCGTGGGCGGAGCGCTGGCGCGCGCGGCCTGGGGTGGTTTTGAGCGTGCAGCGCGCGAACTGGCCGAGCACGGACGCTTTGGCGGCTTCGAGGGCGCAGCCCCGGGGCGCGAACTGAACCAGTTGTTCAAGGCCTGAGGCCGCCGCCGGCGCCAGGCCTGCGGCCAGGCTCGTCGTTTAGCATGCGGCCCATCATTGCGCTTCACGCCACCGCCGCATGCCCGAACCCACCCTGCCGCCGTCCGAGGGTGCCGCCCCTTCCCACTCGCACAGCGGCGTCTCGCGCCTGATCGCCCACGTGCGCGGCATGGCGCCGGTGCGCACGGCCGTGGTGCACCCCTGCGATGCGCTCAGCCTGGGCGGCGCACTCGACGCACGCGCGGCGGGCATCATCACGCCGGTGCTCGTGGCGCCACGGGCCAAGCTGGGCCGCATCGCGCAGGAGGCGGGCCTCGACATCACCGGCTGCGAGGTGGTCGATGCGCCCCACAGCCACGCCGCGGCCGCCACCGCCGCGCAGCTCGCGGGCAAGGGCGAGGTGCAGGCACTGATGAAGGGCAGCCTGCACTCCGACGAATTCCTCGCCGCCATCCTGGCGCCCGAGGTCGGCCTGCGCACCGAGCGGCGCCTGTCGCACTGCTACCTGATGCAGACCGCGAGCTACCCGCGCCCCTTCATCATCACCGACGCGGCGATCAACATCGCCCCCACGCTCACCGACAAGGCCGACATCGTGCGCAATGCGATCGCGCTGGCGCACGTGATCGGCGTGGCGCAGCCGCGCGTGGCCATCCTCGCGGCGGTGGAAGTGGTGAACCCGCGCATGCCCGCCACGCTGGACGCCGCAGCGCTGTGCAAGATGGCCGACCGCGGGCAGATCACCGGCGCGCTGCTGGACGGCCCGCTCGCGTTCGACAACGCCGTCTCGCCCGAGGCGGCGCGCGTGAAGGGCATAGCGTCCAGCGTCGCGGGGCAGGCGGACGTCCTCGTCGTGCCCGACCTCGAAAGCGGCAACATGCTCGCCAAGCAGCTCGAATACCTGGGCGGCGCCGAGAGCGCGGGCATCGTGATGGGCGCGCGCGTGCCCATCGTGCTCACGAGCCGCTCCGACTCGCGCGCCACGCGGCTTGCGTCGTGCGCGGTGGCGCTGATGCTGGCGCATGCGCAGGCGCAGGGGCAGCCGTCGTGAGCGCCGGCATGCTGCTCGCGCTCAACTGCGGCTCGTCGAGCATCAAGTTCGCGCTGTTCGACGCAAGCCGCGAGCCGCTGCCGCGCGCGCCCGGCTTCAGCGGCAAGGCGCAGGGCATAGGCCAGGCGCGGCCCACCCTGGACGTGGCGGGCCAGACCCCGCACGCCATCACGCTCGACGCCGAGCACCCGACCACCGCCGCGCTGCACCTGATCCTCGATCGCATCCGCGGCGAGCTGCAGGGCGCGCCGCTCCTGGGCGTGGTGCACCGCGTGGTGCACGGCGCGCAGCGGTACTTCGCGCCCACGCGCGTCACGCAGACGGTGATAGCCGAGCTGCGCCGCCTGATTCCGCTGGCGCCACTGCACCAGCCGTTTCCGCTCAAGGCCATGAGCCTGATCCTCGACCTCTACCCGGCGACCCCGCAGGTGGCGTGCTTCGACACCGCGTTTCACCGCACCGTGCCCGACGTGGAGCAGATGTTCGCCCTGCCCTGGTCCGCGTGGGAAAGCGGCGTGCGCCGCTACGGCTTTCACGGCCTGTCCTACGAATACATGAGCGTGGCGCTGCCCGAGCGCCACGGCGACGCCGCGCGCGGGCGCACCATCGTCGCGCACCTGGGCAGCGGCGCCAGCCTGTGCGCGATGCGCAACCTGCAAAGCGTCGCCACGACCATGGGCTTTTCGGCGCTCGACGGCCTGATGATGGGCACGCGCTGCGGGCTGCTCGATCCCGGCGCGGTCATCTACCTGATGCAGCAGCAGGGCCTCACCACCGAGGCTGTCGCCAGCATGCTCTACCACGAGAGCGGCTTGCTGGGCGTCTCCGGCGTCTCACCCGACCCGCGCGAACTGCTGCCGCTGGAGGAAACGAACGAGCGCGTGCGCGCCGCGCTGCAGCTGTACGTGCACCGCATCGTGCGCGAGATCGGCGCGCTCACCGCGGTGCTCGGGGGCCTCGATATGCTCGTCTTCACCGCCGGCATCGGCGAGCACCACGACGTGCTGCGCGCGCGCATCTGCGCGCAGCTCGGCTGGCTCGGCATCACGCTCGATGCCGATGCCAACGCGCGCCACGCACCGACGATTTCAGACCGCGCAAGCCGCGTGCGCGTGGGCGTGGAGCCAACGAACGAGGAATGGATCGCGGCGCGTCAGGCCGCGGCGCTCATCGCGCAGGGCGGATGACGAATGACAGCGGATGACGACGCGTGGCACCGTCATCCGTTGTTCTTTCAGACGTGAACTGGCCGGTGGCGCAGGCCTGACGCGCGCTTGCCGCTCAGGTGTTCATAGCGCCCAAGACCCAGGCCCGAGGTGGAGATGTCGGGCGTGTGCCCCAGCGTGAGGTCGGCCACGAGCTTGCCCGAGCCCGCCGCCATGGTCCAGCCCAGCGTGCCGTGGCCGGTGTTGATGAGCAGGTTGGGGATGCGCGTGGCGCCGACGATGGGGGTGCCGTCCGGCGTCATCGGGCGCAGGCCGGTCCAGAACGTGGCGGCAGGCAGGTCGCCACCACCGGCGAACAGGCCGTTGGTGACCATCTCCAGCGTCTGGCGGCGGGCCGGGTTCAGGCGCAGGTCGAAGCCGCCGAGTTCGGCCATGCCGCCCACGCGGATGCGCTGGTCAAAGCGCGTGATCGCCACCTTGTAGGTCTCGTCCATCACGGTGGAGCGCGGCGCGCGGGTCTCGTCCACGAGCGGGATGGTGAGCGAATAGCCCTTGACCGGGTAGACCGGCAGGTCGAGGCCCAGCGCCTCGCCCATCGCGCGGCTGTAGCTGCCCAGCGCCATCACATAACGGTCGGCGGTGAGCAGCTCATGCGCCTCGCCTTCCAGGCGCACGCCGCTGATCTGGTCGCCGCGCTGTTGCACTTCGGCAATCTTCACGCCAAAGCGGAATTTCACGCCCAGCGCGCGCGCCTTCTCGGCCAGCGCCGTGGTGAAGCGCTGGCAGTCGCCAGTTTCATCGCCGGGCAACTGCAGCCCGCCCACCAGACCCTGGGCATGCGCCAGTGCGGGTTCGTATTCGGTGAGTTCGGCCGGGTCGGTCATCATGCGGTACGGCACGCCGCATTCATCGAGCACGGCGGTGTCGCGGTGCGCGGCGGCGAGCTGCTTTTGCGTGCGAAAGACCTGCAGCGTCCCCCGGGTGCGCTGCTCGTATTGGATGCCGGTGTCCTCGCGCAACTGGCGCAGGCAATCGCGGCTGTATTCGGCAATGCGCGTCATGCGCTCCTTGTTGACCGCGTAGCGCTCGCTGGTGCAGTTGCGCAGCATCTGCGCCATCCAGCGCAGCTGGAACAGGCTGCCATCAAGGCGTATGGCCAGGGGCGCGTGCTTCTGGAACATCCACTTGACGGCCTTGAGCGGGATGCCGGGCGCGGCCCACGGCGTGCTGTAGCCGGGTGACACCTGTCCGGCGTTGGCAAAGCTCGTCTGGAGCGCCACGCCTTCCTCGCGTTCGAGCACCGTCACATCGGCCCCGGCGCGCGCCAGGTAGTACGCCGTGCTGACCCCGATCACGCCACCGCCAAGAACCAGAACCTTCATGATTGCCTCCGGGTTTTTGGACCCTTTCGATAGGCTGAAAGTTTAGGCAGGATGGCGCAGCAAGTCTCACTGAATTGAGTGGCTTTACGCGTCGGTTTCAGCAAAAATCACTGTCGTCACCGCATACACGGAGTGAACATGATCGAACTGGACCGTATCGACCGGAAAATCATCGACGCGCTGCAGCGCGAGGGACGTTTGCCGATGACGGAGCTCGCGCAGCGCATCGGCCTCACCACCTCGCCCTGCACCGAGCGTGTCAAGCGCCTGGAGCGCGAAGGCGTGATCGAGGGCTACCACGCGCGCGTGAGCCCCGAGGCGCTGGGGCGCACGCTGCTCGTTTACGTGGAGCTGACCCTCTCTTCCAAATCCACCCAGATCTTCGATGCCGTGCGCCAGGCCCTGCTGCTGGAGCCGCGCGTGCTCGAATGCCACCTCATCTCGGGCAGCTTCGACTACCTCGTGAAGGTGCGCCTCACGGCCATGCGCGAATACCGCGAGCTGCTGGGCCACATCCTGCGCCAGATCCCCGTGCCCGCGCAGAGCAACAGCTATGTGGTGATGGAGGAAATCAAGGAAAACGGGCCGCTCGCCGCGCTGGCCTGAGCGGCGGGAACGCGCGCAGATCGATCACACATTCGTGAACGTTTTTGGCCTGTAGCGCTTGTCTGGCAAGCGCGGGCAGCTATCAAAACACGTAATTCGTGCGGCCAGCGGTTGCAACTCACAACAGCCGCGTGCCCAGCGGCACCGCGCCGTCGGGCACGCACAGCCACACGTCGCCCGCCTCGTCGTGGAGCCCCGTGACGAGGCACTCGGACATGAGCGGCCCGATCTGCTTGGGCGGGAAGTTGACCACCGCCACCACCAGCCGCCCCACGAGCTGCCCGGGCGTGTAGTGCCCGGTGATCTGCGCGCTGGATTTCTTCACGCCGATCTCGGGGCCGAAATCCACCTGCAGCTTGTACGCGGGTTTGCGCGCCTCCTTGAACACCTCGGCGGAGGCGATGCGGCCCACGCGCAGCTCAACCTTGGCGAAGTCGTCCCACGAAATCCATGGCATCGCGATCCCCTTTCACCGGTGTGTTCCTGGCACTGCCAACCACGCCGATCGTACGGCCAAGCCATCGGGAACCCGTGCCCGGCACGCCGCATTCGCCGGAGCACGGGCATGCCACGCCTGCACGCACACGCGCCGACCTGCACATGATTTATCCGGGCCGAGTGACTTTTGGCACTGGCGCACCGGGGTTTGCGCGGATAAGGTGAGCGCAAACGACGAGTCACAGACTCGCATTACGAGGAGAGGCCCATGCATGCACTGAAACGAACCCGCCTGATGTGGCTGGCTGCGGTCACGCTGATGCTTGCGCTCGCCGGTTGCGGCGGCAGCGGCGGCGACGAAAAAGAACCAGAACCACCAACGCCACCCGCACCGAAGATTGAGCCGGCAGTCACCCAGCCGGGCACGCCCAACGGTGACCCGGCCAGCGCCAGCCTCAACAACGCCGGAGGCAGCCTGACCAGCCCGGACGGGAAGCTGACCATCACCATTCCCGAAGATGCACTGGGTGAGCCCACCACGCTCTCGATCCAGCCGATCACCAATGGCGCTCCGGGCAGCCACGGCCCGGCGTACCGCCTGCTGCCGGACGGGCAGGCCTTCGCCAGGCCCGTCACGCTCACCTTCCACTACACCGACGACGACGTGGACGGCAGCGCGCCGCAACTGCTCGGCATCGCCACCCACCTGTCCGACGGCACCTGGCAGGCGATCGGCGGGCCGCAGATCGACGAGGCCGCGCACACGGTCAGCATCTCGACGTCGCATTTCAGCGATTGGTCAACGTTCAGCGGCCTCAAGCTGTTTCCCACCAGCGGCACCGTCATGGTGAACAAGACCAAGGAGCTCTCCATACGGTATTGCGTGGCTGTAGCCGATTCTTACGGCGTGATTCCGATCGGTGAAACGGGCTCCCTCTACAACTGCGATCTGGTGGTGAACTCCAAGAAAATCATTGCGAAAGACACTGGCGCAGGCGACGAGGAAATCATTCCCTTGCCTCCTCCCGGACATCCAACGTGGAAGATCTTGAGCTGGGCCGCCAACGGCATCGACGGCGGGAACGACACCGTAGGCAGGATCAGTACCGAAGGGGTCTACACGGCGCCTGCCTCGGTGCCTAAAAATAACCCGGTGGCAGTCTCCGCCAAGATCAACTTTCCGGGTGGTTCGATAGGCGAACGGGACCTGCTGCTGGTTTCGAACATCAAGGTCGTCGATGAGGCTCGTGGCTACAGCGGTTCGGTCTCGGGCACCATCACGGTGCGAACCAGCGAGTACCTGACGACCACCGAGTTCACTGCCAGCAACATACGCCTGGAGCGCGATGAAGCCCTCCCCGGCGATCTAATGCACTACGTCATGGGCGCAGGCACCGTTCAGCAGACCATGACGTGGCGCGATCTGACGGTCAACCCTCCGAAGGTGCGCACCTTCCACTCGAGTCAAGATTCAGAGGCGGGGGCAATCATGCAAATTTTCGATCCCGTGCGGTCGCAGGGGCCGGATTTCGCCCGCAAATTCTGGCTCACCATCAGTGGCTTCAGCAACAATGTCACCGGTACGCCGCCCGGCACAGCCCTTGCGCTGTCCAATTTCTGTTCCGAAGAACAGGTCCCGCTCGGCGCCGGTGCCTACCTCTCCTACGGAGACGACGCCTCGGTGCTGCAAGGGTCGTTCAACCGCACCTGCACGCTGCCTGGAATGCCGCCGCAGGAAGTGTCGATGCAGTGGTCGCTGCAGATCGACGAACCAGTGGAATGAAGGCGACGCCCGCCCTCTGCCTCTTCAGCCCGCAGCGGCCTGGGGCGTGGAGGGTGGCGCATCGGGGCTGCCGCCCGTCGCTGCATAGAAGCACCCGCGAGGCCCAAGGCCGGTGGCGTGCACGTGGGCTTGCTGAAAACTCCACGTCGACGATGCGGCCCGCGCGAACCGCTCGCACCACCTGCCTACGCCGCCTTCTGACCCTTGCCGCGCAGCGCCTCGATCCAGCGCGCGGCCTCGGTGCCCGTCCAGTCCACCGCGCCGGTGACGACGATGCGCGGACGCCCCGCGGTATCGATCAGCACGGTGGTGGGAAAGGCATCCACCTGCCACGCGCGCGTGGCCTCGCCGCGCGGATCGAGCAGCACCGGGAGCCTGAGCTGCGTTGCCGCAAGGTAGCGCTGCACCGTGGCCGGGCGCTCGCGCGTGTTGACGGCGAGCACCGCGATGCGCTCGCCCTCCAGTTCGGCCAGCGTCTGCAGCGTGGGCATTTCTTCCTTGCACGGGCCGCACCAGGTGGCCCAGAAGTTCACGATCACCACGCGGCCCTTCAGCGCCGCCAGGCTCCACGCCCTGCCCTGCAGATCGGTGGAGGGTAGCGCGGGCGCGGGCAGGCCCGTGGGCCAGAGCTGCAGCCGAAACTGCGCGCTCGCGGCCGGCGGCAACCCGGCGGCCAGTGCGGCGGCAAGCACCGCGCGCCGACGGGCCATCAAAGCCGCTGCTCCACCCAGCCCTGCACGCTGGCCAGTGCGGCGGGCAAGGCCTTGGCATCAGTGCCGCCGGCCATCGCCATGTCGGGCTTGCCGCCGCCCTTGCCGCCGACCTGCCGGGCGACGAAGTTCACCAGCTCGCCCGCCTTGACCCTGGCGGTCTGCGCCTTGGTCACGCCCGCGGCGATCTGCACCTTGTCGCCCTGCTCCCCGCGTTCCACGGCGGCCAGCACGATGGCCGCGCTCCCCAGCTTGTCCTTGAGCTTGTCCATGGTTTCGCGCAGAGTCTTGGCGTCGGCACCGGGGAGCAGCGCGGCGAGCACCTTCACGCCCTTGACCTGAACCGCCTGCCCCGCGAGTTCGTCGCCCTGGCTGGCGGCGAGCTTGCCCTTGAGCTGGGCGATTTCCTTCTCCAATGTCTTCGCGTGCTCCTGCGCGGCGGCGATGCGCTGCGTGAGCTCTGCCGCGGGCGCCTTGAGCGCGGCGGCGGCGCCCTGCACCGTGGCTTCGAGCGACTGGATGCAGGCGAGCGCGTTCATGCCCGTCACGCCTTCCACGCGGCGGATGCCCGCGGCCACGCCGCTCTCGGCGACGATCTTGAACAGGCCGATGTCGCCGGTGCGCGCCACGTGCGTGCCGCCGCAGAACTCGCGGCTGGTGCCGATGTCGAGCACGCGCACGCTTTCGCCGTACTTCTCGCCAAAGAGCATCATCGCGCCGGTCTGCCTGGCCGCCTCGATGTCCATCACGCGCGCCTGCGTGGCGGTGTTGGCCAGCACCTCCTCGTTCACGCGACGCTCGACCTCCTTGATCTGCGCTGCCGTGACCGGCTGGTTGTGCGCGAAGTCGAAGCGTGTTTTTTCGGGATCGACGAGCGAGCCCTTCTGCTGCACGTGCGCGCCCAGCACCTCGCGCAGCGCCTTGTGCATGAGGTGGGTGACGCTGTGGTTGCGCATGGTCGCCGCGCGGCGCGCGCCATCGACCTGGGCCGTGAGCGCATCGCCCACCTGGAGGCTGCCGCTTTCCAGCACGCCGTGGTGGCCGAACACGCCCGCCTTGACCTTCTGCGTGTCGTGCACCGCAAAGCGCACGCCTGCAGCCGTGAGCGCTCCTTGGTCGCCCACCTGGCCGCCCGCTTCGGCGTAAAACGGCGTGGTGTCCAGCACCACGACCCCCGCCTGCCCGGCCTTCAGCTCGGCAACGCTCTCGCCCTCGAAGTACAGCGCCACGACCGTCGCGGCGCCGCTCAGGTGCTCGTAGCCCGTGAAGGTGTTGGCCGCGCCCTCGTAGTGCAGCGCCCGGTCCATCTTGAACTTGCCCGCCGCGCGCGCCGTGTCCTTCTGGTGCTGCATGGCGGTGTCAAAGCCTGCCTCGTCCACGCTCACGCCGCGCTCGCGGCAGACGTCGTTGGTCAGGTCCAGCGGGAAGCCGTAGGTGTCGTGCAGCTTGAAGGCCACGTCGCCCGGCAGCGTCTTCACGCCATCGGCCAGCGCGCCGTCGAGGATTTCCATGCCGTGCGCCAGCGTCTCGAAGAAGCGCTCTTCCTCGGTCTGCAGCACGCTGGTGATGTGCGCCTGCTGCTCGGCCAGGCGCGGGTAGGCCGCGCCCATCTGCTGGGCGAGGTCGGCCACGAGCTTGTGGAAGAACGGGGTCTTCTGGCCCAGCTTGTAGCCGTGGCGGATCGCGCGGCGGATGATGCGCCGCTGCACGTAGCCGCGCCCTTCGTTGCCGGGGATCACGCCGTCGCTCACGAGGAAGGCGGTCGCGCGGATGTGGTCGGCGATGACCTTGAGCGACGGATTGGTCAGATCCGTGCAGCCCGTCTCGCGCGCCGCGGCGGCGATCAAGGCCTGGAACAGGTCGATCTCGTAGTTGCTGTGCACGTGCTGCAGGATGGCGGCCAGGCGCTCCAGGCCCATGCCGGTATCGACGCAGGGCGCGGGCAGCGGCGTGACCGAGCCGTCCTCGGCCATGTCGAACTGCATGAACACGTGGTTCCAGATTTCGATGAAGCGGTCGCCGTCCTCGTCGGGCGATCCGGGCGGGCCGCCGGGGATGTCGGCGCCGTGGTCGTAGAAGATCTCGGAGCACGGGCCGCAGGGGCCGGTGTCGGCCATCATCCAGAAGTTGTCGCTCTTGTACTTGCCGCCCTTGTTGTCGCCGATGCGGATCACGCGCTCCGGCGGCAGGCCGATGACCTTGGTCCAGATGTCATAGGCCTCGTCGTCCTCGTGGTAGACGGTGGCGAGCAGCCGGTCGGCGGGCAGGCCGTAGACCTGGGTCAGCAGCTCCCAGCCCCATTCGATCGACTCGCGCTTGAAGTAGTCGCCAAAGCTCCAGTTGCCCAGCATCTCGAAGAAGGTGTGGTGGCGCGCGGTGTAGCCCACGTTCTCCAGGTCGTTGTGCTTGCCGCCCGCGCGCAGACACGCCTGCACGCTGGTGGCGCGCTTGTAGGGGCGCTGGTCGGTGCCGAGGAACACGTCCTTGAACTGCACCATGCCGCTGTTGGTGAACATCAGCGTCGGGTCGTTGCCGGGCACCAGCGGGCTGGACGCTACGACGGTATGCCCGCGCGCGGCGAAAAAATCGAGGAAGGTCTGGCGAATCTCGGCAACGGTGGTGGGTGGGTTCTGCGTTTTCATAGCCATTTATGCCTCTGGCGCCCGTGCATCCAGCACCGGCAACTCTCGAATCAATAGCAAACTGCACCAATGAAAAAGGCGCTCACGGGAAGCGCCTTTGTTCGTTGGAGCGGGTGAAGGGAATCGAACCCTCGTATGAAGCTTGGGAAGCTGCCGTTCTGCCATTGAACTACACCCGCGCAAGGGTGCGGATTCTAAAGCATCGCCTTGAACGCCTCGTGCACCGCGGCCGCGGCCTGCATGCGGCTGGCGATGCTGCCGCAGACCAGGTCGCAGAGCTCGTCCACGTGCTCGTCGGCGACGCGAAAGTACACGCTCGTGCCGCGCTCCTCGCGCGCGACGATGCCGTGCTTGGTCATCAATGAGAGGTGGCGCGAGACGTTGGCCGACGTGGTGCCGCTCGCCTGCGCCAGCTCGCCCACGTTGTACTCGCGCTCGCGCAGCAGGTTGAGCAGGCGCAGGCGCGTGGGCTCGGCCAGCACCTGGAAGTAGGCGGCCACCTGCTCGATCGCCTCGGGTGGCAGGGGTTTCATCGTGCAGCCTCCATGGAAGTATTGTATATTGTCAACTAATTACGTGAATACGTAATTAATCAAACAATACCCGTCCCGCGACAGCCATGTTTCATCATCACACCCCTGCCGCCCTGCTCGTCACCTTGCTCGTCGCGGCGCCCATGGGCGCGGTGGCGGCTGAGGTCAGTGCCGTGCACTACGTGCCGGTGCAAACGAGCACGCAGGCACAGCGCCACAGCGCCGACGCGACGGTGGAGGCGGTGCGCGACGCGCAGCTTGCGGCGCAGGTGACGGGCAGCATCGTGGCGATCAACGTGCGCGTGGGCGAGCACGTGAAGGCGGGGCAGGAGCTGCTGCGCATCGACGCGCGCATGGCAAGCCAGAGCGCGAGCGCCAGCCAGGCGCAGGTGGCGGCGGCGCAGGCGCAGGCGCAGGTGGCCGCCAGGGAATACGAGCGCCAGCAGCAGCTCTACGCCAAGCGCTATGTGAGCCAGGCGGCGCTGGACCACGCGCGGGCGCAGTGGCGCGCCAGCCAGGCGCAGGTGCGGGCGCTGCAGGCGCAGGCGAGTGTGGCCGCGACGCAATCGGGCCTGCACGTGCTGCGCGCGCCGTTCGACGGCATCGTCTCCGCCGCGCCCACAGCCACGGGCGACATGGCGCTGCCCGGCAAGCCGCTCGTGGGCCTGTACGACCCGGCGCGACTGCGCGTGAGCGCGGCGCTGACCGGGGCGCAGGTGGCGCGGCTGCGCGCGGGCGCCAGTGTGCAGCTCGAGCTCTCGGGCGCGGGTGAGCGCATCACGGTTGCAGGCGCCGACGTGCAGGCGCTGCCGACGGCGGACGCGCATAGCCGCACCGTGACGGTGCGCGTGCCGCTGCCCCCGCAGACGCAAGGCGCGGTTCCGGGCAGTTTCGCGCGGCTGTGGTTTGGCGGCGCCGGGGGCGGGCCCGAGCGCTACTTCGTGCCCGCGACGAGCGTGGTGCGCCGCGCCGAGATGACGGGCGTGTACGTGCAGGGCGCGAGCGGCCAGCCGCAGTTGCGCCAGGTGCGTCTGGGCCAGATGGTGGGCGAGCAGATCGAAGTCCTCAGCGGCGTGAGCGCCGGTGAGCAGGTGGCGACCGACCCGCAAGCCGCGGCCACGGTGCGTTGACATGAGCACGACTTCCCACGCCCTGGGCCTCTCCGGCCGCATCGCGCGGGCCTTCCAGAACGCGCAGATCACGCCACTGCTCGCGCTTGTGGCGCTGCTGCTAGGCATCTTCGCGGTGCTCGTCACGCCGCGCGAGGAAGAGCCGCAGATCGACGTGACCATGGCCAACGTCATCGTGCCCTTCCCCGGCGCGTGCGTAGCCGAGGTGGAGGCGCTGATCGCCACGCCCGCCGAGCAGGTGCTCTCGCAGATGCAGGGCGTGGAACATGTGATGAGCGTCTCGCAGCCCGGCAGCGCGCTGCTTACGGTGCAGTTCAAGGTGGGCGTGCCGCGCACCGAGGCGCTGGTGCGCCTGCACGACGTGCTGCGCAGCAACGCCGACTGGCTGCCGCGCGGCCTGGGGGCGATGGAGCCCCTCATCCGCCCCAAGGGCATCGATGACGTGCCCATCGTCACGCTCACGCTGCATGGCACGCGGCCCGAGACCGGCGCCTACGACCTGGAGCGCGTGGCACACAGCGTGGAGGTCGAGCTCAAGCGCGTTCCCGGCACGCGCACGGTGACGACGCTGGGCGGGCCGGGCCGCGCGGTGCTGGTGCAGCTCGACCCGGCGCGCATGGCGGGCAGCGGCGTGACGGTCGAGCAACTGCGCGGCGCGCTGCAGTCCGCCAACCAGGGCCTGCCCGTGGGCGAGCTGCTGGGCGGCAACCGGAGCGTCGCGATCGAGGCCGGCCCGCACCTGACCAGCGCGCGCGAGGTGGCCGACATCGTCGTGAGCAGCCACGGCGGCCGGCCGGTGTTTCTGAAGGACGTGGCCGACGTGCAGGACGGCCCGCCGCCCGCCACGCGCTACGTCTGGCACAGCGTGGTGCAGGATGGCGCCATCACCGAACACCCGGCCGTGACGATGGCCGTGACCAAGAAGGCGGGCGAGAACGCGATCGACGTGGCCCACGCCGTGATGCGGCGCGTGCAGCAACTGCAGGGCACGGTGATTCCGGACGACGTGCGGGTGGCCGAGACGCGCGACTACGGCGCCACGGCCAACGACAAGGCGCAAAAGCTGATCCAGAAGCTCATCTTCGCCACGCTCTCGGTGGTGGCGCTGGTGTTCTTCGCGCTCGGGCGGCGCGAGTCGCTCATCGTCGGCGCCGCCGTGGGCCTGACGCTCGCGGCCACGCTCTTTGCCTCGTGGGCCTGGGGCTTCACGCTCAACCGCGTATCGCTCTTCGCGCTGATCTTCTCCATCGGCATCCTGGTCGACGACGCCATCGTCGTGGTCGAGAACATCCACCGCCACCAGGCGCTGCACCCCGAGAAGACGCTGCTGCAGCTCATCCCCGGCGCGGTCGACGAGGTGGGCGGGCCCACCATCCTGGCCACCTTCACCGTGATCGCCGCGCTGCTGCCCATGGCCTTCGTGAGCGGCCTCATGGGCCCCTACATGGCGCCGATCCCGATCAACGCGAGCATGGGCATGCTGATCTCGCTGGCCGTGGCCTTCACCGTCACGCCCTGGCTCGCGCAGCACTGGATGAAGAGCCACGCAGGCGCCGGCGCGCAGGCGCACACGGGCCTGGCCGCGCGACTTGCGCCGCTGTTCGAGCGGCTGTTCAGGCCGCTGCTCAACGACACCCGCGGCGGCCGCAACCGCGCGCTGCTGGGCCTGGCCGTGGCGCTGCTCATCGCCGTCTCGCTGCTGCTGCCCGCCCTCGGCTGGGTGCAGCTCAAGATGCTGCCGTTTGACAACAAGAGCGAATTCCAGGTCATCGTGGACATGCCCGCGGGCACGCCGCCCGAGCGCACCGCCGCCGTGCTGCACGCGCTGGGCGAGCACCTGGCCACCGTGCCCGAGGTGACGGACTTCCAGGCCTACGCGGGCACCGCCGGGCCGATCAACTTCAACGGCCTGGTGCGCCAGTACGACCTGCGCACGGGCGGCCACGTGGGTGACATCCAGGTGAACCTGCAGGGCCAGCACGAGCGCCACGAGCAAAGCCATGCGATTGCCACGCGCGTGCGCCCGGCGCTGCAGCAGATCGGCGCGCGCCTGGGCGCCAACGTGAAGGTGGTGGAAGTGCCACCCGGCCCGCCCGTGCTCTCGCCCATCGTCGCCGAGATCTACGGCCCCGAGGCCGAGGGCCGCCGCGCCGTGGCCCAGGCCGTGCGCCAGGCGCTGGGCGAGACGGCGGGCATCGTCGATCTGGACGATTCCGCGATCGCCGACGCGCCGAAGAAGCTGGTGCTCGTTGACCGGCGCAAGGCCGCGAGCATGGGCGTGGCGCAGGCCTCCATCGTCGCCGCGCTGCACGCGGGCCTTGCGGGCGAAGCCGCCACCTGGCTGCACGATGCGCAGAGCAAATACGCCACCCCCGTGCTGCTGCAACTGCCCGCCGACCAGCAAGGGAGCCTCGACACCCTGCTGCAACTGCCCGTGCGCACCAGCTCCGGCGCCCTCGTGCCCATTCACGAGCTGGTGACGATCAGCGACACCCTGCGCGAGCAGCCCATCTACCACAAGGATTTGTTGCCCGTGAACCTCGTCGTCGCCGACATGGCGGGAAAGGTGGATAGCCCCCTCTACGGCATGTTCGCCGCGCGCGCCGCGATCCAGAAGATCGCCACGCCGGGCGGCGGCGCCATAGCCGAATACTTCATCCGCCAGCCCGAAGACCCCTACCGCGCCTACAGCCTCAAGTGGGACGGCGAGTGGCAGATCACCTACGAGACCTTCCGCGACATGGGCGCCGCCTACGCCGTGGGCCTGATCCTCATCTACCTGCTGGTGGTGGCGCACTTCGGCTCGTACCTGACGCCGCTCGTCATCATGGCGCCCATCCCGCTCACCATCATCGGCGTGATGCCGGGGCACGCGCTCCTGAACGCGCAGTACACCGCCACCAGCATGATCGGCATGATCGCGCTCGCGGGCATCATCGTGCGCAACTCCATCCTGCTCGTGGACTTCATCCGGCTGCAGGTGCGCTCGGGCATGGAATTCAGGCAGGCCATCGTGCAGTCCGCCATCACGCGCGCGCAGCCCATTCTGCTCACCGGCGTGGCGGCCATGCTCGGCGCCTTCTTCATCCTGAACGACCCGATCTTCAACGGCCTGGCGATCTCGCTGATCTTCGGCATCGCCGTCTCCACCGTGCTCACGCTGGTGGTGATTCCGCTGCTCTATTACGTCGCCTACCGCAAGCACGCGGATGTGGTGCGCGGGCAAGGAGAGGCGCAATGACTCATCAAACCATAGCTGCTCGCGCCCGCCCAGCAAGCGCCAAAGCCATATTTCTCTTGAAAACCATGCTGCTGCTCGCCGCCGCCTGGGTGCTCCTGCCCAGCGCCCAGGCGCTCACGCTGCTTGAGGCCTGGCAGGCCACCGAGTCGCACGACCGCCAGCTCGCCGCCGCCCGCGCCGCCGCGGGCGTGGCCGAGCCGCAGCGCCAGCAGGCCAGTGCCCTGTGGCGCCCGCAGGTGGCACTCACCGCCTCTGCGGGCCTGGCGGCGAGCGACACCACCATGCGCGGCGCGCAGTTCACCGCGCCCGGCCTGGGCACCCAAAGCGGCGTGGACTTCGCCACCTCGGTGCACGGCGGCGCGGCCACGCGCGTGGCGCTGCAGGCGAGCCAACCGCTCTACAACCGGGAGCGCCGCGCGCAGCAGCAGCAACTGAACCTGCAGGCCGACCGCGCCGAACTCGCACTGCAGGCCGCGCGCCAGCAGGCGATGCTGCGCACCGCCAGCCACTACCTGAGCCTGGCGATGGCGCAGGAAAAGCTGCGCGTGCTGCAAAGCCAGATCACGGCCGTGCAAAGCTCCGCCAGGGAAGCGCAGGACCGCTTCGACCT
>JAIXLP010000062.1:23440-30594 GCA_026954015.1 Burkholderiales bacterium | reverse complement strand
GGCCATGGCGACTTCGGCGCCGCACGCAACACCAGCCTCAACGCCATGGTCGGCGTGCAGCTCACCATCCCGCTTTCCACCGGCGGCATGCGCTCCGCCCGCGAGCAGGAGGCCGCCGCGCGCCTGGCCGCCGCCCAGGCGCAGGAAGACGCCACGCGCGAGCAGCTCATGCGCGAGGTACAGACCGCCTGGCTGGCAACGCAGACCGGCGCAGCGCAGACCGTGGCGCTGGAAGCGGCGCTCTCGGCCAGCCGGCTGCGCGAAGACGCCACGCACACCGGCTACGAGGTGGGCGAGCGCACGCTGCTTGACCTGCTGCACGCGCGCAACGACACCGCCGCCACCGAGCAGCAGCTCGCGCAGGCACGCGCCGACACGCTGCTGGCGCGCCTGCGGCTGGCGCAGCTTGCGGGCCAGCTCGGCGAAGCAGCGCTGCGCGAAGTCGGCACCGCACTGGAAAAACCATGAAATCCATAGCTGCTCGCGCGCCATGGACTTGGGCTGAAGCCCGATTCGTTCAAAGATGAGCATCATGAACAACGCCCCCCAGATCACCCTCCTCGGCAGCGGCTTCGGCGCGCTCTCCACCGTGCGCGAGCTGCGCAAGCGCCTGTGCACCCACCCCATCACGCTGGTCTCGCCGCGCGCCGAACTGCACTACCTGCCCGGCATCATCTGGATTCCAAGCGGCGCGCGCACGCGTGAACAACTCATCGTGCCGCTCGCCCCCTTCTTCAAGCGCATGGGCGTGCGCCACGTCGCGGCCGAAGTGACCGGCCTGGAAGACAACGGCCGCACCGTGCTCACGAGCACCGGCGAGCGCATCACGAATGACGCCCTGGTCATCGCCACCGGCGGGCGCTTCATCAAGAAACTGCCCGGCATCGCGCATGCCATCACCCCTTGCGAAGGCATTGCCGCCGCCGAAAAGATCCGCGAGCGCCTGAAGGCCATGCAGGGCGGCGCCATCGCCGTGGGCTTCGCGGGCAACCCCAAGGAGCCGGGCGCGGTGCGCGGCGGGCCGATGTTCGAATTCCTCTTCGGCATCGACACGCAGCTGCGCCGCGAGGGCCGCCGCGAGAAATTCACCCTCACCTTCTTCCACCCCAAGACCGCCCCCGGCGCGCGCCTGGGCGAGCAGGCCGTGCGCGGCATCCTCGCCGAGATGCAGCGCCGCGACATCGTCACGCACCTGGGCCACAAGCCCCTGCGCTTCGAAGCCGACAAGGTCGTGACCGAAGGCGGCGAAATCCCCGCCGACCTCATCCTCTTCATGAGCGGCATGACGGGCAACGCCTGGTTCGACGCCACCGACCTGCCCCGCTCGCCCGGCGGCCTCATCGCCGCCGACGCGCAGTGCCGCGTGCAGGGCTGGCGCCGCACCTATGTGGTGGGCGACGCAGGGAGCTTTCCCGGCCCCGACTGGGCGCCCAAGCAGGCGCACATGGCCGACCTGCAGGCGGCGGCCGCCGCGCAAAACCTCATCGACGCGCTCGCGGGCCGCCCCGAGAGCGCCACCTTCAAGGCCGAGCTGCTGTGCATCATCGACACGCTCAGCGACGGCAAGCTCGTCTGGCGCACCGAAAAGCGCCACCTCACGCTGCCCCACCTGCGCGCCCTGCACTGGGCCAAGGCGCACTTCGAGGCGCGCTACCTGCGCCAATACCGCTGATTTCTTTGTTCAACCTGAGGAGTACATCACCATGACCACCTGGAGAGCCACCCGCGCCATCGCCGGCTTCTTCATCCTGCTCTCGCTCGCGCTTGGCGTAGAAGGCAGCCCCCTCTTCGTGAGCCCGTGGTGGCTCGCGTTCACGGCCTTCGTGGGCCTGAACCTGCTGCAAAGCGCGTTCACCCAGTGGTGCCTGATGGCCAACTTGTTGAAAAAGCTGGGCCTGCAGCCCGGCTGCTGAAAGGAGAAAACCATGCAAGTCAACGTCGGCGGCATCGACCGCATCCTGCGCATCATCGTCGGCCTCGTGCTCATCGCGCTGGCCGCCACCGGCACCGTGGGCTGGTGGGGCTACCTCGGTGTCGTGCCGCTGCTCACGGGGGCGTTGCGCTTCTGCCCGCTGTACACGCTGCTGGGCATACGCACCTGCCCGATGAACAAGCCGGACTGAAATCGGCCCCCGGCGGGCCCTTCAGCGGGCCCGTTTGCGCGCGCGCGTGGTGCCTGCCGCCACGGGCGTGCCGTCTTGCGCTGGTGCGTCGCAGGCGCGCACCAGCGTGGCCATCGTGCGCAGGAACTGCTGGCGCTGGCGTTCGGGCAGGGGATCGAGCATGCGCTGCTGCGCGCGCTGCACCGCGGGCTCCACCGCCTCCAGCAGGCGCTCGCCCTCGGGCGTGAGCGTGAGCAGGCGCACGCGTCGGTCGGTGGCGCTTGCGCCGCGCACCAGCCACCCCCGCGCCTCCAGCCGGTCGATCACGCTGCCTATCGTCGAGGTGTCGAAGTGGATGCTCTGCGCGAGCGTGCGCTGGTCCATCCCCGGATGGCGCTGCACCGCCGAGAGCGCCGCGTACTGCACCGGCGTGACGCCGTGCGCCTGCGTCTCCTCCATGAACCGCGCCACGGCCATCTGCTGCAACCGGCGGATGAAATAGCCGGGATAGTGCTCGATTTCTTCGGGGTGCAACGACATGGCGCAAGCTGGGGCTGAAGGTCGGGGCGCCCACCCGCTACTGGTCACGGACCGGGGCACACGCCGCGCCCATGATAGTGGAGGCCCGGACACCGCCCGCCATGGCGGTGGCACGGCATGCATCGTCGCAACGATATTGTCAGTATACTTGTAATGTGTATACTTTTGATTTACCATCACGTTTCAGCACCACTGAACGAGGAAGCGCGATGCCATCCAGCCCCACCATCACCACGATGCCGACCCATGCCGCCCAGCCGGACGACTCCCCCGCGCTGCAGGCGCTGTACCGCGGGTTCGAGCAGGAGCGCCTGATACCGCTGTGGACGCAGATCGGCGATCTGATGCCCATGCACCCGCAAAGCAAGGCAAGCGCCTGCCTCTGGCGCTGGAAGCGCCTGAACGAGCTGGCAGCAGAAGCCGGGCGCCTCGTGCCCGTCGGGCGCGGCGGCGAGCGCCGCGCCATCGCGCTGGCCAACCCCACGCTGGGCGGACGCCCCTACGCCACGCCCACGCTGTGGGCCGCGATCCAGTACCTCATGCCCGGCGAGAACGCGCCCGAGCACCGCCACACGCAGCACGCGTTCCGTTTCGTCCTCGAGGGCGAAGGCGTGTGGACCGTGGTCAACGGCGACGCCGTGCGCATGTCGCGCGGCGACTTTCTGCCACAGGGCGGCTGGAACTGGCACGCGCACCACAACGCCGCAACGCGCCCGATGGCGTGGATCGACGGGCTGGACATCCCCTTCGCCTACACCACCGAGTCGCAGTTCTTCGAGATGGGCCGCGCAACGCTGAGCGCCGACGAGATGGGCACACCGCAGCTCTCGCGCTCCGAGCGGCTGTGGGCCCACCCCGGCCTGCGCCCCGTGAGCCAGACGAACGACAGCGCCACCACGCCGCTGCTCGCGTACCGCTGGGTGGATACCGACCGCGCGCTCAACGAGCAACTGGCGCTCGAGGCCGAAGGCCACGCGGTAACGCTCAGCCCGGGCCACGCGGCGGTGCGCTACAGCAACCCGACCAACGGCCGCGACGTGCTGCCCACGGTGCGCTGCGAAATGCACCGCATTCGCAGCGGCGCGGCCAGCGTGGAGCGCCGCGAGGTGGGCTCCAGCGTCTACCAGGTGTTCGACGGCCAGGGCAGCGTGCAGGTCGGCGCCGAGCGCTGGCAGGTCGAGAAGGGCGACATGTTCGTCGTGCCCTCGTGGCAGCCCTTCACCGCCCGCTGCGGGGCCGACGCCCCCGCGCTCGACCTGTTTCGCTTCAGCGACACGCCGATCTTCGAAGCTGTGCACGCCTACCGGGTCCAGCTCGGCGCGGCGCAGGCCTGAACCATCCCCCCAACCACACCCGTCATGACCAATACCACCTACCTCTGGGCACCCACCCCCACACCCAGCGTTGCAGTACAAGGCAGCGCGCAGCGCCTGCCCGTTCATCGCCTGTTCTTTGTCGGCCGCAACTACCACGCGCACGCGCTGGAGATGGGCAAGCCCGTGGACAAGAGCGTGGAGCGGCCGTTCTACTTCACCAAGTCGCCGCACACGATTACCGCCTCCGGCGCCACCACACCCTACCCCGCGCAAACGCACAACTACCACTTCGAGATGGAACTGGTCGTCGCGATCGGCAAGGCGGGCTTTCGCATCGCCGCGGAAGACGCGCACGAGTACATCTACGGTTACGCCTGCGGCCTGGACATGACGCGGCGCGACCTGCAACTGGCGGCGCGCGACAAGGGCCGCCCCTGGGATCTGGGCAAGGACGTGGAGCACTCCAGCGTCTGCAGCGCCATCGTCCCCATGCCGGGCACGGTGATCGAATCGGGCGCGATCGAGCTGGCCGTCAACGGGCAGGTGAAGCAGCACTCGGACGTGAGCCGCCTGATCTGGAACATCCGCGAGGTGATCGCCGATCTCTCGCTGTTCTACGGGCTGCAGCCCGGCGACCTCATCTACACCGGCACGCCCGAGGGCGTCGGCGCCGTCGTGCCGGGCGATCACCTCGTCGGGCACGTGCAGGGCGTGGGCGAAGTGACCCTCACCGTCGGCCCCGCGCGCGCCTGAGCGCAACCCGTGATCCAACCACCCCGAAAGACCACCATGCCCCAACGCCGCAACCACTCCCGCTCGCGCCGCCACGCACTGGCCGCCGGCGCCGCGCTGCTCGCATCCGCCGCCGCGCCCGGCGCCATCGCGCAAGGCGCCCCGGCCTTTCCGCTGCGTACCGTCACCATCGTCACCGCCTTTCCCGTGGGCAGCGGCCCCGACGCGGTGCTGCGCATCGTCAGCGAAAAGCTCGCCACGCGCTGGAAGCAGGGCGTGGTCGTGGAAAACCGCCCCGGTGGCGGCGGCTTCGTCGCCATCGAGGCCGCGCGCCGCGCCAAGCCCGACGGCTACACGCTGCTGCAGCTCGACAGCGAGCACGTGGCCGCGCTGCCCTACCTGTACAAGCAGCGCAACTTCGTCACGCTGCAGCACTTCGACTTCGTCGCACCGCTGTTCATCACGCCGTTCTTCGTCGCGGTGCCGACCAACTCCCCGTGGAAGAACATGGGCGACCTGATCGCCGCGGCCAGGAGCGCGCCCGACAAGGTCAGCTACGGCTCGTGGGGCCCCGGCAGCCCCGGCCATCTCGGCGGCGAGTGGCTGGGCTTTCTGACCGGCACGCAGATGGTGCACGTGCCGTACAAGGAGATGGGGCAGCTCTTCACCTCGGTGGCCAATGGCGACCCGCAGTGGAGCTTCGCGAGCCTGCCATCCAGCCAGGGCGTGTACAAGGCCGGCAAGCTGCGCTACCTCGCGATCGCCGCGCCCAAGCGCATCCCGCAGATGCCCGACACGCCCACCATGACCGAGGCCGGCGGCCCGGCCGAGCTGGACGTGAACTCCTTCGTGTCGCTGCTGGCGCCCAAGGGCATCGCGCCCGCGCTGCGCGACCAGATCCACGCCGACGTGCTCGCGGTGCTTGCAGACCCTCAGGTGGTGAAGCAGTTCGCGACCTTCGCGTTCCAGCCGCTGTCCTGGTCCATCCCCGAGATGCAGCGCCGCGCGCAGGCCAGGGCCGAGCAGTACCAGATGCTGATCGAGAAGGCGAAGATCAGCCTGGATTGAGGAACGCGCTCAGCCAAGCGCGGCGATCACCTCGGGCGGCGCCTGCACGAGTTCCAGCAGCACGCCCTCGCCGCTCAGCGGTGACGCCTCGTTGCCGCGCGGGTGCACGAAGCACACGTCGTAGCCCGATGCACCCTTGCGGATGCCGCCCGGCGCAAAGCGCATGCCCTGCGCCGTGAGCCACTCGACGGCCCGGGGCAGGTCGTCGATCCACAGGCCGATGTGGTTCAGCGGCGGGATGTGCACCGCCGGCTTCCTGGCGGCATCCAGCGGCTGCATCAGGTCGACCTCGACCCTGTGCGTGCCCCGCCCGAGCGTGACGATGTCTTCATCGACGTTCTCGCGCTCGCTCTGGAAGTTGCCCGCGGGCACCAGGCCCAGCAGATCGACCCAGAGGCGCCGCAGCGCCGCCTTGTCGGTACCGCCTATGGCCACCTGCTGGATGCCCAGCACGCGAAACGGTCGTGTCGTCATGGTCATGCTCCTGGTCTATGCTTCAATGCTGATAGCTTCTCGCGCTTTCTGGACAAGCGCTGGCGGTACTTTGGACTCATATTTCTGCGGAAGTGCAGCGGCGCACACCGGCAGCCGCCATGGCGCTCCAGGCGCGTGCGAGCGAGCCGTCCAGGTCGATGGCGCGACAGGCATCCTCGACCACCGTGGCCTCGAACCCGGCGGCGCGGGCGTCGAGCGCGCTCCAGGCCACGCAGTAATCGGTGGCCAGCCCGCACAGGTAGAGCGCGCGAATGCCGCGCGCCCCAAGGTAGGCGGCCAGGCCCGTGGTGGTGCGCCGGTCGGCTTCGACGAAGGCGGAGTAGCTGTCGAGCTCGCGCCGAAAGCCCTTGCGCACGATGAGCTGCGCGTGGTCGATGCGCAGATCGGCGTGCAGCGCGGCGTCGTGCGTGCCCTGCACGCAGTGCGTGGGCCAGAGCACCTGCTCGCCGTAGGGCAGCCGTATCGTTTCAAACGGCGCCCGGCCGGGGTGGCTGGCGGCAAAGGAGACGTGGTCGCGCGGGTGCCAGTCTTGCGTGAGCACGACGTTCGCAAAACGCGGCGCGATGCGGTTGATGACCGGCACGATCGCGTCGCCGCCCTCGACGGGCAGACCCCCGCCCGGCATGAAGCCATATTGGGCATCGACTACCAGCAGCGCGGTATCCGAGCGCATGAAGTGCTCCTGCGTGTTCATGGCTGCCTCCACCCCGCCACGGTGGCCTGTGCCTGCGCCAGCGCAGCGGGGGTGGCGAACTCCACCGCGAGCGTCTTGCGCCGGCCGCTCGCGCCGCGCACCAGCGTCACGGCGCCGCGCCCCACACCCAGCGCGTCCGCGGCCCAGCGCAGCAGCTCGGCGTTGGCCTTGCCGTCCACCGGCGGTGCGGCCAGGCGCACGCGCAGC
>JAIXLP010000062.1:20317-23430 GCA_026954015.1 Burkholderiales bacterium | reverse complement strand
CAGCTCGGCGTTGGCCTTGCCGTCCACCGGCGGTGCGGCCAGGCGCACGCGCAGCGCGCCCGCATGCTCGCCGGCGGGCTCGGTGCTGCGCGCCCCGGGCACCGCGTGGATGGCGATGGTAAGCGTGGGCAGCGCGCGCTCCTACTCGAATTCGACGATGGCCTGGTCCACCGCCAGGCTCTCGCCCTGCGCGGCCTTGATCTCCTTGACGACGCCGTCGGCGCTGGCAAAGAGCACGTTCTCCATCTTCATCGCCTCGATCACGGCCACGCGCTCGCCCGCCTGCACCTTCTGGCCGGGCTGCACCGCCACCTGCACCAGCAGGCCCGGCATGGGCGAGAGCACGAACTTGCTCATGTCCGGCGGCGCCTTGTAGGGCATGAGGGCCAGGAGCCGGGCGCGCAGCGGCGTGAGCACGAGCGCGTCGATCTGCGTGCCGTTGTGGCGCACGCGCAGCGCCAGCGGGTTGCCCGCCACGCCGCGCTCCACCTGCGCGGTGAAGCCGCGCCCGTTGCACGCGCCCTGCACGCGGATGCTGCCCAGGTGCGCGCTGCTGCTGATCTTGTAGCTTCTGGTGCCCACCTGGACTGCGCTGGAGCCCGATTGATCCACGTAATCGGTCACGCTCACCTGGTGCGGCACATGCTTGCCCTCGGCGCCCAGCACCACGACGGTGAACTCCTCGCCCACCTTGATCTCGTGCCCCACCATCTGCCCGCTGATGCCGCAGGCACGCGCGCGGTAGCGCCGGTGCATGTAGGCCGCGAGCGCGACGAGGAAGTTCGGATCTTCGTGCGGCACGTCCTCGGCATGAAAGCCGTGCGGGTAGTGCTCGGCGATGAAGCCGGTGTTGAAGTTGCCGCTTTGCACGTCGGGGTGGCCGAGCAGCGCCGCCTGGAAGGGGATGTTGCTTTCGACGCCGCGGATCACGAAGGCGTTGAGCGCGGCGCGCATCCTCTGGATCGCGTCGTTCCGGTCCTGCCCGTGCACGATGAGCTTGGCGATCATCGAGTCGTAGTACATCGGGATCTCGCCGCCCTCGTACACGCCGGTGTCCACGCGCACGCCAAAGCGCTGGCTCATGTCGGCCTGGAACATGGTCTGCGGCGGCGGCTCGAAGCGCACCAGTCGGCCCGTGGAGGGCAGGAAGTTGCGGAAGGGGTCTTCGGCGTTGATGCGGCACTCGATGGCCCAGCCCTCGCGCTTGACCTGCGACTGCGTGATGGTGAGCTGCTCGCCGGCGGCGATGCGGATCATCCACTCCACGAGGTCCAGGCCGGTGATGCTTTCCGTCACCGGGTGCTCGACCTGCAGGCGGGTGTTCATCTCCAGAAAGTAGAAGTCCTGGTTCTTGCCGACGACGAATTCCACCGTGCCCGCGCTCTGGTACTGCACGGCCTTGGCCAGCAGCACGGCCTGCTCGCCCATGGCCTTGCGCGTGGCGTCGCTGATGAAGGGCGAAGGCGCTTCTTCCAGCACCTTCTGGTGGCGGCGCTGGATCGAGCATTCGCGCTCGTTCAGATAGATGACGTTGCCGAAGCCGTCGCCCAGCACCTGGATTTCGATGTGGCGCGGCTGCTCGACGAATTTTTCGATGAACACGCGGTCGTCGCCGAAGGCGCTCAGCGCTTCATGCTTGCACGAGGCAAAGCCCTCGAAGGCTTCCTTGTCGTTGTAGGCCACGCGCAGGCCCTTGCCACCGCCGCCCGCGCTGGCCTTGATCATCACCGGGTAGCCGACGTCCCTGGCGATCTGCACCGCGTGCTCGGGCGAGTCGATGGCCTCGTTCCAGCCGGGGATGCAGTTCACGCCCGCTTCCTTGGCGAGCTTCTTGGACGCGATCTTGTCGCCCATCGCGGCAATCGCGTGGTGCCTGGGGCCGATGAAGGCGATGCCCTCTTCCTCCACGCGACGCGCGAAGCCTTCGTTCTCGCTCAGGAAGCCGTAGCCGGGGTGCACGGCCTGCGCGCCGGTCTGCTTGCACGCGGCAATGATCTTGTCGGCCTGCAGATACGACTCGCGCGAGGGCGCGGGGCCGATGTGCACGGCCTCGTCGGCGAGCTTGACGTGGCGCGCGCCGGCGTCGGCGTCCGAATACACCGCCACGGTGGCGATGCCCATTTTCTTGGCCGTGGCGATGACGCGGCAGGCAATTTCGCCGCGATTGGCGATCAGGATTTTGGTAAACATGGTTCTTCTCTCTGTTCCGATCACAGCGGCATGTTGCCGTGCTTGCGCCACGGGTTTTCCAGCGTCTTGTTTTGCAGCATGCCGAGCGAGCGGCAGATGCGCTTGCGCGTTTCGTGCGGCTGGATCACGTCGTCGATGAAGCCGCGCGCGCCCGCCACGAAGGGGTTGGCGAAGCGCGTCTTGTATTCGGCCTCGCGCGCGGCGAGCTTGGCGGGGTCGTTCTTGTCCTGGCGAAAGATGATTTCCACCGCGCCCTTGGCGCCCATCACCGCGATCTCGGCGTTGGGCCAGGCGAGGTTCACGTCGCCCCTGAGGTGCTTGGAGCTCATCACGTCGTACGCGCCGCCATAGGCCTTGCGCGTGATGACGGTGACCTTGGGCACGGTGCATTCGGCATAGGCAAACAGCAGCTTCGCGCCATGCTTGATGATGCCGCCGTACTCCTGCGACGTGCCGGGCATGAAGCCGGGCACATCGACAAAGGTGATGATGGGAATGTTGAAGGCATCGCAAAAGCGCACGAAGCGCGCGGCCTTGATGCTGCTCTTGATGTCCAGGCACCCCGCGAGCACCAGCGGCTGGTTGGCGACGATGCCCACGGGCTGCCCGTCCATGCGCCCGAAGCCGATCACGATGTTCTTCGCGTACTCGGGCTGCAGCTCGAAGAAGTCGCCGTCGTCCACCGTCTTGAGGATCAGCTCCTTCATGTCGTAGGGCTGGTTCGGGTTGGCGGGCACCAGCGTATCCAGGCTCAGGTCGGCGCGGTCGATCGGGTCCTTGCTCGGGCGCACCGGCGGCTTTTCGCGGTTGTTCAGCGGCAGGTAGTTGTACAGGCGGCGCAGCATCAGGAGCGCCTCCACGTCGTTCTCGAACGCCATGTCGGCCACGCCGCTCCTCGTGGTGTGGGTGAGCGCGCCGCCCAG
>JAIXLP010000062.1:18386-19893 GCA_026954015.1 Burkholderiales bacterium | reverse complement strand
ATCTTGTTGTCCTGCATGCCGAAGTCGGCGCAGCGGTGCTCGACGAACATGTCCCACTCTTCGAACGTGCCCTCATCGAGCAGCAGTTCGATGCGCTCGCGCGCGGTGAGCTTGCCCTTGGCGTGCTGGGCATCGATGCGCTTTTGCCCGCCGCCCAGGCGCGCGAGCTCGCGCTTGGCGTCCAGTTGTTCCAGGATGGTCTGCATGGTCATTCCTTGTGATAACGCTGTTTACTATTCAGTTGATAGCTGCCCGCGCTTGCCCAGCCTGTGCTGCAAGCATATTTCGTGCTGCGGTGCTGGCGGCCACGCGGCCCGCGATCACGTCGGCCTGCATCTGCGGCAGCAGCTCGCGCACGCGCGGGTGTTCGCGGAACGCGGCGCGCAGGCCCGCGTCGATGCGCTCCCACATCCACGCCAGCGCCTGCTGTTGCCGCCGCGCGGCGAGCCGCCCATTGGCGGTCTGCAGGCGGCGAAATTCGGTGACGGCATCCCAGAATTCGGCGATGCCTTCGCTCTTGAGCGCGCTCAGCGTGAGCACGCGCGGGCTCCAGCGCGTCTCGTCGCCCAGCACGTGCGCGGGGTTGCCCTGCATCGCCATCAGGCGCAGCGACGAGGTGATCTGCGTGCGCGCGCGGATCGCGGCACGCGGGTCGATGTCCGCCTTGTTGATGACGACGAGGTCAGCGAGCTCCATCACGCCCTTCTTGATCGCCTGCAGGTCGTCGCCCGCATTGGGCAGCTGCAGCACGCAGAACATGTCGGTCATGCCGTGCACCGCCGTCTCGCTCTGGCCCACGCCCACGGTCTCGACGATCACCACGTCGTAGCCCGCGGCCTCGCACACCAGCATGGCTTCGCGCGTCTTGTCGGCCACGCCGCCGAGCGTGCCGCCGCTGGGGCTGGGGCGGATGTACGCGCCCTCCTGGTTGCTCAGCTGCTCCATGCGCGTCTTGTCGCCGAGGATGGAGCCGCCCGAGACGGTGGAGGACGGGTCGATGGCGAGCACCGCGACGCGCAAACCCTGCCCGATGAGGTGCATGCCCAGCGCCTCGATGAAGGTGCTCTTGCCCACGCCCGGAACGCCGCTGATGCCCAGGCGCAGCGCCTTGCCCGTGTGCGGCAGGAGTGCCGTGAGCAGCGCATCGGCCTGCGCGCGATGGTCGGCGCGCGTGGATTCAAGCAGCGTGATCGCCTTGGCGATGGCGCGGCGGCGCACCAGCGGCCGACCATGAACGATGGCGTCAATCATGGGCCGCCCCGATCGTTGCGGCACCGTGCCCGGCGCACACACGGTCGAAGAGAAAAACCGGCGTTTTCACGGTCAGGAGCGTTTGCCCAGCGGACGCGATTGCTGTTCGTTCATGCCGCAATCGCCTTCCTGATCTGCTCCAGCACGTCCTTGGCGCTGACCGGGATCGGCGTGCCCGGGCCGTAGATGCCCTTGGCGCCCGCCTGGTAGAGAAAGTCGTAGTCCTGGCGCGGCACCACGCCGCCGACGAAGACGA
>JAIXLP010000062.1:0-18376 GCA_026954015.1 Burkholderiales bacterium | reverse complement strand
GCCTGGTAGAGAAAGTCGTAGTCCTGGCGCGGCACCACGCCGCCGACGAAGACGATGATGTCGTCGGCGCCCTGCTTCTTCAGCTCGTTGATGATGGCGGGCACCAGCGTCTTGTGGCCCGCCGCGAGCGTGGAGACGCCGATGGCGTGCACGTCGTTCTCGATCGCCTGGCGCGCGCATTCCTCGGGGGTCTGAAAGAGGCTGCCGATGTCCACGTCAAAGCCCAGGTCGGCGAAGGCGGTGGAAACGACCTTGGCGCCGCGGTCATGCCCGTCCTGGCCAAGCTTGGCGATCATCACGCGCGGGCGGCGGCCCTGCTCCTTGGCGAACTCGTCGATCTCGGCCTTGAGCTTGTCCCAGCCCTCGGCGCCTTCGTAGGCGGTGGCGTACACGCCGCTCACCATTTGCGTGTCCGCGCGGTGGCGGCCGAAGATTTTTTCGAGTGCATCGCTCACCTCCCCCACCGTGGCGCGCAGGCGGATCGCCTTGATCGAAAGATCGAGCAGGTTGCCTTCGCCGGTTTTTGCTGCGTTTGTGAGAGCTGCCAGCGCTTGCTCCACCTGCGCTTGATCGCGTTTTTGCTTCAAATCCTTGAGCCGCGCCACCTGGCTCTCGCGCACCTTGACGTTGTCCACCTCCAGGATGTCCACCGTGTCTTCGTGAGCGAGCTTGTACTTGTTCACGCCGACGATCACTTCCTTGCCCGAATCGATCAGCGCCTGCTTCTCGGCCGCGGCCGCCTCGATCTTGAGCTTGGCCCAGCCGCTGTCCACCGCGGCTGTCATGCCGCCCATGCCTTCGACTTCCTCGATGATCTTCCACGCGGCGTCCGCCATGTCCTGCGTGAGTTTTTCCATCATGTACGAGCCCGCCCAGGGGTCGATCACCTTGGTGATGTGGGTTTCTTCCTGGATGATGAGCTGGGTGTTGCGCGCGATGCGGGCGGAAAACTCCGTGGGCAGCGCGATCGCCTCGTCGAAGGAATTGGTGTGCAGGCTCTGCGTGCCGCCAAACACCGCCGCCATGGCCTCAATGGCGGTGCGCACGATGTTGTTGTACGGGTCCTGCTCGGTCAGGCTCCAGCCACTGGTCTGGCAGTGCGTGCGCAGCATCAGGCTCTTGGGCTTCTTCGCGTTGAACCCCTTCATGATGCGGCACCACAGCAGGCGCGCGGCGCGCATCTTGGCGATCTCCAGGTAGAAGTTCATGCCGATCGCCCAGAAGAACGACAGGCGCCCGGCGAACTCGTCCACGTCCATGCCCTTGGCGATGGCGGTCTTCACGTACTCCTTGCCGTCGGCCAGCGTGAAGGCGAGCTCCAGCGCCTGGTTCGCGCCCGCCTCCTGCATGTGGTAGCCGCTGATGGTGATCGAGTTGAACTTCGGCATGTGGTGCGCCGTGTACTCGATGATGTCGCCGATGATGCGCATGCTCGGCTTGGGCGGATAGATATAGGTGTTGCGGACCATGAACTCCTTGAGGATGTCGTTCTGGATCGTCCCCGAGAGCTTGTCCTGCGGCACGCCCTGCTCCTCGGCCGCCACCACGTAGCCCGCGAGCACCGGCAGCACCGCGCCGTTCATCGTCATGCTCACGCTGACCTTGTCCAGCGGGATCTGGTCGAACAGCACCTTCATGTCCTCGACCGAATCGATCGCCACGCCCGCCTTGCCCACGTCGCCCGTCACGCGCGGGTGATCGCTGTCGTAGCCGCGGTGCGTCGCCAGGTCGAAGGCCACCGAGACGCCCTGCCCGCCCGCCGCCAGCGCCTTGCGATAGAAGGCGTTGGATTCCTCTGCGGTGGAAAAGCCCGCGTACTGGCGGATCGTCCACGGGCGGCCTGCGTACATCGTGGCCTGCGGCCCGCGCAGATAGGGCTCGAACCCCGGCAGCGTGTTCACGTACGGTAGCTGCGCGGTGTCGGCGGCGGTGTACAGCGGCTTGACGGTGATGCCGTCCGGCGTATTCCAGTTCAGGCGGCTGATGTCGCCCTCGGGGGCCGACTTGGCCGCCGCCCTGGTCCAGGCGGCAAGATCGGCGGGCTGAAAGGTCGGTGCGGTATCGCTCATGGTGGCTGGGGGCTGGGTTGCTGAGGTCGCCGCATTCTGTGCGCAACGACCGATGGGCGCAGTATATCGTTTTTGTAATTATTAATTTCTAATTTTTTGCGGTACAGTGCGTCCATGTCCACCGCCAACCTCACGCCGCGCGCGCTCTACGAAGACGTGGCCGAAGCGCTGCGCCAGCGGATCTTCCAGCGCGAGCTGGAGCCCGGCGGCTGGATCGACGAACTGAAGATCGCCGAGGAATTCGGCATCAGCCGCACGCCGCTGCGCGAGGCGCTCAAGGTGCTGGCCACCGAAGGACTGGTGACGATGAAGGTGCGCCGCGGCGCCTACGTCACCGAAACCTCTGACAAGGATTTGCGCGACGTCTACCACCTGCTCGCACTGCTCGAAAGCGACGCCGCCGCCGACATCGCGCGCCGCGCCGACCCCGCAGAGCTCGCCCAACTGCAGGCGCTGCACGACGAGCTGGAGCGATCCTGCGACGACCACGAGCAGTTCTTTCGCGTCAACGAGCACTTTCATACCGAGCTGCTGCGCCTGGCAGACAACCGCTGGCGCGAGCAGATGGTGACCGATCTGCGCAAGGTAATGAAGCTCAACCGCCACCATTCGCTCTTCAAGCGCGGGCGCATCGCCGACTCGCTCGCCGAGCACCGCACCATCATGGCCGCGCTGGCCGCGCACGAGCCCCAGGCGGCCAGCGAGGCGATGCGCACGCACTTCGCCAGCGGCCTGGAAGCCGCCGGTTGAACCTGCAACGTTGATAGCTGTTCGCGCTTGCCCATCAAGCGCCAAGCCCGTAAAACACTGAAAACCCTGGTTGCAATCCAGGCCCCAACGTGCCCGACACCTCAGCCCCGAGCCCCTGGCGCCTCTGCGTGGCGCCCATGATGGATTGGACCGATCGGCACTGCCGCTACTTCCACCGCCTGCTCAGCCGCCACGCGCTGCTCTACACCGAGATGGTGACCACCGGCGCGCTGCTGCACGGCGACGTTGCGCGGCACCTGCGCTTCAACCCCGAGGAACATCCGCTCGCGCTGCAACTGGGCGGCAGCGAAAGCGCGGACCTCGCGCACGCCGCGCGCCTGGGTGAGCAATGGGGCTACGACGAGATCAACCTCAACTGCGGCTGCCCGAGCGATCGCGTGCAGCGCGGCGCGTTCGGCGCCTGCCTGATGCGCGAGCCGCAGCTCGTCGCCGATGGCGTCAAGGCGATGGTCGATGCGACATCCGTCCCCGTCACGGTCAAGCACCGCATTGGCATCGATCACGAGGAAAGCTATGGCTTCGTGCGCGATTTCGTCGGCACCGTGGCCGACGCAGGCTGCTCGGTCTTCATCGCGCACGCACGCAACGCCTGGCTGCACGGCCTGTCTCCGAAGGAAAACCGCGAGGTTCCACCGCTGCGCTACGACGTCGTCGCGCGGCTCAAGCAGGACTTTCCGCGCCTGACCGTCGTGCTCAACGGGGGCCTGCGCGACAGCGCTGCCGTTTCAGCCCAGCTCGACGGCGTGGACGGCGCGATGGTCGGGCGCGAGGCCTACCACAACCCCTGGTGGCTGGCCGAATGGGACACGAGGTTCTTCGGCGCCCCCGCCGTGCCACGCGAGCGCGAGCAGATCGAGGCAGCGATGGTCGACTACATGGAGCGCGAGGCCGCCACCCATGGCACGCACTGGCACGCCATCGCGCGGCACATGCTGGGCCTGCGCAACGGCCTGCCCGGCAGCCGCCGCTGGCGCCAGGTCTGGAGCGACCACACGCTCAGGCACCTGGGTGCGCGCGAGGTTGCAGCGCTCGCCCGCCACCAAGCAATCCGCCCGATTAGCGAAAACACCACGGTCTGAGCCTCCGGCAGGCGCGACCCGGCACCGGTGAATCAGTCCTTTCGAACAGCACCGCACCGGTATGCGGAAAATACATATGCATATCGTTATTGGGAATACGCAAGCACCTGAGCGCCGTACGCGCTACGCAATCCATAGTGATTTGTAATCATTGATTGCATCTGTGTCGCGCGGGCGACTTTTTATCGGTGCTTCCACGTACGACAGGCGCAGGGGATTATTGATATATTGCACCGCAGCATCACTCGCTACGACCTCATGCTCTATACCCTCTACGAGACCCAGCGTACCCTGATGGAGCCCTTTGCCGACCTGGCGCATGTCATGTCCAAGCTCTACAGCAACCCGCAGTGGCCGTTCAGCGAGACCCCGATCGCGCACCGCATTTCAGCCGGCTACGACCTGTTGCACCGGCTGGGCAAGGACTACGAAAAACCCGGATTCAACATCCGCACGGTGGATGTGGACGGGGTCAATGTGGCGATCCACGAGCGCGTGGAAATCGACAAGCCGTTTTGCGAGCTGCGCCGCTTCAAGCGCTTTTCCGACGATCTGGCCACGCTCGACAAGCTCAAGCAACAGCCGGTGGTACTGCTCGTGGCGCCGCTGTCGGGCCACCACGCCACGTTGCTGCGCGACACGGTGAACACGCTGCTGTCGGGCCACAAGGTCTACATCACCGACTGGAAGAATGCGCGCAACGTGCCGGTCACCGAAGGGCTCTTTCACCTGGACGACTACGTCAACTATGTGCAGGAATTCATCCGCCACCTGCACGCCACCTACGGCCAATGCCACGTGATGAGCGTGTGCCAGCCCACGGTGCCGGTGCTTGCCGCCGTCTCGCTGCTGGCCAGCCGCGGCGAACAGACGCCCCGCAGCATGGTGATGATGGGCGGCCCCATCGACGCACGCCGCTCGCCGACCGCGGTCAACAACCTGGCCGAGCAGCACAGCTTCGAGTGGTTCGAGAACAACGTGATCTACCGCGTGCCCAGCCGCTTTCCCGGCGCCGGCCGCGAGGTCTATCCGGGGTTTCTGCAGCATGCGGGCTTCGTTGCGATGAACCCGGATCGCCACGCCTCGAGCCACTACGACTATTTCCGCAACCTGATGACGGGAGACGACGCGAGCGCCGCGGCGCACCGCAAGTTCTACGACGAGTACAACGCCGTGCTCGACATGGACGCGGCCTACTACCTCGAAACCATACGGACGGTGTTCCAGGACTACAACCTGGTCAACGGCACGTGGGACGTCGTCTCGCCCGAAGGCGCCACCGAGCGCGTGCGCCCGCAAGACATCACCCGCACGGCGCTGCTCACGGTGGAAGGGGAGCTTGACGACATCTCGGGCTCGGGCCAGACGCGCGCCGCGCACGACCTGTGCACCGGCATCCCCGACGGAATGCACCAGCACAAGACCATCGCGGGCGCCGGACACTACGGCATCTTCAGCGGCCGCCGCTGGCGTGAGGTGGTCTACCCGATGACGCGCAAGTTCATCGCCAAGCACCAACCACCGGCCGCGGCGCGCGAAACGCCGCGCAGGCGCAAGGTGGCCTGACGCCGCACGCCATGGCGCCTGCACCGGCGCATGCTCCCGCCGTGGATGCGCTCGCCGCGCGCATCGAGGCGGCGCTGCCGCAAACGCAGTGCACGCGCTGCGGCTACCCCGATTGCGCGGCCTACGCGCAGGCGATCGCGAGCGGCCAGGCCCCCATCAACCGCTGCCCGCCCGGTGGCGCCGAGGGCATGGCCCGGCTGGCCGCAATCACCGGCATGCCGGCGCAGCCACTGGACCCGGAGCACGGCAGCGAGGCGCCGCGCACGGTCGCGGTCATCGACGAAGACTGGTGCATAGGCTGCACGCTGTGCGCCAAGGCGTGCCCGACGGACGCGATCGTCGGCATCCACAAGCGCATGCACACCATCATCGACGAGCACTGCACCGGCTGCGAGCTGTGCGTCGCGGCCTGCCCGGTCGATTGCATTGCCATGGAAAACGTGAGCGGTACGGCAACCGGCTGGTCCGCCTGGTCTGAAAAGCAGGCAGCGCACGCACGGGAGCGCTACGCCGCGCGGCAGACCCGCCTGCACGGCGCGTCCGCTGCAGCCCGTGCGGCCAACCCCGCGATCACCACGCCCTCGGCAAACGACAGGCGTGCAACGATCAGTGCCATCCTCGCGCGCTCGCGCGCGGGGCACACGCCGGCAAATACGCGGTAGATCGCGACGGCCTCCATTGCACGGCGTTTCAGCCGATAACCATGAAAGCCGCCCCTGCGGGGCCGCCTGGACGCGCCACTTCGGAGGTGGCATCGCCGATAATGGAAGTTCGCAAGCAGAGCGAGGAGATACCGATGGGCACGATGGAACGCATATTGAGACTGATGGGCGAAAAAAAGGCCTCGGACGTCTACCTTTCGGCCAACGCGCCGGCGCTCATCAAGATCAACGGTGAGTGCGTCCCCGTCAACAACCAGCTGCTCGCCCCCGACTCGCCCAGGAACCTGCTGGCCGAGGTCGTGCCCCCCGAGCGCATCGAGGAGCTGGAGGAAACGGGCGAACTCAACATGGGCGTCCCGCTCACCGGCGTGGGGCGCTTTCGTATCAGCGCCATGCGCCAGCGCGGCACCTATGCCGTCGTCATCCGTTTCATCGCGCAGGACATTCCCCAGCTGTCGACGCTGAACCTGCCGCCCGTGCTGAGCGATCTCATCATGGAAAAGCGTGGATTGATCCTGCTCGTGGGCGCCACCGGCTCGGGCAAGAGCACGACGCTTGCCGCGATGATCGACGAGCGCAACGCCGCGATGACTGGCCACATCCTCACCGTCGAGGAGCCCATCGAATACCAGTTCAAGAACCGCAAGTCCATCGTCAACCAGCGCGAAGTCGGCAGTGACACGCGCACGCTGCAAACTGCGCTCAAGAACGCGTTGCGCCAGGCCCCCGACGTGATCCTGATCGGCGAAATCCGCGACCGCGAAACCATGTCGGCCGCCATCGCCTATGCGCAATCGGGCCACCTGTGCCTCGCGACCCTGCACGGCAACAACAGCTACCACGCGCTCAACCGCATCCTGTCGTTCTACCCGGTCGAGGTCCGCTCCACCATGCTGGGGGACCTCTCATCCGCGCTCAAGGCCATCGTCTCGCAGCGTCTCGTGCGCACGCCGCACGGCGAGCGCCTGCCCGCCACCGAGGTGATGCTCAACACCAAGCTCGTGGGCGACCTGATCGAGAAGGGCGACTTCTCCGGCGTGCGCGACGCGATGGAAAAATCCATGGCCGAAGGATCGCAGACCTTCGAGGAAGCGCTCGCCCATCTCATCATGGACGAAAAGATCACGCGCAAGGAAGGCCTGGCGAACGCCGATTCTCCGACCAACCTCATGTGGCGCCTGCAAAACGACTTCACAATGGCCGCACGCGCAGCCAAGGCGCAACGAGAAGCCGAAGAGATGCCCGAGGACGACCAGGCCTCCTTCACGGAGATCGTGCTGGACGTCAAACCTGCCTGAGGCACCCTTCGCGCAACCGGCCCATGGCGGCTCGACGCCGCTGGCCCCCGAACGGGCCGCCCCTGCATGCTGACCCTGAAGAACGTCACCTTGCGCCGTGGCACCAAGGTGGTGCTCGACGGCGCGAGCGCCACCATCCAGCCCGGTGAACGCGTCGGCCTCGTCGGGCGCAACGGTGCGGGCAAATCGTCGCTCTTCGCGCTGCTGCAGGGCACGCTGCACGAGGACAGCGGCGACGTGGCGCTGCCTCGGCAATGGCGTCTGGCCAGCGTGGCGCAGGAAATGCCGCAGACCGCCGAGCCCGCAACCGCCTTCGTGCTCGCGGGCGACACCCGGCTGACGCAGCTGCAGGCGCAGCTCGCGCAGGCGCAGGCCGCAGGCAACGGCATGGCCATCGCGCAGGCGCACGCCGATCTGGCCGACGCCGGAGCGCACGACGCCACCGCCCGCGCGCAGGCCCTCATCCTCGGCCTGGGCTTTCAGCCGGCGCAACTGCAGCAACCTACCGACAGCTTTTCCGGCGGCTGGCGCATGCGGCTGCAGCTGGCGCGCGCGCTCATGTGCCCGAGCGACCTGCTGCTGCTGGACGAACCGACCAACCACCTGGACCTGGACGCGCTGGTGTGGCTCGAAAGCTGGCTCACGCGCTACAGCGGCACGCTGCTCGTGATCAGCCACGACCGCGAGTTCCTCGACGCCGTGACGCGCGTCACGCTGCACATCGAGGGCGCACGCCTCACGCGCTACAGCGGCAACTACAGCCAGTTCGAGGAGCAGCGCGCGCAGCAGCTCGTGCTGCAGCAGGCGGCGTTCGAGCGCCAGCAGGAGAAGATCGCCCACCTGCAGTACTTCATCGACCGCTTCAAGGCCAAGGCCACCAAGGCCAGACAGGCACAAAGCCGCGTCAAGCAGATCGAGCGCATGGAAAAGGTCGCCCCGGTGCTCGCGCAAGCGGATTTCCACTTCGTTTTCCGCGACCCGGCGAACCTGCCCAACCCCATGCTGGTGCTCGACGACGTGCGGCTGGGCTACCGTGGCGACGACGGCAGCGCGACGACAGTCGTGCGCGGCGTCAACCGCACGGTCCTCGCGGGCCAGCGCATCGGCATCCTTGGCGCCAACGGACAAGGCAAGTCCACGCTGGTAAAGACCATCGCGCGCGTGCTCGCGCCGCTGTCGGGCACGATCACCGAGGGCAAGGGCCTGGCGATCGGCTATTTCGCGCAGCAGGAGCTCGACATCCTGCGTCCGCAGGACACGCCGCTGGAGCACCTCATCCGTACCGCGCGCGAAACCGCACCACCGGGCGAAGCGGCGCGCGAGCAGGACTTGCGCAGCTACCTGGGCAGCTTCAACTTCACGGGTGACATGGCGAGCCAGCGCGTGGCGAGCATGAGCGGCGGCGAAAAGGCACGGCTGGTGCTGGCGCTCATCGTCTGGCAGCGCCCCAACCTGCTGCTGCTGGACGAACCCACCAACCACCTGGACCTGGCCACGCGCGAAGCCCTTGCGATGGCGCTGGGCGACTTCGACGGCACCGTGGTGCTCGTGAGCCACGACCGCCACCTGCTGCGCGCGGTCTGCGACGACTTCTGGCTCGTCACGCGCGGCCAGGTCCTTCCGTTCGACGGGGACCTGGACGCTTACCAGCGCTACCTGCTCGATGAATCGCGACGCCTGCGGGAATCCGCACGCCACGAACCCGCCCAGACAAGCGCCAGCGACACCCCCACGATCGATCCGCGCGAGGCGCGGCGCCTGGCCGCGCAGGCGCGCCAGCAGCTCGCCGAAAAGACGCGGCCAATGCGCACGGAACTGGCCACCCTCGAGCAGCGCATGGCGACGCTGGAAGCCAGGCTATCCGCGTTGCAGAGCGAGCTCGCCACACCGCTCAGCCCTACGCGCATCGCCGAGGCGGGCCGGGAGCTCAAGACCGTGACCGACACCCTGGGGGCGTGCGAAGAGCGCTGGCTGGAGATTTCGCAGGAACTGGAAGAGCTCACGCAGGCCGCGCCAACATGGTGAGTGAAAATTCGTTTATATTCAATTGGTTACGTTACTTGTTTCGCGAAATTGTGCAGATAGGTAGAAACCTGCGTTTTCTGCCGGAATGCTGTCAACGCAGGCCCGATGGGCCGCGTTGAGGTGTGCATCTAAGGAGTTTCGACGATGTTCACCACCACGCTCTTGCACGTCCAGCCCTCGTTGTGGCCCGAGGACGAGCGCGACCGCAAACGCGCGCCCGCACGCCACGGCCTGTGACACCGGACGCTGCGCCTGCCCCGCACACGGGCATGCGCAGCAGCACGAAAAAGCCCCGCAACGCGGGGCTTTTTGCTGGCGGGCGCTTCCCCCGTCAGTTCATGTGCAGACCGCCATTGACCGAGAATTCTGCCCCCGTGGAGTAGCCCCCTTCGTCAGAGGCGAGCCACGAGATGATGGAGGCAATCTCGCTCGGCTCGCCCAGGCGCTTGACCGGCACCGTGGCGACGATCTTTTCCAGCACGTCGGGGCGGATGGCCTTGACCATGTCGGTGCCGATGTAGCCCGGCGCCACGGTGTTGACGGTCACGCCCTTGGTGGCCATCTCCTGCGCCAGCGCCATCGTGAAGCCGTGCATGCCGGCCTTGGCCGCCGAATAGTTGGTCTGCCCGGCCTGGCCCTTCTCGCCGTTCACGCTCGAGATGTTGATGATGCGACCCCAGCCGCGCTCGACCATGTCGGCCACCACCTGCTTGGTGACGTTGAACATGCTGTTGAGGTTGGTGTCGATCACCTGGCGCCAGTCTTCGGGCGACATCTTGACGAACATGCGGTCACGCGTGATGCCGGCGTTGTTCACCAGGATGTCGATAGGCCCGTGCTCCGCCTTCGCCTTCGCGAAGGCCTCCACCGTCGAATCCCAGTCGCTCACGTTGCCGACCGATGCGTAAAAGGTGTAGCCCTGCGCCTTCTGCTCGTCCAGCCACTTCTGAAAGTCGCGCGTGGGGCCGCAGCCCGCGATGACCGTGTAGCCATCCTTGTGAAAGCGCTGGCAGATGGCCGTGCCTATGCCGCCCATCCCGCCGGTGACGTATGCCGTTCTCTGACCCATGGTTGTTGCTCCTTGTGTAATGTCCTGATCAACTCTAACGCAGTTTGGTGGCGGCCCGTGCCATGGTTAACACCAGCACGCCGCCACCGCCGCACGGGTGGTTCCGGCCCTAGAGCAGTTCAACCGCCATGGCCGCGCCCATGCCGCCGCCGATGCACAGGCTCGCCAGGCCCTTCTTCGCGCCTGCGTGCCGCAGGGCGTAGAGCAGGGTGACGAGAATGCGGCAGCCGCTGGCGCCGATCGGGTGGCCAAGCGCGATGGCGCCGCCGTTGACGTTGACCTTGGCCGGATCGACACCGAGCAGCTTGTTGACGGCGCAGGCCTGCGCGGCGAACGCCTCGTTGAGCTCGAACAGGTCGACGTCGCCCACCTTCCAGCCCGCGCGCGCGAGCGCCTTCTTCGTCGCCGGCACGGGCCCCAGGCCCATCGTGGACGGGTCGAGCCCGCTCATGCCATAGGCGACGATGCGTGCCAGCGGCTTGAGGCCGAGCGCGGCGGCCTTTTTGGCCGTCATCACCACCACGGCGGCAGCGCCATCGTTGATGCCGCTGGCGTTGCCCGCGGTGACGCTGCCCGCCTTGTCGAACGCGGGCTTGAGCTTGGCCAGCACCTCGGCGGTGGATTTGCGGTTCAGGTGTTCATCGACATCGAAGAGGACGGGGTCGCCCTTGCGCTGCGGGATCTCGACCGGGACGATCTCGTCCTTGAACCTGCCTGCATCCTGCGCAGCGGCGGCCTTCTGCTGGCTCGCCAGCGCGAGCGCGTCCTGCATCTCGCGCGTGATGCCCTCCTGCCTGGCGACGTTCTCGGCCGTGATGCCCATGTGGTAGTGGTTGTAGACGTCCCACAGGCCGTCCACGATCATCGTGTCGGTCATCTTCCAGTCGCCCATGCGCTGGCCGGTGCGCGAGCCGTTGAGCGCGTGCGGCGCCAGGCTCATGTTCTCCTGGCCGCCGGCGACGACGATCTCGTTGTCGCCCGCGGCGATCGATTGCGCGGCCAGCATCACGGCCTTCAGGCCCGAGCCGCAGACGGCGTTGATGGTGAGCGCGGGCGTTTCCTTGGCCACGCCCGCCTTCATCATCGCCTGGCGCGCCGGGTTCTGGCCGCAGCCAGCCGCCAGCACCTGGCCCATGATGACTTCGCTCACCTGATCGAGCCCGACCTTGGCGCGCGCGAGCGCCTCCTTGATGGCGATGGCGCCCAGATCGGTCGCGGGGGTGTGCGCGAGCGTGCCACCGAATTTGCCCACGGGCGTACGGACGGCGGAAACGATGACGATGTCTTCCATGACGAACCTTTCTTTGCTGAAAAACCCGCGGCCGACCCTCTCGCGCCGCGCATGAATTATGGTGTCAGTATCTACGCACCAGCGCCCGCATCACGCCTTCTGCAGCACGTAGCGGCCGGGTGCGGGCTCGATGGCCTTGTAGCGCGTACCCTTGCCGTAGCCCTTGGGCGCGGCGATCTGCTTGCCCGCGTGCGGCTTGAGCCACGCGGCCCAGTCATCCCACCAGCTCCCCGGATGCTCGGTGGCACCTGCGATCCAGTCGTCCACCACCTTGGGGAACTTGCCGTCCTCGCGCGTCCAGTGGCTGCGCTTTTTCTTGGCCGGCGGGTTGATGACGCCCGCGATATGGCCCGACGCGCCCATGACGAAGCGCTTCCTGCCCGGCAGATGCTGCGTGGAAGCGTAGGCGCCGCCGATGGGCACGATGTGGTCCTCGCGCGAGCCGTAGATGTACACCGGCAGTCTGACCTGGCCCAGGTCAAGCTTTTCGCCGCAGACCGTGATGCCGCCCGGTCGCACGAAGTTGTTTTCCAGGTAGAAGTTGCGCAGATACCAGGCGTAGTAGGGCCCAGGCAGGTTGGTGCCGTCGCAGTTCCAGTAGAGCAGGTCGAACGCTGGCGGCGTCTCGCCCTTGAGGTAGTTGCCGACGACGTAGTTCCACACCAGGTCGTTGGGCCGCAGGAAGCTGAAGGTGGAGGCCAGATCCTGCCCCTTCATGAGGCCGCCCTGTCCCATCTGCAGCTCGCGCAGGCGCACGAAGTTCTCGTCGATGAAGACGTCGAGCACGCCGGTCTCGGTGAAGTCGATCAGCGTCGTGAGGAAGGTGGCGCTGGCCACGGCATCCTCACCGCGCGCGGCGAGCACCGCCAGCGCGTTGGAGAGCATGGTGCCGCCCACGCAGAAGCCGAGCGTGTTGATCTGGCGCGCGCCGGTGATCGCGCGCACGGTGGAGATGGCCTCGATCACGGCGCCGCCGATGTAGTCGTCCCAGGTCTTGTCGGCGAGCGTCATGTCCGGGTTGCGCCAGCTCACGACGAAGGTGCGGTGCCCCTGCGAGACGGCGTAGCGGATGAAGGAGTTGTCCGGCTGCAGGTCCAGGATGTAGTACTTGTTGATGCACGGCGGCACCATCAGGAAGGGCCGCTCGTACACCTTGGCGGTGAGCGGCTTGTATTCGATGAGCTGCAGCAGGTCGTTTTCGAACACCACCGCGCCCTCGGTCGTGGCGACGTTCTCGCCGACCTTGAAGCGGCTCTCGTCGGTCATCGAGATATGGCCCTGCTGGATGTCCTTGAGCAGGTTGGTCATGCCCTGCGCCAGGCTCTCGCCCTGGGTCTGCAGCGCCTTCTTCTGCGCCTCGACGTTGAACGCAAGGAAGTTGCTCGGCGCGCTCGCCGCCAGGAACTGCTCGACGCTGAAGCGGATGCGCGCGCGCGTCTTCTCGTCGGCCTGCACCGCATCGACCATCGCGGTGAGCGTGCGCGCCTGCAGCTCGTAGGCGGCCACGGCGAAGGCCGAGAGCGGGTTCTTCGACCACGCGTCGTTGGCAAAGCGCCGGTCGCTGCTCGCATGCTGCGCGCCGTTGCCCCAGCTCTGGCCCCAGAGCGTGCGCGCGCCATCGAGGTATTGCTGCTGCAGCTGCGCGAGCTTCTCGGGCGAAAAACCCACCGTCTGCAGCGGCTGCATCGCGGTGGAAAGCGCGCCCACATCCACCGGCTGAAACGCCTGCAGCATGCGGCCCCAGCTCTCGGCCCACAGTTGCTGCATCTTCTGCGGGTCGTACGCCCCGCCCGGATTGGTACCCATGTTGCCTCCAGCGCTGATCAGTTTGAATAGTGATGCCGCTCGCGGCGGCCCTCCTCGCGACGCTGCGCCGCAACCGGCACAGCCGCAAGACACTATATGCTCAAGCCCAACCCCCGAACAAGCTCCCGCGCATGGTTCTGCCCCTGGTCATCATCGCCTGGCTCTACGTCACCCTGCTGATGGCCGTGGCCGAAGCCGCGTCGCCTGCCGGCACGCTCCTGGGCGCGGCCATCACCTTCGTGTTCTACGGGCTGCTGCCCGCGGGCATCATCGGCTACATCCTCGCGACCCCGGCGCGCAAGCGGGCGCGGCGCGCGCGCGAGCAGGCGCAGATGGCGGCCTACGAGGCCGCGCACGGCGCGGCGTCAGGCACCGATCCAGACGCACGCGGCCATGCGTCCGGTGCTGCCCAGGGTGGCGGCGTCGCGCCGGTGCGAGAAGAACCGTGAAGGGTTGGATACCGTGCACCAGCGGGACGAACTGTCGTTGCCCGTGATGCTCGCAACCCCGGCGGCCTGCAGGCGCTGACGCGCGAGCGCCGCCAGATCGGCCAGGTACTTGCCCCGCGTGCCCAGCGGCGCAAAACACCGCGCCGCGCGCGCGTCGTGCGCGCAAAACGCCTCGCGCACTTCGGCACCCACCTCAAACGCCGTCGGCCCTATGCACGGGCCCAGCCAGGCGAGCACTTCAATTTCCGGAGCTGATGGCGCCTGTACCCATTGGGCTGGAGCCACAAAACACGCCAAGGTGCGCTCCAGCACGCCGGCCGCCAGTCCGCGCCAGCCGGCGTGCGCCGCGGCCACGCGCGTGCCCGCGCGGTTGGTGAAGAGCACCGGCAGGCAGTCGGCCACGAGCACGGTGCACGCGAGGCCCGCCGTCCGCGTGGTGCTGGCGTCGGCCTGCAGGCCGTCGGCGCTGGTGGTATCGAGCACGGCGACCTGCGTTGCGTGCACCTGCTTCAGGTACACCGCGCGGGCCGCAGGCGTCGTGTGGCGCAGCGCATCGCCCAGCCGCGCGCGGTTCGCGCGCACCGCTTGCGGATCGTCCCGCACGTGGTCCCCAAGGTTGCAGGTGTTCCACGGCGCGGCGCTCACACCGCCCACGCGCGTCGTGCACAACGCGTACACGCCCGGCGGCGCGGGCCATGCGGGGGTGATCCAGTCGGGGGGCGCGGCATGCATGCGTGCCAGCATAAGGCAACGCCAGCGTGGCACACTGCAAGGCCGCACCACTCACAGCAGTCCGCCATGTCTTACGTCGTCGCCGCTCCCGCGCAGGTGAGCCTTCCCGTCACCGGCAGCGCCGGGCGCTTCCCCGTGCACCGTATCTACTGCGTGGGGCGCAACTATGCGGCGCACGCGCAGGAGATGGGCGGCAGCGGGCGCGAGGCGCCGTTCTTCTTCATGAAGCCGGCCGACGCGGTCGTCCCCGTGCCTGCGGGCGAGACCGGCCAGGTGCCCTACCCCACGCTCACGAGCGACTACCACCACGAGGTCGAACTGGTCGTGGCCCTGGGCACAGGGGGCACGAACATCGCGGTGGACGACGCATTGCGCCATGTCTGGGGCTACGCCGTCGGGCTGGACATGACGCGCCGCGACCTGCAAAGCCAGTCCAAGAAGACGGGGCGCCCGTGGAGCATCGCCAAGGGGTTCGATGCGAGCGCCCCGATCGGCGCCATCACCGCGGCCGCGCAGGTGCCGGGCATCGCGCGCAGCACCATCGCGCTGCAGGTCAACGGGGCCGAGCGCCAGAAGAGCACCATCGCCGACATGATCTGGAGCACCGCCGAGATCATCAGCCACCTGAGCGCCGCGTGGGAGCTGCAACCGGGCGACCTCATCTTCACCGGCACGCCCGCGGGCGTGGCGGCCGTGGTGCGCGGCGACGTGCTTGAGGGACGTATAGACGCACTCGCGCCGCTGCGCATCCAGATCGTCTGAACCACTGATTTGATAGCGCCCCGCGCTTGGCACACAAGCGCTGCAACCGGATTTCATTGATATCCATGTACCCCCGCCGACCGATCAAGCACTGCCGCGAATGCGGCGCCCCGGTGGTCTACCGCATCCCGGACGATGGCGACACGCACCCGCGCGCCGTGTGCACGCGCTGTGGCACGATCCACTACGAAAACCCGCTGATGGTCGTGGGCACGGTGCCCGCGCTGGGCGAGCGCGTACTGCTGTGCCGCCGCGCGATCGAGCCACGCCACGGGCTGTGGACGCTGCCCGCGGGCTTCATGGAGCTCAACGAAACCACGGCGCAGGGCGCGGCGCGCGAGACCGACGAGGAGGCCGGCGCCGAGATCACGATGGGACCGCTGTTTTCGCTGCTCAACGTGACGCACGTGGGCCAGGTGCACCTCTTCTACCGCGCGACGCTGCAAAGCGAGCGCTTCAACCCCGGCGTGGAGACGCTGGAGGCGCGGCTCTTCACCGAAAGCGAAATCCCCTGGGACGAACTCGCGTTCCGCACCGTCAAGACCACGCTGCGGTGCCACTACGCCGACCTGCGCGCGGGGCACTTCGGCTTTCACTGCATCGACATCACCTGAACCCGCCGCCGCGCGCACCGCAGCCATGCGCACACCCCGGTCCCTCGTGCTGTGCGCCGACGACTACGCGCAGGGCGCGGGTGTGAGCGGCGCGATCCGGGCGCTCGCGGCGCAGGGGCGGCTCACGGCCACGAGCGCGATGGTGCTCTCGCCGCGCTGGCGCGAAGACGCGGCGGCCCTGGCCCCGCTGCGCGACCGTCTGGACGTGGGCCTGCATCTGGACTGGACCAGCGCCTTTGCCATCGCCGCGGGCCACGGCCTGCCATTGGCTCGCGCGATGCGGCGCGCGCTGCTCGGCGGGTTCGACCGGGAACGCGCGCGCACCGTCATCGAGCGCCAGCTCGACGCCTTCGAGGCGCACTGGCACGCCGCGCCCGACCACGTGGACGGGCACCAGCATGTGCAGCAGTTCGCGGGCATCCGCGAGACGCTCGTCGCCACGCTTGCGCGCCGCTATGGCGCGCGGCCGCCGTGGCTGCGCATCGCGCGCGCACCCGCCGGACAGCGCAGCGTGAAGAGCCGCATCATTGCGCTGATGGGCGCGGATACTCTTGAATCCATAGCTGCTGGCGCTGGCGTGCCCTGCGCAAAATGGCTTTCTGGCATCTATGATTTTCAAGGCGGCGAGGCCGCCTATGCGCGCCGCATGGCCCGCTGGCTCGCAGGCTCGCCGCAGGCGAGCGTGCTCATGTGCCACCCCGGCAGCAGCACCCCGGCCGACCGCGACGACCCGATCGCCCCCGCGCGTGCCTGGGAGTACGCCCACCTTGCGAGCCCCGATTTCGCACGCCAGATGGCCGCTGCCGGCGTGACGCTGGAGCGCGGCAGCGCGCTGCTGCGCCACTGACCGATCCGCTCGGGCGGGCTGCCGCACAAACGCTCGCGATATACTTTGCGCGTGTCCTACAACCTGCAATGCAGGTCATTCATGTCGCTCTGACGCTGTTCAGACCCGCATGAAACACGGCTGAGCGCCGCGCCCCACGGGCATGCGTCGCTTGCCACGGTCGAAGTTTCGACCTCGATGCCGGGGGCGCCCTGCCGCATAGCGGCGCCGCGCTGCCCCCGCACTGGCTCTTGCGCACCACCTTCGCGTGCCATTCGAGCCGCCCGGCCGCCCCGGAAGGCGGTCAACTTCCCCGGCAACGTCCTCCGTGTGCGTCCCATCACCGGCATGCACTTTGGGCGATGTCACTGCATCGGGGTTGTGTGATTTTTTGCACGCTTCGGCCATCGTGCTCCGCGCGTTCGCGTGAACGCCGGGGTGAGTTCAATCCACGAGAAAGAACCCATCGCAATGGCCAAATCCATCACGATCGAGCAGGTATTCAAGGTCTTCGGCGACGCGCCCGAGGAGGCCCTGCGCCTGGCCCGCGCAGGCGCGAGCAAACAGGAGATTCTGGAGCGCACCGGTCAATCGATCGGCGTCTTCGACGCCAGCTTTCACATCGCCGCGGGCGAGATCTTCGTCGTCATGGGCCTGTCGGGCTCGGGCAAGTCGACGCTGGTGCGCATGCTCAACCGTCTGATTGCGCCCACGAGCGGGCGCGTGCTGGTCGACGGCGAGAACATCCTGGACTACGACGAGCGGCGCCTGCGGCAACTGCGGCGCAAGGACATCTCCATGGTGTTCCAGTCGTTCGCGCTGATGCCGCACCTGTCGGTGCTGGAGAACACCGCCTTCGGCCTGGAGCTCGACGGCGTGGGCCGCGCCGCGCGCGAGAGCGCCGCGAAAGAGGCGCTGGCGCAGGTGGGCCTGGCGGGCTGGGAGGCGAGCTACCCCGACGAGCTCTCGGGCGGCATGCAGCAGCGCGTGGGCCTGGCGCGGGCGCTCGCGGCCGATCCATCCATCCTGCTGATGGACGAGGCGTTCTCGGCGCTCGACCCCATCATCCGCACCGAGATGCAGTCCGAGCTGCTGCGCCTGCAGGAAACCAAGCGCCGCACCATCGTCTTCATCTCGCACGACCTGGACGAGGCGATGCGCATCGGCGACCACATCGCCATCATGAAGGACGGCCACGTGGTGCAGGTGGGCACGCCCGACGAGATCCTGCGCGACCCGGCCGACGACTACGTGCGCGACTTCGTGCGCGGGGTGGACGCCGCCGCCGTGTTCAAGGCCGCGGACATCGCGCGCCAGGCGCTCACCGTGATCTCCGAGCTGGGCGACCGCGGCTGCC
>JAIXLP010000084.1:40769-48023 GCA_026954015.1 Burkholderiales bacterium | reverse complement strand
GAGTGGGAGTAGCCTGTCCCGGACAGTGAGGCCGCGCAGGCGCAGCCGGGTACCGTGTGCGCGTCACTCGGCTGCGGTGCCGGTTTCCACCAGCTCCACCCGACGGTTCTTGGCGCGGCCTGCTTCGTTGCGGTTGCTCGCGACCGGGGCGGCCATGCCGACCCCGACGGGGGTCAGGCGCGAGGCGGCGATCTGGTAGTCCTTGGTCAGTGCGGCCGCGATCGTGCGTGCGCGCCGTTGGGAGAGGTCCTGGTTGTGTGCCAGCGTGCCTTGCGCGTCGGTGTGGCCGACGATCAGCACCTTCAGGTGGGTGTTCTGCTGGAGCAGCGCGGCGATTTCGTCGAGTTGCGGCTTGGAGTCGGCGCGCATGGTGTCCTTGTCGGTGTCGAACAGGATGCCGTAGAGCGCCACCTTGCCTTCGGCGCCGATGGCGGCGTCGATCTCGCTCGCCTTGAGCGTCACCATGCGCTGCTCCATGGGTTTGAGCTCGAGCACGTCAAGCTTGACCAGCGCCCGCTCACGATTGATGCCGCCGCCCATGTTCTTGACCACGTAGGCCGATACGAGCACGTCGCCTTCGCCGCGTGCGAGACGCGCGAGCACGTAGCCGTGGTTTTCATGGTAGCCGTTGAACAGCGGGGAGTAGGGCCCGAGCGGGATCAGCGTGGTGTTGAATTCGTAGCCGCCGCATTCGCGCTGCACGCAGGAAAACGCGGTGGTGAAGCCCGCCTTGGTCAGTGCCTCTTCGTAGTTGCGCAGCACCTCCAGTGGTGAGCGCTTTTCAGGCGCGCGGTAGACGAGCGTGGTGAGCTTGCCGTCGGCGGCCAGCTCGCTGCCGGGGTTGCCGTTGAAGCCACCGCCCTTGCGGACCGCGGCCTGGGCAAAGCTGTGGCGCGTGTAGGCGCTGGTTTCGTACTTGATGATCTCCGAGCCGTCGTAGCGCGGCACCAGCGGGTGGTCCTGGCTGCCTTTCAGGTCGGCGGCGTGCAGTGCGCTGCCCGCCAGGGTGCCCAGGGTCAGCAGGCTGGTGGCGATGAGCGTGCGCGAGAGGGAGGTCGCTCGGTTCATGGGTGGGCTCCTTCGATGGGTGCGTGCGCGGGTGACGTTCTTGCATTGTCGCCCGTGGCATGGGTGGCATTTTCGGGCGCGGCGCTGGCGGTCATCGCCAGCGTAGGTATGCTTGCGACGTTGTTCGTGTTCTTCGTGGCTCCATGGACCAGGAATTCTGGCTGCAGCGCTGGCGCGAGGGCCGTATCGGCTTTCACCAGACGCGCGTGCTGCCCTTGTTGCAAAAGCACTGGCCTGCGCTGGGCCTGCCCAGCGGCAGCCGCGTTTTCGTGCCGCTGGCGGGCAAGTCGCTGGACATGGCGTGGCTGGCGGCGCAGGGGCACGAGGTGCTGGGCGTGGAGCTGTCTCCGCTGGCGGTGCAGCAGTTCTTCGAGGGGCAGGGCCTCACGCCGCGCACCTGGACGTCGCGCCACGGCACGCATTACGCGGCGGGGCGGATCGAATTGATCTGCGGCGACGCGTTTGCGCTCGATGCCGAGGTGCTCGCGGCGTGTGCGGCGGTGTACGACCGGGCCGCGCTCATCGCGTTGCCGCCCAGCCTGCGCGCAGATTACGTGGCGGCGCTGATGGCGCGGCTGTCCAAGGGTTGCCGTGGCCTGCTCGTGACGCTGGAATACCCGCAGCACGAGATGGAGGGCCCGCCGTTTTCGGTGGACGAGGCGGAGGTGCGGGCGCGTTACGCGGCCGATTGGGATGTGGCGCTGCTGGAGCGGCGCGATCTGCTCGCGAGCGAACCGGGGTTTGCCGCACGCGGGCTGACTGCGTTGACGACGGCCGTGTACCGCCTGCAGCGGCGGGAGGAGGGTTGAGATGCGATGCATGACAGCAGGCGGGATCGTGGTCGCGTTCGTGCTGGCGGGGTGCGCGAGCGCGCCGCCCGCCACGCCGCCGGTGCAGCAGAGCGCAAACGCGGACGGTGTGAAGGTGGTGTCGGTCGCGCCCGCGAGCGCGGTCTGTTCGCAGCCGCGCTGCCCGACGCTGGCTGCGTATTGGAGCAGCGACCGCGCGGGCCTCGTGGTGCTCACGGTGGGGCTACCCTACCAAAGCGTGGAGGTGACGGGCGCGGACTTTCACTTCGGCAACAGCGCGGTGGTGCGTCTGCGCCTGCGTTCGAGCGCGTCGGCGCCTGCGCTGGGGTACCCCGCATCGGCGTTCGATGCGCCGCTCAACCTCGTCGATGCACTGGCCTACAAGCCCAACGGCTGGATGCGCGTGCACACCGCCGACGGGCGCTGGGTGGACGAAGTCCTGATGAATGGCGAGGACCGTGCGCCCGCGTCGGCGACGATGGCGCAGTTCCTCTCGGTGGTCGAGTCGGCTCGCGGCGAGCCGGTGCGCGGGGAGAGCTACCGGGGCGGAGTGCTCGATTTGCTTGACTAGGGCCTGCCGCGGACGGCAAGTGCGGTTCAGAGCCGCTTGACCAGCACCTGGCTCTTGCGATCCCAGTTGTACTTGCGCTTGCGCGCCTCGGGCAGCCAGTCGGGATCGACGGGCGAGAAGCCGCGCTTCAGAAACCAGTGCATGGTGCGCGTGGTGAGCACGAAGATGCTGGCCAGGCCCATGTCGCGCGCGCGCTGCTCGATGCGCTTGAGCAGCTTTTCGCCGTCGCCCGTGCCCTGGCTGTCGGTGGAGACGGTGAGCGCGGCCATCTCGGCGGTTTTCTGCTCGGGGTAGGGATAGAGCGCGGCGCAGCCGAAGATCACGCCGTCGTGCTCGATCACGAGGTAGCTGGAGATGTCGCGCTCGATCTCGGTGCGGTTGCGCTTGACGAGGGTGCCGTCGCGCTCGAAGGGTTCGATCAGCCGGATGATGCCGCCCACGTCGTCGATCGTGGCCTCGCGCAGCTCTTCGAGCTTTTCGTCGATCACCATGGTGCCGATGCCGTCGTGCACGTAGATTTCCAGCAGCAGCGAGCCGTCGACCGCGAACGGAATGATGTGGCTGCGCTCCACGCCGTGTTCGCAGGCCTGCACGCAGCGCTGCAGGTAGAACGCCGGGTCGGCGGGCGAGACGGGCTCGGGCAGCTCGGCCAGCATGCGCCGCGCGGTGGCGAGCGTGATCTCGGTGTCGATGGGGTTGTTCTCGCCCTCGGGTTCGAGCGGTCGCTCGCGCACGCCGGGGATTTCCGCGAGGAACAGCAGCTTGTCGGCCTGCAGCTCGCCCGCCACGCGCGTGGCGACTTCTTCCATGCTGAGGTTGAACGCCTCGCCCGTGGGCGAGAAGCCGAAGGGCGAGATCAGCACCAGCGCCTGCGAATCGAGCGCGCGCTGGATGCCTTCCACGTCCACCTTGCGCACCTTGCCGGTGTGCTGGAAATCCACGCCGTCGACGATCCCGAGCGGCTGCGCGGTGAGGAAGTTGCCCGAGATCACGCGCACGCGCGCGTCCGCCATGGGCGTGTTGGGCAGGCCCTGGCTGAACGCGGCCTCGATCTCGTAGCGCAACTGGCCCGCGGCCTCCTGCGCGCAGTCGAGCGCCACGGGGTCGGTCACACGCACGCCCTTGTAGTGGCGCGGCGTGTGGCCCTTCAGGCGCAATTGCTCGCTCACCTGCGGGCGAAAGCCGTGCACGAGCACGATCTTCACGGTCATCGCCTGGATGAGCGCGAGGTCCTGCACGATGTTCTGCAGCTTGCCCGCGGCCACCGCCTCGCCCGTGAGGCCCACGACGAAGGTCTGGTGACGGAACTTGTGGATGTACGGCGCGACCGAGCGAAACCACGGTACGAACGTGAAATTGAAGACGGCGGACATGTCGTGGCCAGTGCGAAAGCGGCAGTGTAGCGGCCCGGCGCGGGGTGCTGCCGCTGCGGATAATCGGGCGCTGCATGCGCCTGAACATCACCTTTCCCGAACAGCTACCCGTCAGCGCCCGGCGCGACGAGATCATCGCGGCGATGCGCGAGCACCAGGTCATCATCGTCTGCGGCGAGACGGGCTCGGGCAAGACCACGCAGTTGCCCAAGATCGCCCTGGCGCTGGGGCGCGGCAGGTGCAACGCGCCCGAGGGGCAGAAGGGCCGGCTGATCGGCCACACCCAGCCGCGGCGCATCGCGGCCAGCAGCGTGGCCAGGCGCATCGCCGAGGAGCTGAAGACGCCGCCGGGCGAGGTGGTGGGCTACAAGGTGCGCTTTGCCGACACGCTGCAAAAGGGCGCGTCGGTCAAGCTGATGACCGACGGCATCCTGCTGGCCGAGACGCAGACCGATCCGCTCCTGAAGGCCTACGACACGCTGATCATCGACGAGGCGCACGAGCGCAGCCTGAACATCGACTTTCTGCTCGGCTATCTCAAGCAGATCCTGCCCCGCAGGCCCGATCTGAAGGTGGTGGTGACCTCGGCCACGATTGACGCCGAGCGCTTTTCCAGGCATTTTGAAAGCAAGAGCGGCCCGGCGCCGGTCATCATGGTCTCGGGCCGTACCTACCCGGTGGAAGTGCGCTGGCGCCCATGGGAGGAGAAGAAGGACTTCGACCTCAACGACGCGATTGCCGATGGCGTCGATGAACTCTGGGCGGGCGGCGCGGGTGGCGACATCCTGGTCTTCCTGCCCGGCGAGCGCGAGATCCGCGAGGCCGCCGACCATCTGCGCGAGCACCTGCAGCATTCGCCAGTGCTGCGCAATGCCGAGGTGCTGCCCCTGTTCTCGCGCCTGTCGCAGGCCGAGCAGGATCGGATTTTCGACAGCCACAGCCAGCGGCGCATCGTGCTGGCAACCAACGTGGCCGAGACCTCGCTCACGGTTCCAGGCATCAGATACGTCATTGACGCAGGTACGGCGCGCGTCAAGCGCTATTCGTTCCGCAGCAAGGTGGAGCAGCTGCTGGTGGAGCCCATCAGCCAGGCGGCGGCCAACCAGCGCGCCGGCCGCTGCGGGCGCGTGGCCAACGGCATCTGCATCCGGCTGTACGACGAGGCGGACTTCCACCAGCGCGACCGCTTTACCGATCCCGAAATCCTGCGCTCGTCGCTGGCGGGGGTGATCCTGCGCATGAAGAGCCTGGGGCTGGGCGACGTGGTGAATTTTCCGTTCCTGGAAGCGCCATCGGGCCGGGCGATTGCCGACGGCTACCAGCTGTTGCAGGAGCTGGGCGCGGTCGACGAGCGCGGCAACCTGCAGCCCATGGGCCGCGAGCTGGCCCGGCTGCCGCTGGACCCGCGCGTGGGCCGCATGATCGTCGAGGCGCGCACGCGCGGCGCGCTGGCCGAGGTGCTGATCATTGCCGCCGCGCTGTCGGTGCAGGACGTGCGCGACCGGCCGCTGGAGGCGCAGGCCCAGGCCGACCAGGCGCACGCCAAGTTCGACGACGAGAAGAGTGAATTCAGCGGCTATGTGCGCCTGTGGAACTGGCTCGCGGATGCACGCGGCGGCAAAGTGGTGGCGACCAGTCGCAAGGAGATGGCGGCGCAGGCCGCGCCCGCGGGGCGGGGCAGGAACCAGGCGTTTTTGCCCGTCAGCCAGCGCGCCAGCGGGGCGCAGCCTGTGCCCGCGGCGCTGGCGCCGGGTACCGACACCCACAAGCTCAGCAACCGCCAGTGGGAGCAGCTGCTGCGCCAGAACTACCTGAACATCCGCCGCGTGCGCGAGTGGCGTGACATCCACTCGCAACTGCTCACCGTGGTGCGCGAGCACCAGTGGCAGGTCAACGCCCAGCCCGCGGGCTACGAGGCGGTGCACCTGTCCATGCTCTCGGGCCTCTTGGGCAACATCGGCTTCAAGGGCGAGGAGAGCGAGGCGTATCTCGGCGCGCACGGCATCAAGTTCCACCCGCACCCGGGCGCGCACTTGTCCAAGAAGCCGGGGCGCTGGATCGTCGCGGCCGAGCAGGTCGAGACCTCGCGCCTGTACGGCCGGGGCATTGCCGCGATCGAGCCGCAGTGGCTGGAGGAAGTGGGGGCCCATCTCTTGAGAAAGCAGCTGCTCGACCCGCACTGGAGCAAGAAGCAGGCCGACGTCGTGGCCTACGAGCGCGCCACGCTCTACGGCCTGGTGGTCTACAACCAGCGCGGCGTGAGCTTTGGCCGCGTCGATCCGGTGGAGGCGCGCCAGCTGTTCATCCGCCGCGCCCTGGTCGATGGCGAGTGGGAGACGCGCTGGCCCTTCCTCGCGGCCAACCACAAGACCATCCGCAAGGTGGAAGACCTGGAGCACAAGAGTCGGCGCCAGGACGTGCTGGTGGACGACGAGCTGATCTACGCCTTCTACGACCAGGCGATTCCCGAGGGCGTCTACAGTGGCGCGACCTTCGACCAATGGTTTCGCCAGGCCGCCAAGGTACAGCCCGACCTGTTGGTTCTGACGCGCGACGAGCTGATGCGCCACGAGGCGGCGGGCATCACCACCGACAGGTTTCCGAAGACCGTCAAGCTCGGCGGCGTGGACTGCTCGACCAGCTACCTGCACAGCCCGGGCGACGCGCGCGACGGGCTCACGGTCACGGTGCCGCTGTTCGTGCTCAATCAGGTGAGCGAGGAGCGCGCCGAGTGGCTGGTGCCGGGCATGCTCAAGGAAAAAATCCAGGCGCTGCTCAAGAGCCTGCCCCAGCGCCCGCGCAGCCGCTTCGTGCCCCTGCCGGAGCACGCCGAGCGGCTGGCGCGGCTCTTCATCCAGGAGGAACGCTGGAACCAGGGCGGGCTGGTGAACGTGCTCTTGAAGCAGGTGCGCGATGAGACGTCGCTGGACGTCAAGCGCGCCGACTTCAAGCTCGACATGCTGAGCCCGCACCTGTTCATGAATTTCCGCATCACCGACGAGCATGGTCGCCAGCTGGGCCAGGGGCGCAACCTGGCCGCGCTCAAGGCCGAATGGGGCAGCAAGGCGCGCGGGGCGTTCCAGGCGCTGGCAGCGCTGAAGATGGTCGAAAGCGTTGCGCTGCAAAATTCAGAGGAAAACCAGGCACCGGCACTTGATGGGCGAGCGCAAGCAGCTCCTGAAAAAGAAGTGCTAGCGGCGTTGCACGATGGCGACAGCCGCCACACGGCGTGGGACTTCGGCGCGCTGCCCGAACTCATGGAGCTCAGGAAGGGCGGCCACACGCTGATCGGCTTTCCCGCGCTGGTCGACCACGGCGACGCGGTGGGCATCGAAGTCTTCGACGAACCCGAGGTGGCCGCGGCCCTGCACCGCCTGGGGCTGCGTCGCCTCGTGGCGCTTGCGATCCGGGACGCGCTCAAGTACCTGGAAAA
>JAIXLP010000084.1:0-40747 GCA_026954015.1 Burkholderiales bacterium | reverse complement strand
ATGGCCGTGGCCTACATGCCGCTGGGCACGCAGGAAGAGCTGCGCGCGCAGATCATCGACGTGGCCATGGACCGCGCCTTCCTGCAGGAGCCGCTGCCCACGGACGAGGCGTCGTTCCGCCAGCGCGTGCAGGAGGGGCGGGGGCGCCTGACCCTGATCGCCAGCGAGGTGGCGCGGCTGGCGGGCGAAATCCTGCAGGAATACGCCGCCACCCAGCGCAAGGTCAAGGACACCAGAAACGCCCCCGAGGCCGCGCAGGACGCGGGCCAGCAGCTGCAAATCCTGATGCCTAGGCAGTTCCTCCTGCAGACGCCGTGGGTGCAGCTGCACCACTACCCGCGCTACCTGAAGGCGATCGCCGTGCGCATGGACAAGCTCCGCGCCGACCCCGCGCGCGACGCCGCCCGCACCAAGGAGCTGCAGCCGCTGGAGCAGCGCTACTGGCGGCTGCTGGCCGGGCGCAAGGGCCAGGAGGACGCACGCATGCAGGAATACCGCTGGATGCTGCAGGAGCTGCGCGTGAGCTTGTTCGCGCAGGAGCTGCGCACGCCGTATCCGGTGAGCAGCAGGCGGCTGGACAAGGTGTGGGCGCAGTTGGTGCGGTAGCCGGCATCAGCCGGTCATGCGGCCCCGTTTCAGACGCCGCGAGTTGGCTGTCACCCGTTTCTGATACGGCCGGATCGTTCGATGGGCTGCGCGCGCCAACGTGGTGCCCGACATTCTGGGCAACCGTCCCGTTGCAAGACCGAACCAGAAATTCATCATCCCGAGCTGGAATTGGGTGGCGGCGGCCCACGCAGACTCGTAGAAAGCGGCCTGCTTCTCCGCGACCATGCGAATGTTCTCGGCTTGCCCCCGCCGGGTGAGCGAGGCGCCGGGCGTCATCAACGCGTTGATGCGCACGCCCATGACGTAAGGCGATCCGAACGCGATGTCGGTCGCGGCTTTGGCAAGGTTCACGTAAGCGGAGTACATCGTTTGCCGTTCAACTGGAACTACACGGCCCGCATCCGATGGGAACTGGCCAGATAAATCAATGTAGCAGAGTGCCCGCCTGTCAGGGAGCAGCCCTAATGCAGCAGCGCGAGCCGATCGAGCTCCGCGCACACGTCGGCCATGCGGCCGCAGATGACAAGACGGAAGGTGCCGCCGTCGTGGCGGTTGAGGACCACGCGCAGCGGGCGTGGGGTGGGTGTCGGGGCGATGGCCGCCGGGCCGGGTGGGCTGATGGCCTGGGCTGGCGTGGCAACCTTGTGCCCGTGCTGGGTGGCGCGGGCGCGGCAGTGGCCGGCCGGTGCCGGCGAGCGGTGGCGCAGGGGCCGGGTGATGCGGGAGAGAGCGAAGAGGGCGAATCCCATGTGAAGACTCCGGAATGCCGAGGCATGAAGGTGGAACACAAGGCAGGATTGGCCAAGTGAAACGCCCGTCCGCAGGGTTGGCATGCCGCGGCAGCGGCATGCCAGACGCCCGCCACCTGCGGCGGCGATCCGTGCTGCATGGCTACATGAGCATGGTGTTGCGGATCAGGCCGACCGCGAGGCCCTCGATCTCGAAGGGCTCGCCCGGTTCGACCCGGATGACGGGATAGTCGGGGTTTTCGGGCAGCAGCTCGATGTGCCCCTCGGCGCGGCGCAGGCGCTTGACGGTGACCTCGTCGCCCAGCCGCGCGACGACGATCTGGCCGCTGCGCGCCTCGCGCGTGGCCTGCACGGCGAGCAGGTCGCCGTCCATGATGCCCGCGTCGCGCATGGACATGCCGCGCACCTTGAGCAGGTAATCGGGCTTGTGCTGGAACAGCGAACTCTCGATGGTGTAGCTCTGGTCGACGTGCTCCTGCGCGAGAATCGGCGAGCCGGCGGCGACGCGACCGATGAGCGGCAGCGTGAGCTGTGCAAGCCCCGGGATCGGCAGGCTGAACTGCGTGGCGCGCGCGCCGCGGCCTGGGCGCTGGCTGGCGCCGCCGCGCAGCCGGATGCCGCGCGAGGTGCCGCTCACGAGTTCAATGGCGCCCTTGCGGGCGAGTGCCCGCAGGTGCTCCTCGGCGGCGTTGGCCGACTTGAAGCCCAGCTCGGCCGCGATCTCGGCGCGTGTGGGAGGCGCGCCGGTGCGCGCCATCGTCCGGGCGATGAGGTCGAGTATCTGTTGTTGACGGGCGGTGAGCTTGGCTGGATCCGGCATGCGAGGCTCCTCGATGGGTGGGCGTTGCTGCAATACTGTAGGAAAAACCAGTAACTGTATTTTCAACCAGTTTTTTTGCGAACACAAGTACGATGGCGAAGAAAATTGCAATCCTGGGCACGGGCGGCACGATCGCGGGTGTCGGCCCTGCGGGCGGCGCGGGCTATACCGCCGCGCAACTGGGCGTGGAGCAGCTCGTGGCGCAGGTGCCGGCGCTGGCGCGGGCGGCGCCCGGCGGGTTGCTGCTGGAACAGGTGGCGCAGGTGGACAGCAAGGACATGACGACCGTGCTGTGGCAGCGCCTGGCGCAACGCTGCCTCGCCTTGATGGGTGACCCGCAGGTGGGCGGCATCGTCGTGACGCACGGCACCGATACGCTGGAGGAGACCGCGTGGGTGCTGCACGAGCTGCTGGGGCAGGGCAAGCCGGTCGTACTCACCTGCGCGATGCGCCCTGCGACAGCGCTGGCGCCGGACGGGCCGCAGAATTTGCTCGATGCCGTGACGCTTGCCGCGCATCCGCTGGCGCGCGGTGTGCTTGCCGTGGTCGCGGGCGTGGTGCACGGGGCGCGCGAGGTCACGAAGGCGCACCCGCTGCGGCTCGACGCATTCGCCTCCAACGACGCGGGGCCCGTGGGCTGGGTGGAGCTGGGGGCGGTACGCTGGGCGCGCGTGCCCGCCGGGGACGGGACTGCGCGCCACGCGGCCCTGGCTGCGCGGCTGCCGGATGCGCCCTGGCCGCGGGTGGAGATCGTGCTGAGCCACGCGGGCGCGGATGGCGCGGTGGTGGACTGGATGGTTGCGGGCGGCGTGCGCGGCATCGTCGTCGCCGCGACGGGCAACGGCACGCTGCATGAGGCGCTGGCGCAGGCGCTGGAGCGCGCCCAGGCGGCCGGGGTGGCGGTGCGCGTGGCGACGCGCTGCCCGCTCGGGCGCATGCAGGCGCCGGACGGTGCGCGCTGGCGCGATGCCCGAGGCCTCAGCCCCGTGAAGGCGCGCATCAGCCTGATGCTGGAGCTCATGGAGGCGGCGAGGGCCCCGGGCGCGGCATGACCAGAGCCTGTTCAGCGTTGCCCCAAGCGTGTATCTGGCCTGACAAAGCTTACTTATCCCAACGTTTACCGCGCTGCCCATGCCTTAGATTCCCCGCAGAGGGAGATCGCAAGCGCATGACGACACGTTTACGCACCGCCGCGGCGTTGACCGCGGCCTGTCTGGTTCTGGCCGCCTGCGGCGGTGGAGGCGGCGACGACACTGCCGCAGAGCTGCAGATGGTGGACCCACCCGCATTACCCATGGCGCCGGTCCATCCACCGCCGGCAACACCCGAGGAGTCCCTGCAACCTCAGCAGCCTCAGGTGCCTGCTGCCGGGGCATGCGGAAATGCGCAGGAGCTGCAGCAGTTGCTCGATGCGCTCAATGCCGCGCGAGCGCAGGCAAGGCTGTGCAGCGGCAAGCAGAAGCCGGCGGTGTCACCGCTGAAGTGGAATGCGGCGCTGGCGCAGGCGGCCGAGCGCCACTCGCGCGACATGGTCGCCCACAACTTCGCGGGCCACACCGGCAGCGACGGCAGTACTTTCACCGAACGCATCAGGGACGCCGGGTACACCGGCGCGCCCCTGTCGGAGGACGTGGCGGCCGGCAGGGCCGCGGCGGCCAGTGCCGTCCAGCAGTGGCTGGAAAGCACAGCCGGCCACTGCGACAGCGTGATGGACGCCAAGGCCGTCGATGTGGGCGGCGCCTGTGCCTACGGCGCGAGCACCACCTACCGCTACTACTGGACGCTGGACCTCGGGCGCCCCTGAACGGCAACGGGCCGCACGCTTGCGCGCCGGCCCGTATCCATAGATGGCGGTGAGCGGGTGGGCTCAGCTCTTCAGCGCCTGGAGTGCGCGCGCGGTGATGTCCTCGACGCTGCCCATGCCGTTGATCGCCCGGTATTTGGGCGCGGCTACCGGGTCGGCCTTGGCCCAGTTGGCGTAGTAGTCCACCAGCGGGCGTGTCTGGTCGCTGTAGACCTGCAGGCGCTTTCTCACGGTCTCTTCCTTGTCGTCGTCGCGCTGCACCAGCGGCTCGCCGGTCACGTCGTCCGTGCCTGCAACCTTGGGCGGGTTGAACGTGACGTGGTAGATGCGCCCCGAAGCGGGATGGCTACGCCGCCCGCTCATGCGCTCGATGATGGCGTCAAACGGCACGTCGATCTCGAGCACGTAGTCAAGCTTCACGCCTGCGGCCTTCATGGCGTCGGCCTGCGGAATGGTGCGCGGGAAGCCGTCGAAGAGAAAGCCCTGCGCACAGTCGGGCTGCGCGATGCGTTCCTTCACGAGGCCGATGATGATCTCGTCGCTCACGAGCGCACCCGATTCCATCACCGCCTTGGCCTGCAGCCCCAGCGGCGTGCCGGCCTTGACCGCGGCGCGCAGCATGTCGCCCGTGGAAATCTGCGGAATGCCGAACTGCTTGCAGATGAACGCCGCTTGCGTGCCTTTGCCGGCGCCGGGCGCGCCCAACAGGATCAATTTCATGGGTGATCTCTCTCTCCGTGTGTTTTGAAATCGGGTCGGTGCGCGCTGCGCCGCATCGGCAGTGGCTTCAAGAATAGCACGCAGGGTGCGCCATGCCGGGGGCTACCGAGCGTACGTCCGGCGCACACGTTCGAGGTCGGCCGGCGTATCCACCCCGGCGCCCGGTGCCTGCGCGCTCAGGTGCACCGCGATGCGCTCGCCGTGCCAGAGCGCGCGCAGTTGCTCGAGCGACTCGCACTGCTCCAGCGGCGCGGGCGCCATGCGCGCGAACGCGCGCAGGAAACCGGCGCGGTAGCTGTAGATGCCGATGTGGCGCAGCGGCGCGGGTTGCGTGGGCAGCGCGGTGATGCCGCCTGCGAACCCGTCGCGCCACCAGGGCAGTGGCGCTCGCGAGAAGGTGAGCGCCAGACCCTGCGCGTCCACCACCACCTTCACGACGTTGGGATTGGTGAATTCTTCTACGGTAGTGATAGCGTGCGCCGCCGTTCCCATGCGCGCTAGCGGCTGATTGGGCAATAAATCGGCGACGGCGGCGATGAGCGCCGGGTCGATGAGCGGCTCGTCGCCCTGCACGTTGACGATGAGAGCGTCGTCCGCGAGCGCGAGCAGCGTGCTGGCCTCGGCCAGGCGGTCGCTGCCGCTGGCGTGGTCGGCGCGCGTGAGCAGCGCCTCGACGCCGTGGCGCGCGCAGGCGTCGACGATGCCGGGCGCATCTGCCGCCACCACGACGCGCGCCGCGCCGCTGGCCGCCGCGCGCTCGGCCACGCGCACCACCATGGGCTTGCCCGCGATGTCGGCGAGCGGTTTGCCCGGCAGCCGCGTGGACGCGAGCCGCGCCGGGATCAGTACCGTGAACGGCGTGCTCACCGTGGGGCTTCCAGTTCCTCGTCGGTCAACGTGCGCGCCTCGTTTTCGAGCAGGATGGGGACGCCGTCGCGCACCGGGTAGGCCAGGCGCGCGCTGTGCGAGACGAGTTCCTGGCGCGCGCGGTCGTAGACCAGCGGCCCCTTGGTGACGGGGCACACGAGCAGTTCAAGCAGTTTCGGGTCCATGCGGCTCTCCAGCTGACGTCGATGATAGCGAGGCCAGGCGCGTGTCCAGCCAGCGGTAGAACGCCGGCGCGATCCGCACCTGCAGCGCCACGGCGAGCACGTCGGGGTGGCGCGGCCAGAGCTTGACCGCGTCTTTTTCGGTACAAATGATGCGTTCGCGCTTGTCTGGCGGGCGCTTCCAGCCATCAAAATCGTAGTGATCGGGCAGTGCCACCTCGCGCGCGGGGTGCAGGCCGCGCGCGCGCAGCATGGCAAAGAACTCCTCGGGGCGTGCCGTGCCCGCGAGTGCCACGAGCGGCGCCGCGCCGAGCGCGGTGAGCGGCGTGGTCTGGCCCGTCGCGTCCAGCGCCTCATCGGCAAGCGCCCGCGTGAGCGCAAAGGTCGGGGCGGCGCCCGCGCGTGGCGCATCGCCCTGGTAGAGCACCGCATCGACCGCGCGCGGCCAGGGCTCGCGCAGCGGCCCGGCCGGCAGCAGCCAGCCGTTGCCCACCCCCTGCTCGTTGAACACGCACAGTTCCAGATCGCGCGCGAGCGCCAGGTGCTGCAGGCCGTCGTCGCAGACCACGATGTCCACCTCAGGGTGCGCGGCCAGCAGCGCGCGGCCCGCGCGCGCGCGGTCGCGGTCGACGAAGACCGGCACGCCGCCGCGACGCGCGATGAGCAGCGGCTCGTCGCCCACCTCGCGCGCGCCGCTGTCGGGCCGCACCGCGCGCCCGTCCGTCGTCCTGCGGCCATAGCCGCGCGAAATAACCGCAGGATGCCAGCCCTGACGCTGCAGGTGCGCCAGCAGCGCAAGCGTCACCGGCGTCTTGCCCGCGCCGCCCGCCACCACGTTGCCCACGACGATGACGGGCACGGGCAGGCGCTCGCCGCGCAGCACGCCGTGGTGGTAGAGCGCGCGCCGCACGGCAACCAGCGCGCCGTACAGCACGGAGAGCGGCCAGAGCAGCCAGGCAGGCGCGCCGCGCCGCTGCCAGCTGCGCCGCACGCGTGCGCTCATGCCGGGCGACTCCGCTACCGGCCCGCGGCGCCGGGTGACTGCGTGGCGAAGGTGATGCGCGCGAGGCCCACGCGACGCGCCGCCTCCATCACGGTGATGACCGCCTGGTGCGGCGCGAGCGCGTCGGCGCTGATGATGAGCACCGGCTCGTCCCTCGGGGGCGTCGCGGCGCGCAGCGCCTGGGCGAGCTGGTCCGTGCTCCTGCCTGCAAGCGTCGTGCGGTTGACGGCATAGCGCCCGTCGGCGGTTACCGCCACGGTGATCTCGCCCGGGCGGTCGCGCGCAGCCTGCGCGTCGGCCACGGGCAGCGTGAGCTGCAGCTCGGTGAATCGGCTGTAGGTGGTGGTCAGCATCAGGAAGATGAGGATCACCAGCAGCACGTCGATGAACGGGATCAGGTCGATCCTGGGCTCCTCGTGCGAGCGGCCGCGGAAATGCATGCGCGTGACCTCTCAGTGCTGGCGCTGCTGCAGCAGGTGGCGCACGAAGCGCTCGGACGCGAGCTCCAGCGTGAGCAGGTAGGCATCCACCCGGGCGCGAAAGTACTTCCAGAAAAACAGCGCCGGAATCGCGATGATGAGCCCGAACGCGGTGTTGTACAGCGCCATGGCGATGCCGTGCGCGAGCTGCGCGGGGTTGCCGCCGCCCGCGACGTGCCCCACGGCGCCCGCGCCCGCCTGCGCGCCGAAGATCTCGATCATGCCGACGACGGTGCCCAGCAGCCCGAGCAGCGGCGCGGCCGAGGCGATCGTGCCGAGCGCGATCAGGTATTTTTCGAGCCGGTGCGCCACGAGCCGGCCGCGGCTTTCCATCGCGGCGCGCACATCCGTCTCGGTGCTGCGCGGGGCGCTCACGAGCTGGCGCACGCCGCTGGCGAGCACCTCGCCCAGCGCCGAGCTCTGCTCAAGCTGGTTCACGATGTCCGGCGGCGGCAGGCCGCGGGCCGTGACCGAGATGGCTTCATCGAGGAGCGTGGGGGGCGCGACGCGCCGGGTCTGCAGACTGATGAACCGCTCGATGATGAGCGCGAGCGCAACCACGGAACAGGCGATCAGCGGCCAGATCGGCCAACCCGAGGCTTGTATGATCGAAAACAATTGCCACTCCGTGCCGGTGCGATGCCAATCGGCCATTATGGCGCACGCCCGCGGCATCCCCGGGCGCCCACTCATCCACTTGTCCTGTGCATAACTTTGTGGGTAACCACCCCAACAAGACGCAGCATCCCGCACCAGTCCGTGCTTTGCGCGCGATGCTGAAAAAATGTGCAATGAAAATGCCTTGCAAATCAATGGCTTGCACGACAGGTTCGACGGCTGGTGCTATCCCTTCGGTGAGCGGCCTGCCGTGCAGGCGCCGCGCCGCGCTGTGGATGACTGGGCCGCGTCCACCGCGTGCCAGCGCCCGCCACGCCGATGTTTGAGCCCGCAAACCACGACGCGGCGCCGCTCGTGTGGGAAGTCGGCGTGCTGTGCCGCGCCGTGTCTGACGCGCTGCAGGCACGCTTCGACCCGGTGGCGGTGCGTGGCGAGCTTGCGGGCTTTTCGCGCGCGGCGAACGGGCACTGCTACTTCACGCTGAAGGACGAGCGCGGGCAGTTGCGCTGCGCGATGTTCCGCCGCGCCGCGGACCGGCTGGACTTCACGCCACGCGACGGCCAGCTCGTGCGGCTGCGCGCACGGCTAGCGGTGTACGAGGCGCGGGGCGACCTGCAGCTCGTGGTCGAGCAGATGGAGCGGGCGGGGCAGGGCGCGCTCTTCGAGCAGTTCCTGCGCCTGAAAGCCCGGCTGGAGGCCGAGGGGCTGTTCGACGCCGCCCGCAAGCGCGCGCTGCCGGTGATGCCGCGTGCGATCGGCCTCGTCACGTCGCTCGGGGCCGCCGCGCTGCACGACGTGCAAACCACGCTGGCGCGGCGCGTGCCGCATATCCCGGTGGTACTCGCGCCCGCGCTGGTGCAGGGTGATGCGGCGCCCGGGAGCCTGCGCAGCGCGCTATCACAACTGTATCTTCTCGCGCTTTCTGGCAAAGCGCTGGAGGCGAAAAACACTGCGAATATCCCACCGGTCGACGTCATCCTGCTCGTGCGCGGCGGTGGTTCGCTCGAAGACCTCTGGGCCTTCAACGACGAGCAGCTGGCGCGCACCATCGTCGCGAGCCCCGTGCCCGTCATCAGCGGTGTGGGGCACGAGACGGATTTCACCGTGGCCGACTTCTGCGCCGATGTGCGCGCGCCCACGCCGACCGCTGCCGCCGAGCTCGTGGCGCAGCCCCGTGCGGACTGGCTCGCGGCGCTCGATCTGCTCGAAGCGCGTCTGGCGCAGGCCAGCGAGCGACGCCTCGATGCTGCGGGCCAGCGGCTGGACGGCATCGCGCAGCGCCTGGGCCGGCCCTCGGGCATGGTGGCCAGCGCACGGCTGCAGTTCGAGCACCAGGCCCAGCGTCTGCGCCACGCGGTGCTGCGCGGGCAGGAGCAGCGCGCGCAGTCGTGCCAGGCGGCGCAGCGCGATTTTTCGCAGCGCTTCGAGCGCCACCTTGCGCGGGAGACCGACCGGCTTGAACGCGTGGCGCTGCGCCTGCGCCTGCTCGACCCGCGCCACGCGCTGGCGCGCGGTTATGCGCTGCTCACCGACGCGCGCGGGCAGGTCGTCGCGCGCGCATCGCAGGTGCGCACGGGCGACCGGCTGCTGGCGCAACTGGCCGAGGGGGAACTCGACCTCAACGTTGCCGAACCACGATTGCTTTAGCGCCGTGCGTATGTTTCGACCCGTGCGGGCGCAATCGCGGCATCCTTTCTACAATGGCCGCGTCATGCCCGATCGCGGCATTTGATGGACTACAGAAAGGAACTCACCATGCAACACGTCCTGCCGGCCTTGCCCTACGCCCTCGATGCGCTCGCACCGCACATCAGCAAGGAAACGCTGGAATTTCACTACGGCAAGCACCACAGCGGCTACGTCAACAACCTGAACAACCTGCAAAAAGGCACCGAGTTCGAACACATGACGCTCGAAGAGATCGTCAGGAAGGCCAGCGGCGGCCTGTTCAACAACGCCGCGCAGGTCTGGAACCACACCTTCTTCTGGAACAGCCTCAAGCCCAACGGCGGCGGCGAGCCCGGCGGCGCGCTGGCCAAGGCGATCCACGCCAAGTGGGGCAGCTACGCGGCGTTCCGCGAAGCCTTCGTCAAGAGCGCGGGCGGCAACTTCGGCTCGGGCTGGACCTGGCTCGTCAAGAAGGCCGACGGCAGCGTGGACATCGTGAACACCAGCAACGCCGCGACGCCGCTCACCGGCGCCGACAAGCCGCTGCTCACGGTGGACGTATGGGAGCACGCCTACTACATCGACTACCGCAACGCACGCCCCAAGTTCGTCGAGACCGTGATGGACAAGCTCGTGAACTGGGAGTTCGCCGAAAAGAACTTCGGCTGATCTCCGCGCGCGGCGCAGGCCGTGCCTGCACCAGCCCGCACCGCCCTGGCGCGGGCTTTTTTCATGGTGTCGCCGGGGCGGTGATGTTGACTTTTCGCCAGGCAAAAAGCACGTTCGATATCATGAAACGTTTTTGAAAAACCGCACCCGCGCCTGGCGCCGGGTCCGTCTCACGTCCCTAGCCGAGAGTCCATCGATGAGCACGAGCCTACCCACCATCACCTACACCCTGACCGACGAGGCGCCGCGCCTGGCGACGGCCTCGCTCCTGCCCATCGTGAGCGCGTTCGCGCACACCGCCGGCATCGCGGTGCGCACGAGCGATATCTCGCTCGCCACCCGCATCCTGTCGCAGTTCTCCGATCGGCTCACCGAGGCGCAGCGCGTGCCCGATACGCTGGCCGAGCTCGGCGCCGAAACGCTCAGGCCCGACGCCAACATCATCAAGCTGCCCAATATCAGCGCCACCGTGGCCCAGCTCAAGGCCGCGATCAAGGAGCTGCAGGGCAAGGGTTACGCGGTTCCGGACTTCCCCGATGCGCCCAAGAACGACGAGGAAAAGGACATTCGCGCACGCTACGACAAGTGCACCGGCAGCGCCGTCAACCCGGTGATCCGCCAGGGCAACTCCGACCGCCGGGCGCCACGTGCCGTCAAGGAATACGCGCGCAAGCATCCGCACAAGATGGGCGCGTGGTCCGCGGCCTCGCGCACCCACGTCTCGCACATGAAGCGCGGCGACTTCTACAACGACGAGCTGTCGATGACGGTGGACGGCGCGCGCGAGGTGCGCATGGAGCTCGTCGCCAGGAGCGGCAAGACCCTGGTGCTCAAGCCCAAGGTGCAACTGAAGGACCGCGACGTGATCGACTCGATGTTCTTCAGCAAGAAGGCACTGATCGAGTTCTACCAGGAGCAGATCGACGATGCGCGCAAGACCGGCGTGATGTTTTCGCTGCACGTCAAGGCGACCATGCTCAAGGTTTCGCACCCGATCGTGTTCGGCCACTGCGTGCGCGTGTTCTACAAGGACGCGTTCGCCAAGCACGCCAAGCTGTTCGAGGAGCTGGGGGTGAACGTCAACAACGGCATGGTCGACCTCTACAACAAGATCGCCAAGCTGCCCAAGAGCGTGCAGGAGGAGATCCGCGCCGACCTGCACGCCTGCCACGCGCATGGCCCCGAACTGGCGATGGTCGATTCGGACAAGGGCATCACCAACTTCCACTCGCCCAACGACGTGATCGTCGATGCCTCGATGCCCGCCATGATCCGCAACGGCGGCATGATGTACGGCGCCGACGGGCGCCTCAAGGAGGTCAAGGCGGTGATGCCCGAATCGACCTTCGCCCGCATCTACCAGGAGATGATCAACTTCTGCAAGTGGCACGGCGCGTTCGACCCGGCCACCATGGGCACCGTGCCCAATGTCGGCCTGATGGCGCAGGGCGCGGAGGAATACGGGTCGAATGACAAGACCTTCGAGATCCCCGAGGACGGCACGGTCAACATCACCGACAACGCCACGGGCGAGGTGCTGCTCACGCAGAACGTGGAGCAGGGCGACATCTGGCGCATGTGCCGCACCACCGACGCGGCCATCCGCGACTGGGTGAAGCTGGCCGTCACGCGCGCGCGCCAGTCCGGCATGCCGGCCATCTTCTGGCTCGACCCGTACCGCCCGCACGAGAACCAGCTCATCACCAAGGTCAGGATGTACCTGAACGAGCACGACACCAAGGGCCTCGATATCCAGATCATGAGCCAGGTGCGCGCCATGCGCTACACGCTGGAGCGCGTGGTGCGCGGCCTGGACACCATCAGCGTCACCGGCAACATCCTGCGCGACTACCTGACCGACCTGTTCCCCATCATGGAACTGGGCACCAGCGCCAAGATGCTCTCCATCGTGCCCATGCTCGCGGGCGGCGGCATGTACGAGACCGGGGCGGGCGGCTCCGCGCCCAAGCACGTCGAGCAGCTCATGGAAGAAAACCACCTGCGCTGGGATTCGCTCGGTGAGTTCCTGGCGCTCGCGGTGAGCCTGGAAGAACTCGGCATCAAGACCGGTAACGCGCAAGCCAAGATTCTCGCGCAGACGCTGGACGCGGCCACCGGCAAGCTGCTGGACAACAACAAGAGCCCGAGCCGGCGCACTGGCGAACTGGACAACCGCGGCAGCCACTTCTACCTGGCGTTGTACTGGGCGCAGGCGCTGGCGGCGCAGACCGAGGACCGGTCGCTGGCCGCGCGCTTCAAGCCGCTGGCCGACGCGCTGGCCGCGGGCGAGGGGAAGATCGTTGACGAACTCGTGGCCGTTCAGGGCCACGCGGTGGACGTGGGCGGTTACTATCTGATCGACGCGGCCAAGACCGCCGCGGTGATGCGTCCGAGCAAGACCTTCAACGACGCGCTGGCCACGCTGGCCTGAAGGCCGTGGCCGGGGAGCCACACCCTGGCCACGCAAGGTGCCCGCATGCCCCCCTGCCTGCGGCGCGCGCTACAAAACCCTGAGAGCGGCACCGACGTTAAAGATGCATATCATATGCATCTTTAACGTCGTTCCTTTGCGAGATCCATGTCAACACCAGCGGACAACGTGAGCGCACTCGCCGCAAGCGAGGAAAGACCCCAGGACGCCGCGCTGACGCAGGCGCTGCAGCGCAGCTACCAGTACGGGTTCGTCACCGACATCGAATCCGACTCGCTGCCGCCGGGGCTGGACGAAGGCACCATCCGGGCCATCTCGCGCAGGAAGAAGGAGCCCGAGTTCCTGCTCCAGTGGCGCCTGGCGGCGTTCGAGCGCTGGCTCAGGATGGAAGCGCCGACCTGGCCCTACCTGCACCTCTCGCCGATCGACTACCAGGCGATCAGCTACTACAACGCGCCCAAGTCCGCCAAGGACAAGCCCAAGAGCATCGATGAGGTCGATCCCAAGCTGCTCGAAACCTATGAAAAACTGGGCGTTCCGCTGCACGAGCGCGCCAAGCTCGCGGGCGTGGCGGTGGATGCGGTGTTCGACTCGGTTTCGGTGGGCACGACGTTTCGCAAGCAGCTCGCCGACGTCGGCGTGATCTTCTGCTCGTTCTCGTACGCGGTCGAGCACCACCCCGAACTGATCGAAAAATACCTTGGCACCGTGGTGCCCGTGGGCGACAACTACTTCGCCGCGCTCAATTCCGCGGTGTTCTCCGACGGCTCCTTCGTCTACATCCCCAAGGGCGTGCACTGCCCGATGGAGCTGTCGTCGTACTTCCGCATCAACGCGGCCAACTCCGGGCAGTTCGAGCGCACGCTGATCATTGCGGAAGAGGGCAGCGACGTGAGCTATCTCGAAGGCTGCACCGCACCGCAGCGCGACGAGAACCAGCTGCATGCGGCGGTGGTGGAGCTGATTGCGCACGACGACGCCTTCATCAAGTACTCCACGGTGCAGAACTGGTACCCGGGCGACGAGAACGGCGTGGGCGGCATCTACAACCTCGTGACCAAGCGGGGCCTGGCCGCGGGCAAGCGCTCGCGCATCGCCTGGACGCAGATCGAGACCGGCTCGGCCGTCACCTGGAAGTACCCGAGCGTGATCCTGCGCGGCGATGAATCCAGCGGCGAGTTCTACTCGATCGCCGTCTCCAACCACTACCAGCAGGCGGATACCGGCACCAAGATGGTGCACTTGGGGCGGGGCACCAAGAGCCGCATCGTCTCCAAGGGCATCAGCGCAGGCCATGCACAAAACAGCTACCGCGGGCTGGTGCGCATCAACCCCGGCGCCGAGGGCGCGCGCAACCACACGCAGTGCGATTCGCTGCTCATCGGCACGAAGTGCGGCGCGCACACCTTCCCCTACATCGACACGGCCCGGCCCGACGCGGTGGTGGAGCACGAGGCCACCACCACGCGCATCTCCGAAGAGCGCCTGTTCTACTGCCAGCAGCGCGGCATCGACCCCGAGGAAGCCACCGCGCTCATCGTCGGCGGCTTCTGTCAGGCGGTGCTTGAAGAGCTGCCGATGGAGTTCGCGCTCGAAGCCAAGGCGCTGCTCGCGGTGTCGCTCGAAGGCTCGGTGGGTTGAATTTGAATGAAATCGTGCTCCAGCGCATGCTCATCAAGCGCGAGCAGCTACTGAAAGTATAGGAATCCCGATGACTCTTGCCCCCCCTCTGCTCCAGGTGCGCGATCTGCGCGTGGACGTCGGTGAACGCACCGTGCTCCAGTCGGTCACGCTCGACGTGGCGCAAGGCGAGCTGGTGGTGCTGATGGGCGCCAACGGCAGCGGCAAGAGCACGCTGGGCATGGCGCTCGCGGGCCACCCGAGCTATACCGTCCCCGCGGGCCAGGCGCTGCTCGGCGGCACCGACCTGCTCCCGCTGGCGGCGCACGAACGCGCGCGCGCGGGCCTGTTCGTGTCGTTCCAGGCGCCACCGGACGTGCCCGGCGTGAAGAACAACCTGTTCATCCGCACCGCGCTCAACGCGGTACGCCAGGCGCGCGGCGAAGAGCCGCAGGATGCGTTCGACTTCCTCTCGGGCGCCAAGGCCGCGGCCAAGGAGCTGGGCCTGCCCGCGGCCATGCTGGGCCGGCCGGTGAACGAGGGCTTTTCGGGCGGCGAGCGCAAGCGCAACGAGCTGCTGCAGCTCTCGCTGATGAAACCCAAGCTCGCAATGCTCGACGAAATCGACTCGGGCATGGACGTGGACGGCGTGCGCGCGGTGGTCAAGCTCGTCGAGCGCCTGCGCGCCGAGGGCACGGCCTTCATCATCGTCTCGCACTACCTGCAGATGATCGAATCGCTGCAGCCCGACGCGGTGCTGCGCCTGGGCGACGGCGCGATCGCCGAGCGCGGCGACATCGAGCTTGCCCGCGCGGTCGCTCGTACCGGCTTCAAGCAGCACATCGCCGCGGCGGCGGCCACCGCAGGGGCATGAGCATGGACAGCGTAGTCGCGCAGCAGCAGGCCGCGCGCGAGCAGGCCCAGAAGCTGGTCTGGCCCGGCCACCGCAGCGAGCACTTTCGCAACCTGCCGCCCCCGGCGCTGGAGCGCTGGATCGGCGCGGGCGACGCGCAATCCGTCGGCGGCGACGGCTGGACGCTGCGGGAGACGCGGCACCCCGGCGTGAGCGTGCGCCACCTGAGCGCGCTTGACCCGCGCGAGCGCGCCGAACTTTTTGCCGACCTGCCCGCGCCCGGCGAGGACCGGGCCGCGCCGTTTGCCTGGGCGCATCGCGCGCTGTGCACGGGCGGCCTGCGCCTGCAGGTGGCGGCGGGCGACGCGCCCACCGTGCTGCATCTGAACCATGCGGCCAGCGGCGCGGTGCAGGCGCCGCTGCTGGTGCTGCACGTGCAGGCGGGCGCACGGCTCGTGCTGCTTGAACACCACGATCTCGCGGGCGACGGCGCGGGCGTGACGCAGAACCTCGTCGCGCACATCCATTGCGCCGCGGGCGCGCAGGTACAGCACCTGCGCGTCGTGACGCCCGGCGGCGCGGACCGTGTGGCGCACCACGTGCACGTCACGCTCGACGAGAACGCCCACTACGCGCAGGCGCTCGCGGCCACGGGCGGTGGCTACCACCTGCAGCGCAACACCGTCGAGCTGCGCGAGCGCGGCGCCGAATCGCGCCACGCGGCGCTGGTGCTCACGGCGGGGCAGGCGCTCGACTACCAGATGTACGGCAATCTCGCGGCGCCGCGCACGCGCCACCAGGTCGAGAGCCTGACGCTCGCCAGCGGCAAGGCCCACACGGTGGCCAACGCCTATGCGCGCATCGCGCCGGGCTCCAACGAGGCGGACGTGCACCAGCGCCTCGTCGGCATCGCAGTCGATGGGCGCCCGCGCATGCAGTTGCGCCCGCACCTGGAAATCCTGCACGACGCGGTGCAGGCGGTGCACGGCGCCACCTGGGGCGCGCTGCCCGAGGATGCGCTGTTCTACGCGCGCCAGCGCGGGCTGGACGAAGCCACCGCGCGCTCGCTGATCGTCGAGGGCATGGCGCGCGCGGTGCTGGGCCGGTGCCTGGGCGAGACGCTGGAAGACGCCGCCTCGCCGCTCACGCAATGGCTCGACGGCCCGTGGCTGCATGAGGCGATCGCGCGCCAGTGGGGTTTGGCCGGGGGAGCCGTTCATGGGTGAAAGCCACGCGCTGCTGCACGCGGGCGGCATCGACGTGCAGGCCGTGCGCGCGCAGTTCCCGGTGCTGCACCAGGAGGTGCACGGCCACCCGCTGGCCTACCTGGACAACGGCGCGACGACGCAGATGCCGCTGGCCGTGCTCGACGCGATGCGCACGTTCGAGTCGCACGACCGCGCCAACATCCACCGCGGCGTGCACACGCTGAGCCAGCGCGCAACCGACGCGTTTGACGGCGCGCGCGCGGTGCTCAAGGCGTTTTTCGGTGCGGGCAAGACGCACGAGCTGGTCTTCACCAGCGGCACCACCGAGGCGCTGAACACCATCGCCAACGGCCTGTGGGCGGGCGGCCCCGCGCACGCCTGGCTGCACGCGGGCGACGAGATCATCGTGAGCGGCCTGGAGCACCACGCCAACATCATTCCCTGGCAGCATGCGGCGCGCCACACCGGCGCCAAACTGCTCATCCTGCGCGCAGACGACGAAGGCCGGGTGCACGAGGCCGATCTGCACAAGCTCCTGAGCCCGCGCACCAAGGTGTTTTCCATCACCGCCTGCGCCAACGCGACGGGCGAGCGCCCGCCATACGAGGCGATGCTGGCAATGGCATCCCAGGCCGGGGCGCTCACCGTGCTCGACGCCGCGCAGGCCGCCAGCCACGCGGTGCCGCGCGTCGACCAGATCGCGTGCGACTTCATGGTCTTTTCGGGCCACAAGATGTACGGCCCCATGGGCACGGGCGCGATCGTCGGCAGGCGCGCTTCCTTGGGGCGCCTGTACCCGCTGCGCCTGGGCGGCGACATGGTCGACTGGGTGAGTTATGACGAGGCGGGCTTTGCGCCGCTGCCCTCGCGCCTGGAAGGCGGCACGCCCAACGTGGGCGGCGCCGTGGGCCTGGCGGCGGCGGCGCGGTTCATCACCGCGCAGGGGCTGGCCGCGATCGACGCGCACGTGCACGCGCTGCGCGCCCACGCCGTGGCGGGCCTGCAGGCGCTGGATGGCGTGCGCGTGCTCGCGCCGCACGCAACGCAGGCGGCACTGGTCTCCTTCGTGGCGCAGGACGTGCACCCGCACGACATCGGCACGCTGCTGGACGAGCGCGGCATCGCGGTGCGCACCGGCCACCACTGCGCGCAGCCGCTGCTCGACCAACTGGTGCAGGGGCCGACGACGCGCGCCTCGTTCGCCATCTACAACACGCATGAAGAAGTGGACCGCCTCGTCGACGCCGTGGCCTACGCCGTGAAAGCCTTGCGATGAGCAGCGCCGAAGACGACCTCTACCAGCAAATCGTGATGGAGCACAAGCGCTCCCCACGCAATTTCGGCCACCTGGAGCACCCCACGCATCAGGCGCAGGGCACCAACCCCTCGTGCGGCGACAAGATCGCGGTGGAGCTGGAGCTTGACGGCGAAACCATCAAGCGCGTTGCCTTCAGCGGCCAGGCCTGTGCCATCTGCATGGCGTCGAGCTCGATGATGACCGAGGCCATCAAGGGCCGCGACGTGCAGCTCGCCAGGGACCTGCAGGCGCACTTTCGCGCGGTGCTCACCGGCGAGGTCGATCCCGACGACGTGGAAATCGGCAAGCTCGTGGCGCTGGCCGCCGTGCGCCGCTACCCGAGCCGCATCAAGTGCGCGCTGCTGGGCTGGCATGCGCTCATGCACGCGATCGCAGGCGAGGGTGGCGCCGTGAGCACCGAGACATCACCTACTGGAGCATAGACACCATGGCGCGTTCACGCGAATCCGTCCTGATACGCCGCGACGTGGTCGGCGAACTCGTGCCCTACGGCACGCCGTTCGAGCTGCAGGAGGGCCAGTGGGCCGAGATCACGCAGGCGCTGGGCACCTCGTTCACGCTGCTCGTCGAGGGGCGCCTCGTGCGCCTGGGCGGGGCCGACGCCGATGCCATCGGCAAGGACAAGCCCGAGGCGATGACCGTCGAGCACGACGGCGACGACACCAGCGACGAGGAAGTCAAGCGCCTGATCTGGGAACAGTTGCACACCTGCTACGACCCCGAGATCCCGGTCAACATCGTCGACCTGGGCCTGGTCTACCGCTGCGACCTGGAGCCCTACGAGCAGGAGGCGGGCAAGCTGCGCGTCATCATCGACATGACGCTCACCGCGCCCGGCTGCGGCATGGGCGAGGTGATCGCCAACGAGGTCAACGACAAGATCCTGAACCTGCCGCGCATCGAGGAGGTGACGGTCAACATCGTGTTCGACCCGCCCTGGGACCGCTCGATGATGACCGAGGAAGCGCACCTGGCGCTGGGCCTGTGATGCAATAAAGAGAGCTGCTCGCGCTTGCCTGGCAAGCGCTGCAGCCAGAAAACGCCTGAATTTCAGGCGTTTTTCGTTTTGGGGGTCAGGTTGTCGCCTTGCTCGCGGTATAGCTGCGCGCCATGCCCGCCGCGATGCGCTTTTGCCACTCGGCCGGGCCGGTGATGTGCTGGCTGGTGCCGCTGGCGTCCACCGCCACGGTGACGGGCATGTCCACCACGTCGAACTCGTGGATGGCCTCCATGCCCAGGTCTTCGAAGGCGACGACGCGCGCGTGCCTGATGGCCTTGCTCACGAGGTAGGCGGCGCCGCCCACGGCCATGAGGTAGGCGCTGCCGTGCTTCTTGATCGCGGCGATCGCCTCGGGGCCGCGGTCGGCCTTGCCGATCATGGCGATGAGGCCGGTCTTGTCCAGCATCATCTCGGTGAACGGGTCCATGCGCGTGGAGGTGGTGGGGCCGGCGGGGCCGACGACCTCATCGCGCACCGGATCGACCGGGCCGACGTAGTAGATCACGCGGCCGGTGAAATCCACGGGCAGTTTTTCGCCCCTGGCGAGCATGCCCTGGATGCGCTTGTGCGCCGCGTCGCGCCCGGTCAGCATCTTGCCGCTGAGCAGCAGGCGCTCGCCGGACTTCCAGCTGGCCACTTCCTCGCGCGTGAGCGTGTTCAGGTCCACGCGGCGCGATTCGGCGTAGTTGGGCGCCCAGTCCACCTTGGGCCAGAGGTCCAGGCTCGGCGGGTCGAGGTAGACGGGGCCCGAGCCGTCGAGCACGAAGTGCGCATGGCGCGTGGCCGCGCAGTTGGGGATCATCGCCACGGGCTTGCTGGCGGCGTGCGTGGGGTAGAGGCGGATCTTCACGTCCAGCACCGTGGAAAGGCCGCCCAGCCCCTGCGCGCCTATGCCCAGCGCGTTGACCTTCTCGTAGAGCTCCAGGCGCAATTCCTCAAGCTGCGTGAGCTTGTCGCCCCTGGCCGAGCGCTGCTGCAGCTCGTACATGTTGAGGTCTTCCATCAGGCTTTCCTTGGCCATCAGCATGGCCTTCTCGGCCGTGCCGCCCACGCCGATGCCGAGCATGCCCGGCGGGCACCACCCCGCTCCCATCAGCGGCACGGTCTTGAGCACCCAGTCCACCAGGCTGTCGCCGGGGTTGAGCATGGCCATCTTGGTCTTGTTCTCGCTGCCGCCGCCCTTGGCCGCGACGGTCACGTCCACGGCACTGCCGGGCACGAGCTGCACGTGCGTGACGGCGGGCGTGTTGTCCCGGGTGTTCTTGCGCGCGAACAGCGGGTCGGCCACGATGCTCGCGCGCAGCGTGTTCTCGGCCAGCGTGTAGGCGCGGCGCGTGCCCTCGTTGGCCGCGTCTTCCACGCTCTGGCCGGGGCCGAAGCCCTCGAAGCGCACGTCCATGCCGATCTTGAGGAACACGTTGACGATGCCCGTGTCCTGGCAGATCGGGCGGTGGCCCATCGCGCTCATCTTGCTGTTGGTGAGGATCTGCGTCATCGCGTCCTTGGCGGCGGCGCTTTCCTCGCGCTCCCAGGCGCGCACCAGGTGCTCGATGTAGTCCCTGGGGTGGTAGTAGCTGATGTATTGCAGGGCGGCGGCGATGGATTCCACCAGGTCGTCATAGCGGATGGTCGTGGTCATGAGTGCAAGGGGAAGTAACTGAGGACAGACCGCGATTATCCCCACGAGGGCGCGATGGCACAGACCACGATACGGGCAAGCGAGGGCTGTAGCGCTCGCGTCAGCAAACTGCGGTCCAATCGAGCCAGTTGGTTGACATTCAGGAGTCTTGAACATGAGTCAGAACACCCGCATCGAACACGACACGCTGGGCGACGTCGAAGTCCCGGCCGAGCATCTCTGGGGCGCGCAGACGCAGCGCTCCAAGGTGAATTTCGCCATCAGCGGCGAACACCAGCCGGCGGAGATCATCCACGCGCTGGTCACGGTCAAGAAGGCCTCGGCCAAGGTGAACCACGCGCTCGGCCTGCAGGACGAGAAGAAGACGAACGCCATCATCGCCGCCGCCGACGAGGTGCTCGCGGGCAAGCATCCCGATGAATTCCCGCTCGTCGTCTGGCAGACCGGCTCGGGCACGCAGACCAACATGAACGTGAACGAGGTGCTGGCCAACCGCGCGAGCGAGCTCCTGGGCGGCGTGCGCGGCGAGGGGCGCCTGGTGCACCCCAACGACGACGTGAACCGCAGCCAGTCGAGCAACGACGTCTTCCCCACGGCCATGCACGTGGCGGCGGTCGAGGCGCTCACCAACCGCCTGCTGCCCGCTATTCAACGGCTGCACGCCACGCTCGCGGCCAAGGCGAAAGACTTTGACGACATCGTGAAGATCGGCCGCACCCACCTGCAGGACGCCACGCCCCTCACGCTGGGCCAGGAAATCTCCGGCTGGGCCGCGCAGCTGGCGCATGGCGAGGCGCACATCCGCGCCGCGCTGCCGCATCTGTGCGAACTGGCGCTGGGCGGCACGGCCGTGGGCACGGGGCTGAACGCGCCCAAGGGCTATGCCGAGCAGGTGGCGGCGGAGCTTGCGCGCCTCACCAAGCTGCCTTTCGTGACTTCGCCCAACAAGTTCGAGTCGCTGGCGAGCTGCGACGCGCTGGTGCACGCGCACGGCGCGCTCAAGACCCTGGCCGCGAGCCTGATGAAGATCGCCAACGACGTGCGCTGGCTCGCGAGCGGCCCCAGGAGCGGCATTGGCGAGATCCGCATTCCCGAGAACGAGCCCGGCTCGTCCATCATGCCCGGCAAGGTCAATCCCACGCAGTGCGAGGCGATGACGATGCTCGCCGCGCAGGTGCTGGGCAACGACGTGGCGATCAACGTCGGCGGCAGCAGCGGCAACTTCGAGCTGAACGTCTTCCGTCCCATGATCGCGTACAACTTCCTGCAGAGCGTGCGGCTGCTGGCGGACGGCATGGTGAGCTTCAACGACCACTGCGCCGTCGGCATCGAACCCAACCGCGAGCGCATCGCCGAGCTGGTGCAGCGCTCGCTCATGCTCGTGACCGCGCTCAACACGCACATCGGCTACGACAAGTCCGCCAAGATCGCCAAGAAGGCGCACGCCGAGGGCACCAGCCTGCGCGAATCCGCGCTGGCGCTGGGCTTTCTCACCGCCGAGCAGTTCGACGAATGGGTGGTGCCGGGCAAGATGGTGGGGCGGTGATGCTCATCGGTTGATAGCTGTCAGCGCTTGCCAGACAAGCGCTGGAGGCCTATTTCGTTTGAAAGTTTGGTGTCGGAGGATGCGATGGAACAGCGCTTCAAGGTGGGCGACCATGTGGGCTGGAATTCCGAGGCCGGGCGCGTCTCGGGCACCATCATCGCGGTGCACGTGCAGGACTTTGACTACAAGGGCCACCGCCACCGTGCGTCCGAAGCCAGGCCCCAGTACGAGATCAAGAGCGACAAGACCGATCACATCGCCGCCCACTACGCAGCCGCGCTGACCCTGCTATGACGACGCTGCCGTTCTTCACCATCGGCCACTCCACGCACAGCCTGGAGGAATTCGCCGCGCTGCTCCGGGAATCGGGCGTGCAGCGCGTGGTGGACATCCGCAAGATGCCCGGCTCGCGCAAGTTTCCGCAGTTCAACGAGGACGCGCTCGCGCGTGGGCTGCCCCCGCTCGGGGTGCACTACGAGCACGTCGCGGCGCTGGGCGGCCTGCGCGGCAAGACGCCCGAGGTGCCCGCAAGCGCCAACGCCTGGTGGGAGAACGAGAGCTTTCACCGCTACGCCGATTACGCCTGCACGCCCGCGTTTGCCGAGGGCCTCGCGCACCTGATCGAGATCGGCCACCGCGAGCGCTGCGCGCTCATGTGCTCCGAGGTACTGTGGTGGCGCTGCCACCGGCGCATCGTCACCGACCACCTGCTCGCGCGTGGCGAGGTGGTGTGGCACATCATGGGGCCGGGCAAGGTGGAGGCCGCGCACCTGAGCGAAGGCGCGGTGGTGGGCGGGGGTGGGGCGGTGACCTATCCAGCCGCGGCGACCGCCTGACGAGACATGATCCTCCTGCCCGCGCTGCTGGCGCCCATCGTGTTTTGCATGGCGCTGGTGCGCCTGTATCGCATTCCGGCGCGGCTGGCGCGGGGGCAGCTGCATCTGCCGGGTCGAAGGCGCTGGGGCCTGTGGCTGCTCACGGTGCTGGCCTATGCGCTGCTGCTGTGCTGGACGGTCGGCCTTGCGGGCGCACTGCTGCATGCGCTGCTGTCTGCGACCGGGCCCCTGCGCGCCGTGCTCGCGCTCTGGGGCTGGATGCTGGCTTACCCGGTGGTGTACTTCCTCACGGCCTGGGTGTTCTTCTACGGACTCAAGCCTGCAGCCAAGCCCGCCTGAGGCTCAGGGCTGCTCGCTGACGCGCCCCAGCAGCAGATACTCCATGATGGCCTTCTGCACGTGCATGCGGTTCTCGGCCTCGTCCCAGACGACGGATTGCGGGCCGTCGATCACCTGGGCGGTCACTTCCTCGCCCCGGTGCGCGGGCAGGCAGTGCATGAAGAGCGCATCGGGTTTGGCGGCGGCCATCATCTTCTCGTCCACGCACCAGTCGGCGAAGGCCTTGCGCCGCGCCTCGTTCTCGGCCTCGTAGCCCATGCTGGTCCAGACGTCGGTCGTCACCAGGTCGGCGCCCTGGCAGGCCTGCGTCGGATCCTTGAAGATTTTGTAGCAGCCCGCGCGCGGCTGGCGGGCGCCAAAGGCCAATTTCTCATCTACTTCATAGCCGCTGGGCGTGCTCACGTGCACCGTGAAGCCCAGCAGGTCGGCCGCCTGCAGCCAGGTGTTGGCCATGTTGTTGCCGTCGCCCACCCAGGTCACCACCTTGCCCGCGATCGCGCCGCGGTGCTCGATGTAGGTGAAGAGGTCCGCCATGATCTGGCACGGGTGGAATTCATTGGTCAGGCCGTTGATCACCGGCACGCGCGAATGCGCGGCGAAGCGCTCGATGCGCTCCTGCCCGAAGGTGCGGATCATCACGATGTCGGTCATGCGGCTGATGACGCGCGCCGTGTCCTCGATGGATTCGGAGCGCCCGAGCTGGCTGTCGGTGCTGGTGAGGTTCACCACCGTGCCGCCGAGCTGCCCCATGCCCGCCTCGAAGCTCACGCGCGTGCGCGTGCTCGCCTTCTCGAAGATCATCGCGAGCGTGCGGTCCACGAGCGGGTGGTACTTTTCATAGCGCTTGAACTTGCCCTTGATGGCCGCGGTGCGCGCGAACAGGTAGGCGTACTCGTCCGCCGTGAAGTCGGCGAATTGCAGGTAGTGCTTCATGTCGGCTCCTTCAGGAACTGCGCGACCACGGGCGTGAGGCGGGCGACGATCTCGTCGGCCTCGGCGCGCGTGAGGATGAGCGGCGGCACGATGCGGATCACGCTGTCGGCCGTCACCGATACCAGCAGCCCTGCCTCGGCGCAGCGCGTGATGAGCACGCCGCACGGGCGTTCAAGCTCGACCCCGATGATGAGGCCCTGGCCGCGCACCTCCTTCACGCCCGCCATGCTGCCCAGCGCCTGCTGCAGCGCGGCCTTCAGGTGCGCGCCGACTTCGGTCGCGTTGGCGAGCAGCCGGTCTTCCTCCATGATGGTGATGGTTTCCACCCCGGCGCGCATCGCCAGCGGGTTGCCGCCGAACGTGGTGCCGTGGTTGCCCGGCTGCAGCACCTCGGCTGCCGCGCCGCGCGCGAGCACCGCGCCCACGGGCACGCCCGAGGCCAGCCCCTTGGCCAGGCTCATCACGTCGGGCACGATGCCCGCCCACTGGTGCGCGAACCATTTGCCGGTACGGCCCATGCCGCACTGGATCTCGTCGAGCATCATCAGCCAGCCGCGCGCGTCGCAGAGCTGGCGCACCTGCCTGAGGTATTCGGCGCGCATCGGGTGCAGGCCGCCTTCGCCCTGGATGGGTTCGAGCAGCACCGCGACGATGTCCGGGTTGCCCGCGGTGGCGGCTTGCAGCGCCGCAAGGTCGTTGGTCGGCACGCGCAAAAATCCGCCGGGCAGGGGGCCGAAGCCGCTGCGCACCTTCTCGTTGGCGGTTGCCGCCATCGTGGCCATCGAGCGGCCGTGGAAGGCGTGTTCGTAGACCACGATCACCGGGTTGGCGATGCCCCGGTCCACACCGGACTTGCGCGCGATCTTGATCTGCGCCTCGTTGGCTTCCAGCCCGGTGCTGCAGAAAAACGCCTTGTCCATGTGCGCGCGCTCGGTCAGCAGCGTGGCCAGGCGCTCCTGGCCGGGCACGTGGTAGTAGTTGGAGCAGTGGATGAGCCTGGCCACCTGCTCCTGCAGCGCGGGCACGAGCCTGGGGTGATCGTGCCCCAGCGTGCTCACCGCGATGCCCGCGAGCGCATCCAGGTACTCCTTGCCGTTGACGTCCCACACGCGCACGCCCCGGCCTCGATCGAGCGCGATCGGCACCCGGTTGTAGGTGTTCATCACGTGGGGTGACGCCACTGCGGCTTGTGCGCTCATGCAAATCTCCAGACGGCGCGAGCGGTGCTGGCGCCGCTCGCTTGGGAAAAAGCTGGGTATTTTAGGACGTAGCACTCAGGGTGCACCCTGGTGGCACGGCCACGGGGGTACCGGTGGATAGAATGACCCGCTTTTCGCGCCGCTGCGCTGCGCAGCGAGCCAGACTGCCCCGCAACGCCCCGATGGTTACCCGCTCTTCCGACGAAGTCTTCATCCAGGGTGTGACGCGTGCAGGCAAGCGCTTTCGGCCCAGCGACTGGGCGGAGCGGCTGGCGGGGGTGATGGCACGGTTTCGCCCCGACGGTGCGCCGTCGTCACCGGACAGCTATCTCACCTACTCGCCCTGGTGCATACCCACGACCGTGAACGGCGTCAAATGCGTGGTCGTGAACGCTGCGTTGCGCGAGCATGAGCCCATGGCATGGGACTTCGTGATGCATTTCGCGCGTGACAACGACCTGGTCGTGACCGACGCCTGCCTGCTGCGCGAGTGAGCTCGCGCCGGCAGCGCCCCGGCCACGAAAAAACCGCCCGAAGGCGGTTTTTCCGTTTCTGCCGACAGCGCACCCGTTACAAACGGCAGGCAGCGTGCTGCCCGTGCGTGCAACCTGGTTGGGTCAGGCTGCGGTGGCCAGGGCCTTGACCTTGGCGGACAGGCGGCTCTTGTCGCGAGCGGCCTTGTTCTTGTGGAAGATGCCCTTGTCGGCGACCGAGTCGATCACCGACTGCGCCTTGGCGTAGGCTTCGGTGGCCTTGGCCTTGTCGCCCGTGAGCACAGCCTTTTCGACGTTCTTCACGAAGGTGCGGTATTTGGATCGCAGCGAGGTGTTGGCTGCGTTGAGCTTGACGTTTTGGCGCGCGCGCTTGCGCCCGGACGCAAGCCGCGGGTTCTTCTTGACTGGCTTACCAGAGGCCATGAGATGGTTCCTTGAGTGTCTGTGGATGATGTCGGCAGAACCGGCGATTGTAGTTCAACCGCAAGATGGGCCGAACCGGCGCGCCGAACGCATACACTCGCGCCGGTGTCCCTGCTGAAAGCCACTTCCACCGTCTCGCTGCTGACCCTGGCTTCGCGCGTGACCGGGCTGGGGCGGGATCTGCTGATGGCGTCGATCTTCGGCTCCACCATCTTCACCGACGCGTTCAACGTCGCGTTTCGCATTCCCAACCTGTTTCGTCGCCTGTTTGCCGAGGGCGCGTTCAGCCAGGCCTTCGTGCCGGTGCTGGCGGCCCACAGGATCCAGCATGGCGAAGCCGAGACGCACCGGCTGATCGACGCGGTGGCCACCGCGCTGCTGGCCGTGCTCGTGCTCACGACGTTGCTGGGGATGCTGGGCGCGCCCGCATTCGTCTGGGCACTGGCGAGCGGCCTGAGGCAGGACATGGCGGGGTTTGACGCGGCGATTTTCATGACGCGCTGGATGTTCCCTTACATCGCGTTCATGTCGCTCGTGGCGCTCTCGGCCGGCATCCTCAACACCTGGAAGCACTTTGCGGTGCCGGCGGTCTCGCCGGTGCTGCTCAATCTGTGCATGATCGCCGCGGCGTGGTGGGGGGCGCCGCTGCTGGAGCGGCGCGGCATCGAGCCGATTTTCGCGATGGTGGGCGGGGTGATGGCCGGCGGGGTGCTGCAGCTTGCGGTGCAGGTGCCCGCGCTGCATCGCCTGCGCCTGCTGCCCCGCGTGGCACTCGGCTGGCGTGCGGTGCGCGCGGCGTGGGCCGAACCCGGCGTGCGGCGCATCCTGGCGCTCATGGGGCCCGCGATCCTGGGTGTGGGCGTGGCGCAGCTCTCGCTCGTCATCAACACGCAGATCGCCTCCTACCTCACGCCGGGCAGCGTCACCTGGCTGTTCTATGCCGACCGGCTGATGGAGTTTCCGACGGCGCTGCTCGGCGTTGCGCTGGGCGTGGTGCTGACGCCGCAGCTCTCCAGCGCGCTTGCGGCGGGCGACCACGAGCGCTATTCGGCGATGCTCGACTGGGGGCTGCGCATGGTGGTGCTGCTGGCCGTGCCCTGCGCGGTGGGGCTGCTCGCGTTCGCCCGACCGCTCGTGGCGACACTGTTCCACTATGGCGCGCTGCTCGACAGCGACGTGCTGCGCATCGCGGCGGCGCTCGTGGGCTATGGCGTGGGGTTGCTGGGGCTCGTCGCCGTGAAGGTGCTCGCGCCCGGCTACTACGCCCGCCAGGACATCCGCACGCCGGTGCGCATCGCCATCGTGGTGCTGGTGGCAACCCAGGCGCTCAACGTGCTGTTCGTGCCGTTGATGGCGCATGCGGGGCTGGCGCTGTCGATCGGCCTGGGCGCGCTGCTCAATGCGGCGTGGCTGCTGATCGGCCTCGTGCGGGCCGGCCGCTTCGTGCCGCAAGCCGGGTGGCCGCTCTTCGGGTTGCGGGTGGGGGTGTCGGCCGCGCTGCTGGCGCTGTTCCTGGCCTGGGGCGCGCAGCATTTCGACTGGCTTGCGTTGCGGGCTACGCCCCTGGCACGCGCGGGGCTGCTTGCGCTGATGCTGGCCGGTGCAAGTGTGGTGTACTTTGGCAGCCTGATGGCGCTGGGGTTGAGACTGAGGCGCCTGGCGTATCGCTGATGAAGTGGAAAACACCGACACCGCTGGAATACTTCGCCACGCTCGTGCAGGGTGAGGCAATCCCGCTGCTGGAGGCGGTCGGCAGTCTCGCACAGGATGCCGACCCCAGCGTGGACCTGCAGGCGCTCGCTACCGAGATGGACCGCCTGCTGCTGCGCCTCACGCAGCGCCTGCCCGCCGATGCGGGGGCGCTCACGCGCCTGCGCATGCTGCACCACTTCTTCTATGTCGAGCTGGGGTTTGGCGGCAACCGCAACGACTACTACGCCGCGGAGAACAGCTATCTGCACCACGTGCTGCGCACGCGCCTGGGCATACCGGTGTCGCTCGCGGTACTGTGGCTGGAGTTCGCGCGCGGCATCCGGCTGCGGGCGGACGGGGTCTCGTTTCCGGGCCACTTTCTCGTCAAGGTACGCCTGCCGGACGGACACGTGGTGCTCGACCCGATCACGGGACTCTCGCTCTCACCGGAGGACCTGGCCGAGCGGCTGGAGCCGCTGCGTGAACGCCTGGGCGCCGATGCGCAGCAGGAACTGCCGCTGGCGCTGTACCTGCAGGCCGCATCGTCGCGCGAGATCGTTGCGCGCATGCTGCGCAACCTCAAGGAAATCCACCGTTCCCAGCAGGAATGGGCCAAGCTTGTCGCGGTGCAGAACCGCATGCTGCTGCTGTACCCGCAGCAGTGGGAAGAGTGGCGCGACCGTGGTCTGGCGCACGCCGAACTGGGCCATGCGCCGCAGGCCGCAGCCGACCTGGAGGTGTATCTGGCGCACGCCGGGGGCGCGCGCGACGCCGCAGAGATCGCCCGGCGCGTCGGCGAGCTGCGCCGCCCGCACGACGGGGGTGCGAAGGACTAGCTCAGTCCGCCTTGACGGCGAGCACGGGGCAGGGGACGTTGAGCAGGATTTCCTGCGCCATGCTGCCCAGCAGCAGCTTGCCGACGGGGTTGCGCTTGCGCAGGCCGATCACCAGCACGGTGACGTTCAGCGTCTGCACCATTTCCTCGATTTCCTCGATTGCGCTGTTGCCGCGCACGAAGACCTTGAATTCCGCCTTGATCGGCAGCGTGGCCAGCCGCTCCTCGACGCGCTCGACCTCGTAGCCGCTCACGACGTTGGGGTCTTCCGAGCGGCCGCCAGGGCCGGCGTTGATGACGACGAGTTGTTCGTTGTTCTTGGTGGCGATTTCTATGCCCTTGTCCAGTGCGGCCTGGCCTTCGGGACGGGGGACGTAGGCGACGAGAACAGTCATGGCGTTTCCTGCGGATTTTGTTGTGAACTACAACCTTTGATTATGCAGGATGGCGCGCTTCTGTACACCACGGTGAGCGGCGCTTCCTGCCATGGCGAAGTGGGCTTGCACCCCGCACCACAGCACACAAGACCGCCTCACACCAGCCGCGCCGCCTCGAGCTCCTTCTTGGCGTAGGCGTAGAACAGCGGCGCGGCCACAAGCCCCGCGGGGCCGAACACCGCCTCGGCGACGAACAGCACCGCCAGCAGCTCCCAGACGCGGATGTGCGTGTGCTGGCCCACGACCTTCGCATTGATCACGTATTCCGCCTTGTGGATCAGCACCAGGAAGCCCAGGCAGGCCGCCGCCGCCAGCGGCGAGACGGAGAGGCCGACCAGTGTGATGACCGAATTGCAGATCAGGTTGCCGACGATGGGTATCAGCCCGCCCACGAAGGTCAGCGTGATCAGCAACGCGGTGTAGGGCAGCCGCATGCCCCACAGCGGCAGGACCACCAGCAGGAACAGCGCGGTGAGCGTGGTGTTGAACGCGGCGATCCAGAACTGCGCGGCGACGATCTGACGAAACGCCTCGCCGATGCGCGTGACGCGCAGCGTGAGCTGCCGCGCCAGCGGCCCGCGTGCCGTCGCGCCGTGACCGAGCGCGGCCAGCGCGCCAACGACCAGCCCGACGTAGGCGTAAAGCAACCCGCCGAGCCAGGCACGGCCCGCCATGGCCAGCGCGCCTGCCTTGGCACCGAGGTAGCTCGCGAGCGCGTGCTGGATTTCGGCGGCGCCGTCGGGAACCTGGGCGGCGATCTCCGGCGGCAGCTTGTCGCGCAGCTCCAGCACGGTGCGGGCGAGGAAGTCCAGCAGCTCGCGGTACTGCAGTGGCGCGCCGATGATGTAGCTGCGCGAACGCGACAGCGCCAGTGCCAGCAGCAGCAGCGGCGCGATCATCACGAGTGCCGCCGCGAGGTTCTGGTGCGGGAAGGGCAGTGCGCGCTGCGCCCAGGCCAGGTGCCGCGTGAGCCAGCGCGTGAGCAGGAAGGCGACGCAGGCGCTCAGCATCCCGGCGAGCAGGCCGTAGTGCATCACGAGCAGCAGCGACGCCATCACCAGGCAGTGGCTGACGGCCACCACGCGGGCGCTGGCGGGCTCCAGGGGCGAATTCACGGTGGATGGGGCCGACGTCTGCGTTACCGGATGACCACGGCCGCCTGCGCGCCGCGTTCGGCGATCTGGCCTATGGCGTAGACCGTCTCATGCTGCGCCCGCAGCGTGGCGGCAACGGCGGCGGCCACGTCGGGCGCGACGATGGCGACCATGCCGATGCCGTTGTTGAAGGTGCGGTTCATCTCCAGGTCGTCGATGCCCGCGGTGTGCTGCAGCCAGGCGAAAAGTTCGCTGCGCGGCCAGCTGCCGGCGTTCAGGTGCGCCGCGAGATGGTCGGGCAGCACGCGCGGGATGTTTTCGAGCAGGCCCCCGCCGGTGATGTGCGCGAGCGCCTTGATCGGGTGCGCCGCGAGCGCGGCGAGCACGCTTTTCACGTACAGCCGCGTAGGCTCCATGACCGCCTGCCGAAACGGTTTGCCGTCCAGCCGCGCGGGCAGGGCCGCCCCGGCGCGTTCGATGCACTTGCGCACCAGCGAAAAGCCGTTGGAATGCACGCCGCTGGAGGCGAGCCCGAGCACCACGTCGCCCGCATGGATACTGCGCCCGTCCAGGATGCGGGATTTCTCGACGACGCCCACCGCGAAGCCCGCGAGGTCGTATTCGCCGTCGGGGTACATGCCGGGCATCTCCGCGGTTTCGCCGCCGATCAGTGCGCAGCCCGAGCGCGCGCAGCCTTCGGCGACACCGCCGACCACCGCGGTCGCGGTCGCGACGTCGAGCCGCCCACAGGCGAAGTAGTCCAGAAAAAACAGCGGCTCCGCGCCCTGGACAAGCACGTCGTTGACGCTCATCGCGACGAGATCGATGCCCACGGTGTCGTGCATGGCCCACTCGAACGCAAGCTTGAGCTTGGTGCCCACGCCGTCGGTGCCCGAGACGAGCACGGGCTCCTTGTAGCGCTTGGGTACCTCGAACAGCGCGCCGAAGCCGCCGATGCCCGCCATCACGCCCTCGCGCAGCGTCTTGCGCGCCAGGGGCTTGATGCGCTCCACGAGCGCGTCGCCAGCGGCGATGTCTACGCCGGCATCCTTGTACGAGATCGGGGTGGGCGTTGCTGCGGAACTCATGGATGGTGCTTGCGCCGGAAATGGCTTGCGGTCTGCGAGGCAATGGCGACGATTCTAGGGCAACACATCGTAAAATCGCCTGTTTTCGTTTTACGCGCGGCCTGGCGCCGCGCGCCTGCTCGCACTCCATGAACCCAGGCCCGCCACCGGCGCACGGGCGGCTCGCCCGATGAAGCAGCTCGCGCTCGACGTGGGGCTCGCGGTCGGCAGCACCTTGGACAACTTCATCGTGGGCGACAACGGCGCGGCGCTGTCGTACATCGCAGCCCTGCTGGAGCCAGCCCCACCCGACGCCGCGCCGGTGTACCTCTGGGGTGTATCCGGCACGGGCAAGACCCATCTGTTGCGCGCGGTCGCCGAGCGGCTGCGCGCGCGCGGCGCCGCGGTGGGGTGGCTGGACCCGACGACGACGCCCGATGCGCCGTTCGACGACGCCTGGGGCGCGGTGGTGTTCGACGACGTGCACCAGTTCGATGATGCGCGGCAGGCGCTGGCCTTCAACTGGTTCGTCAACGCCACTACGCCCGCGCGGGGTGCACCGCGCTTGCTGTTCGCGGCGGGGCGCGAGCCTCCGGCGGATCTGCCGCTGCGCGAAGACTTGCGCAGCCGGCTCGGCTGGGGCCAGGTGTTCCGCCTTGCGGGGCCCAGCGAAGCCACGCGCCGCGCGGTGCTGCGCGCGCAGGCGCGCGAGCGCGGCATCGCGCTGCCGGACGAGGTGCTCGACTACATGCTCGCGCGCTTCCGTCGCGACCTGGCGAGCCTGACCCAGTTGCTCGCGCTGCTCGACCGTTTTGCGCTGCGCGCGCAGCGCGCCGTCACGATCCCGCTCGTGCGCGCGATGCTCGACGCCGACATCGAAAGCGAGAGCCCATGAACGCCGCCGCCTCGCCCGCGCCGCGCCCACGCCTGGCGCTGTTCGACCTGGACCACACGCTGCTGCCGCTCGATTCGGACTACGAATGGGGCGAGTTCACCGTGCGCCTGGGATGGTGCGACCGCGAGGGCTTCGGTCGGCGCAACGCGGCGTTCTTCGCCGACTACCAGTCGGGGCGGCTCGATGTGCACGACTACGTGCGCTTTGCCACCGACGCGGTGCGCGAGCGCGGCCCGCAGGCGGCGGCGCAGGCGCACGCGCGCTTCATGCGCGAGGTCATCACCCCGGCGATCCGTCCGCAGGCGCGCGCGCTGGTGGAGCGCCACCGCGCGGCGGGCGACCTTTTGGTGATCGTCACCGCGACCAACGAATTCATCACGCGCCCGATCGCGCAGGCGCTGGGCGTGGCGGATCTGATCGCGATCGAGCTCGAACGCGACCGTGACGGCTGGATCACCGGCGAGATCCGCGGCGTGCCCTCGATGCGCGAGGGCAAGGTGCAGCGGCTGGGCCAGTGGCTGGCAGCGCGCGGCCTGACGCTGGGCGAGACGCAATCCACCTTCTACAGCGATTCGATGAACGACCTGCCGCTGCTCGAGCAGGTCGATCATCCGGTCGCAACCAACCCGGACGCGCGGCTGCGCGCGCTGGCCCACGAGCGCCACTGGCGCATACTCGATCTGTTCGAACCATCCGCATGATCAAGACTTTCATCGACCGGCTGCTGGGCAAGAGTGCCCACGGCAAGCACCGTTTCGGCAAGCGCGAGGAGGTGCCCGCAAGCGTGCACCAGATCGACGCCAAGCTGGTGGACAAGCGCGCGACCGAGGTGGTGCGCACGCTCAAGGGCGCGGGCTACGAGGCCTACATCGTCGGCGGCGCGGTGCGCGACCTGCTGCTCGGGCTCAAGCCCAAGGATTTCGACGTGGCGACCAACGCCACGCCCGAGCAGGTCAAGGGGCTGTTCCGGCGCGCGTTCATCATCGGGCGGCGCTTTCGCATCGTCCACGTGGTGCACGGGCGCGGGCGCGAACACGAGGTGATCGAGGTTTCCACCTTTCGCGCCTACCTGGACAACACCGCCGCCGAGACGGTGCCGGGCAACGAGAAGACCAGCAAGACCGAGCTCGCGGGCCTGCGCCACGCGGTGGACGCGAGCGGGCGCGTGCTGCGCGACAACGTCTGGGGCTCGCAGGAGGAAGACGCCGCACGGCGCGACTTCACGGTCAATGCGCTCTATTACGACCCCGAGACCGAGGTCGTCGTGGACTACCACAAGGGCATCCAGGACGCGCAAAAGCGCGTGCTGCGCATGATCGGCGACCCGGCCACGCGCTTTCACGAAGACCCGGTGCGCATCATCCGCGCCGCGCGCTTCGCGGCCAAGCTGGACGCGCGCGGCTTCCGGCTGGAGCCGCGCACCGCGCGCCCGCTCGTGGCCTGCGAGCCGCTGCTGCGCGACATACCGCAGAGCCGGTTGTTCGACGAAATGCTCAAGCTGCTGCAGACGGGGCACGCGCTCGCGTCCGTCGCGCAACTGAGAAAGCTCGGGCTGGAAAAGGGCATCTATGCGCTGCTTGACGTCGTGGTCGAACGCGCCGAGCTGCCGTTGGTGCACGCCGTGCTGCTCGATACCGACCGGCGCGTGGGCGAGGGCAAGGCGGTGGCGCCGAGCTTTCTGCTCTCGTGCGTGCTCTGGCCCGACGTGAAGGCGGGCTGGGAGCGGCGCCAGGCGCAGGGCGAGCCCGCGTTCCCCGCGCTGCAGGGCGCGATCGACGCGGTGTTTGCGCAACGTATCGGTGATGTGTCCGGACGCGGCAAGCTGGCAGCGGACATGCGCGAGATCTGGGTCATGCAGCCGCGCTTCGAGCGGCGCACCGGGCACAGCGCGTTCAGCATGGTGGCGCACATCCGCTTTCGCGCGGGGTTCGACTTCCTGCGGCTGCGCGTCGATGCGGGCGAGGTGTCCGAGGAACTCGTCGGCTGGTGGCAGCAGTTCTCCGTCGCGGACGACGCCCGCCGCCAGGACATGCTCGACCAGGTGCGCGACGAGCAGCGCCAGCGCCAGCGCGCGCAGCCGCGCAAGGCCGCTGCCGCCCGCCCAGAGCCCGACGAGCCTGCGCAGGACGATGCGCAGGACGCACCCCCCGCGCGCAAGCGGCGGCGCAGGCGGCGCAGGCCCGCGGCGCGGGACGGCGACGCGCCGGACACCACGGCGCAGTGAGCGCCTACGTCGGCCTGGGCGCCAACCTTGGCGACGCGCGCGTCGCGCTGGCGGCGGCGGTGCAGGCGCTCGCCGCGCTGCCTGCAACGCGGCTTGCCGCGGTCTCTTCGCTGTACGCGAGCGCGCCGGTGGATGCAGGCGGGCCGGACTACTTCAACGCGGTCGCCTGTCTGCAGACCACGCTCGCACCGCTGGCGCTGCTGCGTGCGCTGCAGGCGATCGAAACGGCCGCCGGTCGCACGCGCCCCTACCGCAACGCGCCGCGCACGCTGGATCTGGACCTGCTGCTCTACGACGCGGTGCAGTGTGCAGACGCCGAGCTCACGCTGCCGCACCCGCGCATGATGCAGCGCGCCTTCGTGGTGTTGCCGCTGGCCGAACTGGCACCCGAGCGGGTGAGCGCGGCGCAGCGCGCTGCCGTTGCGGGACAGCGCATCGAGCGGGTGGCGCCCGCACCAGACTGGTACTCATCAAAACGATAGCTGCCCGCGCTTGTTGGTAGCCAGTTTCAACCTTGCAACTATGCAAAACCGCTACAGGTAGAGCGCCTGCAGCTATGATTTTTCAATCGACGTGCGCGCCCGAGGCCTTGACGATGTCCTGGTACTTGGCGCGCTCGGCGGCCATGAAGTCGCCGAACTGCTGCGCGCTCGTCGGTACGGGCTCGGCCAGCAGGGCCGTAAAGCGCGTCTGGATCGCCGGTGTCTTGAGTGCGTCGGTGAATGCCTTGTTGAGCCGCGCGATGGCCGCGGGCGGCGTGCCCGCGGGCGCGACCAGCCCCCACCAGGTGTCGATCGCAAAGCCGGGAAACGTATCGGCCATGGGCGGCACGCCCGGCAGCATGGGGCTTGCCGCCAGCGTGGTCACCGCCAGCGGCTTGAGCTTGCCGGCCTTGATGTTGGGCGCGGCGGCGGCCAGGTTGTCGATGTTGTAGTCCACCTCGCCCGCCAGCAGCGCAAGCTGCGCCGGGTTGGCGCCGCGGTAGGGGATGTGCACCGCGTAGATGCCTGCCTTCTGCTTGAACATTTCGCCCGCCAGGTGCCCGGCGCTGCCGTTGCCGCCGCTGCCGTAGTTGAGCTGGCCGGGGTGCGTCTTGGCGTAGGCTATGAGGTCGGCCACGCTGTGCACGCCGTAGCGGGCGGCGCGCTCGGCGTTCATCACGAGCACGTTGGGCACGCGCACCATCTGCGTGATGGCGGCGAAATCCTTGCCTGCGTCGTAGGGCATGCTGCGGTAGAGCCAGGGATTGACCGCGTGCGTGGCGGTGGCGGCCAGGCCTATGGTCAGTCCGTCGGGCGCGGCCTTGGCCACCACGTCCGCGCCGATGTTGCCGCCCGCGCCCGGCTTGTTCTCGACCACCACGTTGCCCAGCGTGTCGCGCACCTGCTCCGCCAGCGCGCGCGATGTCACGTCCAGCGGCCCTCCGGGCGGGTAGGGCACGATGAGGCGGATCGGCGCGTTCTGCGCGTGGCTCCAGGGTGAGGCGAGGGCGGCGGCGGTGGCCGCGCTCAGCAGCGTTCTACGTTGCATGGAGGGTGCTCCTGTGGTGTGAAAAACGTCATTCTGCGTGCTTGTCGGCCTCGGTGAGGAAGGCATCGGCATGAAACGCCTGCGCGGGCAGGCGGCGCTCCGCGGTGAAGCTCGCGCGCGCCGCGTCGATCACCACGGGCGAGCCGCAGGCGTAGACCTGGTGCGTGGACAGATCGGGAAAGTCGTGGAGCACCGCCTGGTGCACGAAACCCGTGCGGCCCTGCCAGCCGTCCTCGGGCAGCGCGTCCGACACCACGGGCACGTAGCGCAGCGTGGGCATCTCGGCCAGCCGCTCGCGCACCCAGGCGTCCATGTACAGATCGCGCGGCCGGCGCCCGCCCCAGTACAGCACGGCGCTGCGGTCGGTGCCAAGGTACTGCAGGTGCTCGATCAGCGCCTTGATCGGCGCGAAGCCGGTGCCCGAGGCGAGCAGCACGATGGGTGCGCCAGAGGTTTCGTCCAGCCGGAAGCTGCCGAACGGGCCTTCGACGCGCAGGATGTCCTTTTCCTTCATCGCCGAGAACACATGGTCGGTGAAGAGTCCGCCCGGGGTGTGGCGGATGTGCAGCTCCAGCCCCGGCGCCGCGGCCTGCGTGTGCGGCGCGTTGGCCATCGAGTAGGCGCGCCGCGAGCCGTCGCGCAGCAGGAATTCCACGTACTGCCCGGCGAAATAGCCGAAATTGCTGCCTGCGGGCAGCAGCATGCGGGCCAGCATCACGTCGTCGGCGGCGCGCGCGAGGCTGCCCACGCGCACCGGAAACTTGCGCACCGCGAAGCTGTCCACGTTGGTCACCTGCTCGGACTGCAGCACCACGTCCGACAGCGGCACCGCGCTGCACGCGAGGATCAGGCCCTCGGCTTCCTCGGCTTCGCTGAGCGCGCCGCGCAGGTGGTGGCGCATCTGCACCGTGCCTTCGAGCTTGCGGCACTTGCACGAGCCGCAGGCGCCGTCCTTGCAGCCGTAGGGCATGCCGACGTGCTGGCGGATCGCCGCCGCGAGGATGGTTTCGTCCTGCTGCACGTCGAAGCTGCGCCCGCTGGGCTGGACGGTGACGTGGAACGCGGTGTCGGTGCCGGACATGGGGTGGCTATGCTCCGAGGTTCTTGAACTAGGACAAACGCCCGATTTTGCCTTCGAACCAGAACCCCCTGGGCGCGCCGCCCGCGCGCTTTCGCCGACCGCGCGTGCTCATCGTCGGCTGCGGCGACGTGGGGCTGCGCGCCGCGCGCGTGCTCGGCCGGCAGGTGCGGCTGCTGGCGCTCACGTCGTCGCCGGCGCGTGCGCCGCTGCTGCGCGCCGCCGGTGCGATGCCGCTGGCGGGCGATCTGGACGACGACGCGACGCTCGCGCGGCTCGCCGGCCTCGCCACCCACGTGCTGCACCTGGCGCCGCCGCCCGCGCACGGTGAGCAAGACCCGCGCACTGCGGCGCTGGCGCACGCCCTGGCGCGGCGCACGCGGCCGCGCGCGCTGGTCTACGTGTCGACCAGCGGGGTGTACGGCGACTGCGGCGGCGCGTGGGTGAGCGAAACCCGCCCCGTGGCGCCGGCCACGCCGCGCGCCCTGCGGCGCGTGCACGCGGAAGAAGCGCTGCGGGCCCTGGGGCGCCTGGGCGTGCGCGTGGGCATCCTGCGCGCACCGGGCATCTATGCGGCCGACCGCCCCAGCGGCACGCCGCGCGAACGCCTGCTGCGCGGCACCCCCGTGCTGCGCGCCGAAGACGACGTGTACGTCAACCACATCCACGCCGACGATCTCGCGCGCGCCTGTGTGGCAACGCTCTGGCGCGGCGCGCCGCAGCGCATCTACCACGCAAGCGGCGAAGACGGCCTGCGCATGGGGGAGTATTTCGATCTGGCTGCCGACCTGTACGGCCTGCCGCGCCCGCCGCGCGTCTCGCGTGCGGACGCGCAGGCGCTGCTGCCACCCGCGCTGCTGGGTTTCATGGGCGCATCGCGGCGCCTCGTCAACCGTCGTCTGCGCGAGGAACTGCGGCTGCGGCTGCGCTATCCGACGGTGCGCCTCGGCCTCATGGCGTTGCCACCAGATCAGTGGGGGTAACTATTGCCCTGCCGGTCGTAGCAGCGAAAGACGTTGCACTGCACCATCTCGCGCTGGCGCTGCGGTGGCCGCGGGCGCGGCGGCGCCACCACCACCGGCGGGATGTAGGCTGCTTCGTCATAGGCCGGGCGGCTGCCGCGGCGGCTTTGCATCCGCGCGTATTCGGACGGGGTCAGGCATGCCAGGTCGGCCTGGCGCTGCGCTGCGTCGATCCGCACCGACGTGTCGTAGAGCGAGGGGTCGAGCGTGGAGAGCAGCCTCTGCAGCGCTTGGCGCGCCTGCTGGCAGGCTGGGGAGCTCGCTGGGTCCGTGGCGCTGCGCTGCGCGGGCGTGGCTACCCGTCCATCGTCGTGCAGCGCCTCAGCCTCGCGGCGTTCGTTCCTGAGCCGCAGAGCCTGTTCAGCCTGATCGCGTTCGCGCTGGATTTCCTCGGGCGTCTGGCGCGGGGCGACTTCCCGGCTGGCCTGCCCCTTGGTACAGCTGCCATCGGTGTAGGTAACGCCGCCGGTCACGGGGTCGGTGCACCGGATGACCTGCGCCCCGCAGACCAGCGGCACACCCAGCATTAACGCTGCGGCCACCGTTGCGCCCAGGGAAAGCCACCGCATACCGCGCCGCTCCTGCTTTCCGACGTCAGCGACCACGTTCGCCGCGCTGGGGCCGGTCGCCGCCACTATCGCGTTGGTGGGGCCGGCCTTGCCAAGGCCCGCGTGGACCGGCCTGCCCTTGTGCCCGAGCAGGTGGCGGGCCCCAGTGCCCATCGGGCGAACGCGCCTGCGGCGGACGTGGACCCGGCGCGTGGCCCTCGGGAGGACGCGGATGCGCCCAAGGCGGCCGGGGCCTGCCTGGTCGCAGGGGTGGTGGTTCGCGCCACCGCGGACCCCCACTCCAGTAGCCTCCCTCCAGCACGATGGAAGTGGACGGCGCGGGAATGACGTAGGGCACGGCGGGATACGCCGGGCCGTAGCCATAGTCGTAGTACCCGTAGTCGGGGCCATACCCGTAGGGCTCGGCCACCGGCACGGCGCAGCCGGCTGTCAAAAGCAGCGCCAACGCGCCAACGGTCGCACCCAGGCGTGCCAGCGGGCGCAAGGCGGTGGTCGTGACGGGTGTGCTCATGACCGTGAGACGCGCCTGGGAAGTTTTGGTTGACCCGCATGCCAAGGTTTTACCTCCGCTTTACGCGTTTATACGACGTGACAGGCGCGTAGATGCGCGATCGCGCCGTCATCCAGCCCCCATTCGCGCAGCACCTCGTCGGTGTGCTGGCCCAGCGTCGGCGGCGCAGTGTGGTAGCGCACCGGCGTTTGCGACAGCCGCAACGGGCTCGCCACAGTGGTGATTTCTTCGATACCGTCACCTGCCGCGCGTGGCAGGCCCACGCGCAGTCCGCGTGCGCGCACCTGCGGATCGTCGAACGCCTGCGCGATCGTGTTGATCGGCCCGCACGGCACGGCCTGGCCGTGCAGCAGCTCAATCCATTCGGCGCTGCTGTGCGTGCGCAGCACCGGCACCATCAGCGCGAGCAGCGCGTCGCGGTGGTGCACCCGCGCGGAGTTGGTCGCGAACCGTGGATCGTCTGCCCACGCCGCCTGACCCGCCACGCGGCAAAAACGCGCGAATTGCCCATCGTTGCCGATCGCCAGCAGCACCCGGCCGTCGCGTGTCGCGAAATCCTGGTAGGGCGCGAGACTCGGGTGGACGTTGCCCGCGCGCTCGGGCGAACGGTCCGTCGCGAAGAACCCGGCAGCCTGGTTCGCGAGCACGGCCATGCCCACGTCCAGCAGCGCGGTGTCGATGTACTGGCCCGCGCCGGTACGCGCGCGTGCATGCAGCGCCGCGAGGATCGCATTGCTCGCGTACAGCCCGGTAAAGAGGTCGATCACGGCCACACCCACCTTGAGCGGGCCGCCGCCGGGCTCGCCGTCGCCGTGCCCGGTGATGCTCATCAGGCCGCACATCGCCTGCACCATCAGGTCGTAGCCCGCGCGCGCGGCGTAGGGCCCGTCCTGCCCGAAGCCGGTGATCGAACAGTAGATCAGACGGGGGTTGGTCGCTTTCAGGCTCTCGTAGTCCAGCCCGTAGCGCGCAAGTCCGCCCACCTTGAAGTTTTCAACCACCACGTCCACCGAGGACGCGGCGCGGCGCAGCAGTGCCTGCCCCTCGGGCTGGGCCATGTCCACGGTGATCGACCGCTTGTTGCGGTTGCACGCGGTGTAGTAGCTCGCCTGATCGGTCGCGTGCCCTGCGGTGTCCGCAAGAAACGGCGGCCCCCAATGCCGCGTGTCGTCGCCCGCGCCGGGGCGTTCCACCTTGATGACGTCCGCCCCCAGGTCGGCCAGTACCTGCGTGCACCATGGCCCCGCCAGCACGCGCGACAAGTCAAGCACCTTGATGCCGGCCAGAGCGCCGGCGGCTGCAACGTTCATGGGAACCACCTGTGTATGCCGGTCCACTTGCGGCACCGCTGCATCGTAAGCGCAGACGGAACGCCGGGGCACGGCGCCGTCTCCAACGGGTCAATGGAACCAATGGAGCGAGCAATGCATGACGAATCTGTCACCGGCACACGGCCGCACGCGTTCGAGGCGACGCTGGACGAGATGACGCTGCTCAAACATCTCGAGATGGGAGCAGTGCTGGGCGTGCCGCAGGCGCTGCGCCATCATCTGTCCGATCGCCTGGTTACGGCAGGCTACATCGCCAAGACGGAGCAGGGGCTCTATGCGCTCACCGATGCCGGGCGCGCCTTGATCCGGCGCCGCGGTAGCTGATCGGCCAGAACCCTCGGCACGGGCGCCGCAGTGCCATGGTGGGCCTCGCGTTGGGTGGTGCCGGAGGCCGGAATCGAACCGGCACGCCTTGCGGCGGGGGATTTTGAGATT
>JAIXLP010000043.1:826-7304 GCA_026954015.1 Burkholderiales bacterium | reverse complement strand
CCGGTAGACTGCTACCACTTCGTCGATTACCTGGCCGATCTGGACGCGCTGCTCGATGCGCTGTGCCCCGGCGCGCCGGTGGACCTCGTCGGCCACAGCATGGGCGGCAACATTGCCATGATGTACGCCGGGGCACGCGCCGGGCGCATCCGCCGCCTGGTGAATCTCGAAGGCTTCGGCCTGCCTGCCACCGAGGCCAGCCAGGCACCCGGCCGCTACGCGCAGTGGCTGGACGAAGTGCGCCACCATCGCCAGGGCGAACTCACGCTCAAGACCTACGACAGCCGCGACGCGGTGGCGCAGCGCCTGATCAGGACCAACCCGCGCCTGACGCTCGACAAGGCCGCCTGGCTGGCCGGACACTGGGCGCGACCGGGCGACGACGGGCGCTGGCACATCCTGGGCGACGCCGCGCACAAGGTCGCCAGCGCGCAGCTGTACCGCGTGGACGAAGCGCTGGCGCTGTACGCGGCCATCGCCGCGCCCGTCCTGTGCATCGAGGCCGAGGCGGACAGCCTGGGCCAGTGGTGGAACGGGCGCTTCACCCGGCAGGAGCACCACCAGCGGCTCAGCCACGTGCGCACGCTGCAAACGGCCACCGTGGCCGACGCCGGGCACATGCTGCACCACGACCAGCCTCAGGCCGTGGCCGGGCTCATCGAGCATTTTTTCGCCGCATGAACGGCGGCCCGCCCGCGGCGCCGATGCGATCTGCATGTCACGGCGCACCATGGGACAATTCAGGGTTATTCCGAATACGGCACTCAAGGATTTCCCCATGGACGCAGAACAGATCAACCACATCGGCACCACCCTCGAAGACCTCGGCGCGCGCACCGAGGACTTGCGGAGGTATCTTTGACTACGATGCCAAGTACGAACGCCTGAGAACCGTCAACGCCGCGCTCGAAGACCCCAACGTCTGGAACGACCCGAAGAAGGCCCAGGAACTGGGCAAGGAAAAGAAGCTGCTCGACGGCGTGGTGCTCACGCTGCAAAAACTCACGCAGGAGATTGCCGACAACACCGAGCTCTACGAGATGAGCAAGGAAGAAGGCGACGAGGCGGGCCTGGCGGCCATCGAGAGCGAGGTCGACAAGCTCCGGCATCCGGTGGAAGAGCTGGAATTCCGCCGCATGTTCAGCAAGGAGGCGGACCCGCTCAACTGCTACATCGACATCCAGGCCGGCGCGGGCGGCACCGAGGCCTGCGACTGGGCCGGCATGCTGCTGCGCCAGTACCTCAAGTACGCCGAGCGCAAGGGCTTCAAGGCCACGGTGGATGAAGAAACGCCGGGCGACGTGGCCGGCATCAAGGGCGCGACCATCCACATCGAGGGCGAATACGCCTACGGCCTGCTGCGCACCGAAACCGGCGTGCACCGGCTGGTGCGCAAGAGCCCGTTCGACAGCTCCGGCGGGCGCCACACCTCGTTTGCTTCGCTGTTCGTCTACCCCGAGATCGACGACTCGATCGAGATCGACATCAACCCGGCGGACGTGCGCGTCGACACCTTCCGCGCCAGCGGCGCGGGCGGCCAGCACATCAACAAGACCGATTCGGCCGTGCGCCTGACGCACATTCCGACCAACACCGTCGTCATCTGCCAGGACGGGCGCAGCCAGCACAGCAACCGCGACGTGGCCTGGCAGCGCCTGCGCTCCAAGCTCTACGAGCTGGAGTTGAGCAAGCGCATGGCCGAGCAGCAGGCGCTGGAAGACACCAAGAGCGACGTCGGCTGGGGCCACCAGATACGCTCCTATGTGCTGGACAACAGCCGCATCAAGGATCTGCGCACCAACGTCGAGGTCTCGGCCACCCAGAAGGTGCTCGACGGGGACCTCGACGTCTTCATCGAAGCCTCGCTCAAACAGGGCGTCTAAGGAAAGGATCACACCATGATGAGAGAAGGCAACGCGACGGCCGTGTACCGCCTGGAGTACCAGCCGCCGGCCTACTGGGTCGATACCGTCGACCTCACCTTCGACCTGGACCCGGCCAAGACGCGCGTCCTGAACAAGATGCGCCTGCGCCGCAACCCCGGCGTGCCGCCGCAGCCGCTGCGCCTCGATGGCGAAGAGCTCAACCTCGCGCGCGTGCTGGTCAACGGCGCGGGCACCTCGTTCAAGATCGAAGGCGAGCAGCTCGTGCTCGAAAACCTGCCCGAGGGCAACGAGCCGTTTGACCTCGAAATCTTCACCACCTGCGCGCCCGAGAAGAACACCCAGCTCATGGGCCTGTACGTGAGCAACGGCACCTTCTTCACGCAGTGCGAGGCGCAGGGCTTTCGGCGCATCACCTACTACCTCGACCGCCCCGACGTGATGGCGAATTTCACGGTGCTGCTGCGCGCGGACAAGCGGCACTACCCGGTGCTGCTCTCCAACGGCAACCTGGTGGAAAGCGGCGAGCTGGAAAACGGCCGCCACTTTGCCCGCTGGGTCGATCCGCACAGGAAGCCGTGCTACCTCTTCGCGCTCGTCGCCGGCCAGCTCGTCGCGCGCGAGCAGCAGATCACCAGCCGTGCAGGCAAACAGCATCTGCTGCAGGTCTGGGTGCGCCCCGGGGATCTGGGCAAGACCGAGCACGCGATGAACTCGCTCATGGCGGCGATCGCCTGGGACGAGACGCGCTTTGGCCTCTCGCTCGACCTGGAGCGCTTCATGATCGTCGCCACCAGCGACTTCAACATGGGCGCGATGGAAAACAAGGGCCTGAACATCTTCAACACCAAGTACGTGCTCGCGAGCCAGTCCACCGCCACCGACCTGGACTACGCGAACATCGAGGGCGTCGTGGGCCACGAGTACTTCCACAACTGGACGGGCGACCGCGTCACCTGCCGCGACTGGTTCCAGCTCTCGCTGAAAGAAGGCCTCACGGTCTTTCGCGACCAGGAATTCTCGATGGACATGGCGGGCTCTCCTTCAGCCCGCGCCACGCGCCGCATCGAGGACGTGCGCGTGCTGCGCACCGCCCAGTTCCCCGAGGACGCCGGCCCCATGGCCCACCCGGTGCGCCCCGACAGCTACGTCGAGATCAACAACTTCTACACCGTCACGGTCTACGAAAAAGGCGCCGAGGTCGTGCGCATGCAGCGCACGCTGGTCGGCGGCCACGAGGGCTTCGCCAGGGGCATGAAGCTCTACTTCGAGCGCCACGACGGCCACGCCGTCACCTGCGACGACTTCGCGCAGGCGATCGCCGACGCCAACCCCGGCAGTGCGCTCGCCACGCACCTTGACCAGTTCAAGCGCTGGTACAGCCAGTCCGGCACGCCGCGCGTGCACGCCGAGGGCGCCTACGACGCCGCCGCGCAAACGTACACGCTCACGCTCAGCCAGAGCTGCCCGGCCACGCCCGGCCAGCCGGGCAAGCAGCCCTTCGTGATCCCCGTCGCGCTCGGCCTCGTCGCGCAGGACGGCACGCCGCTCGCCCTGCAGCTCGAAGGCGAAGCCGCCGCCAGCGGTACCGAGCGCACGCTGGTGCTGCACGAGGCGAGCCAGCGCTACACCTTCGTGAACGTCGCGGCCGCTCCCGTGCCGTCGTTGCTGCGCGGCTTCAGCGCGCCCGTGATCCTGGACTGCGCCTACGGCGACGACGCCCTGCTCACGCTGCTCGCACACGACGGCGACCCTTTCAACCGCTGGGAGGCCGGCCAGCGCCTGCTGCTGCGCGTTGCCACTGAATCGATAGCTGCCCGCGCAAGCGGGGCAAGCGCTACAGGCCAAAAGGGCTTGATACCCACGCGCATCGTCGACGCGCTGCGCGCGGTGCTGCGCCACCCGCAACTGGACGCCGCGTTCAAGGAACTCGTGCTCACCCTGCCCTCCGAGTCCTACCTCGCCGAGCAGCTCGACGTGGTCGATCCGCAGCAGGTGCACGCGGTGCGCGAAGCCATGCGCGCGCAGCTCGCGCGCGAGCTGCAGGCCGACTGGGTCTGGGCCTATGAAGCGCACCAGACCGGCGGCGCCTACCACCCCGACGCGGTGAGCAGCGGCCGGCGCGCGCTCGCGAACCTGGCGCTTTCCATGCTGTGCCTGGCCGCGCAGGGCAGCGGCGACGCCGTCTGGCCCGGCAAGGCCTACCAGCGCTGCAAGGACGCCACCAACATGACCGACCGCCTGGGCGCGCTCGGCGCGCTGCTGGCGAGCGGCCACGAGCTCGCCACACCGGCGCTCGCGCGCTTTCACGACCGCTTCAAGGACGACGCGCTCGTGCTCGACAAATGGTTCGCGCTGCAGGCCGGGCGCGTGGATCGCGGCGGCGACGTGCTGCCCGCGGTGCAAAAACTGCTCACGCACCCGGACTTCAACGCCAGGAACCCCAACCGCGCGCGCAGCCTCATCTTCAGCTACTGCAGCGCCAACCCGGGGGCCTTCCACCGCGCCGACGGCGCGGGCTACGCCTTCTGGGCCGACCAGGTGCTCAAGCTCGACGCCTTCAACCCGCAGGTCGCCGCGCGCCTGGCGCGCGCGCTCGACCGCTGGAAGAAGCTGGCCGAGCCCTACCGCGCGCAGGCCCGCGCCGCCATCGAACGCGTCGCCGCGCACACCCCGCTCTCGAACGACGTGCGCGAACTCGTCACGCACGCGCTCGCCGATTGAAAGGACACGCCATGGTCGACCACCGCATCAGCCTCACGCGCTACCTCGTCGAGCAGCAGCGCGTGCACGGGCACATCCCGTCGGAACTGCGCCTGCTGCTCGAAGTGGTGGCGCGCGCCTGCAAGCGCATCAGCTTCGCCGTGAACAAGGGCGAGCTGGGCGACGTCATGGGCAGCGCCGGCACCGAAAACGTGCAGGGCGAAATGCAGAAGAAGCTGGACATCATCGCCAACGAAACGCTGATCGAGGCCAACGAATGGGGCGGGCATCTGGCCGCCATGGCCAGCGAGGAGATGGAGGGCATCTACGTCGTGCCCAACCGCTACCCCCAGGGCGAATACCTGCTGATGTTCGACCCGCTCGACGGCTCTTCCAACATCGACGTGAACGTCTCCATCGGCACCATCTTCAGCGTGATCAAGAAGCCCGAGGGCCACCCCGGCGTGCACGACGACGACTTCCTGCAGCCCGGCAACCGCCAGGTGGCGGCCGGCTACTGCGTCTACGGCCCGCAGACCACGCTGGTGCTCACCGTGGGCGACGGCGTCGCGATGTTCACGCTCGACCGTGAGCAGGGCTCGTTCGTGCTCATCCGCGAGAACGTGCGCATCCCCGAGGACACGAAGGAATTCGCCATCAACATGAGCAACATGCGCCACTGGGACGCGCCGGTGCGCCGCTACATCGACGAATGCCTGGCCGGCCGCGAAGGCCCGCGCGGCAAGGACTTCAACATGCGCTGGATCGCCAGCATGGTGGCCGACGTGCACCGCATCCTGTGCCGCGGCGGCATCTTCATGTACCCCTGGGACAAGCGCGAGCCGGCCAAGCCCGGCAAGCTGCGCCTGATGTACGAGGCCAACCCCATGGGCTGGCTCGTCGAGCAGGCGGGCGGCGCGGCGACAAATGGCCGCGAGCGCATCCTCGACATCCAGCCCACCCAGTTGCACCAGCGCGTGAGCGTCATCCTCGGCTCCAGGAACGAGGTCGAGCGCGTCACCAGCTACCACACCGAGGGCTGAACCGGGGCCCGCCCGCCCCGGCGCCCCACCTTGCCGTCATGGAGCTCACGCTGCCCGTGCTCGTGGTCGCGCTCGGCAAGAGCCTGCTGTTTGCCATCGCGGCCGTGCTGCCCATCATCAACCCGCTCGCCACCGCGCCGATCTTCGTCGCCTGGACGCAGGGCATGAATGACCGCGAGCGCCGCCACCTGGCCACCACCATCGGCAAGTACGTCACGCTGCTGCTCGCGCTCACCACGGTGCTGGGCTCGCTCGTGCTGGACTTCTTCGGCATCTCGCTGCCCGTGGTGCGCGTGGCGGGCGGCATCATCGTCGCGTACAACGCCTGGCTCATGCTCAACACGCAGGAGCCGGCGCACGACGAAACCACGCAGATGGCGCAAACGCTCACGCGCCAGAACGCGCGCCGCGAAGCCTTCTACCCGCTGTCGTTCCCCATCACCTGCGGCCCCGGCTCGCTCGCCGCCGCGATTGCCGTGGGCGCGAGCCTGCACAGCCCACGCATCACCGAAACGCTCGCCAGCCTCACGGGCGCGCTCATGGGCATGGTGCTCGTGGGCACCGTGGTCGCGCTCACCTACCGCTACGCCACCGCGCTGCTGCGCAAGCTCGGCGAGGTGGGCCAGCTCGTGTTCCTGCGCCTCATGGCCTTCCTGCTGCTGGCCGTGGGCGTGCAGATCATCTGGGAGGGCGTGCGCGGCCTCATCCTCAGCCTGCCGGGGCACTGAACGGGCACGAACCGTCCGGCAGCACCCTCTATAATCGCGGGCTTGGCCGGAGTAGCTCAGTTGGTAGAGCAGCTCATTCGTAATGAGAAGGTCGGGGGTTCGATTCCTCTCTCCGGCACCA
>JAIXLP010000043.1:0-816 GCA_026954015.1 Burkholderiales bacterium | reverse complement strand
ACGTCGTGCCCAACCGCTACCCCCAGGGCGAATACCTGCTGATGTTCGACCCGCTGGACGGCTCCAGCAACATCGACATCAACATGTCGATTGGCACCATCTTCAGCGTGCTGAAAAAACCCGAAGGCCACCCCGGCGTGCACGACAGCGACTTCTTCCAGCCCGGCACCCAGCAAGTAGCTGCCGGTTACTGCATCTACGGCCCGCAAACCACCCTGGTGCTGACGGTGGGTGACGGCGTGTCCATGTTCACGCTGGACCGCGAGCAAGGCTCCTTCATCCTCACGCAAGAGAACATCAAAATCCCCGAGGACACCAAGGAATTTGCCATCAACATGAGCAATATGCGCCACTGGGACGCCCCCGTGCAGCGCTACATCAGCGAAGTGCTGGCCGGTGAAGACGGCCCACGCGGTAAAAACTTCAACATGCGCTGGGTCGCGGCCATGGTGGCCGACGTGCACCGCATCCTGTGCCGTGGCGGCATCTTCATGTACCCCTGGGACAAGCGCGAACCCAACAAACCCGGGAAACTGCGCCTGATGTACGAAGCCAACCCCATGAGCTGGCTGATCGAACAAGCCGGCGGCATGGCCACCGATGGCCGCCAGCGCATCATGGACATCCAGCCCACCCAACTGCACCAGCGCGTGAGCGTCGTCCTGGGCGCGAAAAACGAAGTCGAGCGCGTCATGCAATACCACCGGGAAGCCGATCAGCAGACCCAAGCGTAAAAACACGCCCCAAGACAGGCTATAATACCGGTCTTTCGCCGGTGTAGCTCAGTTGGTAGAGCAGCTCATTCGTAATGAGAAG
>JAIXLP010000040.1 GCA_026954015.1 Burkholderiales bacterium | reverse complement strand
CCGTGCCCGACGCCGAGGTCAAGGCCTACGGCATGCAGAGCATCACCAACCTCATCGTGCGCCGCCCCTACGGCCAGGGCGGCCTCACGCTCGCGCTCAATGCCCACGGCGACGTGGTGCCGCCGGGCGAAGGCTGGCAGCACGACCCCTACGGCGCCGAGATCGAGGGCGGCAAGCTCTACGGGCGCGCGGCCGCCGTGAGCAAGTGCGACTTCTCCACCTTCAGCTTCGCCGTGCGCGCGCTCGAGGCCGTCGCCAGGCCGACCAAGGGCCCCATCGAGCTGCACTTCACCTACGACGAGGAATTCGGCGGCCTGCTCGGGCCGGGCTGGCTGCTCGCGCAAGGCCTCACCCAGCCCGACCTGATGATTGCGGCCGGCTTCAGCTACGAAGTCGTCACCGCGCACAACGGCTGCCTGCAGCTCGAAGTGACGGTGCAGGGCCGCATGGCGCACGCCGCCGTGCCGCACACCGGCGTGGACGCGCTGCAGGCGGCCGTGTTCATCATGAACGCGCTCTATGCCGAGAACACCGCCTACCAGAAGGTGAGTTCCAAGGTGAAGGGCATCCACCACCCCTATCTCAACATCGGCCGCATCGAAGGCGGCACCAACACCAACGTGATTCCCGGCAAGGTCGTGCTCAAGCTCGACCGCCGCATGATCCCCGAGGAAAACCCGGCCAAGGTGGAAGCGCGCCTGCGCAAGGTGATCGAGGACGCCACGCGCCACTTCAACCGCTGGCGCGGCGTGAAGGGCATGGACGCCGTCACCACCGACGTGCGCCGCATCCTGCTGGCCAACGCGATGACGCCGCTCAAGGGCAACGCCCCGCTCGTCGCCGCGCTGCAAAAACACGGCCAGGCCATCTTCGGCGAGACACCGCCCGCCGTCGGCACGCCGCTGTACACCGACGTGCGCCTGTATGTCGAGCGCGGCATTCCGGGCGTGATCTACGGCGCGGGCCCGCGCACCGTGCTGGAAAGCCACGCCAAGCGCAATGACGAACGCATCGATCTGGAAGACCTGCGCCGCGCCACCAAGGTCGTCGCGCGCAGCCTCTGCGACCTGATGGCCTGAACGTTTCGCTACTCCCAAACGGGGTTGCCGTCAACCCCGTGCATCCCATAGTGTCGATACGATTTAATTTGTATACACTTTTTGTATGTAATCTCTGCCACTCAGGAGCACTGCATGCAAAACCCTGTCCACCCGGTTGATGAAAGACTCTCCTGGGGCCACCTGATCACCCTGGGCATGCAGCACGTGCTCGTGATGTACGCGGGCGCGGTGGCCGTGCCGCTCATCGTCGGGCGCGCGCTCAACCTCACGCCCGAGCAGGTCGCGCACCTCATCTCGGCCGACCTCTTCGTCTGTGGTCTGGTCACCATGATCCAGGCGGGTGGCGCCACGCAGTGGTTCGGCATCAAGCTGCCCGTGATGATGGGCGTGACCTTCGCGGCCGTGGCGCCCATGGTCTCGATGGCGCAGACCAACGGCGGGCCCTATGGCGCCGGGCTCATCTTCGGCTCGGTCATCGGCGCGGGCGTGGTCGCCATCCTCATCGCGCCGCTCATGAGCCGCATGCTGCGCTTCTTCCCGCCCGTGGTCACGGGCACCATCATCGCCGTCATCGGCATCAGCCTGATGCGCATCGGCATCAACTGGATCTTCGGCAACCCCGTCGGCCCCACGGCGCCCTCGGTCACCAACCCTGAGTACATCAAATGGCTCGCCGAGCTGCAGGCCGCCGTCAGCGCGCCGGGCTCATCACTGCCGCCCGTGCCCAAGGGCCTGGCCATTCTGCCCACCGTGCCCAACCCCAGGTACGCCGATCTCACGGGCATGGGCATCTCCGCCGTGGTGCTGCTCACCATCCTCTTCGTCGCCCGCTTCGGCAAGGGCTTTCTCGCCAACATCTCGGTGCTCGTGGGCATCATCGTGGGCGGCGTGATCACCGCCGCCATGGGCCTCATGACCTTCGAGAAGGTGGGCAAGGCCGCGTGGTTCGACCTGGTGCTGCCGTTTCAGATCGCCTACCCGGTGTTCGACCCCATCCTCATCCTCACGATGTCGCTCGTGATGATCGTGGTGCTGATCGAATCGACCGGCATGTTCCTCGCGCTCGGCGAGATGACGGACAAGCACATCGGCCCCGACGACCTCAAGCGCGGCCTGCGCACCGACGGCCTGGGCACCGTCATCGGCGGGCTGTTCAGCACCTTCCCCTACACGAGCTTCTCGCAGAACGTGGGGCTTGTGGCCGTGACGGGCATCAAGAGCCGCTGGGTGTGCGTCATGGGCGGCGTGATCATGATCCTCTTCGGCATCGTGCCCAAGATGGGCGCGCTCGTCGAATCGCTCCCCACCGTGGTGCTGGGCGGCGCGGGCCTGGTGATGTTCGGCATGGTCGCGGCCACCGGCATCCGCATCCTCGCAGCGGTGGACTTTCACACCAACCGCAACAACGCGATCATCGTCGCCATCTCCATCGGCGTGGGCATGATCCCGCTCGTCGCGCCCAACTTCCGCCAGTGGATGCCGCACGCCATCCACCCGCTGATCGAATCGGGCATCCTGCTCGCGTCGGTCGCCGCCGTGGCGCTCAACCTCTTCTTCAACGGCGCCAAGGACGACAGCGCGTCAGTGACCAAGGCCAGCATGCAGGCGGGCGCGCACTGAGGTGAACCCCAGGTGCTGCATGACCGCGTCCGCGACCCGGTTTGCAGTAAGCTAGCAGCGCACATTTTTTCCACTCGGGTGCCCTCATGAGCAAGTCTCTCTCTCCCGCCGAAACCGCCCTTCGCGAAGCCGCGCGTGACTACCACCATTACCCCGCCCGGGGCAAGATCTCGATCACGCCGACCAAGCCGCTCGTGAACCAGCGCGACCTGTCGCTGGCCTACTCGCCCGGCGTCGCCTACCCGTGCCTCGATATCCAGGCGGACCCCACCAAGGCCTACGACTACACCTCGCGCGGCAACCTCGTGGCCGTGGTCACCAACGGCACGGCCGTGCTGGGCCTGGGGGATATCGGCCCGCTCGCGGGCAAGCCCGTGATGGAGGGCAAGGGGTGCCTGTTCAAGAAGTTCGCCGGCGTCGACGTATTCGACATCGAGCTCGCGGAGCGCGACCCGGACAAGCTCGTGCAGATCATCGCCGCGCTCGAACCCACCGTGGGCGGCATCAACCTGGAGGACATCAAGGCGCCCGAGTGCTTCTACATCGAGCAGGAGCTCTCCAAGCGCATGAACATCCCGGTGTTCCATGACGATCAGCACGGCACCGCGATCATCTCCAGCGCCGCGCTCGTGAACGCGCTCGAACTCGTCGGCAAGAAGATCGAGGACGTGAAGCTCGCCGTCTCGGGCGCGGGCGCCGCCGCCACCGCCTGCGTGGACGTGATGATCGGCCTCGGCCTCAAGCGCGAGCACGTCTACATGTGCGACTCCAAGGGCCTGATCCACACCGGCCGCGACAAGCTCGACCCCTCCAAGGCGCGCTTCGCGCAAGAGACGGCGGACCGCACGCTGGCCGACGCGGTCAAGAACGCGGACGTCTTCCTCGGCTGCTCCGCGCCCGGCGTGCTCACCGCCGAGATGGTCAAGACCATGGCGAGCCAGCCCATCATCCTCGCGCTGGCCAACCCCGAGCCCGAAATCCGCCCCGAGCTCGCCAAGTCCGTGCGCCCCGATTGCATCATTGCCACAGGCCGCAGCGACTACCCAAACCAGGTCAACAACGTCCTGTGCTTCCCCTACATCTTCCGCGGGGCGCTCGATTGCGGCGCCACGCGCATCACGCAGGAGATGAAGCTCGCGTGCGTACGCGAGATCGCCGCGCTCGCCAAGGCCGAGCTCTCGGCCGAAGTGGCCGCCGCCTACCAGGGCAAGGAGATGCACTTCGGGCCCGACTACCTCATCCCCACGCCGTTCGACGTGCGCCTCATCCTGCGCATCGCTCCCGCCGTGGCGCGCGCGGCCGAGCTTTCGGGCGTGGCCACGCGCCCCATCCAGGACTACGCAGCCTACCGCGAAAGCCTCACGCGCTTCGTCTACCAGACCAGCATGTTCATGCGCCCGGTGTTCGCCGCCGCCAAGGCCCGCCCGCAGCGCGTGGCCTACGCCGAGGGCGAGGACGAGCGCGTGCTGCGCGCCGCGCAGTTCGCGGTCGATGACGGCATGGCCAAGCCCATCCTCATCGGGCGCCCCGCCGTGATCCAGGCGCGCATCACCAAGAACGACCTGCGGCTGCAACCCGGCGTGAACGTCGAGGTCTGCAACCCCGAGGACGACCCGCGCTTTCGCCAGTACTGGGAGACCTACCACAAGCTCATGGGCCGCCACGGCATCACGCCCGAGACGGCCAAGGCGTCAGTGCGCCGCTCCAACACGCTGATCGCCGCGCTCATGGTGCACCTGGGCGACGCCGACGCCATGCTCTGCGGGCTCGTGGGCAAGTTCGACAACCACCTCGCGCACATCCGCGGCGTGCTCGGGCTGCAGGACGAGGAGCACGACTTCGCCACGGTGAACGCCGTCGTGATGGGCCAGAGCACGCTCTTCATCGCCGACACCTACATCACCGACGACCCCAGCGCCGAGCAGCTCGCCACCATCGCGCTGCGCACCGCCGAGGAGGTGCAGCGTTTCGGCCTGCCACCCAAGGTGGCCTTCCTCTCGCACTCCAACTTCGGCTCGTCCACGCGCCCCAGCGCGCTCAAGATGCGCGCGGCCCACGAAATCTTCACCCGCATGGCGCCGCACATCGAATGCGACGGCGAGATGCACGGCGACTCCGCCCTGTCGGAAACCATCCGCAAGCGCACGCTGCTGGACTCCACCCTGAGCGGCACCGCCAACGTGCTGATCTGCCCCAACCTGGACGCGGCCAACATCCTCTTCAACGTGCTCAAGACCACCGACGGCCACGGCACCACGATAGGCCCCATCCTGCTGGGCTGCGCCGCACCCGCGCACGTGCTCACGCCCTCATCCACCGTGCGCCGCGTGGTCAACATGACGGCGCTGGCCGCCGCCAACGCCGCCGCGCGCGCACGCCGCTAGGTCACGTTGCTTGGGCGCCGCGCGACGGCGCGCCGACTACAATCGCCCGCGCTTGCGGCGCGCGCGCCAGCGGGCCGCGATGGTGGGTTGGCCGAGCGGTTGAAGGCACTAGTCTTGAAAACTAGCAAGGGGGTGACCTCTTCCAGGGTTCGAATCCCTGACCCACCGCCAGCGCGGTGAGCGCCATGCTCACATCAGCGCGGCGGCGCCTGCCGCAGCCGCTGCGCGGGAAACACCGCGCAGAATTCCGACCCCTGCCCGACAACGCTCGCGATGCGCAACTGCGCCCCATGGCGCTGCAGCACGTGCTTGACGATGGCCAGCCCCAGCCCGGTGCCGCCGCTTTCGCGCGAGCGGCCACGGTCCACGCGGTAGAAGCGCTCGGTCAGGCGCGGCAGGTGCTCGGGCGCAATGCCGGGGCCGCTGTCGCGCACGCACACGCTCGCGCCGCCGTCGGGCTGCGGCTGCCACGCGACGGCGATCGTGCCGCCTGCCGGGGTGTAGCGCACGGCGTTGCTCAGCAGGTTGGACAGCGCGCTGTGCAGCTCGGCGGCGTTGCCCGCGATCTCCATCGCCCCGAACTCCACGGCGGCAGGAAAGTGCCACTGGTGCGGCGCGCTGCCAGGGGGCAGCACGCGCTGCGAGAACTCGCGCGCCTCCTGCTCGCAGCGCTGCAGCAGCTCGCGCACGGGCGTCCACTCCTGCAGGCCGGGCGCAGGGCCGCCCTCCAGACGCGAGAGCGTAAGCAAATCCTGCACCAGGTCGCGCATGCGCTGCGCCTGCTGCGCCATCAGGCCCAGGTAGCGTGCGCGTTCGGCCTCGGCCAGCGGCAGCGTCTGCATGGTTTCGACAAACCCGGTGAGCACCGTGAGCGGCGTGCGGATTTCGTGCGAGACGTTGGCGACGAAGTCGCGCCGCATGGCCTCGGCCTGCTGCAGTTGCGTGACGTCGCGCGAGAGCATGAGCCGGCGCCCGTCGCCATAGGGGTACAGCCGCACCGCAAGCTGCACCGGGTGCGCGGGCGTGCTCTCGCGCCCCGGCAGCAGCACGTCGTGCGTGAAGTCGCCCGCGGCCAGGTAGGCGCTGAACGCCGGTTCGCGCAGCAGGTTGCCCACGGACTGCATCAGGTCGCGTTGCACGTCCACGCCGAAATGCTCGGCCGCCTGCTGGTTGCACCACTCGATGCGGTCCTGATCGTCGAGCAGCAGCACGCCGTTGGGCGAGGCCTGGATCGCGGCCAGCACCGCCTGCAGGCGCGCCTCGCTCGCTTGTACGGCCTTCTCGCGCTGGCGCAGCAGCCGGCGCACGCGATCGGCCAGCGCGCTCCAGGCGCCGGGCAGGCGCGGCGGCGCGGCCTGCTCGCCCCGGCGCAACCAGGCCAGCAGCCGCGTGGCGCACCAGGCGTCCCACGCGAACCACAGCCACGCCGCCACGCAGGCACCGGCCACGGCGCCCCACACCCCGGCCTGCCACCAGCCGAGCGCGCCGCCCGCGAGCTGCAGACCGGCAAAGAGGAGGAGGCGCGCAAGCACGATGGTTTTATGAATGGAAAGTGGCTCTAACGCAATACCAGCAAGCGCGGGCAGCTATTCATTTTGTGGCGATGACTGCACCGTGAAGCGGTAGCCCGCGCCGCGCACGGTCTCCACCATCGCGGCGGCGGCGCCGAGTGCTTCCCGCAGGCGCTTGACGTGCACGTCCACGGTGCGCTCTTCGATGAACACGTGGTCGCCCCAGATCTTGTCGAGCAGTTGCGCGCGGCTGTGCACGCGCTCGGGGTGGCGCATGAGGTAGCGCAACAGCCGGAACTCGGTGGGCCCGAGCTGCAGCGGCTCGCCGCGCCAGTGCACGCGGTGCGTCGCCGCGTCCAGCACCAGTCCACCCGCGGCGACGGTGTCGCGCACCTGTTCAGGCGCGCGCCGGCGCAGCACGGCGCGGATGCGCGCAAGCAGCTCCTGCGTGGAAAAGGGCTTGGTGATGTAGTCGTCGGCCCCGGCGTCCAGGCCGGTGATCTTGTCGGGCTCGTCGCCGCGCGCGGTCAGCATGAGGATGGGCACGTCCTTGCTGCGCGGCTGCGCGCGCCACTGGCGCGCCAGTTGCAGGCCGCTCACGCCGGGCAGCATCCAGTCGAGCAGGATCACGTCGGGCAGCACCGCGTCGAGCGCGCGCTGCGCGGCGTCGCCGTCCTCCACGCAGACGGGCTCGAAGCCGCCGTGGCGCAGGTTGACGGCGATCAGTTCGGCGATGGCGGGCTCGTCCTCGACGACGAGCACGCGGGGGAATTTTTTCATCGCCGGGCCGCCCCAAGAGGACAAAGCGGCCCCCTCGGGGGGCAGAGAACTACGCGCCACGAGGGAGCGCGGGGGTTGCGTGGCTTCATTGAACGGCGGATTCGATGTCCTGCATGGCGATGTGGCGCACGTCCTTGCCCTCGACCAGGTAGATGATCAGCTCGGCCACGTTCTTGGAATGATCGCCGATGCGCTCGATCGCCTTGGCCAGGAACAGCAGGTCCAGGCTGGCGGAGATGGTGCGCGGGTCTTCCATCATGTAGGTGATGAGCTTGCGCACGAAGCCGTCGAACTCGCGGTCGATCAGGTCGTCTTCCTTGAGGATGGCCACCGCCGCCCTGGTGTCCAGGCGCGCGAAGGCGTCCAGCGCCTTGCGCAGCAGGCCCGAGGCCAGGTCGGCGGCCACGCGCAGCTCGCTCGCGGGCAGCGAGCGCGCCGCGCCGCTTTCGATGATGGAACGCACCATGCGCGCCATGCGCGTGGCCTCGTCGCCCATGCGCTCCAGGTTGTTGGTGGCCTTGGAAAAGGCCATCAGCAGGCGCAGGTCGCGCGCGGTGGGCTGGCGCCGCGCAATGATGGTGGTGAGCTCGTGGTCGATCTCCACTTCCATCTGGTTGACGCGCTGCTCCAGCGCCTCGACCTGCCCGGCCGCCTCCAGGCTGAAGTGCGACAGGGCCTCGATGGCCTGGCGGATCTGCGACTCGACCAGCCCGCCGAGTTCCATCACGCGGGTGGAGACCTGGTTGAGCTCGCCGTCGAACTGGGAGGAGAGGTGTTTGTCGTTCATCCGAATCTCCCGGTAATGTAGTCCTCGGTCTCCTTGCGCCGGGGCTTGAAGAACATCTGCTCGGTGGCGCCGAACTCGATCAGCTCGCCCAGGTACATGTAGGCGGTGTGGTCGCTGCAGCGCGCGGCCTGCTGCATGTTGTGCGTGACGATGACCACCGTGTAGTCGCTCTTGAGCTCGGCGATCAGCTCCTCGATCTTGGCCGTCGAGATCGGATCCAGCGCCGAGCAGGGCTCGTCCAGCAGCAGCACCTCGGGGCGGATGGCCACGCCGCGCGCGATGCACAGGCGCTGCTGCTGCCCGCCCGACAGGCCCGAGCCGCTCTGGCCCAGCTTGTCTTTCACCTCGTTCCACAGCGCGGCCTTGCGCAGCGCCCACTCGACGCGCTCGTCCATGTCGGCCGCGCTCAGGCGCTCGAACAGCTTCACGCCGAAGGCGATGTTGTCGTAGATCGACATCGGAAACGGCGTCGGCTTCTGGAACACCATCCCCACCTTCGCGCGCACCAGCGCCACGTCGTTGCGCGTGGCGAGCAGGTCTTCGCCATCGAGCAGCACCTGCCCGTGGGCGCGCTGCTCGGGGTAGAGCTCGAACATGCGGTTGAACACGCGCAAGAGCGTCGATTTGCCGCAGCCCGAGGGACCGATGAAGGCGGTGACCTGCTTTTCGGGAATGTCGAGGTGGATGTTCTTGAGCGCGTGGAACTTGCCGTAGTGAAAGTTCAGGTCGCGCACCGAGATCTTGGAGCGCGCCCTGGCCGGCGGTGCGGCGGCGGCAGGGGGGGCGTCGAGGACGGCAGACATGGGCAGGGACTCTCCGTGAATTTACTTGTTGCGGGTGACCACGCGCGCCAGGATGTTCAGTCCCAGCACCGCCAGCGTGATGAGCAGCACGCCGGCCCAGGCCAGGTGCTGCCAGTTTTCGTACGGGCTCATGGCGAACTGGAAGATCACCACCGGCAGGCTGGCCATGGGGTTGTTCAGGCTGGACGACCAGAACTGGTTGGACAGCGCGGTGAACAGCAGCGGCGCCGTCTCGCCCGCGATGCGCGCCACCGCCAGCAGCACGCCGGTGATGACGCCCGCTCGCGCGGCGCGCAGCGTGATGGCCAGGATCACCTTCCACTTGGGCGTGCCCAGCGCGTAGGCGGCCTCGCGCAGGCCCGGCGGCACCAGCTTGAGCATGTTCTCGGTCGTGCGGATCACCACCGGAATCACGATCAGCGCCAGCGCCATCGCGCCGGCCCAGCCCGAGAAGCCGCCCATGGGCACCACCATCACCTCGAAGATGAACAGCCCGATGACGATGGATGGCGCCGACAGCAGGATGTCGCCCACGAAGCGCGTGGCCCTGGCCAGCCAGCCGTGCGTGTTGTATTCCACCAGGTAGATGCCCGCCAGGATGCCAACGGGCGTGCCCACCCCCGTGGCCACGGCCACCATCGTCAGCGAGCCGAAGATGGCGTTGGCCAGCCCTCCGGCCTCGTCGTTGGGCGGCGGCGTGACCTGGGTGAACACGCTCAGGGCGATGCCGCCCAGGCCCTGGCGCAGCGTTTCCCACAGGATCCAGGCCAGCCAGAACAGACCGAATGCCATGGCCGCCAGCGACAGCGTCAGCGCCACCGCGTTGGTGCGCTTGCGCCGCAGGAACAGGGCTTGGCCCTGCGAGGTGTGAACGGCGTTGCTCATGCGCGCGTACCTTCCGATCTGGCCAGGCGAGCCAGCAGCAGCTTGGAACAGGCCAGCACGACGAAGGTGATGAAAAACAGCACCAGCCCCAGGTAGATGAGGGACGCCTGGTGCAGGCCCGGCCCGGCCTCGGCGAACTCGTTGGCCAGCGCCGAGGTGATGGAGTTGGCGGCCTCGAATACGCTCAGCGAGTTCAGCTGGTTCATGTTGCCGATGACGAAGGTGACGGCCATCGTCTCGCCCAGCGCGCGACCGAGGCCCAGCATGATGCCGCCGATCACGCCCGTCCTGGTGTAGGGCAGCACCACGCGCGAGACCACCTCCCAAGTGGTGGCGCCCAGGCCGTAGGCCGACTCCTTGAGCATCGCGGGCGTGACCTCGAACACGTCGCGCATCACCGAAGCGATGAACGGAATGATCATGATCGCCAGGATGATGCCGGCCGACAGGATGCCGATGCCCACCGGCGGGCCCGAAAACAGGCTGCCCAGAAAAGGCACGCCGCCGAACCAGCGCTGCAGCGGCTGCTGCACCCAGGCCGACAGGATGGGCGCGAACACCAGCAGCCCCCACATGCCGTAGACGATGGACGGGATGGCCGCCAGCAGCTCGATGGCGGTGCCCAGCGGGCGCTTGAGCCAGGCGGGCGACAGCTCGGTGAGAAACAGCGCGATGCCGAAGCTCACCGGCACGGCGATCACCAGCGCGATCAGCGAGGTCATCAGCGTGCCGTAGATCATCACCAGGCCGCCGAACTGCTGCTGCACCGGGTCCCACACGGCGCTGGTGACGAAACCCAGGCCGAAGGCGCGCACGGCCGGCCAGGCGCCGATCAGCAGCGACACCATGATCGCCACCAGCAGCGCCAGCGTGAGCAGGGCCGCGCCCCGGGCGGCGCCGGCGAACAGGCGATCGGCGGCGGCGCCGGTGCGGGCCCGGCGCGCGGGCGGAGGTGAACCCATGGTGGTGTCGGCTGGCCGGGCCGCCGCGGCCGCGGCCAGATCCAGGGAAGCGGTGATGGACATGCGGTTATACCCGCCGGCGCGCGGCGCCGGCCGGTGCCTCCCGTTTTACTTGTACGCCACCGCCTTGCCGGCGCCGTCCTGGATGGCGCCGAAGCCGCGCTCGCGGATCAGCGTCTTGACGGCATCGGGCATCGGCACGTAGTCCAGCGCCTGGGCCTGCGCGTCGCCGCTGGCGTACACCCAGTCGAAGAACTTCAGCACGGTGGCGGCCGTCGCGGGCTTGTCCTGTTTGGCGTGCATCAGGATGTAGGTGGCGGTGGTGATGGGCCAGGCGCCCGCGCCCGGCTTGTTGTTGAGCACCTGGTAGAACGATTTCGCCCAGTCGGCACCGGCCGCGGCGGCCTTGAAGCTGGTGTCGTCGGGGCTGACGAACTTGCCGTCGGCGTTGCGCAGCTGCACGTAGCTCATCTTGTTCTGCTTGACGTAGGCGTACTCCACGTAGCCGACCGAGTTGGGCAGGCGCGCGACGAAGGCGGCCACGCCCTCGTTGCCCTTGCCGCCCGCGCCCGTGGGCCAGTTCACGGCCGTGCCCTCGCCGACCTTGGCCTTCCACTCGGGGTTGACCTGGCTGAGGTAGTTGGTGAAGGCGTTGGTGGTGCCCGAGCCGTCGGCGCGGCGCACCGGGGCGATGGGCGCGTCGGGCAAGGCCAGGCCCGGGTTGAGCGCGGCGATGGCCGGGTCGCTCCACCGGGCGACCTTGCCCAGGTAGATGTCGCCCAGCACCTGGCCGGAGAGCTTGAGCTCGCCCGGCTTGATGCCGGCGATGTTGACCACCGGGATCACGCCGCCCACCACGGTGGGGAACTGCACCAGGCCCTTGCTGGCCAGTTCGTCGTCGCTCAAAGGCGCGTCCGAGGCGCCGAAGTCCACCGTCCTGGCCTCGATCTGGCGCAGGCCCGCGCCCGAGCCAACGGATTGGTAGTTGATCTTCACGCCCGTGGCCTTGTGGTAGTCGGCCGCCCACCTGGAGTACAGCGGCGCCGGAAAGCTGGCGCCCGCGCCGGTGGCCTCCTGCTGCGCGAAAGCGGGGGCCGCAGCCGCCGCGAAAAGCATGCCTTGCACCAATAGCCGCGTCACGGTTCGATTCATCGATAGTCCTTCAGAGTGGATGGAAAGTGACAACGCCACGAACTCTAGAAGCGCTTTGTGACAGCGGTGTGACGGTTTTCGGGCGGGTGCGCGCCGGATAATCCCCACCGACGGCTGCCGTTGCGTGCGCGCACACGGCAGGCCTGCCCCACGACTGCCCCAGGGATGAATACACCCGAAGCCCCCATCGATCGCGCGCTGGCGCTTGCCGCGCAGGCGCTGTGCATCTCCAACCCCAACCCGCGCGTGGGCTGCGTCATCACCGACGGCGGCGGCGCGGTGCTCGGCGAGGGCCACACGCAGCAGGTGGGCGGGCCGCACGCCGAGATCATGGCGCTGCGCGCCGCCGCCGCCGCGGACCGCGACGTGCGCGGCGCAACTGCCTGGGTGACGCTGGAGCCCTGCGCGCACCAGGGCCGCACCGGCCCGTGCTGCGACGCGCTGATCGCCGCGGGCATCAAGCGCGTCGTGGCCTCCATCGCCGACCCGAATCCGCTGGTGTCGGGCGCGGGTTTCGCACGCCTGCGCGCCGCGGGCGTGGCGGTGGAGGTCGGGCCGGGCGCGGCGGCATCGCGCGAGCTCAACATCGGCTTCTTCAGCCGCATGCTGCGCGGCACGCCCTGGGTGCGCATGAAGGCCGCCGCGTCACTCGACGGCGTGACGGCGCTGGCCAATGGCGCCAGCCAGTGGATCACCTCGGAGGCCGCGCGCGCAGACGGCCACGCCTGGCGCGCGCGTGCGTGCGCGGTGCTTACGGGCGTGGGCACGGTGCTCACCGACGATCCACGGCTGGACGTACGCGAGGTGGCGACGCCGCGCCAGCCGCACCTCGTGATCGTCGACAGCCGGCTGCGCACGCCGCCGGGCGCGAGGCTCTTCGACGTGCCCGCGCGGCAGGTCTGGATCTACGCCGCGCGCGGCGACACCGCGGCCGCGGATGCGCTGCGGGCCCGTGGCGCGAGCGTGACGGCGCTGCCCGGCGAGAGCGGACAGGTCGATCTGCGCGCGCTGATGGGCGACCTCGCGCGGCGCGGCGTCAACGAACTGCACCTGGAAGCCGGGCGCACGCTCAACGGCGCGTTCGTGCGCGCCGGGCTGGTGGACGAGCTGCTGCTCTACCTCGCGCCGCTGATGCTGGGCAGCGGCGGCAGCGGCCTCGCGGACTGGGGGCCGCTGCAGGCGCTGTCAGAGGGGCTGCGCATGGAGCTGCACGCGCTGCAGCGCGTCGGCCCCGACCTGCGGCTGCTCGCGCGCGTACCCGGTCGTGTCGCGTTCTGAAATGTGAAAGAAATCAGCCGCCAGCGCCTGCCCAGCAAGCGCGAGCAGCTCTAATTGAGAGAGCGCTTCAACCGCACTTCCTCGATCTTCACCCCGCCGATCACGGCGGTCTTGGCGGTGCTCATCTCGCGCTTGAAGCCTGCGGCCTCGTGAAAGCGCAGCGCGCGCTCGTTGCGCAGCGGCACCCAGGCGGTGACGGTGGTGCAGCCTTCCTCGGCCAGGCCGTCGCGCGCGGCATCCCACAGCGCCAGGCCCACGCCCTGGTCCCAGTACGCGGGCACCGCATAGATCGCCCAGATCTCGCCGGTGGTGGGGCGGGTCTTGGGGTCGCGCGAGCGGTCGAACCCGACGAAGCCGACGATCTTGTCGCCGGCGACCGCCACCTGCACCTGCGGCTCGCAGTAGGTGATGGCTTCGCGCCAATAGGCCTGGCGTTTTTCCACCGACGACATCGATTCGAGCTGTTCGTCGGCGAGCACCCCTTTGTAGGCCTGCAGCGCAGCGGCGGTATGAACTTGCGCGATGGCCTTGGCATCGCGCAGCGTGGCGGGACGTACCTGGATACGGGACATGGGAAGCGGTTAGGTGAACTAATGGAAAACCCGCGATTTTCGCGCAAAAGCTTGTACCAACCTTACGCAGGGTGTCTCCGAAATGCCACCGGAACGCGGGCCCGGGGTTACATGAGCCGCCGCAGCAGTCCCATCACGCGATCGAAGCGCGCCCCGTAGGGCGGGTACAGCAGCGCGCCCGCGCTCCAGCGCGACTGCGCGAGCACCGGCTTTTCGTGGCAGAAGCGCAGAAACCCTGCCTCGCCGTGGTAGGCGCCCCAGCCGCTGTCGCCCACGCCGCCGAACGGCAGCCGCTCGTGCGCGATGTGCAGCAGCGTGTCGTTCACCGTCACGCCGCCGCTCACCGTGCGCGCGAGCACGTCGTCGCGCACCGCGTCGCTGCGCCCGAACCAGTACAGCGACAGCGGCCGTGGGTGCGCATTGATGTGCGCCACCACTTCATCAACGTGCCCGTAGCCGAGCACCGGCAGCACCGGCCCGAAGATTTCTTCCTGCATGAGCCGCATCCGCGCGGTGGCGCCAAACACCAGCGTCGGCGCCATCTGGCGCGCCACGCCGTCGCCTATGCTCTGCGCAGGCGGCGCGGGTGCGCCGGGCACGGGCGCAAGCTCCTGCACGTCGGCGCCCATGTCGCGCGCCTCCTGCACCAGCTCGCGCAGCCGCGCAAGGTGGCGCGGCGTGATGATGGAGGCGTAGTCCGGGTTGCCCTCGAAATACGGGAACAGGCGCGCGACGGCGGCGCGGTAGGCGTCGGCAAACGCAGCCTCGCTCCCGTGCGGCACAAACAGGTAGTCGGGCGCGATGCAGGTCTGCCCGGCATTGAGCAGCTTGCCGTGCGCGAGCTTGAGCGCCGCCTGTCGCAGATCGCAGTCGGCATCGACGATCGCGGGCGACTTGCCGCCGAGCTCCAGCGTGGTGGGCGTGAGGTTGGCCGCCGCCGCCAGCGCCACCCTGCGCCCCACCGCGGTAGAGCCCGTGAACACCAGATGGTCCAGCGGCAGGCTCGCGACCTGCGCCGCCACCTCGGCGCCGCCCTGCACCACGCAGAACTCATCGGGCGCGAAGAACTGCGCCACCAGATCGGCGAGCTTGGCCGAGGTGTGCGGCGTGAGTTCGCTCGGCTTGAGCAGCACGCGGTTGCCCGCCGCAAGCGCCCCCATGGCCGGCGCGAGCGCCAGTTGCACCGGGTAATTCCACGGTGCAATGATGCCCACCACGCCCAGCGGCTGGCGCTGCAGCCAGGCGCGCGCCGGTTGCAGGTACAGCGGCGTGCGCACCTTGCGCGGGCGGCACCACCGCGCCAGGTGCTTGAGCGTGTGCGCCATCTGCGCACGCAGCAGGAAGAAGTCCGCCACCTCGGTCAGGCGCGGCGAACGCACGCCGAAATCCGCCTGCACCGCCGCGGCCAGCACGGGCGCGTGCTCTCGCAGCAGCGTATCCAGGCGCAGCAGCCGCTCGCGGCGCACCGCAAGCGGCACCTCGGGCTGCGCGCGACTACCCTGGTGCTGGGCGTCGAACCGCTGACGGATTTCGTCGAGGGGCGTGTCGGGCATCATGGCACTCCGTTGCGTCGGGCGCCCCGCGTCAGCAGCGCGCGATCAGTGGATTTCGCGCGGTTCGACGTCGGTCACGTCCAAGCTGCGGCCCACCCGGCTGCGCGCCTGCTCGGCGGTATGCGCCGTCCAGCGCGCGGTGCTGCGGTACACCGTGTTCCAGCCGTGGCGCGGGTCCATGCGCATGACCCAGGGGGTGACCGGTCGCCCGGTGATGCGCGCCCACAGCGCGCGCAGGCCCCAGGCAGCTGCCACGATGCTGGCCGCAACCAGCAGGCTCAGCGCCAGTACCACGCCCATGGCAAGCACCAGCAGGCGCAGGCTCCAGCGCACGACGGTGGTGACGACTTCGTTCAAACCAGGCCTCTTTCTCGTGGGATGGGCGCGTCATCGGGAAGGCACGCACCCGGCTATGGTAAGCCGCAACCTGCGCTGCGGAACTGTGGGTAGATGGTACCCGCGCGCGCAAGTTCAAGCGTGAGAGTCTGACGGCGCGGAAAAATGCGGCGCCAGCACCTCGGCCAGCCAGTGGCCAAACGCCTGCACCCGCACCGACAGGTGGCGCCGGTGCGGGTAGACGAGGTGCACCGCCATCGCGGGCTGCGCGCAGTCCGCGAGCACCTGCACCAGCGCGCCGCTGGTCAGGTGGTGCGCCACGTCATAGGCGGGGATCTGGATCAGGCCGAGTCCGGCCAGAGCGCAGGCGATGTAGGTCTCCGCGTTGCCCACGACCACCCTTGCCTTCATCGGAACGTCGCGCGGCTCACCGCGCTCCAGCCACTGCCATGCTGCGGGATGGCTCGTGCCGGCGGCCGCGTACTGCACGGTCTCGTGCCGCGGGAGATCATCTGGACGGCGCGGCGTGCCGTGGCGGCGCAGGTAGCCGGGGCTCGCGCAGGTGATGAGGCGCAACTGCCCCAGCGGGCGCGCGACCAGACTGCCCTGCGTCACCTCGCCCACGCGCAGCGCGCAGTCAACTCCTTCGAGCACCAGATCCACGGCGCGGTCGCTGCTGCCCAGCTCCAGCACCAGCGCGGGATGGCGCTCCAGAAACTCGGGCAGCCGCGGTGCCACGAGGCGGCGCGCGACGCGGCTGGGCAGGTCCACGCGCAAGCGACCCTGCACGGCAGCGCCATCGGGCTGAAACTGGCGCTCGAGCTCTTCCGCGTCGTCCACCAGCATGGCGGCACGCTCCAGCAGCGCCTGCCCGTCGGACGTCAGGCTCACGCGCCGCGTGGTGCGGTTCAAGAGCCGCGCGCCCAGGCGCGCCTCCAGCTGCTGCACGGCCAGGGACACGGTGGGCCTGGGCATGCCGATCTGCTCGGCCGCCGTACCGAAGCCACCGCTTTGCGCCACACGGATGAAAACGCGCAGCTGATCCAGCAGATCCATGACCGCACCCAAGTATTGTTAGTGATTTATGAATTATTTATCCAAATTTCAGATATTTATTCAATTCAGTCCAGACAATACAGTTTGCTGCATCGTTCATTCAACACCCTAGGCAGGCATATTCATGAGCAGCACACACAGCATTCAGGACAAGGTCGTTCTCATCGCGGGCGGCGCCAAGAACCTTGGCGGGCTGCTGGCGCGTGATCTGGCCGCGCACGGCGCCAGGGCCATCGCGATCCACTACAACAGCGACGCCACACGCGCGGCCGCCGAGGCCACCGTGGCCGCGGTGAAGCAGGCGGGCGCGCGGGCCGTGGCCTTTCAGGCCAACCTGACCACTGCCACCGCCATGCACAAGCTGTTTGCCGACACGGTGGCCGCCGTAGGCCGCCCCGACATCGCGATCAACACCGTGGGCAAGGTGCTCAAGAAACCCATGGCCGAGACCAGCGAGGCCGAGTTCGACGAAATGGATGCGATCAACAACAAATCCGCCTTTTTCTTCCTGAAGGAAGCGGGCATGCAGGTCAACGACGGCGGCAAGATCGTGACACTGGTCACCTCGCTGCTGGGTGCGTTCACGCCGTTTTACGCGTCCTACGCGGGCACCAAGGCGCCGGTGGAGCATTACACGCGGGCGGCAGCCAAGGAACTGGGCGCACGCGGCATCTCGGTCACGGCCGTCGGCCCCGGCCCCATGGACACGCCCTTCTTCTACGGCCAGGAAAGCGCCGACGCACAGGCCTACCACAAGACGGCCGCAGCGCTTTCCGCATTCAGCAAGACGGGGCTCACGGACATCGAGGACATCGTGCCCTTCATCCGCCATCTGGTGAGCGACGGCTGGTGGATCACAGGCCAGACCATCCTCATCAACGGCGGCTACACCACCAAGTAAGCGATCCGCACGGAGCCCGAAACACCATGCACGTAGTGCTCGTCATCCTTGGAGGCATCGTCCTGCTGGCGCTGTTCGCGCTGTTCGGCTGGCTCTGGGGCGCCAGCAGCGCGGGCGTGGCGCTGGCCGCAAAGGCCTTCGTTCCGGCGTGGCTCGTCATCGCCTGCGTCAACCTGTGGGTGGGCGTGACCCACGCGGGCTACAGCGTGCGCGAGGAACTGCCCATCCTGCTCATCGTCTTCGTCGTGCCCGCAGCCATCGCCGCGGGCACGGTGTGGTGGCTGTCACGGGCCTGATCGGCACGGGCCATGCAGCATCCCATGAACACTGCCGCGGCGCAGGCCGTGGTGGCGTACTGGCGCGCCCACAGCGCGCACTGGTTCAGCAAGAACGCGCATTTCGACCAGGAATTTCGCGAGCGATTTCTGGCGCTGCACGAGGCCGCCGCGCGCGGCGCGCTCGACGGCTGGCAGAACACGCCCACCGGCGCGCTGGCACTGCTCATCCTGCTGGACCAATACCCGCGCAATGCGTTTCGCGGCACGCCGCGCATGTACGCCACCGACGAGCGGGCCCGCGCCATCGCCCGGCGCGCACAGGCGCGCGGCTTCATGCCCGAGGTGGACGCGCCGCTGCGCCTGTTCTTCTGCCTGCCGTTCGCGCACTCGGAAGACCTGGCTGATCAAGACGTGTCGGTGGCGCTCAACGCGCGCCTGGGCCCCGTCTGGCGGTCGCACGCGGTGGGCCACCGCGACATCATCCGGCGCTTTGGCCGGTTTCCGCACCGCAACCGCCTGCTCGGGCGCGCCACCACCGTGGCAGAACAGGTGTTCCTCGACCACGGCGGTTTTGCGGGCTGACCAGCTCAGGCTTCGGGCCGCGCCGCGAAGCTGAACACCCCCGGCGCGTTGATCGGATCGACCGTGACCTCGATCACGCTCCTGGGCGGGAAACGCCCTTCGAGCAGCAGCTTGGAGAGCGGGTTCTCGATGCGCTGCTGGATCGCGCGCTTGAGCGGCCGCGCGCCGAACACCGGGTCGAACCCCACCTTGGCGAGCTCGGCCAGCGCGGTGGGCGAAACATCGAGGAACAGCTCCAGCTTGTCCAGGCGCGACTGCAGCTGGCGCAGCTGGATGCGCGCGATGGATTCGATGTGGCGGGCGTCCAGGCCGTGGAACACCACCGTCTCGTCGATGCGGTTGAGGAACTCGGGGCGGAAGTGGTTCTTGAGCTCGTCGAACACCGCGTCCTTGATCTCGTCGTACGGCTGCCCCGCCATGCTCTGGATCATGGGGCTGCCGATGTTGCTCGTCATGATGATGACGGTGTTCTTGAAGTCCACGGTGCGCCCCTGCCCGTCCGTCAGGCGCCCGTCGTCAAGCACCTGCAGGAGCACGTTGAACACGTCCGGGTGGGCCTTTTCCACTTCGTCGAGCAGCAGCACGCTGTAGGGCTTGCGCCGCACGGCCTCGGTGAGATAACCGCCTTCTTCATAGCCAACATAGCCCGGAGGCGCGCCAATCAAGCGCGCCACGCTATGCTTTTCCATGAATTCGCTCATGTCGATGCGCACGAGGTGATCTTCGCTGTCGAAGAGAAAGCCCGCGAGCGCCTTGCACAGCTCGGTCTTGCCCACGCCCGTGGGGCCGAGGAACAGGAAGGAGCCCAGCGGCCGGTTCGGGTCCGACAGGCCCGCGCGCGAGCGACGGATCGCATCGGCCACCGCGGTGATCGCTTCGTCCTGGCCGACCACGCGCTCGTGCAGCTTTTCTTCCATGTGCAGGAGCTTGTCCTTCTCGCCCTGCATCATCTTGGCCACGGGGATGCCCGTGGCGCGGCTCACCACCTCGGCGATTTCCTCGGCGCCCACGTGCGTGCGCAGCAGCTTGTGCCTGGGCGCGTCGCCCTCGGCCTCGCTGTCCTGCGCTTCTTTCAGGCTCTTTTCGAGCGCGGGCAGCTTGCCGTACTGCAGCTCGGCGACCTTGTTGAAGTCGCCCTTGCGCTTGAGGTCCTCGATCTGCGTGCGGATCGCGTCGATGTCTTTCCTGATCTGCTCGCTGCCCTGCGCACTGGCCTTCTCGGCCTTCCAGATCTCTTCCAGATCGGCGTATTCACGCTCGGCCGCGGCAAGCTCTTCCTCGATCAGCTGCAGGCGTTTTTGCGAGGCCTCGTCGGTCTCCTTCTTCATCGCCTCGCGCTCGATCTTGAGCTGGATCATGCGGCGGTCGAGCTTGTCCAGCGCCTCGGGCTTGGAGTCGATCTCGATCTTGATCTTGGCCGCCGCCTCGTCGATCAGGTCGATGGCCTTGTCGGGCAGAAAGCGGTCGGTGATGTAGCGGTGGCTGAGCTCGGCCGCGGCCACGATGGCCGGGTCGGTGATGTCCACGCCGTGGTGCGCTTCGTAGCGCACCTGCAGCCCGCGCAGGATGGCGATGGTGTCTTCCACGCTGGGCTCGTCGATCAGCACCTTCTGGAAGCGCCGCTCCAGCGCCGCGTCCTTCTCGATGTACTTGCGGTATTCGTCCAGCGTGGTCGCGCCGATGCAGTGCAGCTCGCCGCGCGCGAGCGCGGGCTTGAGCATGTTGCCCGCGTCGATCGCGCCCTCGGCCTTGCCCGCGCCCACCATGGTGTGCAGCTCGTCGATGAAGAGGATGATGCGGCCTTCGTCCTGCGCCACTTCCTTGAGCACGGCCTTCAGGCGCTCCTCGAATTCGCCGCGGAACTTGGCGCCTGCGAGCAGCCCCGCCATGTCCAGCACCAGCACGCGCTTGCCCTTGAGGCTTTCGGGTACCTCGCCCGCCAGAATGCGCTGCGCCAGGCCCTCGACGATGGCGGTCTTGCCCACGCCGGGCTCGCCGATCAGCACCGGGTTGTTCTTGCTGCGCCGCTGCAGCACCTGGATGGTGCGGCGGATTTCGTCGTCGCGGCCAATCACCGGGTCGAGCTTGCCCAGGCGCGCGCGCTCGGTGAGATCGAGCGTGTATTTCTTGAGCGCCTCGCGCTGGCCCTCGGCCTCGGCGTTGTCCACGCTCTGGCCGCCGCGCACGGCTTCCACGGCCGCCTCCAGCGCCTTGCGCGTGAGGCCCGCCTCCTTGGCGATGCGGCCCGCCTCGCCGCTCGCGTCGGCGAGGGCGAGCAAAAACATCTCGCTCGCGACGAACTGGTCGCCGCGCTTGATGGCCTCCTTCTCGGTCGCCTGCAGCAGCTTGATGAGGTCGGGGCCGGGCTGCACCTGCTCCTGCCCCTGCACGGTGGGCAGACGCTGGATGGCGGCCTGCGCCTCCTGCGCCAGGCGCGCGGTGTTCACGCCGGCACGCGCGAGCAGGGCCTTGGGGCCGTCCTCCTGCTGCAGCATGGCCGCAAGCAGGTGCTCGGGCTGGATGTAGGCGTTGTCGTTGCCCAGGGCGAGCGACTGGGCATCGGCCAGCGCTTCCTGGAATTTGGTGGTGAGTTTGTCTAGGCGCATGGTCTCCATCCGGGAAAAGGTATTTCACCGGATATGAGGAGCCACGCGCTCAGTTCAAGGCACGCGGCCCTCGCCAGACGCCCGCAGCAGCGTGCCACCATAGCCCCGCGCCGCCACCTCCGTGCACATCGCATGCCAGGGGCAGCCCCCGCACGCGCGGCGGATGCTGCCAGCCGCAAACGCGGTGCGCAGGCGCGCGAGCAGCGGCGCGGTGAGGGTCAGGCGCACGCCCGGCGCAAGCGCCGCGCCCACGAGCGGCGCCAGATCGCTGCTTGCCAGGCGGTCGCGTTCGGTGACGCTGGCGCAATGGCAATGCGCCTGGGCATCGTCCGCGATCGGCGCGCACACGTCGTCCGGGCCCGCCAGAAGCGCGATCGCCTCGCCCGCGCCGATGCGCTGGACCAGGCGATCAAAGTTGTGGACAAAGGCGTCGCCGTAGCCCTTGCCCGAGTACGTCAGCATGCACAGCAGGTGGTGTGCAAGCAGGCGCACGGTCACCGGCGGTTGAAGGACTTGCGCGCGGTGTTCCAGAGCACGAGCGAAGCCGCGCCCAGCGCCGACTTGACCACCTCACCCAGCAGGAAGGGAGCGACGCCCAGCGCCCAGCCCTTGGCCGCGCCGATCATCGTGCCCAGCCATAGCCCGCCGATCGCCAGGGTCAGCATGGTGCACAGCAGCATCGCGCCGAACGCGCGCAGCGGACGCGCGCCGTCAAAGCCATGCGCAACCAGCCAGCCCATCAGCACGGCGCCGATCGGGAAGGCAAACAAGTAGCCAGCCGTCGGCCCGACGAAGGGCGCCAGCCCCGCCTTGCCACCCGCGAGCACCGGCATGCCCAGTGCCGCTTCCAGCAGCCAGGCGAGCACCGTGATGCCGCCCAGGCGCCAGCCGTACAGCGCACCGACCATCAGCACCGCGAAGGTCTGCATCGAGACGGGCACGGGCACCATGGGAATGCTGACGTAGGACGACGCGGTGAGCACGCCCGTGCCGACCAGCACCAGCGCCGCCTGGCGCAGCCAGCGCGCGCCACCGGCCACGCCGGTGGACAGGGAAACGGAAGCTTCTTGGGACATGGAGGATTCCTGTAAAAACCGTGTGCGGACCGACCACCGGCCGCGCAAACCGGGTCAAGTATCCGCGTCACCCCATTTCGTGTCAACCTGAATCGGTAATTATGTTGACAATGCCGCGGCATTCGGTGGTACACCGACACACGATCCCGCGCGCCACAGGGCGCCCTTCCACCCCGTTTGCGGGCACACTCGGCGCATGAAGCACTCCCTGACCCCGCGTGACGTGGTGCGGCGACTCGCGCCGGGCACGCCCGTTTCGGGCGAGGCGCTGGCCGAGGAGCTGGGCGTGACGCGCGCGGCGGTGTGGAAGCAGATCGCCGCGCTGCGCGCGCTCGGCCTGCCGATCGAGGCGCGCACCAACGTGGGGTACTGCCTGCCGTGGCCGGTCGAGCTGCTGGACGCCGCCCGCATCGCACAGTTCAGCGGCGAAGCGGGGGCCCCGGTGCAGGTGCACTGGGCGCTGGATTCGACGCAGGACGAGCTGGCGCGCGCGCTCGATGCGCTGCCCGACCTGGCCGTGGTGCTCGCGGAGCAGCAGAGCGGCGGGCGCGGGCGGCGCGGCCACGACTGGCGCTCGCCGCCGTGCATGGGCGTGTACCTCTCGTGCCTCAAGCGCTTCGCGGGCGGCCCGGCCACGCTTTCGGGGCTGTCGATCGCGGCGGGCGTGTGCGCCGTGCACGCGCTGGCGGAACTGGGCGTGCCCGATCTGCGCCTGAAATGGCCCAACGACCTGCTGGCGCGCGGCGCCAAGCTCGCGGGCATCCTGATCGAGGTGCAGGGCGAATACGACGGCCCCTGCACCGCGCGCGTGGGCGTGGGCGTGAACCTGCACCTGCCGGGCGATCTGCACGAGGCCGTGCATCAGCCGGTGATCGACCTCGCCACGCTGTGCGACGGCACGCCACCGGGGCGCAACGTGATCGCGGCGGCGGTGATCCGCCATCTGCGCGCGGGGCTGCTGGGCTTCGAGCGCTCGGGCCTGGCGCCGTTCCTTGCCGCCTTTGCGCGACTCGATGCGCTGGCCGGTCACCCCCTGCGGCTCGACGGTGCGGGCGTGCCCAGTACAGGCACGGGCCGGGGCATCGATGAACGCGGCGCGCTGCGCGTGGAGCACGCGGGCGCCATCACCCTGATCGAGAGCAGCCAGGTATCGGTGCGCCTCGCCACCGGCGACTGATCACGCCCGCAGCGTCTGGGGCGCTGGCTGCGCCGCCATCGGTGCCACCCGCACACCCCAGCGCGCCAGCGCCGCGTCGTCGCTCTCGCGCGCATCGACCCAGTGCGCGCCCTCGGGCGTGCGCTCCTTCTTCCAGAATGGCGCCTGCGTCTTGAGGTAGTCCATGAGGAATTCGCAGGCCTCGAAGGCGCCCCGCCGGTGCGCGGACGTGACGGCCACGAGCACGATCTGGTCGGGCGGCAGCAGCGGCCCGACGCGGTGGATCACGCGCACGCCGTATATGTCGAAGCGCCGGCGCGTCTCTTCGATCATCGCGGCGATGGATTTTTCCGTCATGCCGGGGTAGTGCTCCAGCTCCATCGCCTCGATGCTCCTGCCGCCGCTGCGGTCACGCACGGTGCCAACGAAGCAGCACACCGCACCCACACGCGCGTCCTCGGCGCGCAACCGCGCCAGTTCGGCGGAGACGTCGAAATCCTCGGTCTGGATGGAAATGCTGGTGGACATGGCGGGCAGCGGCTTTGCTACATTCACCGGCTACTGTACCCCGCCCACGCCATGGCCACACCAGCCTTCACATCGCACGGCTACACGCTCTACCCCGCACCGCACAGCGCGCACCGCACGGTATTCGAGTTCCACGTCTTCGTGCCCCACCCCTACGCCATCATCGATCTGCCGAGCTTAGCTCTGCGCGGGCGTACCAGCCTGTTTGCCGCGCACCGCATCGCCGACGGCAAGATGGGGCAGCTCGTGACTTTCGAGCTGGAGGTGGACCGCGCGCGGTTCGAGCAGCGCTTCACGCCCGATTGAATCCACACGACCGGAGAAAAGTATGTCGCTAGCCACAGCGCAAATCGGCAAGTGCGGTGAGCTTTTGGTGCAATACCAGTTACTCCTGCGTGGCGTCGAGTCCGCACCCATGAGCACCGACACGGGTATCGATCTCGTCACCTACTCTCCAAACCTGCCTCATCCCATCACAGTTCAAGTCAAAACCAACCTTCAATCCAAACCGGGCGGTGGCAAGGGCAAACTCGCGCTTGACTGGTGGATTCCAAGCGACACTCCTGCCCATTACGTCGCGCTCGTTGACCTCTCCAGTGAGAGCGTATGGTTCATGTCGCTTCCCGAGTTGCGTATTCACGCGCAGCAACAACCCCTTGGTCGACTCCACCTGTACATGTACACGGACACGTCTGCCCGACCGCGTCGCGCGGACCGCTTGGCACACGTACACGACTTTGAGTACTTCAAGCTCGCCAATCGGGCCTCTGGGATTTACGGTGTCTGACGCGCCGTTCCTGTCTGTGCCACCTGATGGCACGACTTGATTCCAGCATGGACAGCGATAACCAAATCTTCGTGCCTGCTTCGTTCATCGCGTTGTACAGCGACGAACGCGGGCGGCTGCGCGAGGCACCAGACACCGTGCGCGAGCGCTACGAGCTGTGCGAGGACCTGGCGTGCAGCCTGGTGGAGCGGGCGCAGGCCCTCTACCACGAGGCGCCGTCGGAAGCGGGTGTGCTGCACGGCATGCACGCGGCGGTGGCGAGTCCGGCGACGGGACTCACGCCTGCTGAGGCGCGCTGGGTGGTGCTGCGGCTGGCGGAGCTCCTGGGCTGGCGCGCGCCGGATGAACTCAGCCGCCCGTGACGGGCGGAAAGAACGCGACTTCCGCGCGCTCGGGCAGCGCGGTGTCCGCCGCGCCCATGTCCTGGTTCACGGCCATGCGCACCGCGCGGCCCTCGGCCAGGCACTCGGCCCAGGGCGCGCCGCGCGCGATGAGCTCCTCGCGCAGCGCGCCGAGCGTGGCCGCCTGCGTGTGCACGCTCTCCTCACCGCGGCCCACGGCCTCGCGGATCGAGGCGAAGTAGCGCACGGTGATGGTTCTGGCCGTCATGCGAGCAGCTCCGACAGCGGGATGTAGCGCACCGTATCACCCGAGGCGATGCGGGTGCCGGGCGGGTTGTCCACCACGCCGTCGGCCCAGACGGTGGAGGTGAGCACGCCCGAGCTCTGGTTGGCAAAGCGTTGCAAGCGCCCGTCCGCGCCCCAGCGCACACGCAGGAATTCACGGCGTTTTTCGGCCTTGTCCCAGTCGAATCCAGCGGTGGCAGCTACCGCTTTGTGAGCAACGTCGACCATGCCCTGCAGCTTCAGCAGGAAGGGCCGCACGAGCAGCGCGAAGGTGATGAAGCTCGATACCGGGTTGCCTGGCAGCCCCATGAAGTGCGCGCGGCGCTCGCCGCTGCGCACGTAACCGTAGGCGAACGGCTTGCCGGGCTTGATCGCGATCTTCCAGAGATCCAGCCCCCCGAGCTGCTGCACCGCAGGCTTGACATGGTCTTCCTCGCCCACGGACACGCCGCCGCTGGTGACGATCACGTCGCAGCGCTCGGCCGCATGCGCCAGCGCCGCCACCGTGGCGTCGAGCCGATCGGGCACTACGCCGAGGTCGGTCACCTCGCAGCCCAGGCGCTCGAGCATGCTGCGCAGAAAGAACCGGTTGCTGTTGTAGATGGCGCCGGGGCGCATCTGCTCGGGCGGCACGGTGCCGGGCATCACGAGTTCGTCGCCGGTGGAAAACAGCGCGACGCGCGGGCGACGGGCCACCACCACCTGCGCCAGGCCCACGCTGGCGGCCAGGCCCAGCTCGGGCGGGCCCAGGCGCGTGCCGGCGGTGAGCACGGTGCTGCCGCGCACGATGTCCTCGCCGCTGCGGCGGATCCACTGCCCCACGGGCGGCACGGCGTTGATCTGCACGCGCTCACCGTCGAGCGGCGTGCAGTCTTCCTGCATCACGATCGCGTCGGCGCCTTCGGGCACGGGCGCGCCGGTGAAGATGCGCGCCGCCGTGCCCGCCGCCAGCGCGGTGCCGGCGTGGCCCGCCGGGATGCGCTGCGAGACGGGCAGCACCGCGCCCGCCTGCGCCACGTCCGCGCTGCGCAGCGCGTAGCCGTCCATCGCACTGTTGTCGCGCGGCGGCACCTGCAGCGGCGAGACCACGTCGCGCGCGAGCACCCGGTGGTCGGCGTCGAACAGCGAAAGCGTCTCGGTCTCGGCCAGCGGCGCGGCGTGCGCAAGCAGATCCGCCAGCGCGTCGTCCAGCGGTTTGAGCGGCGGTCGGTTCATGAAACGGTCTCCTCCAGGGCAGGGGTCGCCGATGGCGGTCGGTAGGCAAAGCGCGCGGCATGCGCCTGCAGCCAGTCGGCCACCTGCGCGGGTGCGTTGATGTCAAGCACCGGCTGGCGCGCGGGCGCGGGCAGACGCGCCGGGTCGTCGGTGATCACCGCCAGCACCTGCGGGTCGGCAAGGTAGCGCACCGGTCGGTCGCCACGCCCCGGCTCGGGCTCGCGCCAGACTTCGAGCTTGGGCAGCGCCGCCATCTTGAAGCCTTCGACCAGCACCCAGTCCACCGGGTTCAGCTCGGCGAGCAGCGCATGCACGTCGGGCTCGTGGATCGCGGGGTATTCGCGCATCAGCGCCAGGCGCTGGTCGGAGGCGATCAGCACCTCCTCGGCTCCGGCCTGGCGGTGGCGCCAGCTGTCCTTGCCGGGCTGGTCGATATCGAAGCGGTGGTGCGCATGCTTGAGCACCGACACCCGCTGCCCTCGCGCCTTCAGCAGCGCAATGAGCTGCTCGAGCAGCGTGGTCTTGCCCGCGCCGGAGTAACCGGCAAACACGACCACGTTCATCGATCACTCCTGAAACATGAGCTTTCAGCGCTTGCTGTACGCACGCCAGAGCCGTATTTGACCATCAATTTGCGCACTGCGCCGCGATCACCGCCTTCACCCGCTCGGCGTCGGCGGGCAGCACCGTGACGCGCCTGGGCAGGTCTTCGATGCCGTCGAACTTCGCCGGGCGCTCGGGCGGGTGGCCGAGCGCTTCGGTGATGGTTTCGGCGAACTTGATCGGCAGCGCAGTCTCAAGCACGATCATAGGCACGGCGCCGCTGCGGTGCTCGCGCGCCACCGTGACGCCGTCGGCGGTGTGGGTGTCGATCGTGATGCCCGAGCGCGCATGCACGGCGCGGATGGTCGCGAGCCGGTCCGCATGCGTGCTGCGCCCGCTGCGGAAACCGAAGCGCTCGGCGGCCTGCGCAAAGCGTGCGTCACCGCTCAGGTCGAAAAAGCCCTGCCGCGCCAGTTGCGCGCCGAACAGCTCGCGCACCGCCGCGCCGTCGCGCCCGAGCAGGTCGAAAACGAAGCGCTCGAAGTTGCTCGCCTTGGAGATGTCCATCGAGGGGCTGGAGGTCTCCAGCGTGTCGGCCGCCGCGCGCACGCGGTACACACCGGTGCGAAAGAACTCGTTGAGCACGTCGTTCTCGTTGGTCGCCACGACGAGGTGCTCGACGGGCAGCCCCATCTGCCGCGCCACATGGCCCGCGCAGACGTTGCCGAAGTTGCCGCTGGGCACGGTGAAGCTCACCCGCTCGTCGCCCGACTTCGTGGCCTGGAAATAGCCCGCGAAGTAGTACACCACCTGCGCCAGCAGCCGCGCCCAGTTGATCGAATTGACGGTGCCGATGTGGTGGCGCGCCTTGAAGGCCAGATCCTTGCTCACCGCCTTGACGATGTCCTGGCAGTCGTCGAACACGCCTTCGATGGCGATGTTGTGGATGTTCGCGTCCTGCAGACTGAACATCTGCGCCTGCTGGAACGGGCTCATGCGCCCGTGCGGGCTGAGCATGAAGACGCGGATGCCCTGCTTGCCGCGCATCGCGTACTCGGCGGCGCTGCCGGTGTCGCCGCTGGTCGCGCCCAGGATGTTCAGTTCCTGCCCGCGCCGCGCCAGCTCGTACTCGAACAGGTGGCCGAGCAGCTGCATCGCCATGTCCTTGAACGCGAGCGTGGGGCCGTTGGAGAGGCTCTCCAGATAGAAGCCGTCTTCCAGCTTCTTGAGCGGCACGATGGCGCGCGTGCCGAAGACCTCGGCGGTATACGTCTTCTCGCAGATCGCCCTGAGGTCGGCGGCGGGAATGTCGGCGATGTACAGGCTCAGGATCTCGAACGCGAGCGCCGCATAGCCTTCGCGCGCATGCACCGCGCGCAGGCGGGCGAGTGCGGCGGCGTCGATGTGCGGGTAGCGCTCGGGCAGGTACAGGCCGCCATCGGGCGCGAGGCCTTCGAGCAGGATGTCGCAGAACTGCCTCGGGGTGGCGTTGCCACGGGTGGACAGGTAGCGCATCAGTTCAGCTCTTCCTTGCGGATGCGCGTGATCGGCGCGAGCACCGTGGGCAGCGGCTGGATTTGCGCCAGCGCGGCGTCCATGTCGCCCTCGCGCGTGTCGTGCGTGAGGATGATGAGATCGGTCTGCGTGCTCCCCTCGCCGCCCACTTCGTCGGCCTCGCGCTGCAGGATGGCGTCGATGCTGATGCCCGCGTTCGCGATGATGCCGGTGATGCGCGCGAGCACCCCGGCCTCGTCCACCACGCGGATGCGCAGGTAGTAGCCCGTGACCACCTCCGCCATCGGCAGCACCGGCAGGTCGCCGCCGGCCGCGGCCAGCGTGCTGCTCTGGAAGGCCAGCGGCGGCACGCGGTGCGCGGGATCGGCCCCGTCCAGGCGCGCGATGTCCACGAGGTCGGCGATCACGGCGCTGGCCGTCGGTTCGCTCCCCGCGCCCTTGCCGTAGTACAGCGTCGCGCCCACGGCGTCACCCTGCACCACCACGGCGTTCATCGCGCCGTCCACGTTGGCAATCAGGCGCCGCGCCGGAATCAGCGTGGGGTGCACGCGCAGCTCCACGCCCCCGACCGGCTTGCCGGTCGCATCGAGCCTTTCGGTGCGCTTGGTAATGCCCAGCAGCTTGATGCGGTAGCCGAGCTGCTCGGCGTACCTGATGTCGGCCGTGGCGAGTTTCGTGATGCCCTCGACGTGGCACTTGTCGAACTGCACCGGAATGCCGAAGGCGATGGCGCTGATCAGCGTCGCCTTGTGCGCCGCGTCCACGCCCTCGATGTCAAACGTCGGATCGGCCTCGGCGTAGCCCAGGCGCTGCGCGTCCTTGAGCGCGACGTCGAAGTCCAGCCCCTTATCGCGCATCTCGCTCAGGATGAAATTCGTCGTGCCGTTGATGATGCCCGCCACCCACTGGATGCGGTTGGCCGTCAGGCCCTCGCGCAACGCCTTGATGATGGGGATGCCCCCCGCCACCGCCGCCTCGAAGGCGACGATCACGCCCTTGGCAGCGGCCGCCCGGAAGATCTCGGTGCCGTGCACCGCCAGCAGCGCCTTGTTGGCCGTGACCACGTGCTTGCCCGCCGCGATCGCCTCCAGCACCAGCGCGCGGGCAATGCCGTAGCCGCCGATGAGCTCGATCACGACGTCGATATCGGGGTTGGCGATGACCTCGCGCGCATCGCCCACCACGCGCACGGCGTCGCCCACGACGGCGCGCGCACGGGCGGTGTCCAGATCGGCCACCATGGTGATCTCGATCCCGCGCCCCGCGCGGCGGCTGATTTCCTCCTGGTTGCGCTGCAGCACCTTGAAGGTGCCGCTGCCGACGGTGCCTATGCCCAGCAGACCGACTTGTATGGGTTTCATGATGATTTTTGAACGAAAAACGGCTCCAGCCCTTGTCCATCAAGCGCTGGCAGCTTCTTTTTTTGTATTGATCGGCAGCACCGCCGCCGGTTTGGCGTGGCGCAGGCGGTACTGTTCGAGGAACTTCGCGAGCCGCCCGATCGCCTCGCGCAGATCGCTCTTGTGCGGCAGAAAGACGATGCGAAAGTGCTGGTTGTCCGGGTAGTTGAAACCCGTGCCCTGCACCAGCATCACGCGCGTGGCGCGCAGCACTTCCATGAAGAACTGGCGGTCGTCCTCGATCGGGTACATCTGCGGATCGAGGCGCGGAAACATGTACAGCGCCGCCTGGGGCTTGACGCAGGTCACGCCCGGAATCTGCGTGATGAGCTCGTAGGCCAGGTCGCGCTGCACGCGCAGGCGCCCGCCTTCCTTGATGAGGTCGTTGATGCTCTGGTAGCCGCCCAGCGCCGTCTGGATCGCCCACTGCCCCGGCACGTTGGAGCCAAGCTTGAGGTTGGCCAGCATGTTCAGGCCCTCAATGTAGTCGCGCGCCTGCGCCTTGTCGCCCGAGACCACCATCCAGCCTGCGCGAAAGCCGCAGGAGCGGTAGGCCTTGGAGAGCGAATTGAAGGTGAGCGTGAGCACGTCGCTCGAGAGGCTTCCCATCGCGGTGTGCGTCGCGCCGTCGTACAGCACCTTGTCGTAGACCTCGTCCACCAGCAGCACCAGGTCGTGCTCGCGCGCCAGTTGCACGATGCCCAGCAGCAGCTCGTTCGAATACAGCGCGCCCGTCGGGTTGTTCGGGTTGATCACCACGATGCCGCGCGTGCGCGGCGTGATCTTGGCGCGCATGTCGGCCAGATCCGGCATCCAGCCGTGGGCCTCTTCGCACCGGTAGTGCACGGGCACGCCGCCCGCCAGGCTCGTCGCCGCCGTCCACAGCGGGTAGTCGGGCGCGGGCAGCAGCAGCTCGTCGCCGTCGTTGAGCAGCGCGTTGGTCGCCATCACGATCAGCTCGCTCGCGCCGTTGCCCAGGTAGATATCGTCCAGCGTCACGCCCGCGATGCCCTGCTGCTGCGTGTAGTGCATCACCGCCTTGCGCGCGGCAAAGATGCCCTTGCTGTCCGAATAGCCCGCCGACTCGGGCAGGTTGCGGATCATGTCCTGCACCACCTCGTCGGGCGGATCGAAGCCGAACGGCGCCATGTTGCCGATGTTCAGCTTGATGATCTTCTGCCCCTCCTCTTCCATCTGCCGCGCCGCGTCCACGATGGGGCCGCGCACGTCGTAGAGCACGTTGTTGAGCTTGGTGGATTTGTGCAGGGGTTTCATGCCGCAAGCCTTGCAAACTGGCGAAACCTATAATTTGACCACAGTTGCCCGCAGCCGCCACGTGGTCGCAGGCACCCACGCCAGCATGAAATTCGAACCCGACCGCAGCGACGCGCAAACCATCACCGGCTACGGCCCGGGGTGGATCACGATCAACGCCGAGCGCCTCACGCATGGCGTCATCATCGGCGCGCACGGCGAGCGCTACGCATGGGCCGAGCGCTTCGAGGACCTGTCCGAGGCCCACTTCGCGCGGCTCGCCGAACTGGACGCCGAGGTGGTGATCTTCGGCAGCGGCGCGCGCGGGCGCTTCGTCTCTCCGCGCTGGCTCAAGCCCCTGATGGCGCGCCACATCGGCATGGAGACCATGGACACGCACGCCGCCTGCCGCACCTACAACATCCTCGCGGGCGAGGGGCGCAAGGTCTACGCCGCGCTGCTGCTCGGGGCATGAGCACGCCTGCCCGGCACTGGCTTTTCCGGGCTTTACAAGCTAAAATAGCCCGCTGTGGCCGGGGGCATCGCACCTCGATTCATCTCCCTCGGCTTTTCATCAGACCCTACACGAGTGAGTAAAAGACGCCATGGCGATCGTTGTCAACAAACCCCTCCCCGAATTTGAAGCCAACGCCACCGGCGAAACGCATGTGTCCAACACGTCGCACCTGGGGCAGGTGCTCGTGCTGTATTTCTACCCCAAGGACAACACGCCCGGCTGCACCACCGAGGCCATGCAGTTTCGTGACCGGTACAAGGATTTCGTCAAGGCCGGTGCCGAGGTGTTCGGCGTCTCGCGCGACAACATGAAGTCGCACGACGACTTCAAGGCCAAGCTCGAACTGCCCTTCGAGCTCATCGCCGACACCGAAGAAAAAATGTGCCACATGTTCGGCGTGGTCAAGAACAAGATCATGTACGGCAAGAAGGTCAAGGGCATCGAGCGCTCCACCTTCCTCATCAACGCCGACGGCATCGTCGCGCAGGAATGGCGCGGCCTGAAGGTGCCCGGCCACGTCGACGAAGTGCTCAAGGCCGTCAAGGCACTCAAGAGCCAGGTGAAAAAGGTCGCCTGACACCACGCGCAGGCACCGCTGAAGGCGCATGCATAATGGGCTCATGGGCCTGAACCGCGCCTGCCGCACCGCACACCAAGCCGCTGGCTCCCGCCAGCGGCTTTCGTTTTTCTGAACCACACACATGCCACTGCCACCTGCACCCACGAAACGCGCCTCGCTGCTGGCCCCCGCCGCCTACGGCGTCACCGACGCCCCTGCACGCACGCCAGCTGCGCCTGTGGCGGCCCCCGCGCCAGTCGCGCGGACGGCCCCCCGGCCTGAGCAGCACCCCGCGCCGGTCGCCGCGCCCCCCGCCCCCGTGCGCAAGGCCCCGACCCATCCCGCAGCCGACACTGCGCCCGCCCGCCCCGCCAAGGCGGCCCCCCGCAAGCCATCCCAGACGCACGCGGCGGCGAAGAAGCTCTTTGTCCTCGACACCAACGTGCTGCTGCACGACCCCACCAGCCTGTTCCGCTTCGAGGAACACGACGTATTCCTGCCTATGGTCGTGCTCGAGGAGCTCGATGCACACAAGCGCGGCACGACGGAAGTCGCGCGCAACGGCCGCCAGGCGAGCCGCATGCTCGATGCGCTCGTCGCCGTGGCCGCCGGCACCGATATCGCGCACGGCGTGCACCTGAACGGCACCGGCCAGCGCGCCGCCTCCGGGCAGCTGTACTTCCAGACCCAGCCGCTCGAATACCAGCTCCCCGCCAGCCTGCCGCAGGGCAAGGCGGACAACCAGATCCTCGGCGTGGTGCAGGCGCTGCGCGCGCTGCACGCGCCGCGCGAGGTGGTGCTCGTCTCCAAGGACATCAACATGCGCGTGAAGGCGCGCGCGCTGGGACTGGCGGCCGAGGACTATCAGAACGACAAGGTGCTCGACGACGGCGACCTGCTGTACACCGGGTACCTCGCGCTGCCGCCCGATTTCTGGGCCCGCGCAGGCAAGAACGTCGAGAGCTGGCAGAACGGCGCGCACACCTACTACCGCGTGAGCGGGCCGCAGGTGGCGCAGATGATGATCAACCAGTACGTCTATTTCGAGGCGCCGGGCGAGCCCGCGCTGCACGCGCGGGTGACCGAAATCCGCGACAAAACCGCGGTGCTGCAGACGCTCAAGGACTACGGCTCAAGCAAAAACGCGGTCTGGGGCGTGAACACGCGCAACCGCGAGCAGAACTTCGCGATGAACCTGCTCATGAACCCCGAGGTCGATTTCGTCACGCTCACCGGCCAGGCCGGCACCGGCAAGACGCTGCTGACCCTGGCCGCGGGCCTCACGCAGGTGCTCGACGAGCGCCGCTACACCGAAATCATCATGACCCGCGCCACCGTGAGCGTGGGCGAGGATATCGGCTTTCTGCCCGGCACCGAAGAGGAAAAGATGGGCCCCTGGATGGGCGCGCTCGACGACAACCTCGAATTCCTCGCCAAGGGCGACGGCGGCAGCGCGGGCGAATGGGGGCGCGCGGCGACCAACGAGCTGATCAGGAGCCGCATCAAGATCAAGAGCATGAACTTCATGCGCGGACGCACCTTCATGAACAAGTACGTGATCGTGGACGAGGCGCAGAACCTCACGCCCAAGCAGATGAAGACGCTCGTCACGCGCGCGGGCCCCGGCACCAAGATCATCTGCATGGGCAATCTCGGCCAGATCGACACGCCCTACCTCACCGAAGGCTCCTCGGGGCTGACCTTCGCAGTGGACCGCTTCAAGGGCTGGGCGCACAGCGGCCACATCCTTCTTGCGCGCGGCGAACGCTCGCGCCTGGCGGATTTCGCGAGCGAAGTGCTGTAGTCAGAAATCGTCGCTGCCCATCGCCAGGTTCTCGAAGCGCGTCTGTTCCTTCTGGAAGTACAGCTTCACGGTGCCGGTCGGGCCGTTACGCTGCTTGCCGATGATGATCTCCGAGACGTTGGGCTCCTTGCTGTCCTTGTTGTAGTAGTCGTCGCGGTAGATGAACATGATGATGTCCGCGTCCTGCTCGATCGCACCCGATTCGCGCAGGTCGCTCATCAATGGGCGCTTGTCGGTGCGCTGCTCCACCGAGCGGTTGAGCTGCGAGAGCGCGATCACCGGGCACTGCAGCTCCTTGGCCAGCATCTTCAGGCCGCGCGATATCTCGCCGAGCTCGGTCGCGCGGTTCTCGCCCTGCGCGCCGCCCGAGCCGCTCATGAGCTGCAGGTAGTCCACCACGATCAGCCCGAGCTTGCCGCACTGGCGCGCCAGGCGCCGGGCGTTGGCGCGCAGCTCGGCGGGCGTGAGGCCGGGCGTCTCGTCGATGTGCAGCGAGACGCTGCGCAGGCGCTCGATCGCTTCGGTCAGGCGCGGCCACTCCTCGTCGGTGAGTTTGCCGGTACGCAAATGGCCCTGGTGAATGCGCCCGATCGAGCCGACGATGCGCACCGCGAGCTGCGCCGCGCCCATTTCCATCGAGAAGATGGCCACGGGCAGCCCCTCGTTGAGCGCCACGTGCTCGGCGATGTTCACCGCGAGAGACGTCTTGCCCATCGACGGGCGCGCCGCCAGCACCACGAGGTCTCCCGCCTGCAGCCCGGAGGTCATGCGGTCGAGATCCGTGAAGCCCGTGGGCACGCCCGTCACATCGACCGGGTTGTCGGCCAGCTCCTGCACCCGGTCGAGCAGCGTCACCACCAGCGCATCGAGCGGCTGGAAGCCCTGCTTCATGCGCGAGCCCTCCTCGCCGATCGCGAAGATGCGCTGCTCCGCCTCGTCGAGGATGCGGTCGACCGCCTTGCCCTGCGGGTTGAAGGCATTGGTCGCGATCTCGTCGCTGGCCGTGACGAGCTTGCGCAGGATCGCGCGCTCGCGCACGATTTCCGCGTAGCGGCGGATATTGCTCGCGCTGGGCACGTACTGCGCGAGGCTGTTGAGATAGCCGAGCCCGCCGGTCTCCTCCGCCTGCCCCAGGCTCTGCAAGCGTTCGTACACCGTGATCACGTCGGCCGGCTTGCCCGCACCCACCAGCGCCCCCACGGCGGCGAAGATGCGCTGGTGCTCGTGGCGGTAGAAATCGTTTTCCGCCAGCAGGTCGCCGACGCGGTCCCAAGCCAGGTTGTCCAGCAGCAGCCCGCCGAGCACGCTCGATTCGGCCTCGATCGAATGCGGCGGCACACGCAACTGGGCCACCTCGTGGTCTGCAAACACGGTGGGAGCGTAGGTCTCCAGCGGAGGGGCAATGACAGCGGACATGGGAAAGAACGTGGCAACGGCGAGAAACGGCCATCCTAGCGAAGCGCGGGCGCGGCGTCATCGCACAAACCTGTGGACAACACGTGCACAACCGGGGCCGGGGCTGTGCATATGCCGGGCGCGGCGACAGCCTGTCGCGCGGCCCCCATCAACGCGCAAGCCGCCCGCAGGCGGCTTGCATTGCGCAGGGCAAAAGCCCCCTCGCGGGGGCGCTCGCCTCACGTCAGGCGGTTTCGCCGTACACCGAAACCGTGAGATCAACCGACACGTCGGTATGCAGCACCACCGTCACGGTGCTGTCACCCACGACCTTGATCGGGCCGTTGGGCATGCGGATCTGCGCCTTGTGCACCTTCACGCCCTGCTTGTGCAGTTCGTCGGCGATGTCGTAGCTCGTCACGGAGCCGAAGAGGCGGCCGTCCACGCCGGCCTTCTGCGTCAGCTTGATGGTGGTGTCCGCGAGCTGCTGCGCGTGGGCCTGCGCCTGAGCGAGCTTGTCGGCGGCGGCTTTCTCGAGCTCCGCGCGCCTGGCTTCGAACTCGGCCTTGGCCGCGGCCGTGGCGCGGTGCGCGCGGCCGGTGGGGATCAGGTAGTTGCGGGCGTAACCGTCCTTGACCTTGACGATGTCGCCAAGCGCACCGAGGTTGACGACCTTGTCGAGCAGGATGACTTGCATGGTGGCGCTCCTTAGATCTTGTGCTGGTCGCTGTAGGGCACCAGCGCGAGGAAGCGCGCGCGCTTGATCGCGGTATCGAGCTGGCGCTGGTAGATCGCGCGCGTGCCGGTCAGGCGCGCCGGAATGATCTTGCCGTTTTCGGCGATGAAGTCGCGCAGCGTGTCGATGTCCTTGTAGTCGATCTCTTCGACACCCGCGACGGTGAAGCGGCAGAAGCGCTTGCGCTTGAACAGCAGCGACTGGTTGTTGCGCCGACCGTGCCGGGCATTCTTGCTCTTGTTGAATTTCTTGAACATGGCTTGAACCTCTTGAATATCTAATGCGGTTGAAATTCCTGGATGTGAAACACCACGCCCTTGCCGTTGCGCGCCTGCGCCAGAAACCCCCGGAACGTCCAGAGGCTTGCGAGCGCCTGGCGGGCCAGCCGTTCGGCCAGCGTGCCGAAGGCGATCGCCTTCAGGCTCACGGCCACCTGGCGCTCGCCGCCCGCCTCATGCTGCGCCGAGGCGTGCTCCAGGCGCAGATCCAGCGCCGGCAGCCCTGCGGGGGTGTAGCGCAGCGACTGCATCTCGGCGACGCTGGCGGTCAGGCACACGTGGTTGGAAGGGAGCACATCCGTGGAAGGAGACACGGCGGGGCGCTCAGCGCGCGCTGGCGCCTTCGGCCTGGCTCGCCTTGCGGGCCTCTTCGCGCTCCACGGTCTTCATCATCGACGACGGGCCGGTCTCGGCGTGCTTCTTCTGCACCGTGAGGTGGCGCAGCACCGCGTCGTTGAACTTGAAGGCATGCTCGAGCTCGGCCATCACCGCCTGATCGGCCTCGATGTTCAGGCACAGGTAGTGCGCCTTCGCCAGCTTGTGGATCATGTAGGCGAGCTGGCGGCGGCCCCAGTCCTCGACGCGGTGCACCTGGCCACCGCCCGCGGTGATCATGCCCTTGTAGCGTTCGAGCATGGCGGGCACCTGCTCGCTCTGATCCGGGTGGATCAGCAAGATGATTTCGTAGTGACGCATGCAACCTCCTTGTGGTTGAAGCCACCCGCTGCGTCGTGGTGCAGGCGCGTGCGCGCTGCTGGCGGTGTGGCAAGGTAAACCGCTGATTATAGATTCTGCGGCGCCGGACGTACACTCCCCGGCTGCACGGCGGCCAGGGGCACATCCTGGCACTTGAAACGCCCGGTGTTGCCCACATCTCGTCTGCGTTTGCCGCACGTCACTTTTTTGCACCACATGTCCGACAACCACGCCACCCCACCCGATCCCATCCCGGCGCCCGAAGCCAGCGACGCAACGCAGGCAGCCATGGCCGCCGACACGCTGGACGAAATCGCCCGCCTTCAGGGCGAACTGGCCGAGCTCAAGAGCAAGAGTGCCGAACTGGCCGACCAGTATCTGCGCGCCAAGGCCGAGGCCGAAAACACGCGCCGCCGCGCCGAGGAAGACATCGCCAAGGCGCGCAAGTTCGGCATCGAGGGCTTCGCGGAGAACCTGCTTGCGGTCTGCGACAGCCTGGACGCCGCACTGGCGCTGGAAAACGCCACCGCCGAACAACTGCGCGAAGGCAGCGCTGCGACGCTGCGCCAACTGGTCGCGGCGCTCGAACGCAACAAGGTGGTGGTGGTCAACCCCGCCAGCGGCGAGCGCTTCGATCCGCACCGCCACCAGGCGATCAGCATGGTGCCGTCGCAGCAGGAAGCCAACACCGTCGTCAACGTGCTGCAAAAAGGCTATCTGATCTTCGATCGGGTACTGCGGCCCGCGCTCGTCACGGTGGCAGCCCCCCAATGAGGCACGGCGCGGCGGGCGCAGGCGGCGGGAGCCACCTTGAAAAGCACGCCGCGGCCCACCACCTGCTGATCGTCTGAACTCACACCATCATCCGGAGAACAACATGGGAAAAATCATCGGCATCGACCTGGGCACGACCAACTCGTGCGTTGCGATCATGGAAGGCAACGCCACGCGCGTGATCGAAAACAGCGAGGGCGCGCGCACCACGCCGTCCATCGTTGCCTACCAGGATGACGGCGAGATCCTCGTCGGCGCCTCGGCCAAGCGCCAGGCCGTCACCAACCCCAAGAACACGATCTACGCCGTCAAGCGCCTGATCGGGCGCAAGTACGAGGACAAGGAAGTCCAGAAAGACCTGGGCCTCGCGCCGTTTTCCATCATCAAGGCCGACAACGGCGACGCCTGGGTGCAGATCCGCGACCAGAAGCTCGCACCCCCGCAGATCAGCGCCGAGGTGCTGCGCAAGATGAAGAAGACCGCCGAGGACTACCTGGGCGAGCCCGTGACCGAGGCCGTGATCACGGTGCCGGCCTACTTCAACGACAGCCAGCGCCAGGCCACCAAGGACGCCGGCCGCATCGCCGGCCTGGACGTCAAGCGCATCATCAACGAGCCCACGGCCGCGGCCCTGGCCTTCGGCCTGGACAAGCAGGACAAGGGCGACCGCAAGATCGCCGTGTATGACCTGGGCGGCGGCACGTTCGACGTGTCCATCATCGAGATCGCCGACGTCGATGGCGAAAAGCAGTTCGAGGTACTGGCCACCAACGGCGACACGTTCCTGGGCGGCGAGGACTTCGACCAGCGCATCATCGACTACATCATCGGCGAGTTCAAGAAGGAGCAGGGCGTCGACCTGAAGGCCGACGTGCTCGCGCTGCAGCGCCTGAAGGAAGCCGCCGAGAAGGCCAAGATCGAACTGTCCAACAGCGCGCAGACCGACATCAACCTGCCCTACATCACGGCCGATGCCTCGGGCCCCAAGCACCTGAACATCAAGCTCACGCGCGCCAAGCTGGAGAGCCTGGTGGAAGACCTGATCGAACGCACCATCGCGCCCTGCCGCACCGCGATCAAGGACGCGGGCATCGCCGTGGGCGACATCAACGACGTGATCCTCGTCGGCGGCATGACGCGCATGCCCAAGGTGCAGGAAACCGTCAAGGAGTTCTTCGGCAAGGACCCGCGCAAGGACGTCAACCCCGATGAAGCCGTCGCCGTCGGCGCCGCCGTGCAGGGCCAGGTGCTCTCGGGCGACCGCAAGGACGTGCTGCTGCTGGACGTGACACCGCTGTCGCTGGGCATCGAGACCCTGGGCGGCGTGATGACCAAGATGATCGCCAAGAACACGACCATCCCGACCAAGTTCGCGCAGACCTTCTCCACGGCCGAGGACAACCAGCCGGCCGTGACGATCAAGGTCTTCCAGGGCGAGCGCGAGATCGCCAGCGCCAACAAGCTGCTGGGCGAGTTCAACCTCGAAGGCATCCCGCCCGCCTCGCGCGGCACGCCGCAGATCGAGGTGAGCTTCGACATCGACGCCAACGGCATCCTGCACGTGGGCGCCAAGGACAAGGGCACCGGCAAGGAAAACAAGATCACCATCAAGGCGTCCTCGGGCCTGTCCGAGGAAGAGATCCAGAAGATGGTGAAGGACGCCGAACTCAACGCCGCCGAGGACCACAAGAAGCTCGAGCTCGTGCAGGCGCGCAACCAGGGTGAAGCTGCGGTGCACAGCACGCAAAAGGCGCTCTCCGAGCACGGCGACAAGCTGGATGCGGGCGAGAAGGAAAAGATCGAAGCCGCGATCAAGGACCTGGAAGCCGCCCTCAAGGGCGAGGACAAGGCCGCGATCGAGGAAAAGACCAATACCCTCATGAACGCCAGCCAGAAGCTGGGCGAGAAGATGTACGCCGACGCTGCTGCCGCCGCGCAGGCGGCGGGCGCCGCCGGTACCGCGCCAGGCGCCGAACAGGCCGCGGCGCCCGCCGCCGACGATGACAACGTGGTGGACGCCGAGGTGAAGGAAGTCAAGAAGGGTTGAGCGATACGACGCGAGCCTCAGGGCGGCAGGCACCGGTGCCTTGCCGCCCTTTGCGCTGATGGAGAGCAACCTGTGGTGGTCACTCGATGCCCGGTACCGCAGTGAACTGAAGATTCAAGTCCATGGCCACAAAACGCGACTATTACGAAGTCCTGGGCGTTCCCAAGAACGCCAGCGAGGACGAGATCAAGAAGGCTTACCGCAAGCTGGCGATGAAGTACCACCCTGACCGCAATCAGGGCGACGCCGCCAAGGCGGCCGAGGAGAAATTCAAGGAGGCCAAGGAGGCCTACGAGATGCTCTCCGACAGCAGCAAGCGCGCGGCCTACGACCAGTACGGCCATGCGGGAGTGGACCCGAACATGCGCGGCGGCATGGGCGGCGCGGAAGGCTTCGGCGGCTTTGCCGAGGCGTTCGGCGACATCTTCGGCGACATGTTCGGCGGCCAGCGCGCGCGCGGCGGGCGCCAGGTCTATCGCGGCAGCGACCTCTCCTACGCGATGGAAATCACGCTGGAGGAAGCCGCCGCCGGCAAGGACGCGCAGATCCGCATCCCGAGCTGGGACAGTTGCGAAACCTGCCACGGCAGCGGCGCCAAGCCCGGCACCAGCCCCAAGACCTGCGGCACCTGCCAGGGTTCGGGCGTGGTGCAGATGCGCCAGGGTTTCTTCAGCGTGCAGCAGACCTGCCCGCACTGCCGCGGCACGGGCAAGATCATTGCCGAGCCGTGCGCCACCTGCCACGGCCAGGGCAAGGTCAAGCACCAGAAGACGCTGGAAGTGAAGATTCCCGCGGGTATCGACGACGGGATGCGCATCCGCTCGACCGGCAACGGCGAGCCCGGCACCAACGGCGGCCCGCCGGGCGACCTGTACATCGAGATCCGCACGAAGAAGCACGACATCTTCGAGCGCGACGGTGACGACCTGCATTGCCAGGTGCCGGTGAGCTTCGTGACCGCGGCGCTCGGCGGCGAGATCGAGGTGCCAACGCTCTCGGGCAAGGCCGCGATCGACATCCCCGAGGGCACGCAGGCGGGCAAGCAGTTTCGCCTGCGCGGCAAGGGCATCAAGGGCCTGCGCGCGAGCTATCCGGGGGACCTGTACTGCCACATCGTGGTCGAGACCCCGGTGAAGCTCACCGAATACCAGAGGAAGCTCCTGCGCGAGCTCGACGAATCGCTCAAGAAAGGCGGTGCCAAGCATTCGCCCTCGACCGAGAGCTGGACGGAGCGCATCAAGCGCAGCTTCTTCAGCTGAGGCGCGACGGCGCGCCTCCTCTCAGCGGCGGGCGTCGGCCAAGGTTTGCGTATCGGGCGCCACGTGGCGCCCGGAGCGGTAGAACCCAAGCACGCGTTTGACGTATTCGCGGGTTTCCGCGAACGGTGGCACGCCGCCATAGCGCTCGACCGCACCCGCGCCCGCGTTGTACGCGGCGGACACCAGTGCCACATCCCCTTCGAAGCGCTGCAGCAGCCAGCGCAGGTGCGCCAGACCGCCCCGCGTGTTCTGCTCGGCGTTCCAGACATCGCGCACACCGTAGCGTTCGGCGGTTTCAGGGATCAATTGCATCAACCCCTGGGCATTGCGGGCAGACAGTGCGAGCGGATCGAAGTTCGATTCCGCTTTCACGATGGCCAGTGCCAGGCGCGGATCGACCGCAAAGCGCGGCGCCAGACGCTGCACCAGGCGGGCCTGGCGCCGCTGCGCCGGCGACAACCCTGCGACATAGCGTTCCACCACCTCGGCAGGCACCACGGCCTCCGGCGCTGGCTTTGCCGGGCTGACGCTCGGCTTCAGGCAATCCGGCAACTGGTTGCCCGAGGGCTCGCCCGCCAGCAGGACCCGGGCCTTTTCATGCCCGCGCTGCACGGCAAGGGCCAGCAGCGTGGCCGCCACGGCATGGTCGGCCGGCGCGCCAGTCAGCCACAGCAGCCGCCCCAGGCGGTACTGCCCTTCCAGGCTGCCTTCGCGCGCCGCGGTGCAGTAGCGCTCTTGCGCTGCAGCGCGGTTGCCCCGGAATTCGGCGGCGTAGCCCTGGTCGAGCAGGCGCATGACCGCCGGTGGCTCACCATGGCCGCCCAGCGCGCTGCCACCCCCCTGAGCGTGCGCGACGACGTAACCGGTCAACACGAAGAAAGCCAGGCTGGCGCGCGCCAGTCGGGCAAGGTACGGTTGCATGTGAAGACTGTAACGCCGCCTCGCCGTCGGCACCATGCGCCATTCGGGCCATGGGTGCCCTGCGTCAGATCACAGCATGTGGTCAAGAAACGCCCGGGCGCGTTCGTGCCCGGGGTCGGCGAAGAACTCGGCTGCGGGCTTGACCACGAGCAGGTGCCCTTCGTCCATGAAGGCCACGGTGTGAGCGACTTCGCGCGCAAAGCCCATCTCGTGCGTCACGACCAGCATGGTCATGCGCTCCTCGGCCAGTTCGCGCATGGTGCGCAGCACCTCGCCCGTCAATTCGGGATCGAGCGCGCTGGTGGGTTCGTCGAACAGCATGATCTCGGGCTCCATGCACAGCGCGCGGGCGATCGCCACGCGCTGCTTCTGCCCGCCCGACAGGCGCGCCGGGTAGTTGTCGCGCTTGGCCGCCAGACCCACCTTGGCGAGCAACGCCTCGGCACGCCGCACCGCCTGCGCGCGCGCCACGCCCGCGACCACCATCGGCGCCTCGATGAGGTTTTCCAGCACCGTGAGGTGCGGGAACAGGTTGAAGTGCTGGAACACCATGCCGCTCTTGCGGCAGATGCGCCGTCCCTCGGCCTCGGGCGCGTAGCGGCACTGGCCCTGCGCGTCGGTGCGGGCGAGCACCTCGCCGCCGATGCGGATCTCGCCCGCGTCGATCGTCTCCAGGTGGTTCAGGCAGCGCAGGAAAGTGCTCTTGCCCGAGCCCGACGGGCCGATAAGCGCCACCACTTCGCCGCGCGCCACGTTCAGCGAGACGCCGCGCAGCACCTCGGTAGCGCCGAAGCGCTTTTTCACGCCCCGCGCCTCGATCATCGGCGCGTCACTCGTCGTAGCGGGCATGGTGGCGCTCCAGCCGCTGAAAGCCCCAGGTGAGCGCCAGCGTCATGATGAGATAGAAGGCGGCCGCCACGATGAAGGGCGACGTGGTGAAGTCGCGCTGCACGATGCCGCGCGCCGCGCGCAACAGGTCGTTCAGGGCCAGCACGTAGATGAGCGACGTGTCCTTCACGAGCGTGATGGTCTCGTTGGACAGCGGCGGCAGGATGTTGCGCACCATCTGCGGCAGCACGATGCGGCGCATGGTCTGGCGGTAGTTCATGCCGAGCACGCGCGCGGCCTCGTACTGGCCGCGATCGACCGACAGGATGCCCGCGCGGAAGATCTCCGCGAAATACGCGGCGTAGTTGAGCGTGAACGCCACCACGGCGGAAGGGAAGTCCGGCAGCCGCACGCCCACCACCGGCACGAAGGGCAGCGCGAAGTAGATGAACAGCATCTGCAGCATGAGCGGCGTGCCGCGCATGAGCCAGATGTAGCCGTTCACGGCGCCCGAGAGCGCGCGCAGGCGCGACACGCGCGCCAGCGCCAGCAGCAGGCCCAGCGGCAGCGCGAGCGCCACCGTGATGAAGAAGAGCCTGAGCGTGACCACCGCCCCCTGCGCGAGCGGTGCAAGTAAAGACAGGAAGTAGTCCATGCGCTGTCGTTCGCGTGCGGGGGTGCGCGCTCGGGTGCCGTCCCCGGCCGTCGGCGCCCCGCCCGGTGCCTGTCGTCAGGCGACGGCTACTTGATGATGTTCTTGCCGAACCACTGCTCGGAAATCTTCGCGGCCGCGCCGTCCTGTTTCATCGCGGTCAGCGCCTGGTCCAGCTTGCCGAGCAGTTCGGTATCGTCCTTGCGCACGCCCACGCCGTATTCCTCGGTGCCGAAGTTGTCGTCGAGCACCGCGTACTGGTCGGGCTTCTTGGCCACGTAGTAGCGGCCCACCACCTCATCGACCACCACCGCCTGCAGGCGTCCGGCAGAAAGGTCCATGAGCGCGGTGACGTTGTCGCCGAAGGTCTTGAACTCCTTGAACGACTTGAACACGTCCTCTTCCTTCTTGACTGCATCGACCGCGCTCGATCCGTCCTGCGCGCCGACGACCTTGCCCGCGAGGTCGGCCTTGGTCTTGATCGCCGAATCCGCGGGCACGACGATGATCTGGTGGTTTTCCATGTAGGGCGCGGTGAACGCGATGTTCTGCTTGCGCTCCTCGGTGATCGTCAGGCCGTTCCAGAGCGCATCGACGCGCTTGCCGGAAAGCTCCGCCTCCTTGGCGCTCCAGTCGATCGGCTTGAACTGCACGTCCAGGCCCAGGCGCTTGGCTGCTTCCTTCGCCAGGTCGATGTCGAAGCCGACGAGCTCGTTCTTCTCGTCGCGAAAGCCCATGGGCGGGAAGTTGTCGTCCAGCCCGACGACGATGCTGGTGATGGCGGCGGGCTGAGGCGCGGCGGCGGCAGCAGCGGGCGCATCGGCCTCCTGCCTGGAGCAACCCGCAAGGGCAACGCCCAGGCTCAGCACGGCGACAGCGGCAAATTTCTTCATGGCGTGACGGTCCTTCAAACAGAGGGGGATGCGGAGGGAGCCCCTTCGCAAAGCTGGCGATTGTCCCATCGAACCCTTACGGGGCGCGCAGCCCGGTCGGTGCGCGCGGCGGCAGCCATCACCGGTGCTTATTGTTTTGATAGCTGCTCGCGCTTGATGGGTAATCGTCAGAGCCGATTCTGACTATGCATCAACCCACGGTGCAGCCAAAGCGCGCACCCAGCGTCTGGCGCAGGCCGAACTCGTCGAGGATCGCTTCCAGACGCTCTTGCGCGCTGCCCGGTGCGGCGCGCAATGATGAGTTCGTTCTTCAGGCTGTGCTCCCAGCCGACGAGCTCGGTCACCGTCACCCGGTAGCCGCTCGCCTCCAGCCGCAGGCAGCGCAGTACGTTGGTGATCTGGCTGCCCATCTCGCGCGTGTGCAGGGGGTGGCGCCAGAGTTCGGCCAGCGGCGTGCGCGAGAGGCTGAACGCCTTGTTCATGCGCAGGTTCGCGGCCACCTCGGCCTGGCAGCAGGGCACGAGCACCATGAAGCGCGCCTGCTTGGCCAGGCCGAAGTCGATCGCGTCATCGGTCGCGGTATCGCAGGCGTGCAGCGCGGTGACGAGGTCGAAGCGCTCGGGCAGGTCGGCGCGAGTCGCGTCGGCCACCGCCATATCGAGAAAGCGCATGCGCTCAAAGCCCAGCCGCGCCGCCAGCGCGCGCGAGCGCTGCACGAGGTCGGCGCGCCACTCGATGCCTACGACCTCGCCGCGACCCAGCGGCTTGAAGTACAGGTCGTAGAGGATGAAGCCGAGGTAGGACTTGCCCGCGCCATGGTCGGCGAGCAGTGGCGCGTGACCCTCCCGCGCAGTCTCCTGCAGCAACGGCTCGATGAACTGGTAGAGGTGGTAGACCTGCTTGAGCTTGCGCCGCGCGTCCTGGTTCATCAGCGCGTCGCGCGTGAGGATGTGCAGCTCCTGCAACAGCTCGACCGACTGGCCGGGACGCAGCTCGGCGCGCACCGCTTCCTGCGCTGAGGCGCGCCGCGTGGTCACGACGGGCCTTCGCCGTGTTCACCGTGGAAGGGGCAGCGCGCACCCACGTCCAGCGCCTTCCAGCCTGCGTCGCCGAGCTGCTCGACCACCTTGATGTTGCGCTCGAAGATCGCCTCGGCCTCGGGGAACTGTTCGACCGCGCGCGCGATGCTGTCCTCGCGCAGCAGATGCAGCGTGGGGTACGGCGTACGGTTGGTGTGGTTGCTCACATCGTCAGGCCCGGTGCCCGCGAACTGGAAGCGCGGGTGAAACGGCGCCACCTGCAGCACGCCCGCGAGATCGAGCGTCTCGACCAGCGCATCGACGTCTTCGAGCAGGTCGTTGAACGCAAGAAAATCCTGCATCGCCCACGGCAACATCAGCAGCGTGGTGTCGCGCTCCTCGGGGGCGATCTGCGCCAGCGCCTGCAGCTCTCGCTTCAAATCGCGTAGCACGCCGCGCGCATCGGTGGCCGCGCTGACGGCGAAATGGATCTGATTTTTTGCGTCCACCCCCTTGGCGAACGGGCACAGGTTCAGGCCGATCACCGCGCGCTCCAGCCAGCGGCGGGTGTCGGCGATCACGGTCGCTTCGGTGGTGGAATCCATGCGGTATTAGACCCCTGCGCGCGCCAGATGGCGCTGGATGACCCACGCCAGCGCCGCGCCGCAGGCGCTGCACGCACCCAGCAGCACCCAGGTCCACTCCCAGCTTCCAGCCTGGCTCGCCACCCAGGCCACGAGCGGCGGGCCGATGAACTGGCCAATGGCGGACCACTGCAGGATCCAGCCCATCGTGGTCGAGATGGTCTGCTCGCCGGGCGCGAGGCGCGGCGCCAGGCCAAACAGCCCGCCCGGCACCATGCCGCCGATGGCCGAGAACAGCAGCGCGCCGCCGTAGCGCAGCACGGGCGCATGCTCGGTGAGCGAGGAGAACGCGAGAAAGGTGCCCAGCGCCATCGCCGCGAACGCCGCCCAGAGCACCACGCGCGGCGCCACGCCGCGCGAGAGCAGGCGCCCGGCCAGCACGTTGCCCACCATGTTGATGCCCGCCACGCCCGCGGTGAGCACCGCGCCCAGCGTGCCCGTCCAGCCCGAGGCTTCGTACAGCGCGGGCAGGAAGCCGATCACCGAGAGCCACTGTGCCGAATACACCGCGAACGTGAGCGCCGCCAGCCACGGTCCGCGCGCGCCGAGCGTGCGGCCCAGGCGCTGCTGCCATGCATGCCCGTGGGCCGCCGCGTGCGGCGGGTCGTGCGGCACCGCGCGCGCGAGCCACACCCCCATCGCCAGCGAGATCGACGCAATCAGCCACCACCAGCCGTGCCAGTCGATCCATGCCATGATGTCCGGCCCCACGAGCAGCGCCAGCGCCGTGCCCAGCGGCATGAAGGCGCCCCAGACGCCGAGCATGCGTGTGCGCTGCGACGCGCGCACGCTGCGCGCGATCAGGCTGGGCGCAGGCACCGTGGTCATGAGAAAACCCAGCCCCTCGATGGCGCGCAGCAGCAACAGCATCTGCACGCTCTGCGCGAACCCGCCCGCGTACCCCGCCGCCGTGAGCAGCGTGAGGCCGATCAGCATGCTGCGCCTGAGCCCGATGCCGTCGCCCGTGAGCCCCGCGACGATCCCCAGGCCCATCGACGCGAGTTGCACCAGCGACAGCAGAAAGCCCGCCTGCACCAGCGTGATGCCCAGCTCGCGCTGCAGCACCGGCACGGCGGGCGGCAGCTTGGCCACGTGCAGCGCCGCCGCCACCCCGGCCAGGATCACGATGAAGGCGATGCGCAGGCCCGGATCGGGGGCGGGCTTCATGGCAGCAACCTGCGGCCTGTGAGCCGTTCGTGCTCGCGCAGGGCGTAGCGGTCCGTCATGCCCGCGATGAAATCGGCGATCGAACGCATGCGCTGCGCTTCATCATCCGCCGTGAACGCCTGCGCCGCCTGGTCCGCCGGCATGCGCGTCGCGTCCTCGCGGTAGAGCGTGAACAGCTCTCGCACCACCTGCTGCGCCGCCTCCATCGTGCGCGCCACCTGCGGATGGCGGTACAGATTGCGCAACAGGAACTGCTGCAACTGCTGCGTGCCTTCGCCCATCGCGGCGGAAAACGCCACCAGCGGCGGCAGGCGCCGCACCGCATCCACGTCCGCCGGCCGCGCGCGCTCGACCGCGTCGCGCGTGGTGGTGATCACGTCGTGCACCTGACCGCTCAGCATGCGCCGTATCGTCTCGTGGCGCAGGCGCCGCGCGCCCTCGGGCCGCGCCAGCCGCGGGTACTCCGCCACCACCTGCGCGAGGTAGCGCGCCACCAGCGGCACCTCGCGCAACTGATCGAGGGTGAGCAGGTGCGAGCGCACGCCATCGTCCACGTCGTGCGCGCTGTAGGCGATGGCATCGACCAGGTTGCACAGTTGCGCCTCCAGGCTGGGCTGCTCACCGCGCAGGAAGCGCGCGCCCACGCCGCCGGGTTCGCGTGCCTCCAGCAGCTCGGCGTTGCGCCGCGAGCAGTGCTTGAGGATGCCCTCGCGCGCCTCAAAACTCAGGTTGAGTCCGTCGTACGCCGGGTAGCGCTGCTCCAGAAAATCGACCAGGCGCAGGCTCTGGAGGTTGTGTTCGAAGCCGCCCCACGCGCGCATGCAGTCGTTGAGCGCCTCCTGCCCCGCATGGCCAAACGGCGTGTGGCCCAGGTCATGCGCGAGGCAGATCGCCTCTACCAGGTCTTCGTTGAGCGCGAGCGCGCGCGCGATCGAACGGCCAAGCTGCGCCACCTCCAGCGTGTGCGTGAGCCGCGTGCGAAACAGATCGCCCTCGTGGTTGACGAAGACCTGCGTCTTGTATTCGAGGCGCCGGAAGGCCGACGAATGCACGATGCGGTCGCGGTCACGCTGGTAACTGCTGCGCGTCGGGTCGGGCGTGACGGGGTAACGCCGCCCGCGCGAGCGCGCCGGATCACAGGCCCACGCCGCCAAGGGAAAAACAGGAGTCAAATCGGGCTCCAGCGTATACTGGATAAGCGCCAGCAGCTACTGCAAATCTAGCAAATCACGCCGCCGCGCAGCACTGGTCGATGACCTCGCGCACCAGCGCATCGGGCGCCGCCCGCACCACTGCCCGGCCCGGCCCGTCGATCAGCACGAAGCGGATCTCGCCCGCCTCGGCCTTCTTGTCCACGCGCATCAGCTCAAGGTAGCGAGCCGCATTGTCCACGGTATCGAGCACCGGCGCCTGCGTGGGCAGCCCCGCGCGCGCGAGCAGCGCACGCAGGCGGGCCACGAACGCCGCATCGACCATACCCAGCCGCATCGACAGGTCAGCGGCCATCACCATGCCCGCGGCCACGCCCTCGCCGTGCAGCCACACGCCGTAGCCCATGCCGTTCTCGATCGCATGCCCAAAGGTGTGGCCGAAGTTGAGGATCGCGCGCAGACCCGATTCGCGCTCGTCCTGCGCCACCACGTCGGCCTTGATCTCGCAGCAGCGGCGCACCACGTGCGCCAGCGCCGCGCGATCGCGCGCGCGCACTGCGTCGATGTGCTCCTCCAGCCACGCAAAGAACGCCATGTCCGCGATGGGCCCGTACTTGATCACCTCCGCCAGGCCCGCCGACAGTTCGCGCTCGGGCAGCGTATCGAGCGTCGCCAGGTCGCAGACCACGAGCCTGGGCTGGTAGAACGCGCCGATCATGTTCTTGCCCAGCGGGTGGTTGATCGCGGTCTTGCCGCCCACGCTCGAATCCACCTGCGCCAGCAGCGTCGTCGGCACCTGCACGAAGGGCACACCGCGCATGTAGCACGCGGCGGCGAAACCCGTCATGTCGCCGATCACCCCGCCACCCAACGCGTAGAGCACGGTCTTGCGGTCGCAGCCGTGACGCAGGAGTTCATCAAAGATGAGCTGCAGGGTTTCCCAAGTCTTGT
>JAIXLP010000098.1:8620-50320 GCA_026954015.1 Burkholderiales bacterium | reverse complement strand
GCCAAGCGGGCGCGGCAGTTGCCCTACTGAAACCATAGCTGCCAGCGCTTGCCAGGCAAGCGTTGGCGGCCAATTTGGCTTGAAACATGACCACACCCCACGGCGACCACACCTTCGGCTTCGGCACCCGCGCGATCCACGCCGGGGCGCAGCCCGACCCCGTGACCGGCGCGCGCGCCACGCCCATTCACCAGAGCACGAGCTTCGTCTTCGACGATGCGCGGCACGCGAGCCAGCTCTTCAACCTGGAGACCTTCGGCCACGTCTACAGCCGCATCAGCAACCCGACGGTGGCCGTGTTCGAGGAGCGCATGGCGAGCCTGGAAAACGGCCGCGCGGCGCTCGCCTGCGCCAGCGGCATGGCGGCGCAGATGACGGCGCTGTTGGCGCTGCTGAAAACCGGTGACCACATCGTCGCCGCCAGCACGCTCTACGGCGGCAGCGTGGGACAACTGGGCATAGGCTTCGAGCGCCTGGGGATCGAGACCACCTTCGTCGACCCGAAGGACCCCGAGAACTTCGCGCGCGCCATGCGCCCGGCAACCCGCGTGGTCTTCGGCGAGACCCTGGGCAACCCGCTGGTGAACGTGCTCGACATCGAGCAAATAGCCGACGTGGCGCACGCGCACGGCGTGCCGCTCATCGTCGACAACACCGTCGCCAGCCCCTACCTGTGCAACCCGCTCGACCTGGGCGCGGACATCGTGGTGCACAGCGCCACCAAGTACATCGGCGGCCACGGCACGACCATGGGCGGCGTGCTGGTGGAGAGCGGGCGCTTCCCCTGGGACAACGGCAAGTTCCCCGACATGGTCGAGCCCAGCCGCGCCTACCACGGCGTGAAGTTCTACGAGACCTTCGGCGACTTCGGCTACACCATGAAGGCGCGCATGGAAGTGAACCGCACCTACGGCGCCATCCTCTCGCCCACGGCCGCGTGGCAGTTGCTGCAGGGCACCGAGACGCTGCACCTGCGCATGCAGGCGCACTGCCGCAACGCGCTCGCCGTCGCGCGCCACCTGCAGCGGCACCCGCGCGTGGCCTGGGTGAACTACCCCGGCCTGCCCGATTCGCCCTGGCACGACCTTGCGCGCAGGCAGTTTCGGTCGATTGACGGCGCACCCGGCGCCTCGGGGCTGCTCACCTTCGGCATCCGGGGCGGCGCGGCGGCGGGCGAGAAGTTCATCGACGCCTGCGAGTTCCTGAGCCACCTGGCCAACATCGGCGACGCCAAGACGCTGGTGATCCACCCGGCCTCGACCACGCACCGGCAACTGAACGACGAGGAACTTGCCCGCGCGGGCGTCAGCAGCGACATGGTGCGGCTGTCCATCGGCATCGAGGATGTGGAGGACATCCTCTGGGACATCGACCAGGCGCTGGAGCGCTCGGCTGCCTGAACCCGGTCAGCGCCCCGGCTGCACCAGCGTGCGCGCCGCGCGCCGCAGCAGCCCGGCAAACGCCAGCGTCCACGCCAGCAGCCCCGCGGCAAGAAAGGTGCGCGCGACGCCGTCGAGCAGCCCGATGCCCAGCGCCCGGTCCATCTGCCAGGTGCAGGCCGCGTACATGCCGAGCGGAAAGACCAGCCCCCAGTACAGCGGCTCGTAGCGCAGCGGATAGCGGCGCACGCCGTGGCGCCACACGCCCAGCAGCAGCAGCACCGGTATCCACCAGGTGCCCGTGGCCCAGTACAGCAGCGTGTAGCCCTTGACGAAGGGCAGCAGCGTCGAGAGCCACGGCGCCTGCGGCGCTTCATGGATCAGCAAGGCACCCGCCAGCGTCGAGATCGCGAGCGCCCCCATGTTGATCCAGTAGGAGGGGATGAGCTCGTCGGGCGCGAGCCGCAGGAACATGAGGCGGTAGAAGATCAGGCCCATCAGCCACAGGTACAGCACGCCGGCCCACAGCCACAGCGTCAGCGCCAGGAAATTGAGCGCAGGCCGCCAGTGCGGCGCCAGCTCGGGCGCGAGCAGCGCGCACACCACCGCCACCGATTGCGTGGCCACGACGGCCAGCAGCCATGAACCGCTGATGCCGCGCACCAGCGTGGGCTTGCGGCGCTTGACGATGAAGCCCAGGAACATCGAATAGGTGAACGCCGCCCACAGCACCAGCGTCAGCACCCCCAGCGCCAGGCCCGCCTGCCAGTCGTGCTGCTGCACCAGGTATTGCGAGGCCAGCACGCCCGTGGCCGCCACCACGGTGAAATAGCCCGGCCCCACGGCGTGATCCGTCATGTCGCCGAAGAAGCGGCGCGGGTGCAGCAGCGCGCGCAGCAGGTACAGCAGCGCCAGCACCGCGTACTGCAGCACGTTGAGCGCGAACAGCGCGCGGGCAATCCAGGCGAACCCCATCATCGACGCCGCGAGCGCGACGATGCCCGTGGCCATCACCAGCCCGAAGTTGGCCGGGGACAAATCCGCCAGGGCGCCGCGCCAGCCTGCGATCAAGGTCATTTTTTCAATTTTTATAGCTGCTGGCGCTCGCCTGTCAAGCGCCAGAGCCACTTTTTATATGAAAAAGCCCGCCGGGCAGGCGGGCTGGGGTGGGTGGCAGATACGCGCCCGTCAACTGGCGGCGGCCTCTTCCTTGTGGTCGGCCTCCGCGCTCCTGGAGCGCTCCTTCCTGGGCAGGGGCTGGATGTCGAGCTGGATCTCGTCGCTCTCCACGCCCTTGTCGTCCTTCCTGTGCTCCACGTCCACGGTCACGCGCCCGCCGTCGGCAAGGCGCCCGAACAGCAGCTCGTCGGCCAGCGCCTTGCGGATCGTGTCCTGGATGAGCCGCTGCATGGGCCGCGCACCCATGAGCGGGTCGAACCCCTTCTTGGCGAGGTGCTTGCGCAGCTCATCGGTGAAGGTCACGTCCACCTTCTTCTCGGACAGTTGCTGCTCCAGCTGCAGCAGGAACTTGTCGACCACGCGCAGGATGACCTGCTCGTCCAGCGCCTTGAAGCTCACGATGGCATCCAGCCGGTTGCGGAACTCGGGCGTGAACAGGCGCTTGATGTCGGCCATCTCGTCGCCCGCCTGGCGCTGGGTGGTAAAGCCAATCACCGCCTTGTTCATCGCCTCGGCCCCCGCGTTGGTGGTCATGATGATGATGACGTTGCGAAAATCCGCCTTGCGCCCGTTGTTGTCGGTCAGCGTGCCGTGGTCCATCACCTGCAGCAGCACGTTGAAGATGTCCGGGTGCGCCTTCTCGATTTCATCGAGCAGCAGCACCGCGTGCGGCTTCTTGGCGATGGCCTCGGTGAGCAGCCCGCCCTGGTCGAACCCGACGTAGCCCGGCGGCGCGCCGATCAGACGGCTCACCGCATGGCGCTCCATGTACTCGGACATGTCGAAGCGGATCAGCTCGATGCCCATCACGTAGGCGAGCTGGCGCGCGGCCTCGGTCTTGCCCACGCCCGTGGGGCCGGAAAAGAGGAAGGCGCCGATCGGCTTGTCGCCCTTGCCCAGGCCCGAGCGCGCCATCTTCACGCTGCTGGCCAACACCTCCAGCGCCTTGTCCTGACCGAAGACCACGCTCTTGAGGTCCCGCTCCAGCGTCTGCAGCTTGCCGCGGTCATCGTTGGACACGTTCGCGGGCGGGATGCGCGCGATCTTCGCGACGATCTCCTCGATCTCGGTCTTGCCTATGGTCTTCTTGCGCTTGGACGGCGTGAGGATGCGCTGCGCCGCGCCCGCCTCGTCGATCACGTCGATCGCCTTGTCGGGCAGGTGCCGGTCGTTGATGTACTTGGCCGAGAGCTCGGCCGCGGCCTGCAGCGCCGCCTGCGCGTACTTCACGCTGTGGTGCTCCTCGAAACGGCTCTTGAGGCCCTTGAGGATGTCGATGGTCTCGGCCACCGTGGGCTCGACCACGTCCACCTTCTGGAAGCGCCGCGAGAGCGCCGCGTCCTTCTCGAAGATGCCGCGGTACTCGGTGTACGTGGTCGCACCGATGCACTTGAGCGCGCCCGAGGAGAGCGCCGGCTTGAGCAGGTTGGAGGCGTCCAGCGTGCCGCCCGAGGCCGCGCCCGCGCCGATCAAGGTGTGGATCTCGTCGATGAACAGAATCGCGTTGGGCTTGTCCTTGAGGTTCTTGAGCACGCCCTTGAGGCGCTGCTCGAAGTCGCCGCGGTACTTGGTGCCCGCCAGCAGCGCGCCCATGTCGAGCGCGTACACCGTGGAATCCGCGAGGATTTCCGGCACGTCGCCCTGCGTGATGCGCCACGCCAGGCCCTCGGCGATTGCGGTCTTGCCCACGCCCGCCTCGCCCACCAGCAGCGGGTTGTTCTTGCGCCTGCGGCACAGGATCTGCACCGTGCGCTCCACCTCGTAGTTGCGGCCGATCAGCGGATCGATCTTGCCGTCCTTGGCCGCCTGGTTGAGGTTCTGCGTGTATTGCTCCAGCGGCGTGGCCTTCTCGTTGCGCTCGGCCGCGGCGTTGCCGCCCTCCTCGCTCTCGGCCTGTTGGGCCTCAGGCTTGGTGGCTTCGGGGGTTTCGCCCTTCTTGATGCCGTGCGCGATGAAGTTCACCACGTCCAGGCGCGTCACGCCCTGCTGGTGCAGGTAGTAGACGGCGTGCGAATCCTTCTCGCCATAGATGGCGACGAGCACATTCGCGCCCGTGACTTCCTTCTTGCCGTTGCCCGTGGACTGCACGTGCATGATGGCGCGCTGGATCACGCGCTGGAAGCCGAGCGTGGGCTGGGTGTCGACCTCGCCCTCGCCCGCGACCTGCGGCGTGTTGTCCTTGATGAAATTCGTGAGCGAGGCGCGCAGGTCGTCGATGTGCGCGGCGCAGGCGTTGAGCACCTCGGTGGCGCTCGGGTTGTCCAGCAGGGCCAGCAGCAGATGCTCCACGGTGATGAACTCGTGGCGCTGCTGGCGGGCCTCTACGAAGGCCATGTGCAAGCTGACTTCCAGTTCCTGGGCAATCATGTGAGAACTCCTTTGGCTTGCGGTTGGGACTAACTGTAGATCAGGGCGCAAGGCCTGTCATTCAACAGGCTCGCTCAGACATTGCAACGGGTGCCCCGCCTTGTGCGCCGCGTCCATGACCTGCGCCACCTTGGAGTCGGCGATGTCGCGCGTGTACACGCCGCATACGCCTTTGCCGTCCAGGTGAATCTTGAGCATGATCTGTGTGGCGGCTTCGCGATTCTTGTTGAAAAATTCCTGCAGTACCACGACGACGAACTCCATCGGCGTGAAATCGTCATTGAGCATCACCACCTGGTACATGTGCGGCGGTTGCAGCTTTTGCGTGCGCCGCTCGGCCACGACGGAGCCGCCGTCATCCCAGGACGGTTCGCGCGGCGAGAGCGCAGGCGGCTTGGTGACCATGAAGTTCATTCTAGCGATCAACGCCGCAGCGCGATCTGTGTCCAGATGGCGACGCTGCCGCTCTTTTCAAGCGCTTGCGCGCCCCCTGCCCGGGCGGGGGGCGGCCATGGGAAAATTCCCTCCATGCATGTATTGTTTGAAGACGCGGGCAAGTACCAGGCCGGGCGCATCCTCTCCGAGTCCGACAGCGCCGCGCAGGTGGAGCTCGAAAGCGGCAAGCGCGTCAAGGCCAAGGCCGCCGCGCTGCTGCTGAAATTCGAGCACCCCACGCCGGCGGAACTGCTCGCGCAAGCGCAGGCGGTGGCCGCGTCGGTGGAGCTGCCGCTCGCGTGGGAGTTCGCGCCCGAGGGCGAATTCGGCTTTGCCGAGCTTGCGCGCGACTATTTTTCGCCCACGGCCCCGGCGAGCGAGCTCGCGGGCATGCTGCTCGCGCTGTTCGAGGCGCCGCACTACTTTCGCCGCGCGGGCAAGGGCCGGTTCAGGAAGGCCCCGGCCGAGATCGTGCAGCAGGCGCTGGCCGCGATCGAGAAGAAAAAGCAGGTGCAGGCGCAGATCGACGCCTGGGCCGACGCGCTGGCCGCGGGGTCGTGCCCGGCGGCCATCCATGAGCAGCTCTACAAGATCCTGTTCAAGCCCGACAAGAACGCCCCCGAGTACAAGGCCGTGGTGCAGGCCAGCCGCGCCACGCACAAGCCGCCGCTGGCGCTCTTGCAGGACGCGGGCGCGATCGCCTCGGCGTATGCGTTTCACTGGCAGCGCTTTCTGTTCGAGTATTTCCCGCACGGCACGGGCTTTGCCCCCGTCGCCGCGCCCGAGGCGCCGGCCGACCTGCCGCTCGCGCCGGTCGTGGCGTACTCGATCGACGATTCCGAGACGACCGAGATCGACGACGCGCTCTCGCTGCAGGGCCTGGGCAGCGGGCGCGTGACGCTCGGCATCCACATCGCCGCGCCGGCGCTGGCGATCACGCCGGGCGACGCGCTCGACCACCTGGCGCGCGCGCGCCTGTCCACCGTCTACCTGCCGGGCCACAAGATCACCATGCTGCCGCCCGCCGTGGTGCAGGCCTACACGCTCGACGCCGAACGCGCCAACCCGGCGGTGTCGCTGTACGTCACCTACGACGAGGCGACGCTGGCGGTGCTCGCGAGCCAGACGCGGCTGGAGCGCGTGCAGGTGGCGACCAACTTCCGCCACGACCGGCTCGACGCCATCGTTACGGAAGACTGGATCACCGACCCCGAAATTTCAAGCGAAAACACGCCTCAGCCCTTGCTGGACAAGCGCGAGGAGCTCACCTTTTTGTACCGCTTGGCCAAACACCTCAAGGCCGGGCGCGAGCAGGTGCGCGGCAAGCCCGAAAACTTCAACCGCCCCGACTACACCTTCCGGCTCACGGATGGCCCCGCCGACGAGCCCGATGGCAGCGAGCGCGTGTCCATCGAGGTGCGCCGGCGCGGCGCGCCGCTGGACCTCATCGTGGCCGAGGCCGCGATCGTCGCCAACAGCACCTGGGGGCGCATGCTGGCCGAGCACGGCGTGCCCGGCATCTACCGCAGCCAGGCGAGCCTGGCGCCCGGCGTGAAGGTACGCATGGGCCTGCGCGCGCTGGCGCACGCAGGCATCGGCGTGCCCTGCTACGCCTGGGCCACCTCGCCGCTGCGCCGCTACGTCGACCTGGTGAACCAGTGGCAGATCATCGCCTGCGTGCGCCACGGCACCACCGCCGCACTGGCCGCGCCGTTCAAGCCCAAGGACGCCAGCCTCTTTGCCATCATCAGCAGCTTCGACGCCACCTACGGCGCCTACAACGCCTACCAGGCGAGCATGGAGCGCTGGTGGACGCTGCGCTACCTGAAGCAGCAGGGCATCACGGAACTGGACGCCACGGTGATCCGCGAAGGCCAGGGCGGCGAATTCCTGGTGCGCGCCGACCACCTGCCGCTCGTGCTGCCGGTGCTGGGCGCGCAGGCGCTCGCGCGCGGCGCGCGAGCGCGCGTGCAGCTGGGCCGGATCGACGAGATCACGCTGGAAGTGAGCGGCACGCTGATCGCGCGGCTCGACGACCCGCCCGACACCGGCGTCGACGGTCCGGAGGACGAAGACGAGGTCGACGCGCCGCAGGCGACGCTTGCGATCGCGGTGAACCTGACCGACGGCGACGCGGGCACACCCGAACCCGCGGAGCCCACGGCGCCGTGACCGCGTTGCGTGCGTGCAGGCGCCTCAGCACGCTGCAGATCGCGCTGGGGCTGTCGATCGCGGTGCACGCGGCGCTGCTCACCGTGCGCTTTGTCGCGCCGCAGGCGTTCGAGCGCGTGCTCGACGCGCTGCCGCTGGAGGTGATCCTCGTCAACGCCCGGGGCGATACGCCGCCGGAGCAGGCGCAGGCGCTCGCACAAACCTCGCTCGCCGGGGGGGGCGAGGCCGCGCAGGGCCGCGCCACGAGCCCGCTGCCCTATTCGGCGCTCACGGCCGTGGGCGAAGACGCCGAAGAGGCCGAGCAGCAGATGCAGGAGATGGTCGAAGAGCAGGAGCGGCTGCTCACGCAGGTACGCCGCCAGCTCGCGGCCATGCCCGAGGACGACCCGCGCGAGGCGACCGATAGCGCACAGGGCCGCGCGCTGCAGGAACGCCGTCGCCAGCTCGTGCAGCTGCTCGCCGAGATCGAAAAACGCGTGAACGAGCAAAACGCCCGCCCGCGCAAGCGCTACATCAGCCCCGCCACGCGCGAGGTGGTGTACGCGCTGTACTACGACCAGCTGCGCCGCAAGGTGGAAGACAAGGGCACGCGCAACTTCCCCGAAGCGGGCGGCAGAAAGCTCTATGGCGACCTGGTGATGATCCTCACGGTGAACCACGACGGCAGCGTGCTCTCCACCGAGGTGGTGCGCAGCTCGGGCAACCAGCAGCTGGACCAGCGCGCCGAGGCGATCGTGCGCGCGGCCGGACCCTTCGGCCCGTTCAATGCGGAGATGCGCGCCAAGACGGACGAGCTGGCGGTCGTCGCGCGCTTCAGGTTCACGCGCGAGCAGGTGCTGGAAACCCAGTTGCGGGAGCCCCAGTGAACGCCGACCGCTACTGCGTGATGGGCCACCCGGTGGCGCACAGCCGCTCGCCGTGGATCCACGCGCGCTTTGCCGCGCTGACGGGTGAGCGCATCGCCTACGACGCGCTGCTCGTGCCGCTCGACGGTTTCGCCGACACGGTGCGCGCGTTCGCGGCGCAGGGCGGGCGCGGCTGCAACGTCACCGTGCCGTTCAAGCAGCAGGCCGCGCAGCTCGCCGACACGCACAGCGAGCGCGTGGCGCAGGCGGGCGCCGCCAACACGCTGGTGCTGGAAGGCGGGCGCATCCACGCGGACAACACCGACGGCCTCGGGCTCGTGGCCGACATCGAGCACGGCGCATGCGTGCCGCTTGCCGGGCGCGACGTGCTCCTGATCGGCGCGGGCGGCGCGGCGGCGGGCGTGCTCGCACCGCTGCTCGCGCGCGGCCCGCGGCGCGTCGTCGTGTGCAACCGCACGCACCGCAAGGCGCACGAGCTCGCGGCACGCCACCAGGACTGCGCTGCACTCCATAAAACAGAGCTGCTCGCGCTTGACCAGCAAGCGCTGGAGGCCGATTTTGATCTCGTCATCAACGCCACGTCGAGCAGCCTCGCGGGCGCACCTGTGCCGGTGCCCGCGCACGCGCTGCGGCCCGGCGCGCTCGCCTACGACATGATGTACGGCCCCGCCGCGCGCGCCTTCCTCGACTGGGCGACGCAGCACGGCGCGCTGGCGCGCGACGGCCTGGGCATGCTGGTGGAGCAGGCCGCCGCCTCCTTCGCCCTGTGGCGCGGCGTGCGCCCGCCCGCGGGTCAGGTGCTCGCCGAGCTGCGCACCCTGCTGACGGCGCCATGAAGGGGCTGCTGCGCTGGCTTGCGCTGGTGCTGATCGCGTTCGTCGCGCTGCAGCTGTACTTCGTGCTGCGCATCGCGCTGATGGCGCGCATCGACCCGCAGTCCACGACGTTCCAGCGCTCGGCCGCGTGGCAGCAGCTGCGCCAGGACGGGGCGATGCGCTGGCGCCAGCAATGGGTGCCGTACGCGCAGATCTCCAGCCAGCTCAAGCGCGCGGTGATCGCGAGCGAGGACGACGGCTTCATCCAGCACGACGGCGTGCAGTGGGACGCGATCGAAAAGGCCTGGGAGCGCAACGCCGCCGCGCGCGAGCGCGCGCTGCAGGCGCAGCAGCGCCACCCGGGCAAGCCGCTGCGCGCGGTCACGCTGCGCGGCGGCTCGACCATCACGCAGCAGCTCGCCAAGAACCTGCTGCTCTCGGGCGAGCGCACGCTGGTGCGCAAGGCGCAGGAGCTGGTGCTCGCCTACACGCTCGAGCGGCTGCTGACCAAACAGCGCATCCTGGAGATCTACCTGAACAACGTGGAATGGGGCGACGGCATCTACGGCGCCGAGGCCGCCGCGCGGCACTATTACCGCAAGAGCGCCGCCGAGCTGACCGCCCCCGAGGCCGCGCGCCTGGCGGTGATGCTGCCCGCGCCCCGGCGCTTCGAGAAAAATCCGCAATCGGCCTATCTGGCGGGGCGCACGCGCACCATCCTCGCGCGCATGCCGGCGGCGCAACTACCATAGGCCATGCGCATCCTCGGTATCGACCCCGGCCTGCAGACCACCGGCTTCGGCGTCGTGGAGGCGCAGGGCACGCGCCTGGCCTACGTCGCCAGCGGCACCATCCGCACCACGCGCCGCGGCGGCGCCGATCTGGCGCTGGGCGACCTGCCGGGGCGCCTGAAGCTGCTGTTCGACGGCATCGGCGAAGTCGCCGAGCGCTACGCGCCCGACTGCGCGGCCGTGGAAATCGTGTTCGTCAACGTCAACCCGCAATCGACGCTGCTGCTCGGCCAGGCACGCGGCGCGGCGCTCACCGCGCTGGTGCACGCGCGCCTGCCGGTGGCCGAATACACCGCGCTGCAGATGAAAAAGGCCGTCGTGGGCCACGGGCGCGCGGCCAAGTCACAGGTGCAGGAGATGGTGCGCCGCCTCCTGAATCTGCCCGGCCTGCCCGGCACCGACGCGGCCGACGCGCTGGGCCTGGCCATCACCCACGCGCACGCCGGCGCCGCAATGGCCCGCGTGGGCGAAGTGGCCACGCTGCACCGGCGCCAGCACGCGATGTACAAGGGCGGGCGCAGTTATTAGCAGACGGGGTTTGTCCAATCGCGGCCGGCCCGCCTCACGCGCACTCTTCAAAAAATAGCGTAGAACGCAACACCTTTGTGCGTTTCACGTGCGTTTCTTGCGAACCCGGAGATATCATGCCTGCGTTACGCCAACCGACCCTCGTTCACAATGACTTACGCCGTCCATGCAAATCCGGCCTCCAACGAAACCGTGGAACGTCTGCCGTTTTCCATCCGCGTAGTGAGCGACACGCAAGCGCTGCAAAAAGCCGTCCAGATACGCCACCTGGCATATGCGCGCCATGTACCCGATCTGGCCCAGGCCCTGCGCGAACCTGAGCAGGCCGACTTTTCATCGAGCTCCGTGGTGCTGCTGGCGGAATCCCACCTGGACGGCTCCCCTCTGGGCACCATGCGGATCCAGACCAATGCGGACGGGCCGCTGGCGCTGGAACGTTCGTTGACGCTGCCGCCCGCGCTGAGCGCCAGTACCTTGGCCGAGGCCACGAGGCTGGGCGTCTCCGAAGGGCGTGTGGGCACCCTGGTCAAGACCGCGCTGTTCAAGGCCTTCTATCTGTACTGCCTGCACAGTGATGTGGACTGGATGGTCGTCACGGGGCGTGCGCCCGTGGATCGCCAGTACCAGCGCCTGCTGTTCGAGGATGTGTACCCGAACCTGGGCTACGTCCCGATGCGCCACGTGGGCAACCTGCCGCACCGCGTCTTGAAATTCGAAGTGCGCACCGCGCAGGACCGGTGGGCGGCGGCGCATCACCCGATGCTCAAGTTCATGGTCGAGACACGCCACCCCGACATCGTTCTGGACGTGCCGCACGCACACAACGACTGGGCCCACGGCACAGCGGCCACCCTTTCCGCGCTGCTGCCGCCGCCCCGCCGGCTGATGTAGACGGCACGCGCGCTCAGTGCTTCGCAACGCTGGGAGGCGCTTCACCCACCAAAGGTAGAGGCGCAGGCCAGCCCCGCAACAGGAGCGCGTGCAACAACCCGGGGTCGTTCACGAAATCCGCCGCCGAGCGCGCCGCAAGAATGCGCTCTGGCGCCTGCGGACGCGCAATCGCGAAGCCCTGCACATAGTCCACGCCGATGTCCGCAAGGGTCTGTACCGTGGCGCTGTCTTCGGCCCACTCCGCGATGACCTTCATGCCCAGGTTGCGCGCCAGCCCGACGATGGCCTCCACGATGGCCACGTTGGCCGGGTGCTCGTTGATGTTGACGACGAAGCTGCCGTCGATCTTGACCAGATCGCCCTTGAGCTGCTTGAGGTACGAAAACGAGGTGTAGCCCGCGCCAAAGTCGTCGAACGCCACCTTGGCGCCCAGGTCGTGCACCTGCGCGATGAAACGCCGCGTGTTCTCCAGGTCGTGCAGCGCCACGCTTTCGGTGATTTCCAGGCACAGGCGCGACACCACGTCGCTGTAGGCCTGCAGCATCTGGACCGCGTCCTGCAGGAAGTTTTCGTCGTTGAGCGAAGCGCCGCTCAGGTTCATGCAGACGAAGCGCGTCAACTCGAGATCCTCCTGGTGCTCGCGCATCCAGACGAGGGTATGGCGCAGCACCCAGCGGTCCACCTGTCCCATGCAGCCGCTGTTTTCAGCCGCCAATATCAGGCGCGGCGTGGGCACCACTTCGCCATCGGCACCGCGCATGCGCAGCAGCACCTCGAAATTGAGCGACTGGTCCGGCGCAGTCAACGACATGATGGGCTGCATCTCCAGATACAGGCCCTGCAGGTCGTCCGATGCCGCGAGGCGCCCGGCCAGCGCGATCTCCGCCTCGTGCTCGCGCAGTGCCTGCGAGTCGTGCTCGAACACCACCAGGTGGCTGCCACGGCTGACTTTCGCCTCCCGGCAGGCGCGGTTGGCGGTCGAAACGGCCTCCTCGACCGAGCCCGCGCGCGCCGCGTTGACCAACCCCACGGAACCGAGCACATGAAAAGACCGGTCGCCCACCCGGTAGGGCCGATCACCGATCTGCCGCACAATTTCCTGGCACAGCATCGTGGCCCGCGCCAGACTCACACCCGGCATCAGCAGGATGAATTCGTCACCACCCATGCGCCCCATGCGCATGTCGCCCTCCAGCAGCGCGGTGACGCGGGCGCAGACCTGGGTCAGCACTTCGTCGCCCGCGTAGTGGCCGAACAGCTCGTTCATCAATTTGAAGCGGTCCAGGTCCAGGTACGCCAGCGCCAGCGTCGAGCCAACACGCGCCGACTGCAACGCCCGCTCCAGCTCGGCGCGGATCCCGTCGCGGTTGAACACCTGGGTGAGCGGGTCGTGGTCGGCAAGGAAGCGCAAGCGCTCCACGGCAATGGACCGCTCCGTTACGTCCTGCAGTGAACCTTCGACACGGTCTTCCGAGCGAATCGCATTGACCAGATAGCGGCGTGCGGGCTGCCCGTCAGCAACCGCCCGGCCCGTGAGTTCCAGCTCCACCTCAAACTGATCGTTCAGCGATTGCAGCACCTGCTGCCACCGCATCGACGGGAAATGATCGTCCCAATGGTTGTGGCCGCGCATCAACACGTCGGGGCCCAGCGCCGTATGCAGCGCAGGGTTGGCGGCAAGGAAGCGACCCGACAGATCAAGGGTGAACAGTCCGAGCGGCATCACCTCGTAGTTATGGACCAGCTCTGCCTGCGCCTGCACGCGCTGTTCGTGCTCCTGGCGCAGCTGCGCACCGATGGCCATCGAAGCCAGCAGGCTGGAGGCCAGCGCCGCCGTCACGCTGTTCACCGAGCCTATCCACGTCTTGACCCCCCACGCTGCGGCCACGACCTCGTACAGGCTGGCGATCAACATCACGGCGATGGCGCTGCCATACCAGGCAGCCACCGGCGAGCGCGTCCTGACGACGATGCGTACCAGAACACCCAGCAACATCAGGCTGCCCAGCGGCGAGGCCACCCATACCAAAGGCAGGAACTGCGCATAGGGCACCGTGACCGACAGCACCAGCACCCCCACACAGCTCCAGTGCAACCACTCGAACACCTGCGGCTTGGCGCATTTCACCAATTGATCCTGGAACAGCGCGCGAAAGAGCTGGAACGTCAGGGTGTAGAGCAACGCGATCGTCACGCTGCGCATGCGCGCCAGCCACTCCACCGGTATGTCATACCCCAGCCACTGTCGATCCCAGCCTGCCGACAGCGCTCCCATGCGCAGATTGATCAGCAGCCACACCCCGAACAGCACATAGGTGGCATTGCGGTTGATGAGCGCCGTCAACAGCACGAACAGCGCCAGCATCAGGATGCCGCCTTCCAGCAGGCCGGTATCGCGTTGAAAAGATTGCGTGGCGAGCCGCAGCGCTCCCTCGTCCCACTGCAGTGTCGTCAGGCGCCCAGGCCCGACGAACCGGGCTTCGCACAGTACTGACGCACCAGGCGACAAGCCTTGCAAGCGCATGCCGAAACCGCCCCGCGAATCGAACAGGCGGCCGCTTCCACCATGCAGATTCACCTCCCCCAGCGGTGCCAGTGCGCCACCATCCCAGCAGGCCAGTTGAACCAGGTGCCGCGAAGGAAACTCGACTGCCGCCTGACCCGACTGCGCCACAGGCACGGCGAATTCGAACCAGAACGGTGTTTCCTTGAGCTTGGTGTCCTGCCGCAGCACGGGCGCCTGCTTTTGCAGCGCTGCCAGGGCCTCCCGGGGGGTGAGGCTGGCATGGGCATCCTCCACCACGCGCATCGCCACGGCAGCAGGCTCCTCGTAGGCGTAGTGCGACGTCCAGGTAAACAGTGCCAGGGCAGACAACACCAGGATCGCCGCCGGCAGGGCGCCGACGAGCAGCCAGGACAAGGCGCGCTCGGACGCGCCTTGCCAGGAGGAGCTCCCCACGGACGAACTAAGGGTGTTGGTTAACGATTTCATGATGACCCGCTGGCGGTTTATACGTCCAGCGGGGTGCAGCTCAAACGAGCATCAGCGCCCCTAAATGACCGCTTATGGACATATCGGCCCGTTCGCCGAGAACTTGAGCCGAAAATTCAGGGGAGTCTGCGGCGGTCCGCCCACCGCGTTGCACAGCGGCTGGCGCAGGCGCGGCTAGTGCGCGAGCTGGCGCAGCGCGCGCTCGAATACCTCGACCGGCTGGCCGCCCTGGATCAGGTGGCGGTCATTGACGATGACCGACGGCACCGAATGGATGCCCTGGCCCTGGTAGAACGCCTCCCGAGCGCGCACCTCGGCGGCATGGGTGCCGCCCGCCAGGACGGCGCGGGCGCGCTCCGCGCCGAGCCCTGCGGCAGCGGCGGCCTCGACCAGCACCGCGTGATCCGACGGGTTCCTGCCCTCGGTGAAATACGCCGACAGCAGCGCATGCTTGAGCGCGCGCTGCTGCCCCGGCGCACCCTCCTCACCCGCCCAATGCAGCAACCGGTGCGCGTCAAAGGTATTCCAGGTACGCGTGCGCTTGTCCAGATTGAACGTGAAACCCACCTGCGCACCGCGCTCGGTCAGCAGCGCGCGCGTCTGCGCCATCTGTTCGGCGCTGGAGCCGTACTTCCCGCGCAGGTGCTCCTCCAGATCCTGCCCCTCGGGGCCCATGCCGGGGTTGAGCTCGAACGGCTGAAAGTGCCATTCGAGCACCACCTCACCTTGCAGCCGCTCGGCCGCGCGCTCCAGCGCATGCAGGCCGACCGCACACCACGGGCAGACCACGTCGGAGACGAAGTCGATCTTCAGAACAGGCGGTGCCATGCCCCGCATTGTGCCCGCACGCTCACTTCTTCGGCGTCAGGTCGAAGTCGTAGGTGTAGGTGAACCACCGCTCTCCGCGCCTGCCCTCGCGCACGCCGCCACTGCCGTCGTTGCGGATGACGTAGCGGAAATGCTCGCAACCGGATATGTGCGGCGGCACCTCGATGACGGTCTGCGTGTCGGTGCGCGTCACGGTCGCGGGCAGTGCGCCTGCGAGGCACGCGTCAAGCGTGCCAGCCGTGATGGTGATCGTGGCCTGACCGCCCTCCTCTTGCAGTGTGAGAGTGCCCGCGACAAACCGGCTGCGGTCGAAGGTGCCGGACGTCCCCTTCTTGTAGCTCTTGTAATTCCAGACGTGCGTGTCGGCGTCAGCGACCGCGGGCAAGCCGAGCGCCGCCGCGGCCACCAGGGCCGCCGCCAGCGGCAGTTTCCGCAGGTAGGTGTGCATGGCGTTTCCTTCAGGCAGGCAGCGTGATCGTCACGGTGCATTTGCCTTCGATGGGGAGGCCCGCGAAGCCGATCCACACGGCCCAGCAGGGCGCCAGCGCACGCGCGGCGATCGGGTGGTAGGTGACGGGGAAGTTGCAGTCGCCGCGATCGGGGATCTCGCTGTTCCAGCGCACTGTGCGGTTGCAATTGGGGTAGGCGTACCCGCTGAGCACGGCGACGTAGCCGGTCGCCTTCGGCAAGCGCGGCACGATGAACGCGGTGTACGAGGCAGTGCCGTCGGCGTAGGAGAAGACGCCCCCCGATGCGTCGAACGTGATCTCGCGCGTGCCCTTCTTGATCCTGTAGGTAGCGCTGACGACCTGCGTCTGAATGGTGCGCGCGCCCTTGGGATCGCTGGCCGGCACACGCACCGTGGCGCGCACGCTCACCGTGGCGCTGCCCTCGCCCGCGCCGGTGGCCAGCGTCGCCGAGCTGTCACCCGGATTGGCATCGGGCGCCCCAGCCGTGAGCGTGCCCGCGCCCCCGTGCGTCCACTCCCACTCCACCGTGGAGCCCGCCGGCAGCTTCTCGCGCACGAACGCCTGCAGCGGCATGTCCGTCTCGGTCGGCAGGTCGCAGCCCGCCGGCGACAGCCCGAGGCTGAACTCGCGCTTGAACACCACGCTCACACTCGCCTTGCCCATCTCCACGCGCTTGTTGGTCGTCGGGTTGCGGTAGAACGCCACGACCGCGATCGTCTCCGGGTCGGCCGGGTCGTCTTCCACGCCGCTGGGCGCATAGTTGTGGCTCGGCGCCGTCAGCGGGCTCGTGAAGCTGTCGCTGCCGCTGCCGCCCACCTGGTACAGCGTGCCGTACTTGCCGCTGCACTTCCACTCGACGAACACGCTGGAGGCCGGCACCGAGGCCTCCAGCCCCTCGACCTTGGCGGTGATCGCAAACAGCCCCGAGGTGGCAGCCACCTCGAAGGGCTTGGGCGTGAGCGAGACCTGGGCCTTGGAGATCGTCAGCGTGAACTCGGTCAGGCGCGCCGAACCCAGCAGGTCATGACCGATGGCCGCGTAGTCGCCGATCAGCGTGCCGACCTTGATGAGCTGGATGATGCGCGCGAGCTTGCCCAGCGCCCCGCGCAGCGCCGCCACGTTGCGCGCGGCCAGGGTTTCCCGGTCGAGCAGGTTCACGCCGATGAGCGTGCCCTTGCCGTCGCGCAGCGTCCAATCGACGCCCGACGACTTGACCCAGGCGCTCATTCCCGCCTCGTACAGGCCCTGGAAGGTGTTGCTTGAGAAGAACTCGGTGAGAAAGCCCGAGACCGCCGCCTTGAACTCGCCCTTCTTCAGCGCATCGACGGTCGCCGGGAAGAAACTGCCGCCGACGGCCAGGTTCGTCAGATCGGCGATGCCGTTGAGCACGAGCTGCCAGCTCACCTTCTGGAACTCGGGCTCGGCCAGCCCCGGCACGCGCTCGCTGATCATCGGCAGGATCAGCGTCTGGATGAACGGCTTGGCGATGTCCTCGATCAGCGTGTCCCACAGGATCTGCTCGTAGGCGGCGTTCTCGGCCTCGGAGAGCACGCCGTTGTCCACCGCCGCGATGCCGACGACGCGCGCGCTGTATTCGACGCCCTGCGCGCCGTCGGGCTCGAAGAGCAGCTGCACCGGGGCGCTCTTGACCGGCGTCCACACGGCGCTGCCGGACTCGTAGGCGCCCAGGAACCCGATGTCGGAGTAGAACTGCGTGACGTAGTCGCCGGCGCTCTTGACGAGGTTGTCGAACGACAGCGCCGTGGTGGCGTCGAGCGCGAAGTCGGCCAGCGCGGGCGCGGGCGCGGGCGCGGGCAGCGCGCTGTAGTTGCCCTCGCTGTCGTAGGAGCCGGTGCGCGCGATCCACACGTGCGTGCGGCGGCGGAACTGGTTTTGCAGCACGACGGTGTTGAAGTCTTCGGTGGGCTGCACGGTGATGCCGCTCTCCGTGCCCTCGGGCGAGACGGTGACGGATTTGGGCGACGCGCCGTCGCCCGAGGCGCCGCACAGCAGGCGCACGGCGCCCCTGAGCGCGTCCATGAGCTCGCTGTCGGCGGGGTCGATCCCCTGGCGCCGCTGGGCCGCCTCGACGGCCTGGCGCACGGGCTCGACGACGGCATCCAGGCGCGCGTCGGCGAGCGCGCGCCGCAGCGCGATGCGGATGGCCGGCTCCAGCAGGCCGCCTTCGCAGACGGCCAGCAGCAGCGCCTCGGCGCTGCCGCGCGCGTCGATGGTGGTGCGCACGCCCGGTTCGATGGCGCTCATGAGCAGCAGCCGGCCATTGGCGTCGAACAGGTAGCCCATCTGCGGCGCGCCGTCGATGAGCACGGCGCCGGCGCTGCCGTCGGCCATGACCTGCGAGACGTTGTTGCCGGTGACGAAGTGGGTGGTCGCGGGGTCGACCCCCAGGCCCACCGGCAGCACGACCTTGACCGCCTGCGCGCTGCGCTTGAGGGCAGGCAGCCGGGCGACGATCTCGTCGATGGCCGGATCGAAGCCGCCGCCGCCGTCGTCGCTGCTGCCGCCGCAGGAGACGAGCGCCAGGGGCGAGGCCAGCGCCAGGCCGCCGGGCAGGCCCAGCAGGAGCTTGCGCCGCAGCAGGCTGGGCAGTCGCTGCGGGGTAAGGTTCGGGGTCTTCATGCGGCGCTCCTTCACGTTTCCTTGCAAAGGATGGTTGCCGATAGCCAGGCGCTGCACAACTCCCGAAACTCATAGGTTTGCCGCGCGTTGACGATATATTTGCAAAAAAAGCGGCCTGAAGACGGGCTTGGGGATACTGCATATGAACGCAGGAATCGACTTGGCAGGCAGCAGTGCGCAGCAGGCGCTGCGGCTGGCGGACGACGCCTTGGCCGCCACGACCGCCGAGGAAGCCAGCACCTGCTTCTTCGCGGCGGCCCGGCGCATCGGCGCCACCTACCTGCAGACCCGGCTGTACCGCCGCCCCCTGGCGCGGCTGACCTCCGAGGCCCATTGGCGGGCGGGCGGCTTCATCACCCGCATCTCACCGCAGCACTGGCCGGGCAGCAGCGCGTTCAACTACATCTGCTTCGACTGCAACCCGCTGCTCGGCGCGATCCGCGAGAGCCGAACGCGCTACCGCTTCTCCGATTTCGCGCCGCACGACGACCCGCGCTTCGGCGACTACTGGGAGGCGCTGGGCGAGGCGCGCATCGCCGATGCACTGTGCGCCACCTCCTACGGCGCGCGCGGCGCGATCACCTCGCTGCACCTGGGCTTCGGCGAGCGCGACATCGACCCCGGCGTGGCGCGCGCGGTGCAACTGGCCGGGCTGATGCTGACGGAACGGCTGATGGAGTTTTCCGGCGGCCTGGCCGACGCGCTGCCACAACTGAGCAACCGCGAGCGGGACTGCCTCGCCTTCATGGCCGACGGTCGGCGCGACAAGGAAATCGCCGACCTGCTCGACATCACCGAGGCGACCGTGCGCTTTCACATCGACAACGCCCGCACCAAGCTCGGCGCGAGAAACCGCGCGCACGCCGTGGCGCGGCTGGCCAGCCTCAGGCTGCTGTAGCGCGCTCGTCTTTGAGCGTATCCAGGTGCAGCCAGGGCCGCACGGCCCGCGCCAGCAGCAGCACCGCAAGGCCGATGCCCAGCGCGACCCAGCCGAGCTGGGCGTAGATCGAGAGCGTCAGTTCGCGCGACATCGTGCCGCTTTCTCCACCCGTCGCCTCGCCGATCTTGCCGGCGACGAAATTGCCGACCGCGTTCATGTAGAACCACGCGCCGATGACGAAGCTGGCGAGCTGCGCGGGCGACAGCCGCGTCATCGCCGAGAGGCCGACCGGCGACAGGCACAGCTCCGCGGTGGTGTTGAGCAGGTAGATCAGGAAGATGAAGACCACCGGCGTCAGCGCCTGCGCGCCCGCCGCGTTCGCGCCCCAGACGAGGAGGAAGAAGCCGAGCCCGAGCTGGATGATCGCCAGCCCGAACTTGGCGGGCGCCGAGGGTTCGAGGCGGCGCTTGCCCAGCCACTGCCACAGCGCGGCGAAGACCGGGCCGAGCAGCACGATGTAGATCGGGTTGATCGACTGGAACAGGCTGGCCGGCACGCCCGCGCGGTCCACGTAGCGGTCGGTGTAGAGATTGAGGCTGCCGCCCGCCTGCTCGTACAGCCCCCAGAACACCGGGTTGAGCGCGATCAGGAACAGGATGGCGAAGATGCGCTCGCGCGGCTCCCTGGGCAGGCGCAGCGCCACCGACAGGATGTAGCCGAGCATCGCGACGCCCGCCACGATCAGGAGCGTCTGCACCAGGTGCTGGTAGCGGATCAGCAGCCACGCCAGCGCCACGGCGACCAACCCCGCGCCGTAGAGCGTGAATTCGGCGCGGCGCGCCAGCGGCTTCGGCGGTTCGCCCCGGCCGCGCAGCGCAGGCCGCCCGGCGAGGAAGATCAGCAGCCCGCAGACCATGCCGACCCCGGCAAGCCCAAAGCCCCACGACCAGCCCAGCGTTTCACCCAGGTAGCCGACGAGGATGGTGCCCAGCGCCGCGCCGACGTTGATGCCCATGTAGAAGATCGTGTAGGCGCCGTCGCGCCGCACGTCGGTGAGGCGGTAGAGCTGGCCGACGAGCACCGAGATGCTGGCCCGCAGAAAGCCCGAGCCGACGATGATGAGCGCCAGCGCGAGCCAGAAGATGCCGATCATCGGGTCGGCCTGGCGGATCGCGGGGTCCCCGGTGCCTGGCGCGCCCTCGACGGCCATCAGCGCATGCCCGAGCGCCAGCACCACGCCGCCGTAGACCACCGCCTTGCGCTGGCCGAGCCAGCGGTCGGCCATGTAGCCGCCGAGCAGCGGCGCGACATAGACCAGCGCGGTGTAGGTGCCGTAGATCAGGCTGGCCTTGCCGTCCGAAAACAGCCAGTAGCGCGTGAGGTACAGGATCAGCAGCGCACGCATGCCGTAGTAGGAAAAGCGCTCCCACATCTCGGCGTAGAACAGCAGGTAGAGGCCGCGCGGGTGCCCGGCGAATTCCTCGTCGCGGCGCGCCGCCAGCGCGGCCCCGAACGCCAGCGTCAGGAACAGGGCGAACGCGGCAATCGCGGCAATCCAGTCACCCTCGTTCCAGTGCGACAGCGGCTTCATGCGGCGCGGCGCGGCATACGCGTCCCCTCTTCGTGGCGGCGGTTTGCAGCATAGCGCGGGCGGTCAGGGCAGGCTTACCAGCGACGCAGCTCCGTCTTGAGCACCTTGCCGTAGGCGTTCTTGGGCAGGCTCTCGACCCAGCGGTAGTGCCTGGGCCGCTTGAAGCGCGCGATGTGGTCAAGGCACAGCGCGTCAAGCTCGGCGTCAGGCACCGGCTCGCCGTCGGCCACGAGGAAGGCGACGACGACCTCGCCCCAGTCGTCGTCGCGCTCGCCCACCACCGCGACCTCGCTCACGCGCGGGTGCAGCAACAATACCTCCTCCACCTCGCGCGGGTAGATGTTGGAGCCACCCGAGATGATCACGTCCTTGCTGCGGTCGCGCAGCGTGAGAAACCCGTCGGCGTCCAGGCTGCCGATATCCCCGGTGTGCAGCCAGCCGCCGCGCAGGGTGGCGGCGGTGGCTTCGGGGTTGTTCCAGTAGCCCGCCATCACGGTCTCGCCGCGCACCAGTACCTCGCCCATCTCGCCCGTGGGCACGTCGCGGTCGTGCGCGTCTGCCACGCGCACCTGCACACAGGCGTGCGCCACGCCCACCGAGGCGATGCGATCCAGCCAGCGCGGATGGTCGGTGTCCACGATCTGTTCGCGCGCAAGGGCGGTAATCGTCATTGGCGATTCGCCCTGGCCGTAGATCTGCACGAACTTCTGACCCATCACGGCTATGGCGCGGCGCAGGTCGTCGACGTACATGGGCCCACCGCCATAGACGATGGTCTTGAAGCCTTGCCCGCCGAGGCCACTGCGCTGCAGGTGCGCGACGAGCCGGTGCACCATGGTCGGCGCGGCGAACAGCGAAAGGCGCCCGACGCTGCGCGCCAGATCGGCAAGCTCGGCCGGGTCGAACCCGCCGGATGCGGGCACCACGTGGCGCGCGGCGCGCAGCATGTGCACGTAGTTGTACAGACCCGCGCCGTGCGACATGGGCGCGGCGTAGACCATGGCATCGCGCGCATCCACCTCGTCCACGTCGGTGAAGTACGCCATCGTCATCGCAAGCAGGTTGCGCTGCGTCAGCGCCACGCCCTTGGGGCGGCCGGTGGTGCCCGAGGTGTAGAAGAGCCACGCCACGTCCTCGGGCGCGGCGTCGTGCAGCGCGATCGGCGCGCCCTGCGCCGCGGCCTCCCAGGCGGCGCTGCCCAGCACGGGCAGGCGCTTCGGGTCAGCACCCGCCGCAAGCGCGCCGTCGTGCAGTTCCGGCGAGGTGCAGACCACGGCCGCGCCGCTGTTTTCGAGCACGTAGGCGAGCTCTTTCGCGTGCAGCTTGTAGTTCACCGGCACGGCCACGGCGCCGCACCAGTGAATCGCGTGCTGCGCCTCGAGGTATTCGGGGCAATTCGCACTGTAGATCGCCACGCGGTCTCCCGGCGCCACCGCACACCGCGTGCGCAGGTGGCCCGCGAGCGCCGCCACGCGCGCCGCGAGCTGGCGGTAGTCGTGCAGCACGCGGTCGCCACGCAGCAGCGCGGGACGCTCAGGCTGGCGCTGCGCGCTGCGCGCAAGCAAACTCGAGATGTTCATGGGCCGATGTCCTTGGAGCCTGGGGCGCATCGGACTATAAGACGCTGCGTTTCCCCTGCTGGCGATGCACTACAGTGCGGCTGCGATTCGTCACCACGCCTGCCGTCATGCCCACCCCGCCACCCGCGGAGCCCGATGTCCCCCCACTGCCCACCGTACGCGCCAACTGGCGCGACTGGGTGCGCGCGCCGCTGAGCGCGCTGGCGGCGCTGGGCTGCGCGCTGCTGATCGCGGCGCTCTGGTGGAACACGCAGCAGCGCATTGCGTTCGAGCGCGACCAGGCCACGGGCGCGGCCGAGCAGGCCAACGCCAACCTGGCGATCGCGTACGAGCAGCAGATCGAACGCATGCTCAAGGCGGCCGAGCAGGTGGCCGCGCTGGTGCGCAAGAACTACCTGGAGCACGGCACGCTGCGCGATCTGCCACAGTGGAGCAGCGAGGGCGTGATCCGCGAATCGATGTTCCGCATCATCAGCGTCGTCAATGCCCAGGGCGACATCGTCGCCAGCAGCGAGGCGGCCAGCGCGGTGAACTACAGCGACCGCGCGTTCTTTCGCGCGCAGCGCGAGCGCACGGACGACACGCTGTACATCAACGCGCCCGTGCTCGGGCGCGTCTCGGGCCAGTGGCAGGTTCCGATGTCGCTGCGCATCACGCGCGAGGACGGCAGCTTCGGTGGCGTCGTCGTGCTCTCGGTCGATCCGGCCGAATTCACGCGCTTTTCGCAGCAGGCGCAGTTGCACGCCAGGGGGCTCGTGGAGCTCACCGGGCTCGACGGCATCGTGCGCAGCCGCGCGATCGGCACGGACAGCCGTTTCGGCGAGAACGCACAGACCCTGCCGTGGTTCCAGCGCCGCGCCGAGCAGCCCGCGGGGGCCTTCGTGGACGACGGCAGCGCCATCGACGGCGTGCCCCGCATCGTGAGCTACCGCAGCGTCGCGCACTACCCACTGATGGTGACCGTGGGCACGTCCTACGAGCTCGAGCTCGCGGCCACCGAGCAGCGGCGCGCGGTGTACCTCACGATCACCACCGCCGCGAGCGCGGCGCTGCTCCTCACCACCCTGCTGTTCATGGGCATGCTCGCGCGCCAGAGGGCGGCCATGCGCGCGCTGCGCACCAGTGAAGCGCAATTTCGCGCTACCTTCCGCCAGGCCGCATCGGGCATGGCGCACATCGCGCCCGACGGCAGCATCCTCGGCGCCAACGACACGTTCTGCGATCTGCTCGGCTACAGCCTGGTGGAACTGCGCTCGCTTTCGTTCTTCGCGCTGTGCGACGAAGAGACCCGCACGGCACAGCGCGCGCTGTTCGAGCAGCGCTTGAGCGCACCCGCCGACACCAGCGCGCCGCAGATCGAAAAGCTCTACCGGCGCAAGGACGGCTCACCGGTGTGGGTCAATGAAGCGCTCGGCCTGGTGCTCGGCGCGGGCGGCGAGCCGGCCTTCGTGATCGCCGTGGCGCAGGACATCAGCGCGCGCAAGCTGCTGGAAGCGCGCCTGTCGCACGCGGCCACGCACGACGCGCTCACCGGCCTGCCCAACCGCGTGCTGCTGCTGCGCCGGCTCGAACGCGCGCTGGCAACCGCGCGCGCCGAGGACACGCAGGTGGGCGTGCTGTGCGTCGATCTGGACGGGTTCAAGGAAGTCAACGACCAATGGGGCCACGCCCGCGGTGACCTCCTGCTGCGGGAGGTCGCGCGCCGGCTGCGCGCCTGCCTGCGCGCGCACGACACGGTGGCGCGCTTCGGCGGCGATGAGTTCTCGCTGCTGCTGCCGGTCGTCGCGCAGCCGCTGGACTGCGAGACCGTCGCGCGCAAGATCGTGCGCGCGCTGGCCGAGCCCTACACGCTGGGTGGCACGACCGCACACATTTCAGCGAGCGTGGGCATCGCGCTGTTTCCCGACCACGGCAGCGACGCGAGCGCGCTGCTGGTCCACGCCGACCACGCGATGTACCGCGCCAAGCGCCTGGGCAAGAACCAGCTCAGCTGGAGCGCCTGAGCGCCGCGCCGCGCACCTCGATGCGCAGCGCGTCGAGCACCTGGCCGCGCGCGTCCACGAGCTCGATGCGGTGGCGCCCCGGCCAGGGCAGCCAGGCCCAGCGCGCGCCCCACCCCTGAACGTGGCCATCGACGCGCCACGCGAGCGTGCCGCCCCCCGCAGCCTCGAACCACAGGCGCTGGTGCGCCGGGGGAATGTCCGGGTCGAGCGCAATGATGGTGTCCGGCGCGGGCGCAAGGATACGCGCCGATGCCGCACCGCTCTGCGCCGGATTTTCAGCATCTTTTTCGGCCCTTTCCCTTGTCAAATGAGCGCCACCAGCTCCTGATTTGATGGCAAACAGCCCCTGCTCGGTGCCGCGCAGGAACCACTCGTCGCGCGCGCTTTCGGCGGCCGGCGCGGCAAAGCGCACGTGCTGGCGCACCACGTCCGCCGGTGCCGGCGGCGGCGGGCTTGCCACCCCCCGGTGCAGCCACCCCATCACCTCGGCCCAGATCGGCGCCGCCCCGCTCACGCCGCTCACCTCGTGCATGGCAGCGCCATCGGCGTTGCCCACCCACACGCCCACGGTGTAGCGCGCCGACCAGCCCACGGCCCAGTTGTCGCGCATGTCCTTGCTGGTGCCGGTCTTCACCGCCGACCAGAAGCGCGTGGCGAGCACGCTGTCGGTGCCGAACGTGGGCACGCGCGCATTTGCGTCGGCCAGCACGTCGCCAACGATGAAGGCCGCGCCCTCGGGCAGCGCCTGCACCGCCGGCGCCAGCGGCTGGCCCAGGCGCAGCGCCACCGGGCGGTAGCGCCCGCCGTTGGCCAGCGCCCGGTAGGCGTTGGTCAGGTGCAGCAGCGCCACCTCGCTCGAACCCAGCGCCAGGCTGTAGCCGTAGTAGCCGCCCGACTCGGCCAGCGGCAGGCCGAGCGCGCGCAACTGCGCGAAGAACGCATCGGGCGAGACCATGACGAGCGTGCGCACCGCGGGCACGTTGAGCGACGACGCGAGCGCGGTGCGCACCGACACCCAGCCCTTGAAGCGCAGGTCGTAGTTCTTCGGGATGTACAGGCCGCCGGCGGTCGGGATCTGCGTGGGCGCGTCGTGCACGAGGGACGCGGCGGTGAGGCGCCGCTCGGCCAGCGCCTGCGCGTACAGCAGGGGCTTGAGCGTGGAGCCGGGCTGGCGCGGCGCGAGCACGCCGTCCACCTCTGCCGCGTCGCTGAGCGCGCCCGAGGAGCCCACCCACGCGAGCACCTCGCCGCTGGCGTTGTCCAGCACCACGAGCGCGCCGTCGTGCACGTTGCGCCCGCGCAGTTCGCGCAGGTGGCGCTGCAGCGTCTGCTGCGCCATGCGCTGCAGCGGCGCGCTCAGCGGCGCGCGCTCGCCCGGCGCCGGGTGGGCGCGCAGCCACTGGCGCGCGAAGTGCGGCGCCACGCCGTCGGTCGCGGCCCAGGCGCGCCGGCGCAGCGCGCCCTCGGTGAAGAGCGCGAGCGCGGCGCAATCCACCGCGCCGTCGCGCTGCGTTGCACGCAGCACCTCGCAGGCGCGGCGCGCCACCAGCGCGGGCGCGGCGTTGGGCGCGCGCACGAGCGCCGCGGCGACCGCGCTCTCGCGCGCGTCCAGCCCGTGCGCCGCCTTGGCGAACAGGGTGCGGCTGAGCGCGTCGATGCCGACGATCTCGCCGCGAAACGGCACCAGGTTCAGGTAGGCCTCGAGGATCTGGTCCTTGCGCCAGTGGCGTTCGAGCTCGCGCGCGGCCAGCGCCTGCCCGGCCTTGGCCGCGAGCGTGCGCCCGCCGCCGCGCGCGCGCCAGTCGTCGTCGAGCAGGCCCGCCAGCTGCATCGTGATCGTGCTCGCGCCGCGCGTGCGCCCGTTCCACAGATTGGCCCAGGCCGCGGCCGAGACCGCGGCCCAGTCCACGCCACTGTGTTCGTAAAAGCGCCGGTCCTCGCTGAGCACGAGCGCATGGCGCAGCGCGGGCGAGACGTCGGTGAGCGCCCGCCACGCGCCGCGGCGCGCCGTCGCATCGGTGCGCACGCGCTGCAGCACCTCGCCCTCGCGCGAGAGCACCAGCGTCTCGGACGAGTGAAACTGCGCGCGCACCTCGTCGAACGCGGGCAGCGCCTGCGCCTGCACGAGCAACCCGCCCAGCGCGAGCGCCAGCACCCAGGAGCGCCAGCGCTTCATCGCGCGCCCTGCGCCGGGGCCGGTGCCACCTGCAGCCGCGCGTTCGGCGCCTCGCCGAACATCTCGGGCGCGTACAGCGCCTCGACGCGCGTGGGCGGCAGCGCAAAGCGCCCCTCGTTGTTCAGCCGCAGCGTGTACTGCAGCGTGGTCTCGCCCTTGGGCAGGTATTCGTAGTACGCACGGTAGGCCTCGAACGAGCGCTCCTCGAACGCGGGCCAGCCGTCGCCGCTGCCGCTCTCGCCGCGCGTGGCGATCTGCGAATCCCGCCCCAGGCCGCTGCCCAGGATGGTCGCGCCGCCGGGCACCGGGTCGGTCACGACCACCCAGGTCATGTCGGTCTGCGCATTCACCGTGAGCGTCACGCGCAGCACGTCGCCGCGCGCGTAGTGGCCCGCGGGCAGGCTCTTGTCGGCCTGCTCGACGGGCTCGACGCTGCGGCGCACGGTATAGCCCGCGCTGAACGGCTGCTGCAGCGCCACCGCCGCGACCGACTGCACCGTGACCCACGGCCTGCCGCTGCCCTGGTGCGTGACGAGCAGCTCGCCGCCAGCGGCGCCCCACGGCAGGAACATGGTGTTGTGCCGGTAGCTGCCGGGCGCGGCGGGGGCGCCGAACCAGGCGCTCTGGTGCGCCGCGCCGCCCTCGTCCGCGGTGCTGGCGCGCACCACCTTGGACCAATCGACGCTCGCCTGCGCCGCGTCCAGCGCCGCGCGCGTGACGCCCGTGACCGGCACGGATTCGAATTTCGCGCCGAACGCCTGCAGCGCCAGCGCGCCCCAGAGGTTGGCGGTGGTGGTGTGCCACGCGCCGCCCTGCTGGCGCGCGATGAAGCCGTTGGCCAGGCGCCCCAGGTCGTCCTTCCAGGCCGGGTCGTCCATCACCGCAAGGATCAGGCGCGCCAGGTTCACGTCGCCGTTTTGCATCAGCCACCACCAGTAGTCGCCCTGCTCGGTGCTGAAGCCCGCGCGCGTGCCCTGCCAGGACAGCCGCGCGCGCAGCACCTGCATGGCCTCGGCCAGGCGCTGCTCGCGCCCGGGCACGCCCTGCACGCGCTGCAGGATGCCCACCCAGTCGATCACCGCGTGCGTGGGCCACTGGTTGGGCGCGATGGTGATGCTCGCGAGCCAGCGCGCGTCGGCCTTGCCATAGCGCGCGAGCGCCGCGATGGCCGAGAGCCTGCGCAGCTCCAGGTCCTTGCGCGGGCTCCAGAAGCGGCGTTCGATGCGGCCTTCGACGAACGCCGCCAGGCCCTGCTGCATCGCCGCGAGCTGCTCGGCGGGCAGCGCGTACTCGGGGTGCAGGCGCGCGGCCTCGTGGCTTGCGGCAAGCAGATAGGCGGTGAGCGTGTCGCTGCCGCGGCGCGCCTCGCCCGCGCGCGGCGGGAAGTAGCTGGCCAGCCCGTCCTCGTCGAGGTAGGTGGGCAGTTGCGCGCCCAGGAGTTGCCAGGCCTTGGCGTCCTGCATGCCGATCGCCTTGCTCGCCTTCTGCTCCAGGCAGGCGAACGGGTAGCTGGCCCACCAGTCGCGCACGCCCGGCAGTCCCTCGGCCAGGCGCGGCTGCAGCGCCAGCCTGATGCCGCCGCGCCCCGGCAGCGCGCCCCCGGGCGGCGCGAGCGCGAGCGTCAGACTGCCGTCGAGCTGCGTGAGCGTGGCCTGCTGCACCGTGAGCGGCACCGCCGCAACGAGCCGCTGGCTGACCTTGAGCGCGTCGCGCGCGCCGCCCAGCAGGTCGCGCGCCTCGATCTCCCAGAGCAGCGCCTGCGAGCGCGTCTGCGCCAGTTGCGCGGGCGCGGTCACGTTCCACGCCACCTCGCGCGCCGCGCCCGCGGGGATCTCCAGCGTCTGCTTCTCCAGCGTGAGCAGCGTGGCGCGCGGCGCCACCTCGACCTTCATGGCCTTTTCCGTCGTGTTGCGCAGCGTGATCTGCGCGCGGAACGCATCGCCTTCGCGCACCAGCGGCGGCAGGCCGCTGATGATCTGCAGGTCCTGCGTGCTGCGGATGCTCGTGCGGCCCGTGCCGAACAGGCCCACGCCGCTGTCGGCCACCGCGACGATCTCGAACGTGGTGAGCGCGTCGTTCAGCGGCACCTCCACCTGCGCGCGCCCCTGGGCGTCGAGCTGCACCAGGGGCTTCCACAGCAGCAGCGTGTCCAGCAGCTCGCGCGTGGGCGCGTGGCCCCCACCGCCTCCGGCGGGCGCCGCCTTCTTGCCGTAGTGGCGCCGGCCGATGATTTCCATCTGCGCCGTGGCGGTGGCAACGCCCCAGGCGCGCCGCTGCAGCATCGCTTCGAGCAGATCCCAGCTCGTGTTGGGCATGAGTTCGAGCAGCGCGCGGTCCACCGCCGCCAGCGCCACCTCGGCATGCGCGGCGGGCTGGCCGTCGGGCAGCCTCGCCTCGATCGTCACCCGCGCCGTGCCGCGCACCTGGTAGCTCGGCTGGTCGGCCTGCACGGTCACAGCCAGCGCGTGGGCCTGCGCGCCCACGCGCAGCTCGGCGGCGCCCAGGCGGTACGCAGGCCTGGAGAGATCGACCATCGCCGTGGGCGCGATGTATTCCTTGCCCTCGACGCGAAATGCGCGCCACCACGCCGCCGGCGCCTTGAAGCCCCAGGTGAAGAAGCTGTACCACGGCACCTCGCGCAGGCGCCCGCGCAGCACGAGCGCGCTCACGTACACGTTGGGCGCCCACGAGGGGTCGATCTTGAGCGCAATCGTCGGGTCCTTGCCGTCGAGCTGCACCACCTGCGTGGAGAGGATGCCCTCGCGCTCCACGCTCACGAACGCGGTAGCGTGGCGAAACGGCATGCGCACCTGCAGCCGCGCGGTCTCGCCGGGCTCGTAGCTTTTCCTTTCGGGCAGCAGGTCGATGCGGTCGTGGTCCTCGCCGCCAAACCAGAGCTCGCCGTCGCGGGTGATCCACAGGCTCGTGGCGGCCCTGGACTCGTTGCCGTCCCTGTCGCGCGCGGTCGCGACGAGCTGCACCTCGCCGCTTTGTTCGAGCTTGGCCTCGCACAGCACCAGGCCGCGGCTGTCGCTCACGCCGGTGCAGATGGTGCCCAGGTCCTTGGTCTGCGACCGGTTGTCGTAGCTGTAGAAGCCCCCGACCAGGCGCTTGCGGCTCGTGGTGGTGGTGCGCGCGATCGCCTGCACCGACAGTGGCACGCCCTTTTGCACCGTGCCGTCCAGCCCGAGCGCCAGCGCCTGCAGCCGCACGCGCGCGCCGCTCGAAACCCAGCCCTCCGTCTTGATGCCCGCGACCACCGTCGCGGGCCAGAGCGTGTGCGTGCCGCGCAGCGTCTGCACCTCGCCGTTGGGGTCGGCGTAGGTGGCCTCCAGCACCAGCTCGCGCGCGCGCCGCGACGGCGGCAGGTCGGCAATGGTCACGCTACCGCTGCCGTTGCCGTCGAGCGTGAGCGCAAGCTTGTCGGCGACCACACGGGTCTCGTCGGCGTCGGATGTCGCGGCGCCGTCACCCTCGTCGCCATCTTCGCCCTCCCCGACTGCGCCGCGCTCACCGTCGCGCGCCTGCGTGCGCTCTGGCGGCGGGGCGAAGCTGAAGGCCTCGAAGCCGTCGAAGTCCAGCGACTTGCCGCGCACCATGGCCGACACGCGCACCGGCAACTGCGCCGCCGGTCCGCCCGAGACGTAGGCCACCTGCACCGCCGCCGCCACCTTGCGCGCCTGCACCAGCGGGCCGCGCCCCGTCGGGGCGATGCGCCCTTCCAGCACCGGCAGGCGAAACTCCTCGACGCGAAAGCTTCCGCTGGTGAACTGGCGGCCGCGCTCGCCCGTGGCCAGTGTCACCTGGTACTCGCCGAGCCTGGCCGCGGGCGGCACCGCGAAGCGGCTCGTCGCGCTCAAGCCGCCCGTGGGCGTGCTGCGCCACGCCAGCGGCTGCGTGAACTGCTGGCCGCTGCCCACGTGCGTGACGACGAGCCGGTCCGGCCGCGCCTGCGGCAGCGCGAACCCCGCGCCGGTCTGCACGCGCAGCACGTGCTTCATGGCCACCGTCTCGCCCGCGCGCACCAGCGTGCGATCGAACACCGTATGCGCCACCTCGTCGGGCCGCGCGTCGTCGCTCGTGGGCAGGTTGAAGCGCCAGGGCTCGATGCCGCGCTGCCAGTCGCTCCAGGTGAACGCCAGGTCGCCATCGGCGCGCGCGCTCACGAAGTAGGCGCGGCGCCAGCCCTCGCCGCTGCACGCGGGCGGCTCGGGCGAGAGGCCGTCGAGCCGCGCCACGCCGTTCGCGTCGGTGGTGGCGTCCAGCAGCGCCTTGCCGTCGCAACTGGAGACACGCACCGTCGCACCCGCCACGGGCCGCCCCTGGTCCAGCGTGGTCACCCAGGCGAGCGCGTTCTCGCGCCCCAGCTTGAAATGCACCGCGAGGTTGGTGACGAGCGCGGTGGTGCGCACGTACATCGTGCGCGTGCTGCCGTAGCGCGCATCGAGCAGCGCCTCACCCAGCATCGGCGAGGCGATCTCGACCACGTGAAAGCCCGCATCCAGCGGTATGCCGACGACCTCGAACGGGCGCCTGTCGCCCGCTCGCGCCGCGGGCAGCGTGAGCGTGCGCACCCCGGCGCGCCCCGCCAGCAGCGACACGCGCCGCGCCTGCACGTACTCGGCCTCGTCGGCGCCGGGGCCTTGCTCGTCCTTGCCGCGCTTCATCGGCGGCGGCAGCGGGTCCAAGACGTCCTGCTCGGCGTCGGCGCGCTCGATCCACGTGCGCTCGAAACGCTCCACGCGGCGCAGCCAGGCGATCACCTCGGCGTCGCTCGTGGGCGCAAGCGTGCTCACCTGCCCCGCCCCCGCGCCCGGCTGCAGCCCGGCCACGCGCAGCGATGCCTCGACGCGGCGCAGCGTGACCGGCAGCAGCGCCGGGCCGTCCGGCCCCTCGGCGTAGCGCTCGACGATGCCGAACGGCGCGGCGGCGAACTTGGCCAGCGGCGGCATGGGCCCGGTGGCCACCTTGAGCGCAAAGCCCGCTGCGTTGGCAAGCGCGCGCCCCGATGCGTCATGAAACTGCGCCGGCAGCTCCAGCGTGTAGGGCGTATCGGCGGTGAACGGGCCCGGGAACTCGATGGCGTCAAGCACGTCGTCGGGTGCGCCGCCCTCGTCGCCGGGCGCGCGCGGGGTCAGCGTCTGATCGCCCCCTTTCAGCCGGATCGCGAGCGCCAGCTTGCGCGTGACCGGCGCGCTGAACGCCAGGCGCATGGGCCGGATCGGCAGGCAGGCGGCCTGCGCGTTCTCGCGCTCGCACGAGAAATCCACGCCGAAGGCCTCGCGCACCGTGTATTCGAAGCGCTTGACGACGCGGTTGGGCACGCCGCCGGGCGTCTGCACGCCCTGGTCGAACACCAGTTGCAACCGGCTGCCGGCCGTGGCGCGGCGCGCGCAGGCAAGCGTCGGGTAGCGCAGCGGCTCCAGCGCCGCGGGCTTGAGCAGGCCGCGCGCGCCCAGCAGCGCCTGGCGCTCGGCCCCCTCGACGGCGCGCACCGGCACGCGCTCGCCCACACCCTCCACGTCACACCAGACGTGCGCGAGCACGCTCTCCTGCGTGGCCGCGCCGTTGAGCTGCAGGATGAAATACTGCCCTTCCTCGATGCCGTTCCCGGTACCGGGCCAGGAGCGCTGCACGAATGGCCCGCCGGTATTGAAACGATAGCTGTTCGCGCCCGTCCATATTGCGCCAGAGGCGGTCTTGAAGTCGATTTTTGGCACCAGCTGGCAGCTCGTCCCTGGCGGCAGATCGTGCTCGAAGTCGTACACCCACTGGCGGTCGCTCACCCAGCGCGCCTGCCCGCGCGACGCCCGCGCATCGCTGCACGTGAGCGTGAACGGTGCGGGCGCCCTGGGGTCGCCAAAGCGCACCGCGGGCGCGTCGAAGCTGACCTGCACCTGCCGCACGCGCGCCACCTCGCCCTGCGGCGACACGCTCGCGACGCCCAGCGCCTGTGCATTTGCGGCCACGCCGAGGACCACGGCACCGACGGCGAGGGTTTTCGTGCCAAAACATTGCTTGTACATTTGCAGCATTCACGCTCCTCCGAGGTCGGCAAACTGTAAACCGGGATGCGGCAAGACCCCGACATGGCGAACCTGCAGAACCCATCGCGCGCGCAGCGCACCCCCGTCACCGGGCGTCCCCCGGGGCAAGCCCCCACCGTGCCGGCGCCCTTCGACGCCCGATTCGGTCAGGACCTTTGCGATCTGCTGCACGCGGAACTGGCGCTGGTGTGCAACTTCATGGACCGCGAAGGGCGCATCGTGGCGTCGAGCGACCGCACGCGCCTGGGCCAGACGCACGCGATCGCGCAGCGCATCATGCACGGCGAGATGGACGAATACGGCGTGACGCCCGAGGAGGCGGCGCGCTCGGGCATCATGCGCGAAGGCGTGCTGATGGCGATCGACATCGACGGCCAGCGGCTCGCCTGCTTCACCATCGCGGGGCCGCTCGCGCAGGTGCAGCCGCTCGCGCGCATCGTGCGCTTTTGCGTCACCGCGCTGCTGCAGACCACGGCGCGCAGCCAGGTCGCTGCCGAGGCGCTGGCGCCCGACCCGGCCGCGGCACCCGCGACCAACCTGAGCGAGCTGCTGCAGCGCGCGAGCGAGACGGTGGAGTTCAGCCTCGCGCGGCTGCACAACGCGATCGACCACATCAAGCAGGGCATCACGCTGTTCGACCCGCAGCTGCGGCTCGTCATGTGCAACCGACCCTTCCTCGAACTCGTGGACTGGCCCGTCGGCGTGCCCTGCGTGGGCCTGACGTTCGAGGCGCTGCTGGCGCGCTACGCGAGCGACCACGGGCTCGACCGCGGGCAGCTCGGGCCGGCGCTGGCGCGGCGCATCGCGCACCTGCGCGCCGGCCGGAACAACGACTTCGAATTCACCACCGCGCGCGGCGTGGTGCTGCTGATCTCGGACCGGCCGCTGCCCGACGGCAGCGTGGTCTCCACGCTGACCGACATCACCGGCCGCAAGCGCATGGAAGACCACCTGCGCCAGGCCGCAACCTTCTTCGACAACAGCGCCGACGGCGTGGCGATCACGCAGACCGACGGCACCATCGTCACCGTGAACCCCGCGTTCACCGCGATCACCGGGCACACGCGTGCGGACGTGGTCGGCAAGAACCTGCGCATGCTGCAGTCGAGCCGCCAGGGCGCGCGCCCCTACCGGCAGATGTGGCAGAGCCTGGCGAGCAACGGCCACTGGCAGGGCGAGATCTGGAACCAGCGCAAGAGCGGCGAGATGTATCCCGAGTGGCTCTCGATCATGGCGGTGCGCGACGCACACGGGCAGGCGACGCACTACGTCGCCACTTTCTCCGACATCACGCAGAAGAAGCACAACGAGGAGCGCATCCAGCAGCTCGCGTTCACCGACCCGCTCACGCGCCTGTCCAACCGGCGCCTGCTGCTCGACCGGCTGGAACACGCGCTCATGGTGAGCGCGCGCACGCACGGGCGCGGCGCGGTGTTCTTCATCGACATCGACAACTTCAAGGGCCTGAACGAAACCCGCGGCCACCACGTGGGTGATCAATTGCTGCAGCACGCGGCGCAGCGCCTGACGCGCTGCGCGAGCGAGGGCGATACCGTCGCGCGCTTTGGCGGCGACGAATTCGTCGTGCTCGCCGAGGGGCTGGCGCAGAACGCCCTGCACGCGATGGCGCAGGCCGAGGCGCTGGGCGACGCGATGCTGCAGGAGCTGGACGCGCCCTACGCGCTCGAGGGCGAGCAGCACCACCACAGCGCCAGCATCGGCGTGGCGCTGTTCGGCGACGCGGGCACCACGGTGACCGAGCTGCTCAAGCAGGCCGACATGGCGATGTACCGCGCCAAGGCCTCGGGACGCAACACGCTGTGCTTCTTCGACCCCGGCATGCAGTCTGCGCTCAACGAGCGCACCGCGCTCGAAAAGGCGCTGCGCGAGGCGCTGGAGCGCCACGAATTCGCGCTGCACTACCAGCCACAGGTGGACGAATCGGGCGCCACCATCGGCGTGGAGGCGCTGCTGCGCTGGGTGCGCCGCGACGGCCGCGTCGTCGCGCCGGGCGAGTTCATCGCGCTGGCCGAGGAAACCGGGCTCATCCTGCCCATCGGGCGCTGGGTGCTCGAAACCGCCTGCCGCCAGCTCGTGGCCTGGGCGCGCGAGCCCGCGTTCGAGCACCTGAGCATCGCGGTCAACGTGAGCGCGCGGCAATTCCACCACGCCGAATTCGCCGAGCAGGTGCTGGACGTGCTGGAAGCCACCGGGGCCAACCCGCACCGCCTCAAGCTCGAACTCACCGAAAGCCTGCTGATCGACAACGTCGAATCGGTCATCACCAAGATGCAGACCTTGAAGGCGCACGGCGTCGGCTTCTCGCTCGATGACTTCGGCACGGGCTACTCCTCGCTCGGCTACCTCAAGCGCCTGCCGCTGGACCAGCTCAAGATCGATCAGAGCTTCGTGCGCGGCGTGCTCACCGACGCCAACGACGCGGCGATCGCGCGCATGGTGGTGGCACTGGCCGACAGCCTCGGGCTGGAGGTGATCGCCGAGGGCGTGGAGCAGGGCGAGCAGCGCGACTTCCTGCGCCACCACGGCTGCCACGCCTACCAGGGCTACCTCTTCAGCCCGGCGATCGAGGTCGAGGCGCTGCACGCCTAGTGTGCTGTCCCGCGGGCACGGCGCGGCCTCGCCCCACCACGACGTACCCGCCGGGCGCGCGGGACTGCTGGATACCCGATTGACCGGGCGCTCACGCCCGCCTACCATGGTTGCAGGTGATTTTGTTACGAATCGCAAATTTACCCGCACCGCCGCGCGCCGCGCTGCGGCTCCGTTGTGAAACCTGTCTTTTTGAAGCGAGGTATTGCATATGGTTACATCCAACCGTGGGGCACCAGCCCGAACCGCGACGGAAATACGCAGCGGCAACCTGCCCGCCGTCCCCTACCGCGACCTGCCCGAGCCACTGCCGATGAGCAAGGTGATCGGCGCCAGCGTCATCCTGCTGGCGGGCTCGGTCGGCTCGGGCGAGTTCGTGCTCTGGCCCTACATGGCGACGCAGACGGGGCTGGCGCTCGTGTGGCTGGCGACCATAGGCGTGCTCACGCAGTACTTCCTCAACATGGAGATCGAGCGCTACACCATGGCCACGGGCGAGACCGCCGTGACCGGCTTCACGCGGCTGTGGAAGCACTGGAGCTGGCTCTTCATCATCATGGCGGTGATCCCGTGGATGTGGCCGGGCTGGGCCTCGGGCAGTTCCACCGCGCTCACCTACGCCTTCGGCCTGCCCGCAAGCTGGGTCGTGCCGATCACCATCGCCTCGCTGTTCCTGATCGCGATCGTGCTCACGGTCTCGCCCGTGGTCTACAAGACGGTCGAGAAGATCCAGACGCTGCTCGTGGCGCTGATCGTGCTGTTCATGCTCTACATGGCGTTCGGGCTGCTCACCGGCAGCTCCTGGGGCGCGCTGCTGAGTGGCTTCACGACCGAGGCACCGAAGATTCCCGAGGCGGTGGGCAAGATACCGGTTGCGCTGCTCCTGGGGGCGATAGCATTCGCGGGCGCGGGCGGCGTGATGAACCTGGCGCAATCCAACTGGATCCGCGACAAGGGCATGGGCATGGGCGCGCACCTGCCCAAGATCGTCTCGCCGATCACGGGCGAGGAGACCACCTCGGGCGCGATCGGCTACTTCTTCCCGCAGGACGAGGAAAACCTGCGCCGCTGGCGCGGCTGGTGGCGCGTGGCGGACCGCGAGCAGTTCATCACCTTCTTCGTGCTCGGGCTGCTTGCGATCCTGCTGTTCATGGCGCTGGCCTACACCTACGTCGGCGTGGGCAGCGAAGCCAAGAACTTCGACTTCGTGCACCTGCTGGGCGACAAGCTCAACCAGAGCAACGGCTGGGCCGGACATGCCTACTGGTTCACCGGCGTGGTGGTGCTGCTTTCGACCAACCTGGCCGTGGTGGACATGATCGCGCGCATCGTCGCCGACATCTGCAAGACCAACTGGCTGCGCGACAGCACCACCTGGACCGAGAGCCGGCTGTACTTCCTCGTCGTCTGGCTGATGGTGATCTTCGGCTCCATCATCCTGATGTCGGGCGTGAGCCAGCCGCTGCTGCTGCTCGTGATCGCCTCGTCGCTCAACGGCCTGGTGATGTTCGTCTACTCGGTGCTGCTCATCCAGCTCAACCGCGGCATGCTGCCGCGCGCGATCGGCCTCAAGGGCGTGCGCTACGCCGCGATCTGGTGGGCCGTGGTGTTCTACGGTGGCTTCTCGATCTACCTGCTGATCGACCAGTTCGGCAAGCTTTTCTAAGGCAAACAGGGCTGCAGCGCCTGGTACACGAGCGCGGGCAGCTCTCTTTTCAAGAGCTTGCCAGGCGCTTGCGGTGGCGCGCGATCTGCGCGCGCACCTGCACCGGCGCGGTGCCGCCCAGCGTCCTGCGCGCGTTGAGCGACCCTTCCAGGCTCAGCACCTCGTACACGTCGGCCCCGATCCGCGGGTGAAAGCCCTGCAGCGTGGCCAGCGGCAGCGCCGACAGATCCACGCCCGCCGCCTGCGCCGCCTTGACCGCGCGCGCCACCGTCTCGTGGGCGTCGCGAAACGGCAGGCCCTGCTTGACGAGGTAGTCCGCGAGGTCGGTCGCCGTCGCGTAGCCCTTCATCGCCGCCGCGCGCATGGCCTGGGCGTTCACGGTGATGCCGCCCTCCTTCGCGCCCGTGGCGGGGTTCACCTGCCCGGCGATCATCTCGGCGAAGATGCGCAGCGTGTCCTTGAGCGTGTCCACGGTGTCGAAGAGCGGCTCCTTGTCCTCCTGGTTGTCCTTGTTGTAGGCGAGCGGCTGGCCCTTCATCAGGGTGATGAGGCCCATGAGGTGCCCCACCACGCGCCCGGTCTTGCCGCGCGCAAGCTCGGGCACGTCCGGGTTTTTCTTCTGCGGCATGATGGAGGAGCCCGTGGTGAAGCGGTCCGCGATGCGGATGAAGCCCACGCTCTGGTTCATCCACAGCACCAGTTCCTCGGACAGGCGCGAGACGTGCAGCATCACGAGGCTGGCGGCGGCGGAAAATTCGATCGCGAAATCGCGATCGGAGACGCCGTCCAGGCTGTTCTGGCACACGCCCTCCATGCCCAGCGTGCGCGCCACGCGCTCGCGGTCCAGCGGGTAGGTCGTGCCCGCCAGCGCCGCCGAGCCCAGCGGCAGCACGTTCACGCGCCGGCGCACGTCCAGCATGCGTGCCTCGTCGCGCGCAAACATCTCCACGTAGGCGAGCAGGTGGTGCGCAAAACTCACGGGCTGCGCCACCTGCAGGTGCGTGAAGCCCGGCAGGATCACGTCCACGTTCTTCTCGGCCACCTCGACCAGCGCCCATTGCAGCGCGCGCAGCAGGCCGTCGATGAGGTCGATCTCGCCACGCAGCCACAGGCGCACGTCGGTGGCCACCTGGTCGTTGCGGCTGCGCCCGGTGTGCAGGCGCTTGCCCGCATCGCCCACGAGCTCGGTGAGTCGCGCCTCGATGTTCAGGTGCACGTCCTCCAGGTCCAGCTTCCAGTCGAAGCGGCCCGCCTCGATCTCCTGCGTGATCTGGTCCATGCCCCTGCGGATGGCCGCGTGGTCCTGCGCGCTGATGATGCCCTGCGCCGCGAGCATCTCGGCGTGCGCCAGGCTCCCGGTGATGTCGGCCTGCCACAGCCGCTGATCGAAGAAGACGCTGGCGGTGTAGCGCTTGACGAGCTCGCTCATGGGCTCGGAGAACAGCGCCGACCACGCCTCGCTCTTGCTCGCGAGCTGGTTGTGGGCGGGGGTGTCGGAAGTGGCGGGCATGGCGGCAATAATGCGCCGGGAGCACGAAGCGACGGCGCAGACGATGACTAAGCCGCAAATTTTATCGGCCGATGCCCGGCGCGCCGCCACGAGCGACGCGCTGCTGGTGTTCGACGCCTGCCGCGCGGGCGTCGTGCTGCGCGCGGTGCTGTTCGTCGAAGTGGTGCTGGCCGTCGCGGTACTGTTCGTGAGCACCACGCCCGGCGACTGGCTGGCGCGCCTGGCGCTGCTCACGGGCGGCGCGCTGCCGGCCACGCTCGGCTGGCTGCTCGTGGCCTGCGCGCTCAAGCGCACGTTGCAGGGCGCGCGCGCGCCGCTGCAATACGCCGCGGGCGTGCTGCTGGGCGTGCTCGCGGGGCTGACGGCGTGCGCGCTGCTCACGCTGGTGCTGCCCGATGCGGGCGAGCCGCGCTGGATCGCCAGTGCCGCCAGCGGCGCGCTGCTGTCGGCACTGCTCGTCGCGGCGCTGGCGCTGCGCGCGCGCGGGCGCACCCCGGCGGCCACCACCGCGCGCCTGACCGAGCTGCAGGCGCGCATCCGCCCGCACTTTCTCTTCAACAGCCTCAACAGCGCCATCGCGCTCGTGCGCGACGAGCCCGGCAAGGCCGAGGCGCTGCTCGAAGACCTGAGCGACCTGTTCCGCCACGCGCTCGTCGAGCAGCGCGAAAGCGCCACGCTGGCCGAAGAGGTGCAGCTTGCGCGCCACTACCTCGCGATCGAGCAGGTGCGCTTCGGCGAGCGCCTGCAGCTTGCCTGGCAGCTCGACGCGCGCACCGACGCCGCGCGCGTGCCCCCGCTGGTGCTGCAGCCGCTGGTGGAAAACGCCGTCAAGCACGGCGTGGAGCCCTCGCCGCTCACCGCGCTGATCGAGGTGCGCACCGAGCTGCGCGGCAAGCGCGCCGTCGTCACCATCACCAACTCGCTGCCCGCGCGCAGTCTGGCCACCGCGCAGGCTCCGCGCGGGCACGGCATTGCACTGGGCAACGTGCGCGAGCGCCTGCGCCTGCTGCACGATGTCGATTGCGACTTCAGCGCCGGCGAGCACGAAGGCCGCTGGCGCGTGCGCATCGCGCTGCCCGTCGCCTGAAATGCGCGCCATCGGCACTGCATTTCGCACCACCGCGCCGCGCGCGTGCGGCTACGCTGGCCACTCCCATGGCCCACCACGCCATGGCTGACGACACCCCCATGCAGATCCTGATCGTGGACGACGAGCTGCTGGCGCGCAAGCGCCTGCGCACGCTGCTCACCGAATGCGACGCGCGCCACCAGCTCACCGAGGCCGCGCACGCGGGCGAGGCGCTGGAGCGCCTCACGAGCGCGCCGGCGATCGACCTGCTGCTGCTGGACATCCACCTGCCGGGGCAGGACGGCCTTGCGCTGGCGCACCAGGTACAGCGCCTGCCCGAGCCGCCCGCCATCGTCTTCGTGACCGCGCACGCCGAGCACGCGCTGCCTGCGTTCGAGCTCGACGCGGTGGACTACCTCACCAAGCCGGTGCGCCTGGCGCGGCTGCAGCAGGCGCTGGCCAAGGCGCGGCGCGCCACGGGCGCGGCCACCGCCGTCACGCCCGCATCCGCCCCCAGCGCCGACGACACCGCCTCGCTGCTCGTGCACAACCAGGGGCGCACCGAGCGCGTGCCGCTCACCGACGTGCTCTACCTGCGCGCCGAGCAGAAATACCTCACGCTGCGCACCACCGCGCGCAGCTACGTGATCGACGGCGCGCTCTCCGAGCTGCAGGCGCGCCACGCCGACACCTTCGTGCGCATCCACCGCAACACGCTGGTGGCGCGCCACGCGCTGCGCGCGCTCGAACGCCACGCGCAGCCCGAGGGCGAAGGCTGGGCCGTGCGGCTGCACGGCACCACCGAGGTGCTGCCGGTCTCGCGCCGCCAGGTCACGGCGGTGCGGGAACTGCTGCTGCGGCAGTAGTGTGCTGCCCCACGAACAACCGCACAGGCAATCGCGCCTTCACGCCCAGGGCGGCGTTGCCCTGAGCATGCATGCATCCATTTCATTTCGTGCAGCTACGTGCGGGACAGCACACCAGACGCGAGCCACCGCACCGCGCCCAACCCGGCGGCGCGCCCCGTTGCCAGGCACGCGGTGAGCAGGTAGCCGCCCGTGGGCGCCTCCCAGTCGAGCATCTCCCCGGCGCAGAACACGCCCGCCGCCGCGCGCAGCATCAGGTGCTCGTCCAGCGCGGGCAGCGCCACGCCGCCCGCGGTGCTGATCGCCTCGGCCAGCGGACGTGGCGCACACAACGTGAGCGGCAAGGCCTTGATCGCGCGAGAAAGCCGCCCGGCATCGTGCATGCCCTCGGCGCCGAGCTGCTCGTGCAGCAGCGCGAACTTGATGCCGTGCAGCCCCAGGCGACCCTTGAGGTGGCTCGCCAGGCTGCGCGCGCCGCGCGGGTGCCCCACCGCCTCGGCCACCTGCGCGGCGCCATGGTCGGGCAGCAAATCCAGCTCCAGCGTGGCCTCGCCGTGCGCCGCGATCGCATCGCGCAGCCTGCGGCTGGCGGCGTAGATCAGGCTGCCCTCCACACCCGTGGCCGTGGCCACGAACTCGCCGCGCTGCTCCCACGGGCCGCCGGCGGCCGCATCGAGCCGCAGCGCCACCGTCTTGAACGGCTGCCCGGCAAAGCGCCCGGCGAAGTACGGCGACCACCCCACCCCGCCCGCCGCCGAGCGCACGTCGAAGCCGCAATTGGCGCTTTGCAGCGGCGCCAACGGCACGCCCCGTTGCGCCAGCAGCGACACCCACGCCGCGTCGCTGCCCAGGCGCGGCCAGCTCGCCCCACCCAGCGCCAGCACCACCGAGCGCGCGGCCACGCGCACCTCGCCATCGGGCGTGGCAAGGCGCAGCGCACCGGTGTCGTCCCACCCCAGCCAGCGGTGGCGCAGGTGCAAGGTCACGCCCGCCCCGCCCAGCCGCCGCAGCCACGCACGCAGCAGCGGCGCGGCCTTCATGTCGCGCGGAAACACGCGGCCCGAGCTGCCGACGAAGGTCTGCGCGCCCAGCCCGTCGGCCCAGGCCCGCACCTCGGACGCGCCAAACGCCCGCAGGTACGGCGTGAGCCACGGCGCCTGCGCGCCGTAGCGCGTGAGCAACCGCTCCCGCGGCTCCGCATGCGTGAGATTGAGCCCACCGCGCCCTGCCAGCAGCAACTTGCGCCCCGCCGAGGGCATGGCATCGAACACCTGCGCCACCACCCCCGCCTCGGCCGCGGCCTGCGCCGCCATCAGGCCGGCCGGGCCGGCGCCGATGATGGCGAGGGG
>JAIXLP010000098.1:0-8610 GCA_026954015.1 Burkholderiales bacterium | reverse complement strand
CCGCGGCCTGCGCCGCCATCAGGCCGGCCGGGCCGGCGCCGATGATGGCGAGGGGACAAGAGAGTATTGACATTGGCTGAGCGCCGCCCACTACGTGCGCCACCGAGTTTCGGCGATCGCACGAGGCTGAAAACGAAATTGCCCTGGAAGAGCTATTCGCCAACGATTTCCGAGGTTGTCGCGGGATCACCTCGGCGCGACACGACCCGTGCCGGAACCCCGACAGCAGTACTGTTCGGCGGTATGTCATCCAACACTACCGCATTCGCGCCGATACGAGCGCCAGCGCCAACGCGAACCGGTCCCAGGATTTTCGACCCGGAACCCAGATAGACGCCACGTTCGATCACCGGCACCCCTCCGCTGGCCAGTTGGCCGATCGTCACCTGCTGCATGATCATGCATCCCGGCTCTACCACAGCGTCAGCATGGATGACAACGCCTGTGGGATGCGGCATACGCGTGGACAGGTCAATTTTCGCATCGCGACTTATATCGGAAGCGCTGAGCAAAGACCAATAGATATGCCCCAATTTACCCAGAGCACACTTAAATCTCGACGGTAAATCACGTTGACCGCGATAGCGCTGGTACAACGCAATGGCATGCAATAGCTTGCGATCACGGTATTCAATCAGCATCTATTTTCTTTCATAAATCCTTGAAACGTACCGGGGTCAATCCAGGCAGAGCCGTTGTGATTTCGGACTCAATTGCATCGAGAAGATGGTAGCGTCGATGATAAAGCGAGCGTTTGTTGGATTTGATTTCGCTATCTGCGCGGCGTTGGGACGCTACCGACAGACGGTAGAAGAGCTTGTCATCCGCCAACGTTCCTCCTCGATCCTGCCAAATTACATCGTAATCTTGATCAAACACACGGTCGCCGCCGAAATAATGATGGCGATGATGCCGTTGGCTATCACGCACAGCGAAAATTTGCTGCACCTTCCAGTAGCGACAGAGCATGCGCAGAATTTCCAGCAGCAGGTCACGCGGTCGCAATCCCTGCGCCGCCCCAGTCAGACTTCGGTAGAGATCATTGACTTCATCAGCATCGCGCCCCTGGAGGCCCCCTATCAGACAAGTGATTCCATCTGGTAGCTGGCCCGAAAAAGAAAACGTAATCGAATACGCTCTAAAATCACCAACGAACAAATTCAGCGTCAACCCACCTTCGCGCATGAACCACTGTGGCTGGTCCAGCACAATCTTCAGGCCATCATACATCTCGTCCAATCGGGCCAATATCAATTTTTCATCTACGGAAAACAAAAGAGGCGCGCCCAGATGATCAACAATCCTGTAATGCGCCTGCAAATGTTCCAAACGTGTCGGTACCTCCCATGCAGCACAGATATAAGGCCAAATTACGGTGCCCACCAATACCATGGGGCGATCTTGCCGAACACACTGCAAGGCTGGGGAATCCGATACTTCCAGCAATGTCATCAATGGCTTACGGTATTGCACTCCTGCAAAGAGGTAACGTAATTTCTGCTTCATCGCAGAATACGACCACCCCGGCGTTATCTGCGCGAGTGCACGCCAAAACGTATCAAATTGCCGCCCCATACTCTCGCTTTCGTCTTGTTGTTTTATTTTAAAATAATAATCGCTAATCCAGTATCGACGCGCACGGCCAGCTACGCGAGTATATTGAGCCCCCTCTAATCAGCAGTTCCTCACCCCTCAATCCACCACCCTGCCCTCCCCGCTCAAGAACGCCACCCGCACCACCGCCCCCGGGTGCAGGCGCTCGACGGCGGCGCGGTAGCGGGCGAGTTGTTCCTGCAGCGCGGCGTCGCGCTCGGGATGAAAGGCGCTTTTGTAGTCCAGCACCCACCACGCCTCGGGCTCGGTGGCGCTGGCGCGGCGGCGCACCAGGCGGTCGATGCGCAGGCGCTGGCCCTGGTGGGTCAGCTCGACTTCGTTGAAGGCTTCGAGCACGTGCTCGTCGCTCCAGGCCCAGGCGGCGGCGCCTTCGAGGATGCGGCGGGCGACGGCTTCGGCGTGGGTGGCCTGCGCGGCGTCGAGCGCGAAGCGGCGGCGGGCCTGCGCGGCGCGGCGCGGGTGCCAGCCGGCGGGGGTGTCGGCGGCGTGCTCCAGCAGCCAGTGCATGGCCTGGCCGATGCGGGCGGCGGCGCTGGCGGGGGGTGCATCGGGGTCGGTGCTTGCTTCGTTGTTGATAGCTGCCAGCGCTTGCTGGACAGGCGCTGGAGGCATTTTCTGCATGAAAAATTCAGCCTCACCAGCGGGCGGCGGGGCGGCGCTGGCAGGCGCGGCATCGGGCGCCGGCAGGGGCTCGGCCAGCGGCTGCAGGCGCTGCCACCAGCTGCTGGCCGGCTGCGCGTGCGGGGTGACACCCGAGAGCACCAGGCGGCTGCGCGCGCGGGTCATGGCGACGTACAGGGCGTTGAGCTCCTCGCGCGCCTGGGCGTCGGCCTCCCGCTGCGCCAGCTCGGCCAGGCTGGGCGGCGGCTGGCTGTCGCTGGCGAGGAACGCCAGGCGCAGCGGCGCGCGCGCGGCGCCGGGCCAGTCGATCAGCACGCCGGCGCCGCGGCCGCGCGGGGGGGCGGCGGCGGCGTCGAGCAGCAGCACCTCGGCGGCCTCCAGCCCCTTGGCGCCGTGCACGGTGAGCAGTTGCACCACGCCCGGCGCGGCGTGGCGCGGCACGGGCAGGTGCTGGCGGCGCAGCGCGCGCAGCCACTGGTAGGCCGTGAGAAAGCGCCCGCCCTGCACGCCCAGCGCCGCGGCCAGCAGCGCGCGCAACTGCGCCAGCACCTGCGCGCGCTCGGGCGCGGGGGCGGCGGCGGCAAAGCGCGCCAGCACGTCGCGGTGCTGGTAGATGGCCTGCAGCGCGTCGTGCGGCGGCAGGCCCAGCAGCCAGGCGCGGTATTGCATCAAATCGGCGTGCAGCGCCTGTCCATCCAGCGTGAGCAGCTGCGTGGTTGATAGCAGATCGAGCCAGCCGGCACCACCGGGCGGCGCAGCGCGGGCGGCCAGCGCCAGGTGGGCGAGGTCGTCGTCGGTGGCGCCGATGAGCGGCGACTTCAGGGCGCGCGCCAGCGCCAGGTCGTGCCCGGGCGAGACCAGCGCGTCGACCAGCGCCAGCACGTCCTGCACGGCGGGCTGCTCGCCCAGCACCTGCTTTTCGGGCTGGTCGCAGGCGATGCCCAGATGCCGCAGCTCGGCCTGCAGCACGGTCAGCGGCTCGCGCTTGCGCGCCAGCACCATGAGCTGCTCGGCCTGCACGCCCGCCGCGATGCGCGCGGCCACCCAGCGCGCGGCCTGGCGGCATTCGAGGGTGCGCAGGGTTTCTTCAGGTTCCAGGCGCGGGGTGGTCAGACTGTCGCGCCAGGCGCTCTCGCCGCCGCCCGCGCCCGCCGCGTCCTTGCCGGGGCGCGGCACCAGCGGCAGCGCGCCGATGTGGCCGGTGCCGTCGGTGGATTCGGTGCTGTGCGCGCGGTAGCCACTGAACTCGCCCGCGTCCTGTGCCTGCTGCATCACGGCGTTGACGGCGGCCAGCACGGCGGGGGCGTTGCGGTGCGTGTGGTCGCAGGCCAGCAGGTCGCCGCCCAGGCCCTGCACGACGAACCGCTGCGCGGCCGCGAACACCTGCGGGTCGGCGCGGCGAAAGCGGTAGATGCTTTGCTTGGGGTCGCCCACGATGAACACGCTGGGCGCCGCCTGCCCGCCGCCCGCGCCGGCGTAGCCCGACAGCCAGGCGTGCAGCGCCTGCCATTGCAGCGGGTTGGTGTCCTGGAACTCGTCGATCAGCAGGTGGCGGATGCGCGCGTCCAGGCGCTCCTGCACCCAGGCGGACAGCTGGTGGTCGGCCAGCAGGGTGTGCGCGGCGCGCTCGACGTCGGGCATGTCCACCCAGCCGCGCTCGCGCTTGAGCTGGGCGAAGCACGCGATGAGCACGCGCGTCAGGCGCGCCATGCGCTGGTGGTGCGCGCGGGCGTCGTGCTGGCGCGCGGCGGGCAGCAGGCGCTGCAGTTCGGCCTCGGCCTCTTGCGCGGCGGGGTACTTTTTCAGGTGGGCGGTCAGCCGGTCTTCGGCGGCGACGAAGAAGGCCTTGCGCAGCGCGGCCAGGCGCTGCGGGCCGTCGGGCTGCTCGGCCTCGAAGGCGTCGATGACGGCGGCGGCGGCGTTTTGCGGCGTCTTGTTCTTCTCCGCCCCCAGCGGACTGGCCCAGGCCAGCCAGCGGGTGCGCGCGGCCTCGGTCAGCAGCGCGTCGCAGGGGTGGGCGAAGGCGGCGTATTCGGGGTCAAGCGCACCGGCCGGCGCGACGGCCTCGTCCACATGCCCGGCGTCATCGGCCAGCTGGAATTCGACGCGCCGCGCCAGCGCGCCCTCCAGCGCCTGGTGCGCGCGGTGGCGGCCCAGCGCGCCGACCAGCGCGGTGTAGTCGGCGCTCAGCGCCGCGTCGCCGGCGATCTGGCGCAGATAGCGGCGCCAGACTTCGGCCACGGCGTCGGCGTCGTCTTCCAGCAGCTCGAACGACGCGGGCAGGCCCAGCTGCTGCAGCACCGCCAGCGGCGCGCTCTTGAGCAGCGCGATGAACCAGCTGTGAAAGGTGCGGATCTGCACCGGGCGGCCGTGGCCGAGCACGGTTTGATGCAAATTTTGTAGCTGCCCGCGCTGGCTGGGTGCGGCCTGGTGGTCGATTCCTCTTGAAATCAGCTCATCCTGCAGGCGCGCCTGCCACTCGGCCTCGGTTTCGGCGGCGCACTCAGGCGTGGCGGGGCGCGGGCGGGCAAAGTCCTGCAGCCACTCGGACAGGCGCTGGCGCATCTCGCCCGCGGCCTTGCGCGTGAAGGTGATCGCCAGAACCTCGTGCGGCTCGGCGCCCGCCAGCAGCGCGCGCAGCATGCGCGAGACCAGCATCCAGGTCTTGCCGGCGCCGGCGCAGGCCTCCACCGCGACGTGGCGGCGCGGGTCGCAGGCCACGCGGTAGAACTGCTCGCGCGTGCAGGGCTGGCCGTTGTGTTCGTAGGCGGGGGTCATGAACAAACTCCCGAACGCTGAGGGCGCAAAGGATTCGCAGAAAACGCAGAAGAAAGATAGGTTGGGCGAAGCAGCAGAGATTGCGAACGCGGTTTCGTCTCTGCGCTTTCTGCGTGATTTCTGCGTCCTCTGCGTTCGGCTGTTCCGAATTTCATGGCGCCGTCCAGAAGTCCTTGCGGCACAGGCCGCGCGCCGCGCACCAGTCGCACACGCTGCCCTCGCCCAGCGCGGGCAGCGGCGCCCCGGCGGCGATGCGCGCCACGTCGCTGGCCATGCCTTCGTAGAGCTGGGCGGCCAGCATGGGCAGGTCGAGCAGTTCGAAAGGCGTGGGCGGCTCGCGCTCGGCCAGGTTGAGGTAGGCCGCGCGCGGCGCGTCGGCACCCGACAGCAGGGCGTAGAACGGCAGTTGCGTGTCCTCGTTGCCGGCGGCCACGCGCTTTCTGGTCTTGTCCTGCGCCTCGGTCTTGTAGTCGATCAGCAGCCGCGTGCCGTCCGCCAGGCGGTCGATGCGATCAATGCGACCTTTCAGGCGCAGCTCGCCGCAGGTGGTGTCGATGGCCTGCTCGGCCGCGTCGAACACCGCGCCGGTGGCTTCGTGCTGGGCCAGCCACCGCAAATAGGCGCCCCGCAACGCCGGCCAGGCGGCGGCAAAGGGCAGGAATTCGCCCGGCGCGTCGGCCAGGCCGAGTTGCGCGGTGGTCTGCGCGGCGGCGGCGTCCAGCAGCGCTTCGCGGTCGGCCTGCGGGGCTTGCTTCAGCGCTTCGTGGAAGGCACGCAGCGTGGCGTGCAGCCAGTTGCCCCAGTCGCGCTTGTCCAGGTCCACGTCCAGCTCGCTGTCTTCCTGCAGGCCGAGCTGGTGCAGCGCGAAGAAGCGGTACGGGCAGGCGCGCAGCATTTCGTAGCTGCTGGCCGACAGCGGCTGCGCGGGCAGCGCCGCGCCGCTGGGCATGGGCCGCGCGGTGGGCGTGGCGATGACGCGCCGCGGCTCGCGCGGGTCGTCGCCCGCCACGGTGCTGACCGCCGTGCCGGGCAGCGCCAGCGCCTGCACCAGGGGCGAGGGCTGCAGCGGCTCGCCGCTGTCGTCGCCCCGGCGCCACAGCACGTCCACCGCGGGCACGCACAGCGCCTGCGCCCAGGTGGCCGCCTGCGTCAGCATCAGCTGCTCGCGCGTGGGCAGGTGCAGCGCGGCGCGCTGGGCGCCGCTCCAGGGGCCGGGCGGCTCGGGCGCGGCGGGCAGGCGCTGCTCATCGGCGCCGGGCAGCACCAGCGCGGCAAACGGGCGCCCCGGCAGTTGCGCCAGCGGCAGCACCACCACCGGCGCCAAGCTGGCGTGGGGCGGGCGAAAACTGGCGCCCTCCAGCGCATCGGCCGCCCAGCGCGTGAACTCGGCCAGCGGCATGCGCCGCTGCGCGGCCGGCCAGTCGCGCCAGTCGGCCAGCGCGGCATCGTCGAGCCCCAGCGCGGCGATGACGGCCTGCCCGGCATCGTCGGCCGCCAGCAGCGGCCACAGGCCGCAGCCTTCCAGCAGCGCGCGCGTGGCGGCCAGCCAGTCGCACACGGCGCGCGTGCCGGCCAGCGGGGCGCGCAAGGATTCGATGTGCGCCGTCAGCGGTTCGGCCTGCGTCAGCCGCACCGCCTGCGCCCAGCCGCGCACGGTGTCGCGGCGCAGGCGGCGCTCCAGCGCGCGCAGCGCGGCGGCGTCGAACACCGGCGCGAGCTTGAGCCAGTCCAGCACCTCGTCGCAGGTCGCCAGCGGCGCGCCGGCCCGCAGCGCGGCCATCAGCTGCGCGGCGGCGTGGGTGGTGGACAGGCGCCAGCCGGTTTCGTCGCGCAGCAGCTCGCCGGGGCGCACGCCATGCCCCGCCAGCAGTGCGTTGATGCGCCGCTGCAGCACGCGGTCGGTGGCCACCAGCGCCACCGGCGCGCGGCCCGCGCTCAGGTGGCTCAGCACGCAGGCGGCGGCGCGCTCGGCCTCGTCCTCGCCGTCGGCGCAGGCGTGCAGCGCAATGCGGCCGCGCGTCGCGCCGGCGGGCAGCGCCAGCACCGTGGCCTTTTCAAAATAGTGCTCGGCCAGCGTGGCCATGAGCGGGTCGGGCTGCAGGCCCTCGACGACCACCAGCGCGTCCAGCGCGCGCGCCACGCGCGGCTCGAACAGCACGTCGCTGGCGTAGCTGGAATGCGCGGCCCAGGCCACGGCGATGCGGCCCAGCGCGCCCTCCAGTCCCAGCGTGCCGTCGCCCGCCGGCGGCAGCGCGGCACGCGCCCGCTCGGCCCAGTCGGGGCGCAGCGCCGGCGGCAGGCTGGCGGCCACCTGCGCGAGCTGCGTGGCCTGCGCCAGCAAGGGCGCGGCCAGCGTGGCGCGCTGCGCGGCCAGGCCCGCGCCCTGCAACAGCGCGGCGGCGGTGAGCAGGTCGCGCCCGTGGTCGAAGCACAGGTCATCGGGCCCGGCCTCGAACACGCCCTCGCGCGCGGCCCAGCTGCGCGTGGTCTCCAGGCGCGGCGCAAAACCATCCGGCTGCAGCGCCGCCCAGCCGCTGGCCGCCAGCGGCACGAGCTGGGCAAACGGCAGCAGCACCACGCTGCGCGCCGGGTGCGCGGCCTGCTCGCGCAGGCTGGCGGCGATGCGCGCCAGCAACGCACGCCAAAGATCGAAAACGGCGCCAGCGCAGTCTGGGTCAGCGCCTGCAGCTATCGCATTCATAGTGATGGGCAAAGGCGCCGCTGGCGGCGATGCCATCGGCTTTCTGTCACAATGACCCGCACTGTATCCCCACCCATCGATGGAACTTCTGCGAGGATTGCCCATGGCCAGCGACCTGATCAAACATGTGAGCGACAGCTCTTTCCAAGGCGACGTGCTCAAGTCCGACACGCCCGTGCTGGTGGATTTCTGGGCCGAATGGTGCGGCCCCTGCAAGATGATCGCGCCCGTGCTCGACGAAGTGGCGGGCACCTACCAGGGCAAGCTGCAGATCGCCAAGGTCAACGTGGACGACAACCGCGAGGTGCCCGCCAAGTTTGGCATCCGCGGCATTCCGACGCTCATGCTGTTCAAGGGCGGCGAGCTTGCCGCGACGCAGGTCGGCGCGATGAGCAAGGCGCAGCTCACCGCCTTCATCGACAAGAACATCGCCTGATCTGCCCGGCGGTGCGCCCGGCCACCGCCGCCATCCGACCGCCCCGCGCATGTAGGCGCGGGGTTTTGCTGTCATAATCCCCTCCTGATCGCCAGCCGCGCACCACCTCGCGCAACTGGTTTCCCGATCCGCAGCGCGCCAGAGCGCCCAACCAGGGGCGCCCGCACGGCACGCCGCCCACCCCCATCTCACCCAGCATTGCCACTCCCTGACCGGAGTCTTTTCATGCACCTGAACGAACTGAAGGCCCTGCACGTCTCCGAAGTGCTCAAGCAGGCCGAAGCCCTGGAAATCGAAAACGGCGGCCGCATGCGCAAGCAGGAGCTGATGTTCGCCATCATCAAGAAGCGCGCGAAAACCGGCGAACAGGTCTTCGCCGACGGCGTGCTCGAAATCCTGCCCGACGGCTTCGGCTTCCTGCGCAGCCCCGACACCAGCTACACCGCCAGCACCGACGACA
>JAIXLP010000031.1:33699-52290 GCA_026954015.1 Burkholderiales bacterium | reverse complement strand
GCGTCATCATCTCGAACTTCACCAGTGCCGCAAGGGCTGGAATGCTCAGGTACAGCAGCGCAATGAACACCAGCGACCAGGCCACCGAGGCGCGCGCGCCCGCCACCGTCGGCACGGTGTAGTAGCGCATCAAGAGGTGCGGCATGCCCGCCGTGCCGAGCATCAGGCAGAAGAGCAGCGCCATGAAGTTGCGCCGCGACACCTCGTACTGCGCCTGCTGGGTTTCATCGCCCGCCGCGTCGCCCGCGAAGGGCTGGCTGTGCTGCGGCAGGCCGCCCAGCGGCTGCGCGCGCTCCTGGTTCTCGCGCAGCTCGCGCGTCCAGCGCAGACGCGCCTCGGCCTCGTCGCGCGGCATCGCAAGCAGTTCCCGGCTCGCGGCGACGATGAGATCCACATCGGCATTGCGCGATCGCAATTGCTGGATGTGCTCGCGCGCCTCGCGGCGCTCGCGCTCCAGCGCGGCCGGAACGTCGTCCAGGCGCTCCTGGTACTCGCGCACCCGTTGCTGGTAGGCCGCGATCACCTGGCGCTCGGCCTCGGAGTTCAGCAATGCGTTCTCGCGCTCGGCGATCTTGCCCAGTTGCTCGCCGTAGGCCACGGGCGCCACCGGGTTGCCGAGCTGCTTGTACGACAGCCACGACACCGGGATCAGGAACGCCAGCAGCAATACCACGTACTGCGCCACCTGCGTCCAGGTGATCGCGCGCATGCCGCCGAGAAACGAGCACAGCAACACGCCACCCAGCCCGAGCATGATGCCGATCTCGAATTGCACGCCGGTGAGGCGCGAGGCGATCAAGCCCACGCCGTAGATCTGCGCCACCACGTAGGTGAACGAGCACAGCACCGCGCCGATCGCCGCGAGGATGCGCGGCCAGGCCCCGCCGAAGCGCACCTGGAAGAAATCCGGAATCGTGTACAGACGCATGGCTCTGAGCGGCGGTGCGATCAGCATCGCCACCAGCACGAAGCCCCCCGTCCACCCCAGTATGTAGGCCAGCCCGCCGGGCGCGCCCGCCGCACCCGCGAAGCCCTGCAGGTACAGCGCACCCGAAAGGCTGATGAACGAGGCGGCGCTCATCCAGTCGGCCGCGGTGGCCATGCCGTTGTAGATCGGCGGGATGCGCCGACCGGCGACGTAGTACTCCGCCGGGTCGGAGGTGCGGCCCCAGACACCGATGGCCGCGTAGGCCATCACCGTCAGGAACAGGAAGATCGGGCCGATCCAGTGGCGCGAGAGCCCCTGCTGCTCGGCCCACGCCATGACGGCGACGAAACCCAGCAGGCCGATGACGTACAGCCCCAGGATGCGGCCGAGCCGCGCCGTGTACGAGCGCGCGCCGGCGCCCGGATCAGCCATGCGCCCCCACATCCGCTGCTGCGTCCCGCTCGTCGCGGCGCTCATACCGGCGCATCACCGCGTAATAGATCCAGGCCAGCGCGATGAACACCAGCACCCCACCCTGCGCCGCCATCCAATAGCTGAAAGGCCACGGTCCGACGAGGAACTGCAGCCGCTCGGCGAAATACCCCACGCCGAATGAAGCCAGCGCCCACACCACGAGCAACGCGAGCTTGAAGCCCAGGTGGTGCAGGTCGTGCAGCGCCGGGTCCAGCGGCACGCCCACCGGGTCGGACGCCAAGGCGGCGGCGGGCGTGCTCGTGGCGGACATGCGCTTGCGGCGTGGCCGCGCTCAGCGCGCGAGCTGCTGCCAGGTGGCGACGACCGTGTCGGGATTGAGCGAGATCGAGGCAATGCCCTCGGCCGCCAGCCACTCGGCGAAGTCCGGGTGGTCGCTGGGCCCCTGGCCGCAGATACCCACATACTTGCCCTGGCGCTTGCACGCGGCAATCGCCTGCCGGAGCAGCGCCTTCACGGCCGGATCGCGCTCGTCAAAATCATGCGCCAGCAGCTCCAGCCCCGAATCGCGGTCGAGCCCGAGCGTGAGCTGCGTCAGGTCGTTGGAGCCCACCGAAAAGCCGTCGAAGTATTCGAGGAATTCATCGGCCAGCACCGCGTTGCTCGGCACCTCGCACATCATGATGACCTTCAGGTCGTTGTCGCCGCGCTTGAGGCCGTGCTCGGCCAGCAGCTCGGTCACGCGCCTGGCCTGCCCCAGCGTGCGCACGAAGGGCACCATGACCTGCACGTTGACGAGGCCCATTTCGCCGCGCACGCGCTTGAGGGCCTCGCACTCCATCGCGAACGCCTCGGCGAATTCCTCGCTGATGTAGCGCGCCGTGCCGCGAAAGCCCAGCATGGGGTTTTCCTCATCCGGCTCATAGCGGCTGCCGCCGATGAGCTTGCGGTATTCGTTGCTCTTGAAGTCCGACAGCCGCACGATCACGGGCTTGGGCCAGAACGCGGCGGCGATGGTGGCCACGCCCTCGGCTACCTTGTCCACATAGAACGCGCGCGGCGACGCATGGCCGCGCGCCACGCTCTCCACGGCCTTCTTCAGGTCGGCATCGACGGCGGGGTAGTCCAGGATGGCCTTGGGGTGCACGCCGATGTTGTTGTTGATGATGAACTCCAGCCGCGCCAGGCCCACGCCGTCGTTCGGCAACTGCGCGAAGTCGAACGCGAGCTGCGGATTGCCCACGTTCATCATGATCTTGGTGGCGATCTTGGGCATTTCGCCGCGCTGCACCTCGGTCACTTCGGTCTCCAGCAGGCCGTCGTAGATGTGGCCGGTGTCGCCCTCGGCGCAGCTCACGGTGACCAGCGTGCCGTCCTTGAGCACCTCGGTCGCATCGCCGCAGCCCACCACCGCCGGAATGCCGAGCTCGCGCGCGATGATGGCCGCGTGGCAGGTGCGCCCGCCGCGGTTGGTGACAATGGCGCTGGCCTTCTTCATCACCGGCTCCCAGTTGGGGTCGGTCATGTCGGTCACCAGCACGTCGCCCGGCTGCACCTTGTCCATCTCGCGGATGTCATGCACCAGGCGTACCGGCCCCGTGCCGATCTTCTGACCGATCGCGCGGCCCTCCACCAGCACCGACCCGGTGCTCTTGAGCTTGAAGCGCTGCTCGGCCTGGCCCCTGGACTGGCTCTTCACCGTCTCGGGGCGCGCCTGCAGGATGTAGAGCTGGCCGTCGCCGCCGTCCTTGCCCCACTCGATGTCCATGGGGCGGCCATAGTGCTGCTCGATGATGAGCGCATAGTGCGCGAGCTGCTCCACCTCGGCATCGGTGAGCGAATAGCGGTTGCGCTGCTCGGCCGCGACGTCCGCGGTCTTGACCAACTTGCCACTGGCGGCCTTCTCCTCGGGCGTGGCAAACACCATCTGGATCAGCTTGCTGCCCAGGTTGCGCCGGATCACCGCGCGCTTGCCCGCCTGGAGCATGGGCTTGTGCACATAGAACTCGTCCGGGTTCACCGCGCCCTGCACCACCGTCTCGCCCAGGCCGTAGCTGCTGGTGATGAAGACCACCTGGTCAAAGCCGCTTTCGGTGTCGATGGTGAACATCACCCCGGCCGCGCCCAGATCGGAGCGCACCATGCGCTGCACACCCGCCGACAGCGCCACCACGTCGTGCGCAAAACCCTTGTGCACGCGGTAGCTGATGGCACGGTCGTTGTAGAGGCTGGCGAACACCTCCTTCATCTTGTGCAGCACGTCCTCGATGCCGACGACGTTGAGGAAGGTCTCCTGCTGACCGGCGAACGACGCGTCGGGCAGGTCCTCGGCCGTGGCCGAGCTGCGCACGGCAAAGCTTGCCTGCGCGTTGCCGCCGCTCAGGGTGGCGAAGGCATCGCGCACGGCCTTTTCGAGGTCTGCCGGGAAGGGCTGGTTTTCGACCCAGGCGCGGATTTCAGCACCGGCCTCGGCCAGCGCGCGCACGTCGTCCACGTCCAGGCGCGCCAGACGATCGCTGATGCGCTGGGTCAGACCCTCGTGCTTCAGGAACTCGCGAAACGCGTGCGCCGTCGTCGCAAAGCCCGTGGGCACACGCACGCCCTGCGGCAGTTGCGAAATCATCTCGCCGAGGCTGGCGTTCTTGCCGCCGACCACCTCGACATCGGTCATCCTCAGGTTCTCAAACGGTACGACCAGGGCGGTCGCCTCAAAGCGTGCAGACATGGGAAAGCTCCAGAAGTTGAAACCGGGTCTGCCGCCGCGCCCTTCGGAACGGGCAGGCAAGCACTCATGCAGCCGTTCGGGCTTAGTCGTTGGAGGTGTGGGCCAGCGCGCTGCATGGGGTAAGAGCCTGTTCGCGATCGCGTGCACAGGCTCCAGGGGAATAATCGCGCCATTGTAGGCGGTGCCTTCGCGCCGTTGCCATCTTCCGTTTGGCCCATGGCCCAGGGCGCTTCATGACCACACGCACCGTTTTCTTCGTCTCCGACGGCACCGGCATCACCGCCGAAACCTTTGGCAACGCCATCCTGGCGCAGTTCGACATCGAACCCAGGCGCGTGCGCCTGCCCTTCATCGATTCGGAAGACAAGGCGTACCAGGTCGTGCGCCAGATCAACCACACCGCCGAGGTGGAGACGCTCAAGCCGCTGGTGTTCACCACGCTCGTGGACATGCAGGTGCTGCAGATCCTGCGCGATGGCTGCAAGGGCATGCTGCTGGACATGTTCGGCACCTTCGTGCAGCCGCTGGAGGACGAGCTGGGCATGAAGAGCCACCACCGCGTGGGACGCTTTTCGGACATCAGCCAGAACAAGGACTACCACGACCGCATCGAGGCGATCAACTTCAGCCTGGCGCACGACGACGGCCAGACGCACGACGACCTGGCGGGCGCGGACGTGATCCTCGTCGGCGTCTCGCGCAGCGGCAAGACGCCCACCAGCCTGTACCTGGCGATGCAGCACGGCCTGAAGGCGGCCAACTACCCCCTGATCCCCGAAGATTTCGAGCGCAAACAGCTGCCGCCCGCGCTGGTGCCGTTTCGCAAGAAGATCTTCGGCCTGACCATCAGCCCCGAGCGCCTGTCGGAAATCCGCAGCGAGCGCCGCCCCGGCTCACGTTACGCGAGCCTGGAAAACTGCCGCACCGAGGTACACGAGGCCGAATCCATGATGCGCCGCTCGGGCATACGCTGGCTGTCGTCCACCACCAAGTCGATCGAGGAGATCGCCACCACCATCCTGCAGGAGATTCGCCCCGAGCGGCTTGGCTATTGATTCGATGCATTGAGACCATACATGGGACGGTGAAGATCATTTTGGTTATCTAGCCTTATTTTGCGTTGATTTTTAAAATCAGCGCATCGCACAAGGAGCCCCGGATGAAACAGGTAGAGCATGTCTTCAGCGCCCCGCGCGGCCACTGGGTGGGTGACGGTTTTCCCGTGCGCACGCTGTTCAATTACCACGACCACGCACCGCTGCTCTCGCCCTTTCTGATGCTGGACTACGGCGGACCGGTGGAGTTTGGGCCCACGACGCAGCGCCGCGGCGTGGGCGAGCACCCGCACCGCGGGTTCGAGACCGTGACCATCGTCTTTGACGGCGAAGTGGAGCATCTCGACTCCACCGGCCAGGGCGGCACCATAGGCCCCGGCGACGTGCAGTGGATGACCGCCGCGAGCGGCATCCTGCACGAGGAATTCCACGGGCGCGACTGGGCGCGCCGCGGCGGCCGCTTCGAGATGGCGCAGCTCTGGGTGAACCTGCCCGCGCAGGGCAAGCGTGCCGCACCCGGCTACCAGGCAATCACCGCCGCGCAGATTCCGACCGTGCCGCTGGCGGGCGGCGCGGGCAGCGCGCGCGTCATCGCGGGCGAGCTCCACGGCCAGCGCGGCCCGGCCAAGACCTTCACGCCCATGCACGTGTGGGACGTGCGCCTTGCCGCAGGCGGCGCCTGCGAGCTGCCGCTGCCCGAGGGCTGGAGCAGCGCCATCGTCGTGCTGCACGGCCAGGTGAGCGTGGGCGACACCGCCGCGCACGACGCGCAGGTGGTGCACCTGGCCCGCGCCGGCAGCGGCGTGCGCGTGGCCGCCAAGGACGACGCGGGCGACGCGCACCTGCTGGTGCTCAGCGGCGAGCCCATCGACGAGCCCATCGTCGCCTACGGCCCGTTCGTGATGAACACCGAGGACGAGATCCGCCAGGCCTTCGCCGACCTGCAGGGCGGGCACTTCGGCGAGCTGCCGCGCGCGGCCACCGCCGGCGCATGAGGGAGCACAGGCCATGACAACGACGAACGACGGCGTGATCGAACGCATCACGGCGCGCGAGCGGCCGTTGGACGGCTTTTCCGTGCGCCGCCTGCTGCCCACCGCGCGGCGCAAGACCGTGGGGCCGTGGATCTTCCTGGACCACATGGGCCCGGCCCGGTTCGCGCCCGGCCAAGGGATCGACGTGCGCCCGCACCCGCACATCGGCCTGGCCACCGTCACCTACCTGTTCGAGGGCGAAATCCTGCACCGCGACTCGCTGGGCAACACGCAGGCCATCACGCCCGGCGACATCAACCTCATGGTGGCCGGGCGCGGCATCACGCACTCGGAGCGCGAACGCCCCGAGGTGCGCGCAAGCGCCCACCGCCTGCACGGCCTGCAACTGTGGCTGGCGCTGCCGGACGCGGACGAAGACGGCGACCCGGCCTTTCTGCACTACGCCGCGGCCGCGCTGCCGCAGGTGAGCGTGGACGACGTGGCCGCGCGCGTGATGATGGGCAGTGCCTGGGGCGCTACCTCGCCGGTGCGCAGCTACGCGGGCGCGCTCTATGCCGAGGCCCACCTGCGCGCAGGCCAGAGCCTGCGCCTGCCGCAGGCGCCGGAGCTGGCGCTGTACGCCGCCAGCGGCACGCTCGTCGCGGGTGCCACCGCCCTGCCGGAATTCGCGCTTGCGGTGCTCGACGGCCCGGCAGGCGTGACGGTGCGCGCCACGAGCGACGCACGCATCGCGCTCATCGGCGGCGAGCCGGTGGGCCAGCGCTACATCGACTGGAACTTCGTCGCGAGCACCAGGGAGCGCATCGCGCGGGCGCGCGAGGACTGGACGCAGCAGCGCTTTCCGAAGGTGGTGGGCGACGCGGTGGAGTTCATCCCGCTGCCAACGTGATAGCACCGCAATTTGATAGCTGCTCGCGCTTGCCAGGTAACCGTCAGGGCCATCTTTCACCAGTATTCCTGCAAGCGCAGGCCAGCGGCGTCCCGCCCGGGCACCTGCAAAACCATTATTCCCGGCGATTTGCCCAGCCTTTGCCCGCTGGCTACGCTTGCACGTCCATCAACACAAGGAGACCCCACATGCCCATGGCCCATATCGCCGCGCGCGCACCCAAGCAGGTGCACCTCGAACCCGGCCACTACCACTGGTGCGCCTGCGGACGCTCAAGGAACCAGCCGTTTTGCGACGGCTCGCACCGTGGCACGGGTATCGTGCCCGTGGCGTTCACGATCACCGAGGCGGCCGACAAGTGGCTGTGCATGTGCAAGCAGACCAAGGGCGCGCCGTTCTGTGATGGCTCGCACAAGCGCCTGCCCGAGGGCGTGACCGAGATGGAAAGCACGCACCTAGGGTGACTATGGCCGGCCGCAGCCCCCACGATGGCTGCCGCGCCGGCGATCAAGTTTTCATGTCTTTTGCGGCTCTGGCGCTTGCCTGGCAAGCGCTGGCAGCTATCAAAATCACGGTGCTCGTGCCCTGAGCGTGAGGAGCGTGATTTCCGACGGGCGGCCCAGGCGCACCGGCAGGCCCGGCCACAGGCCGGTGCCGTTGCTCACGTACAGCCACATGCGCCCGACCTGGTACAGGCCCGAGACGTAGCCGTTGTTGGCCCATTGGGTGAGCAGGTCGATACCGCGGATTTGCCCGCCGTGCGTGTGCCCGGCCAGTTCCAGCACGGCGCCGGAGGCGGCCACGTCGCGCGCGGTGTCGGGGCGGTGGCTGAGCACGATCCGTTCGACCCCCGGCGGCAGGCCACGCGTGGCGGCGGCAAGGTCGGGCATGGCCTGGCCGAACGCGCCCGCCTGCCGGTCCGTGAGGCCGACGAGGGCAACACGCGCGCCGCCGCGCGCCACGAGCACGTGGGCGTTTTCCAGCAGCGTGATGCCGAGCGCGCGCAGCGCCTGCATCCAGCCGCCGTAGTTCACGTAGTACTCGTGGTTGCCGGGCACGCCGATGACGCCGTCGCGCGAGGCCAGCCGCGCCAGCGGCGCCACGTGCGCGGCGCGCGCGGCAACGAGCCCGTCCTGGAAGTCGCCGGTGATGACGATGAGGTCGGGCGCGAGCGCGTTCACCCGCTCGACCACCCCCGCCATCCACGGCGCGCGGTTGATGACGCCCGCGTGCAGATCCGAAAGCTGCACGATGCGGTAGCCGTCGAACGCGGGCGGCAGGCCCGGCAGCACCACCTCCACCGCGCGCACCTCGGGCAGCTTCACCGCCTGCCAGGTACCCCAGGCGCCCAGCAGCAGCGCCACCAGCGCCAGCACCGAGCCCGCCGCGCGGCTGCGCACGAGCGCCCGGCCCGCGGTGGGCCAGAGCAGCCGCAGCACGCCGCCGAGCAGGTCGCGCAGCACCAGCAGCAGCGCAAGCAGCAGCAGCGCACCGAGCGCCCCACCCGCTGCGATGGCAAGCCAGCGCGGCAGTTCCATCACCGAGAAATTGCCGAAGTACCAGTTGACGATGGGCCAGTACCCCGCCACCGGCAACAGCACCAGCGCCAGCAGCACGCGCCAGAGCGCGCGCATCGGCAGCCGCGCCACCCAGCGCGCCACCACCACGCCCCAGATCAACAGGGCAACGAGAACCACGGTCAACAACATCGGGGCACACCTCTACCGCAACGACGGGGCCCAGCGTAACCGAGCCGCCGCCCCGGCGCACGCCGCCCCGATTTTTCAGACCGGAAAGGCCGCCTGCGCTTGCCAGGCAAGCGCGGGCAGCTATTGCATCAGGAGCGGATCAGGTGGTCGAACGCCGCCAGCGCCGCCGTCGCGCCCGCGCCCGCCGCGATCACGATCTGCTTGTACGGCACCGTGGTGCAGTCGCCCGCGGCGAACACGCCCGGCACGCTGGTCTGGCCGCGCGCGTCGACGACGATCTCGCCCGCCTTGCTGAGCTCCACCGTACCCTTGAGCCAGTCGGTGTTGGGCAGCAGGCCGATCTGCACGAAGATGCCCTCCACCGCCAACTGGCGCGCCTCGCCCGAGACGCGGTCCTTGTAGCTCAGCGCATAGACCTTGCTGCCGTCGCCCAGCACCTCGGTGGTCTGCGCGTTGAGGACCACCTCCACGTTCGGCAGGCTCGCGAGCTTCTTCTGCAGCACCGCGTCGGCCTTGAGCTCGGGCATGAATTCAAGCACCGTGACGTGCTCCACCACGCCCGCGAGGTCGATTGCCGCCTCGATGCCGGAATTGCCGCCGCCGATCACGGCCACGCGCTTGCCCTTGTACAGCGGCCCGTCGCAGCTCGGGCAGTAGGCCACGCCCTTGGTGCGGTACTGCTCCTCGCCCGGCACGTTCATGCTGCGCCAGCGCGCGCCGGTGGAGAGGATGACGGTCTTACCCCTGAGCACGCCACCGTTTTCCAGCGTCACCTCGATCAGGCCGTCCGCGCCCGCGGGCTTGAGCGCCTTGGCGCGCTGCAGGTTCATCACGTCCACCTCGTACTCGCGCACGTGCTGCAGGAGCGCGCTGGAGAACTGCGGCCCCTCGGTGTGCGGCACCGAGATGTAGTTGTCGATGTCCAGCGTGTCGTTCACCTGCCCGCCGAAGCGCTCGGCCACCACGCCCGTGCGTATGCCCTTGCGCGCCGCGTACACGGCCGCCGCCGCGCCGGCCGGGCCGCCGCCGACGATGAGCATGTCAAACGCCGCCTTGGCCGAGAGCTTGTCCGCCTCGCGTGCGGCGGCACCGGCATCGAGCATGCCGACGATGCGCTTGAGTTCCATGTGCCCGGCGGAGAACACCTCGCCGTTCAGATACACCATGGGCACGGCCATGATCTCGCGCGCCGTCACCTCGGCCTCGAACGCGCCGCCCTCGATCACCGTGGTCTTGACCTTGGGGTTGAGCACCGCCATGAGCGAGAGCGCCTGCACCACGTCCGGGCAGTTGTGGCAGGTCAGGCTCATGTAGACCTCGAAATTGAAGTCGCCATCGAGCTGCCGGATCTGCTCGATCAGGTCGGCCTCTTCCTTCGGGGGGTGGCCGCCGGTCCACAGCAGCGCCAGCACCAGCGAGGTGAACTCGTGCCCCAGCGGCAGCCCGGCAAAGCGCAGCGACTGCTCGCCATCGGCTCGCACCAGCGCGAACGAAGGCTTGCGCGCGTCCTGCCCGTCAAACCGCGCGCTGATCTTGTCGCTGCGCAGGCTGGCGATGGTGGTGAGCAGCTCGCGCATCTGCGCCGAACCTTCGCTCTCGTCCAGCGAGGCGACCAGCTCGAACGGGCGCTGCACGCGCTCCAGATAGGCGGCAAGCTGGGTTTTCAGTGGATCGTCAAGCATGGTTCCTCCTTCAGGCAATCGCAAAAACGGGCATGAAAAAGCCGGACGGCAGGGCGCGTGCGCGCCCTGCGCCAGTCCGGCTGCGGGTGGCAGACGGCCGTGGGCTCAGATCTTGCCGACCAGATCCAGCGACGGGGTCAGCGTCTTGGCGCCTTCCTTCCACTTGGCCGGGCACACCTGGTCGGGGTGCGCGGCGGTGAACTGCGCGGCCTTGAGCTTGCGCAGCGTCTCGGTCACGTCGCGCGCGATCTCGTTGGAGTGCACTTCCATGGTCTTGATCACGCCCTCGGGGTTGATCACGAAGGTGCCGCGCAGCGCCAGGCCTTCTTCCTCGATGTGCACGCCGAAGGCGTGGGTCAGTTGGTGCGTGGGGTCGCCCACGAGCGGGAATTTGGCCTTGCCCACGGCGTCGGACGTCTCGTGCCAGACCTTGTGCGAGAAATGCGTGTCCGTCGTCACGGCATAGACCTCGGCACCGGCTTTCTGGAACTCGGCGTAGTGCTCGGCCGCGTCTTCGATCTCGGTGGGGCAGTTGAAGGTGAAGGCGGCTGGCATGAAGATCAGCACGGACCACTTGCCCTTGAGCGTCTGGTCGGTGACTTCGATGAATTCGCCCTTGCCGCCACGGTTGACGTAGGCGGTGGTCTTGAACGGTTGAATCTGGGTATTGATGAGCGACATGCGTGACCTCCTTGGAGTCGTGAACTAAGTAGAAACCCGATAATAGGGCTTCATGCCGATTTGTCTATTTGATATGCACAATCCAGCGGATTGGCAATATCAATCATCGCGCGCGCGGTCGGGCGTCGGCCCGGGACGGCGGGCTTCGGCTTGTCAGTACCAGACCACGCGCTCACAATCGGCCCCATAGCCATGTTGAAACAAGGAGTCCGCCATGAAAGGCGACGCAAAAGTCATCTCGTACCTGCAAGCCCAGCTCAGGAACGAGCTCACCGCCATCAACCAGTACTTCCTGCACTACCGGTTGCTCAAGCACTGGGGGTTTGACCGGCTCGCGAGCAAGGAGCGGGAAGAGTCCATCGGTGAGATGAAGCACTCCGACATGCTCATGGACCGCATCCTGATGATCGACGGCCTGCCCAACCTGCAGGACCTGGGCAAGCTGCAGATCGGCGAGGACGTGCCCGAAATCCTGCAATGCGACCTGCGCCTGGAGCGCGCCGCGCAGGAAACCGTCAAGGAAGGCATGGCGCACTGCGAGAGCGTGCGCGATTTCGTCTCGCGCGACCTGCTCGCGCGCATCCTCGACGACACCGAGGAGCACATCGACTTCCTCGAAACGCAGATCGAGGTGCTCGCCAAGGTGGGCGTGCAGAACTATCTGCAGTCGCAGATGGGCGAGCTCGGCTGAGCAGGCCGCCCCGCTCCCACAAACAACGGGCTGCGGCCCGTTTTTTTGGGCAATGAACCCGGCACCAGGCCGTCATCGGCCACCCGTCGCGTTGCCACCGCGGCGATCGGGAATGCCGCCTTCTTCTGAACGACAGCGCCGCGATGTGGCGGCACGCGCCGAGGCTGGTGCGATCAACGCAAGGGACGATGCGCTGGCACGCGCGCGATGCGCGGCTGACGGAAGGGGTCGCGCCCCGCCCGGTTCTTGAGGCGTCGCCAGACGCCCCCATGCGTCGCCTGTGCTCAGTGCGGTCGCCGTTCGCCGCAGCGCAAGGTCAACACCCGCACACCGTTGCCCGTGACGGCCACGGTGTGCTCGAATTGCGCGGACAGTTGTCCGTCGCAGGTGACGACCGTCCAGCCATCGTCCTCGGTCTGGACGGCTCTGCGCCCCTGATTGACCATAGGCTCGATGGTGAAGACCATGCCCTCGCGCAGCGTCAGCCCGGTGCGCGGCTTGCCCCAGTGCAACACCTGGGGTTCTTCGTGCATTTCGCGGCCGATGCCGTGGCCGCAGTATTCCCGGACGATCGAATAGCCATTCCTGCGGGCGTGCCGCTCGATGGCGTGGCCCACGTCGCCCAGCGTGGCGCCTGGGCGGACGGCCTGGATGCCTTTCCACAGGGCTTCATAGGTGATCTGCACCAGCCGTCGGGCCGGTTGCGAGACTTCACCCACCAGATAGGTCTTGCTGGAATCGGCGATGTAGCCATTCTTCTCCAGCGTGATGTCGAAGTTGACGATGTCCCCGCTTCGCAGAATGTCCGTGGGCGAGGGAACACCGTGGCACACCACGTTGTTGGGCGAGGCATTGAGCGCGTAGGCGTAGCCGTACTGGCCCTTGCTGGCCGGACGGGCATGGAGTTCATGGACGATGAGGTCGTCGACCAGCTCGTTGACCTGCATGGTGGACATGCCGATCAGATTCAGTTGATCGAGACGGTCGAACACCTGCGCCAGCAATCTCCCCGACTCTGCCAGCAATGCGATTTCTTCCGGGCGCTTGGTCATGGCGATGCTTTCTGCAAAGACGGCGCGGCTACACCCGCCGCCTGCATTTCGCGGGTCACGATCTCGTTGAAGCTCTGCGCCGGATGCATCTCGCACAGCATGCCGATCCGGATCCAGAAAGCGGCCTGCGCATTGATGGAGCGGCACGATACGGCGCTGGCCTTGCGCAGTTGGTCGTGGAGCTCGTCGTCGATATTCACGATGCCCATGTTGTTCGTTCCAGGTGAAACATATATGAATCATATATTGAACCAGCAGCCGGCACACGCAACCCTGCGGGGCACGATGTCCGTCGAGCGTTGAGATCGGGGCCTCCACTCCCGATGCGCCCATGCCGACCCGACACCCATGTAGGGCAAATTCCTACACGCCGTGTCCGCCAGGCCTGACGTCAGGTACCGCCGGTCACCGACTTATCTTCCTTGAGGCCGACTTTCACAATGCATTTCAACGGATCGAGCCCGGTCCGGCCTCTGAAAGGAATGCACCATGACGAACGAACAACTGCTCTCCGAAATCCGCGAAGCCAATCTGTCGTACCTGATGCTGGCGCAACACCTGATCCGCCAGGACAAGGCCGAGGCGGTGTTCCGCCTGGGGCTGGCGGAAGAAGCCGCGGACATCCTCGTTTCGCTCAGCACCGCGCAGGTGCTCAAGCTCGCCTCGCGCAACACGCTGCTGTGCAGCTTCCGCGTCGATGACGAGCTGGTGTGGAGTCTGCTCACCAACCACAACACGCCGACCAAGGCCGCGAGCGACGCGACCAACACGCTGCACGCCAACATCCTGATGGCCAGCCGCGTGAGCGAAGTCATCTGAACGAGGAAGCCGCGCCATGACCGCCACCGCCAAGAGCGTCCTGAACGAATCCCGCCAGATCGAACGCGCCGCGATGCTCATCGAGATGGGCGCGCGCATGCAGGTGCTGGAATCAGAAACCACGCTCTCCTACGAGCGCCTGATCCGCCTGTACAAGGAAGTCGCGGGCCGCTCGCCCTCCAAGGGACAACTGCCGTTTTCCACCGACTGGTTCCTCACCTGGCAGGAAAACATCCACAGCTCGCTGTTCCTGAACATCTACGAATACCTCTCCAAGGGCGTGGACCTGGACGCGGTGGAACTGCTCACCAAGGCCTACCGCCTGTACAGCGAGCAGGTGCAGGCCGCCGAGATCGAGCCGCTGCTGTCGTTCACCCGCGCCTGGCGCCTCGTGAAATTCATCGACGCGAGCATGCTCACGCGCACCGCCTGCAGCAAGTGCCACGGCCAGTTCGTCACCGAGCTCTACGAAAGCCGCCACTACACCTGCGGCCTGTGCAACCCGCCCGCACGCGCGGGCAAGAGCAAGGCCAAGAACGCGCTCAAGCTGCATTGATCGCGGTGTGCGCAGCTGCGCCCGAATTATTCAAGCAAAAACCCGCTTCAGCGCTTGTCTGGAAAGCGCGAGCAGCTCTTATTTTGATATGAAAATACCGGTATCCGGCCGCCGCACTCAGGATTCGATCAGCCACGCCGGATCGGGGTCGGGCAGCGGGATCGCCGCAAGCAGGTCGCGCGTGTAGGCGTGCGCCGGGGCCGCAAAAACCTGCGCGGTGCTTGCCGATTCGACCACCTCGCCCGCGCGCAGGATGAGCACGTCGTCGCACAGGCTGTGCACGAGCGAGAGGTCGTGGCTGATGAAGATCAGCGACAGCCCGCTCTCGCGGCACAGCGATGCCAGCAGCGCCACGATCAGCGCCTGCGCCGAAACGTCGAGCCCCGAAGTCACCTCGTCGGCAATCAAGACTTCGGGCTGCACCGCCAGCGCCCGTGCGATGTTCACGCGCTGGCGCTGCCCGCCCGAGAGCTCGTGCGGGTAGCGCAGCGCCAGATCGGCGGAGAGGCCCACGCGCTCGAGCAGTTCGGCGCAGATGTCCATCGGTTTGCGCCCCGCCAGTCGCCCCAGCGCGCGCAGTGGCTGCACGATGCTCGTGCCCACACGCCGGCGCGGGTTCAGCGCCGACATCGGGTCCTGGAACACGAGCTGCAGCCGCGCGCGGTAGTCGGTGAGCGCCTGCCCCGCGAGCCCCACCACCGCCTGCCCGTCGAACGTGATGCGCCCGCGCTGCGGCGGCATCAGCAGCGTGAGCGCCCGCGCGAGCGAGCTCTTGCCGCTGCCCGATTCGCCGATCACGCCCAGCGCCCTGCCCCGCTGCAGCGTAAAGCCCACGTCGCGCAGGATGGTGCGCATCGCGGGCTGCCCCTGCACGCGCACCGCCGCCGGCACGTCCAGCCCCAGTCCCTCTACCCGCAGCAGGGCGCTCATGCGCGGGCTCCCGCGCGGTCCATCGCGGCCGCTTCGGCGTCGAGCGCGGCGATCAGCGCCTCGTCCACCGGCACGAGCGTGCGCCCCGGCCGGTCGTAGCGCGGTGTCGCGTTCAGCAAGGCGCGGGTGTACGGATGGCGCGGCTGCGCGTACACCTGCGCGACGCTGCCTTCCTCCAGGATGCGGCCCGAGTGGATCACGCTCATGGTCTGCGCGAGCTTGGCCACCACGCCGAGGTCGTGCGTCACGAGCAGCACGCCCTGCCCCTCGCGCGCCAGTTCGTAGATGAGGCGCAGCACTTCCTTTTGCACCGTCACGTCGAGCGCGGTGGTTGGTTCGTCGCACAGGATGAGCTGCGGCTTGCAGGCCCAGGCCATCGCGATCACCACGCGTTGGCGCATGCCGCCCGAGAGCTGGTGCGGATACAGCGCCAGCACGCGCTGCGGCTCGCGGATGTGTACGCGCTCCAGCAGCGCCGCGGCTTCGCGCAGGCACGCCGCGCCGCGCAGGCCCAGGTGCAGCTTGAGCACGTCGGCCAGTTGCGCGCCGATGCGCCGCACCGGGTTGAGCGCGGTGAGCGGGTCCTGCAGCACCATGCTCACCACCTTGCCGCGCACCTGGCGCCATTGCGCCTCGCTCCAGTGCGTCACGTCCTGCCCCGCCAGGCGTATGCGCCCGCCCACGATGCGCGCGCCGCGCGGCAGCAGCCCGGTCGCGGCGCGCGTGACCATGGACTTGCCGCCGCCCGATTCGCCCACGAGCGCGTGGATCGCGCCCTGCTGCACCACGAGGTTCACGCCGCGCAGGATCACGCTTGCGCGCCCGGCGCTGTGAATCTCCAGGCGCAGATCCTCGATTTCGAGCGCCGGGGCCGTCATCCGCGCACCACCGGATCGAGTTCGCGGCGCAGGCCGTCGCCAAACGCATTCAGGCCCACGACGGCCACCATGGTCGCCACCGTCGGCAGCACCATCAGAAGCGGCGCCTGGTTCACGTACAGCCGCCCCTCGGCCAGCATGCCGCCCCAGGTCGATGCGCCCGAGGCCACCGAGAGCCCGACGAAGCTCAAGATCAGCTCCACCACGATCGCGATGCCCATCTCCAGCGTCAGCAGCGTGATGAGCAGCGGCAGCACGTTGGGCATCACCTCGCTCAGGATGATGCGCGTCGGCCCCAGCCCCAGCATGCGCGCCGAGGTGACGTAGTCCAGCGCGCGCTGCGCCTGCGCCTCGGCGCGCACCACGCGCGCAAAGCGCGTCCAGTCCACCACCACGATGGCCACGATCACCGAGGTGAGGCCCGTACCGAGCAGTGCCACGAGCACCACCGCGAGCAGCACCGGCGGGAACGCCATCCAGACATCGACGAGGCGCGAGATGAAGGTATCGATGCGCCCGCCCAGAAACCCCGCGAGCGCGCCCAGCACGGTGCCGATCAGCGCCGTCAGCGCGGTGGCGATCACCGACACCGTGAGCGCGGTGCGCGCGCCCCAGATGAGGCGCGAGAGCACGTCCCGTCCGAGGCTGTCGGTGCCGAGCCAGTGCACCGGCTCGCCTGCTTCCACCGGCGGCACTGCGGCCGACCACACGGGCGCCTGCAGCGGCGCAAGCAGGTCCTGCTCCAGCGGATCGAGCGGCGACAGCAGCGGCGCGAACACCCCGGCCACGACGAGCACGAGCAGGATCAGCCCACCCACGACCACGCGCGGGTTGCGCACCAGGCGCGCCAGGAGCGGTACCGCGGCGCGCGCCATCAGCGGGCCCTCCGCAGGCGCGGGTTGAGCACGAGCGTGAGCCCGTCCACCGCCAGATTGATCACGATGAACAGCACGGCAAAGGTGAGCACCGTGCCCTGGATCAGCGGCAGGTCGCGCCCGATCACCGCATTGAGCGCGAGCGCGCCTATGCCGGGGTAGCTGAACAGCCGCTCGATCAGCACCGTGCCCCCGAGCATGAACGCGAACTGCACGCCCGTGAGCTGCAGCGCGGGCGTGACCGCGTTGGGCAGCGCCTCGGCCAGCAGCACCCGCGCGAGCGACAGGCCCTTCAGGCGCGCGAGCAGCACGTAGTCGGACGAGAGCGCCTCCACCATCGATGCCTTGAGCACACGCGCCACCATGGCCGCCACCGGCAGCGCCAGCGCGCACGCCGGCGCAATCGAATGCGCGAAGACCGACGCCGTCACGTCCCAGCGCCCGCGCAGCAGGCTTTCGACGAACAGGAACCCGGTGGCGGCCTGGAAGTCGATCAGCGGGTCGATGCGCCCGGAAATCGGCATCCACATCCAGAGCACGCCAAAGAGCAGGATGAACACCAGCCCCCAGAGAAAGTCGGGCACCGCCTGCACGAGCGCGGCGATGCCGTCTATCGTCGACGCGCCCCAGCTACGGTCCGCGGCCGCCGAGAGCACGCCCGCGGCCCCGCCCACGACCACCACCATCGCAAGCGCCGTGAACGCCAGCTCCAGCGTCGCGGGCAGGTGCTGGCCGATGAGCGAGAGCACGTCCTGCTTGAGCTGGATCGAGGTGCCCAGTTGCCCCTGCACCGCGTGCCACAGCCAGATGCCGTACTGCGACGCGATCGATTTGTCGAGCCCGTAGAACTCCCGCAGCCGCGCGATGTCGTCCGGCCCCGCCCCGGGCGGGATCATCATTGCCACCGGGTCGCCCGGCACCACGCGCATCAGCACGAACACCACCACGCTCACGCCAAGCAGCGTGAGCACGATGTTCCTGGCGTAGCGCAACCAACCCATGACGGACGCGAACGACGTACAGTCGGATCAGCGCCCAGGCGCCCAGAGTTTGGTCTTGGAAGTCTTCTCGTACGCCATGCCCTTGGGGTAGCTGATCAGTTCCAGCTGTTGCCCCCACGGCGTAAGCACGTAGGTAATCGACTGGCCCGCGGCAGGTCCTTCCTCGATGGGCACCGGGCCCATCATGGTCTTGAGCCCGAGTGCCCGCGCCTTCTCGACCGCCTTCTTGATGTCCTTCACGTAGAAACCCAGGTGGTAGCCACCGTAGTCGCTGTTCCTGGGCATCTCGGTTTTCTGGTCCGGGGCGCTGTATTCGAACAGCTCAATGTTGGCGCCCTGGCCGCAGCGCATCTCCACGATCTGCTTGATCTCGGCGCGCGGATGCACGTTCACCAGATCCTGCATGAACGTGCCCTTGGGATCGGAAAACGGACCGAAGCTCATGGCCTTCTTGCAGCCGATCACGTCCTGGTAGAACGTGACCGCCTGCTCCATGTCGGGCACAGTGAACCCGATGTGGTCGATACCACGCACTCCGGGCAGCGTCTGCGGCCCGGCCACCGCCAGCGCCGCGGCGCCCGCGCATGCCACCGCCACAGCGCCCCGCACAACCTGTCGCAAGAACGCCATCATGTGCTCCTCAGGCCCTGGCGATCTTCTGCGGCAGCACGAAGCCCGCGCCGTGCGGCTTGA
>JAIXLP010000031.1:19248-33689 GCA_026954015.1 Burkholderiales bacterium | reverse complement strand
CCTCAGGCCCTGGCGATCTTCTGCGGCAGCACGAAGCCCGCGCCGTGCGGCTTGAACGCCAGCCCCTTGCGCAGCACCACCGTCTGGCTGTACTGGAAGAGCGGGATGACGAGCGCGTTGTCGGCGATGTACTTGTCCACCGCCTTGTAGCCCGCGATGCGCTTGGCTTCGTCCTTTTCGCCCCACAGCGGCCCGATCATCGCGTCCAGCTTGGGATCCTTCCAGGCGGAGTGCGGCGACGGACCGAACATCGCGAAGCCCGTGGACGTGGACGGATCGCCGATCGCGTCGCCCCAGTTGTAGAACGCCGCGGGCGCGAGCTTGTGCTGGGCACGCAGCTCGAAGTGCTTGGCGATCTCGTACACCTCCAGGTCCACGTCGGCGCCGATCGCCTTCCACATGCCGGCAATCGCCTGCATCACCTCGTAGTCCTTGGGCTTGAAGCCGCGCGTGGTCTGCATGCGGAACTTGAGCGGCTTGTCCTTGCTGTAGCCGGCCTCCTTCATGAGCTCGGCCGCCTTCTTGGGGTCGTACGGGGCCTTGATGCTCGGGTCGTAGGCGGCGTAGCCCGGCGCCTGCAGCGTGTCGATCGGCACCACGTGGCCCTTGAGCAGCCGATTGGCCAGGCCCTTCTTGTCCACCGCCATCGCAAGCGCGTGGCGCACCTTGTCGTTGGTCATCGGCTCGACGTTGGTGAGGAAGATCATGCCGATGTCGGACACCGGCGCGACGCTCACGGCGAAGCCCTTGCCCTTGAGCCGGTCGGCCTCTTCGTAGGGGATTTCGAGCGTCATGTCCGAACGCCCCGACTCGACCTCGGCCACGCGCGCCGACGGGTCGGTCGTGAACTTGACGACGACCGTATCGAACACCGGCTTGTCGCCGTAGTAGTCCTTGAAGGCGCGCAGCTTCATGTGCGAGCCCTGCACGAACTCTTCCACCATGTAGGGGCCGCTGCCGATGGGCTTTTTCTCGAAGCCCGCGGCGCCGACCTTCTCGTAGTAGTTCTTGGGCAGCACGTAGCCCGTGAGGTAGGCCATCCACTTCATGAACGCCGGCTCGAACTCCTTGACGTCGCAGACCACGTTGTTGCCCTGCGCCTTGATGTGGTCCACCTTGCCCCACATGAACTGGATCGGGTTGCCCGTCTTGGGGTCGCCCGCGCGCTGCAGCGACCAGACCACGTCCTCGGCGGTCACGGGCGTGCCGTCGTGCCAGTGCGCGTCCTTGCGCACCACGAGGTTGATCTTGCTCTTGTCGTTGCTCCAGCCCCACTCGGTGAGCAGGTCGGGCTTGAGGCTCAGGTCGGGGTTCTGGTCGATGTATTGCGAAAGCACCGCCTTGTACAGCGACTGGATCGTCGGATTGACGGCCGAGGGCCCGACGGTCGGGTCCCACGAGGGCAGATCGACGTTGTAGGCGATGGTGAGCGTGCTTTGCGTCTGCGCCAGCACCTGCAGCGGGCCCGAACTGCCGAGCGCCGCGAGCGTCAACCCGCTGCCTTGGAGGAAATGTCTGCGATCCATGCTTGTCTCCGTCATCCATTGAGAGAGTAAACCCACCCACGAGCCGGATGCGCCTTCGCGTATCCGTCCGTGCCCCGCGCCACCACGGGCACGGCCGTCAGGCGCGCTCGCCATGCACCGCATGCGGCCTGCCGGACGCCACGCAGTATCGGTCAGCAAACGTGGGTTACGACACATGGAATACCCTGATTTACACATGAATAATTTATACTTAAATTGTCTGGCAGCGGGCCAACGTGATCCGGTAGCCCTACCAGACGACGGCTCAAGCCCGCCTGCCACCTCCTGCCCCATCACCACGCCCCATCGGCCATGAGCCACGACGCCATCATCATCGGTTCCGGTATCAACGGCCTCGCCGCCGCCTACCACCTCACGCGCCGGGGCTGGAAGGTGCTGGTGCTGGAACAGGCCGGCGTGGCCGGCGGCGCGGTGCGCACCGGCGAGGTCACGCTGCCGGGATTCCGCCACGACCTGTGCGCGATGAACCTGAGCATGTTCGCGGGCTCGGCCTTCCACGCCGAACACGGCAAGACCCTTGCGGGCCACGGACTCAAGCTGCTCGCCGCACCGCGCCCCTTCGCCTCGGTGTTCGCCGAGGACAGCACCGTTCCGTGGCTCGGGGTGGAGCAGGGGCTGGAGCCCACGCTCGCGCACGTCACGCGCGCCAGCGAACGCGATGCCCAGGCGTGGCGCGCGCTCGATGCACGCTTCGAGGCCGAAGGGCCGCACCTGTTCGCGCTGATGGGCTCGCCCGTGCCTTCGTGGCCGGCCGGCAAGGCGCTGTGGCGCATGTGGCGTGCACTCGGCACCCGCGGCATGGCCGACACCGCGCGGCTGCTCATGAGCTCGCCGCGCGACTGGCTCACGGCCACCTTCGAAAACGACGCGGTGCGCGCCCTGCTGGCCACCTGGGGCCTGCACCTGGATTTCAGCCCCGACGTGACCGGCGGCGCGCTGTTCCCCTACCTTGAAGCGATGGCCGGGCAGCGCTACGGCATGGCACTGGGCCGTGGCGGCGTCGATACCGTGGTGCGCGCGCTCGTCCAGGGCATCACCGCGGGCGGCGGCCAGGTGCAGACCAACGCCAGCGTGGCGCGCATCCACGTCTCCGAGGGACGGGCGCAGGCGGTGGAGCTCGCCGACGGGCAACGCCACGAGGCGCGGCGCGCCATCATCGCCAACGTGCACCCGCGCGCGCTCTACGGCCCGTTGCTGGGCGACGCCGCGCCGGCCGACAGCGCGGCGGCGCGCGCGCTGCGACCCGGCCCGGCGACGATGATGGTGCACCTCGCGCTCGACGCCCTCCCGCGCTGGCGCGCGGGGGCGGCGCTGCAGACCTTCGCCTACGTGCACATCGCGCCGTCGCTGCATTACATGTCGCGCGTCTACACCGAGGCGCAGGCGGGGCTGCTGCCCGCCGAGCCCGTGCTGGTCGTGGGGCAGCCCACGGTGTTCGACCCTACGCGCGCGCCGGCTGGCCGGCACGTGCTCTGGGTGCAGGTGCGGGTGCTGCCCGCGCAGCCCGTGGCGGATGCCGCCGGGCAGATCCCCGTCACGCCGTGGGACACGCTCAAGCACGCCTACGCCGAACGCGTGCTTGACGTGCTGGAAACGCACGCCCCCGGCCTGCGCGCCTCGGTGCTGGCACAGCACGTGATGTCGCCGGCCGATCTCGAACGCGAAAACCCGAATCTGGTGGGCGGCGACAGCCTCTCGGGCAGCCACCACCTCGATCAGTTCTTCGTCTTTCGCCCCGCCTGGGGGCGCTCACGCTGGCGCACCGGCGTACAGGGGCTCTACCACGTCGGCGCAAGCACCTGGCCGGGCGCCGGGACGGCGGCGGCCTCGGGCTATTTGCTGGCGCGCGAACTGGCGCCGTGAACCGGCGTCGGGCACGCGCGGCTCTACGTCAAGTCAGCAGCGCGCGCACGTCCTCGTCGATCGGCACCTGGTAGGCCACGGCGGCCAGCACACCCTGGCCGACACGCACGAGGCGCAGGCTCACGTAAACCTGCCGCGTCGCCGCCGTGTAGCTGCCCACGAGCGCCAGTGGCGCCGCGCGCGCCTGCATCAGTGCGTCAAGCGTGGGTTCCTTCTGCGCCGGGTCGGGTTCGGGCACGATGGTCATGCCCGCCTGCGCCAGCGCACTGGCAAGCTGTTCCGCGACCACGCGGCCGAAACGTGCCCCGGCTGCGGCCGGGTCGATATTGGTGAGCGGGCGCACCAGCACCCGCGCCCGGGGTTCCAGCGGTGCATCGCGCAGCAGGCGTTGCACCGCGGCGCGGTTCGCGTCGTCGGAGCTTGCACGCGCCCAGCTGCCCGGCGTGGGACCGTAGCGCTCGCCGTAGTAGTAGCCGGCGCAGCCGGGAAGCGCAGCCGCTGCGGCGGCCCATTGCACCAGCGCAATGCCCGCCCGGCGGCGCGGATTCACAGAAGATGCGTACATGCCCGCGATCGTAGGCGCCACGCGGCGCGGCCATGGGTGCATTTGCGGCGTGATTGCCCGTCTGTTCGCGCCGCGGGGCGCCGTGCGGCCGCCCCCCCGCGCGCCTGCTGCAACAATGCGCCGTCCGCAAGGTCGCGGTCGCCATGCCCCAAGGAGGCTCCATGCCCGGAAAATTCCAGCTCAAGAAGTCCAAGAGCGGCAAATTCCACTTCAACCTGCTGGCCACCAACGGTCAGATCATCCTGACCAGCGAGATGTACGAGGCCAAGGCCAGCGCCGTCAACGGCATCGCGTCGGTACAGAAAAACGGCGGCGACGCCGCACGCTACGAGAAGCTGGTGGGCAAGGACGGCTCGCCCTACTTCGTGCTCAAGGCTACCAATGGCCAGGTCATCGGCCAGAGCCAGATGTACTCGGGCGAGGCCGCGCGCGACAACGGCATCCAGTCGTGCATCAACAACGCCCCCGGCGCGGCGACGGACGACCAGACGGCCGTTTGACCCCCCGACTCAGCCGGTATTGCGCAGCCCCGCCGCAATACCGTTGATGCTGATGTGGATGCCGGTCTGCACGCGCTCGTCGCCCTGTCCGGCGCGCCAGCGGCGGATCAGCTCGACCTGCAGGTGGTGCAGCGGGTCGATGTACGGGAAACGATGGCGGATGGAGCGCGCAAGCGCGCTGTTGTGCGCCAGACGCTCCTTCGCGCCGGTGATCCGGCCGAGCGCCTCCACCGTGCGCTGCCATTCCTGCTCGATGGCGCCGAACACGCGCTTGCGCAGCCGTGCGTCGGCCACGAGTTCACTGTAGCGCCGCGCCAGCGCCAGGTCGCTCTTGGCCAGCACCATGTCCATGTTGGACAGCAGCGTGCTGAAGAACGGCCACTGGCGGTGCATCTTGCGCAGCAGCGCCCACTGCGCCTGCTCGCGCTTGCCGGGCTGGGACACGAACGCCTGCACGGCCGAGCCGAAGCCATACCAGCCTGGCAGCGTGAGGCGGCACTGCCCCCAGCTGAAACCCCAGGGAATCGCCCGCAGGTCCTCGATCCTCTGGTTCGCCTTGCGCGACGCCGGGCGTGACCCGATGTTCAGCCCCGCGATCTCGCGGATCGGCGTGGCGCTGAAGAAGTAGTCGGTGAAACCCGGCGTTTCGTACACCAGCGCGCGGTAGGCGGCCATGCTGGCACTGGACAGCTGCGCCGCCGCCTCCAGGAACGCGGGCGTCGCGGGCTTGGTCGGTTGCAGCAGCGTGGCTTCGAGCGTGGCAGCCACCAGGGTTTCGAGGTTGCGCCGCCCGATCTCGGGATTGGCGTATTTGGAGGCGATCACCTCACCCTGTTCGGTCAGGCGGATCTGCCCGCGCACCGTGCCCGGCGGCTGCGCGAGGATGGCCTGGTAGCTCGGGCCGCCGCCGCGCCCCACGGTGCCGCCGCGCCCGTGGAACATGCGCATGCGGATGTCCTGCCCAGGGTGCGCGGCGTTGAGTTCGTCGAACTGCGCCACGAGCGCGATCTCGGCGCGGTACAGCTCCCAGTTGCTCGTGAAGATGCCGCCGTCCTTGTTGCTGTCGCTGTAGCCCAGCATGATGTCCTGCTCGCCGCCGCTGGCGCGCACCAGCGCCGCGACGCCGGGCACCGCGTAGTACTCGCGCATGATGCCGGCGGCGCCGCGCAGGTCTTCGATGGTTTCAAAGAGCGGCACGACGATCAGGTCGGCCACGGGCCCGGCGTCGAGCGTGCCGCGCATCAGGCCCACCTCCTTGCACAGCAGCAGCACCTCCAGCAGGTCGCTCACGGTTTCGGTGTGGCTGATGATGTAGTGGCGTATCGCGTCGGCGCCATGGCGCTCGCGCAGCACCCGCGCCATCTCGAAGACCGCGAGTTCGCCGCGCGCGTGGTCGCTGTAGCCATGCCCCACGACGCGCAGCGGGCGCGCGTCGCACAGCAGGCGCGCCAGCAGTTGCCGGCGCTCCTGTTCACCCAGCCGCGCGTAGTCCGCCTCGACCCGCGCGGTGGCGAGCAGCTCGGCCACCACGCGCTCGTGCTGGTCCGAGCTCTGGCGCAGGTCCACCGTCGCGAGGTGAAAGCCGAAGACCTCCACCGCCCGCATGAGCGGGTGCAGGCGCTCGCCGGTCTGCGCCTCGCCCTTGTGCGCGGCAAGCGACGCCTGGATCACGCGCAGGTCGGCAAGGAAATCCTCCGCGCTCGGGTACGGTGCCTGTTCCACCAACGCCGCCAGCGGCGCCGCAGCCCCGGTGAGCGCGGTGCAGGTTGCGGCCAGGCGGGCATAGACGCCGGTGAGCGCGCGCCGGTACGGCTCGTCGCTGCGATGGGCGCTGTCGTCGTGCGAGCGCTCCGCCAGCGCCGCGAGCTCGGGGGTGACACCCACGAGCCGCGCCGAAAGCGAGAGTTCGCGCCCCAGGTCGTGCACCTGCGCGAGGTAGTGGCGCAGCACCACGTCGGCCTGGCGGCGCAGGGCGTGGCGCAGCGTGTCGGCGCTCACGTTCGGGTTGCCATCACGGTCGCCGCCTATCCACTGGCCCATGCGCAAAAAGCTGGCGACAGGCTCGTCCACGCCCAGCGTCTGCTCCAGTTCGGCGTAGATCTTCGGTATCTCGGTGAGGAAGGTGGATTCGTAGTACGAGAGCGCGTTCTCGATCTCGTCGGCCACCGTCAGACGCGTCACGCGCATCAGCCGCGTTTGCCATAGCTGCGCCACGCGCGCACGCAGCCGCGCTTCGTTGGCGGCGAGTTCGCGCGGCGTGAGAACGTCGCGCGCTGCGCCCAGGAGCTGGGCGCGCTCGCTCGTGCGGTCGCGCTCGGTGAGCAGGCGGGCGATGCCCCGCTCGGCGTCGAGGATGCTCTTGCGCTGCACCTCCGTCGGGTGCGCGGTCAGCACCGGCACCACGTAGCTGCGAGCCAGCGTCTGCGCGACCGCGTGCGGCGCGATGCCGGCCCAGCGCAGGCGTGCCAGCGCCACCTCGATGCTGCCTTCCTGGCTGCTGCCCGCGCGTTCGTGCACCTCGCGCCGGCGGATGTGGTGACGGTCTTCCGCGAGGTTGGCCAGGTGGCTGAAATAGGTGAACGCGCGGATCACCTTCACCGTCTCGTCGCCCGTGAGCGACGCGAGCAGCGTCTTGAGCGCGCGGTCCGCGCCGGGGTCGGCGTCGCGCCGGTATGCCACCGAGAGCTGGCGGATCTGCTCCACCAGCGCAAACACGCCTTCGCCCTCCTGTTCGCGGATCACGTCGCCCAGGATGCGTCCGAGCAGGCGGATATCCGCGATCAGCGGCGCGTCCTTGTCGCGCTTGCGCGCCGCGGCAATTGCGTGCTCGCCCCGTGGTCTTTGCGTGGAAACTGCCATCCGGCCCATCCCTTCCATATCTACATAAAGTGTAGCGCCTTGCGCTTTTGGGACGTGGGCTAAAGGCCAAATACACCCTCAATGCGCCACCTTTAGGGCGAGCAGCACCAGCCGGTACTGTGCGGCAGGATACGGCCCGGTTCCCATGCGCCGCACTGTCTGCGATGATCGCCGCGGCGACCACGGACATTCCGCAGGTGCCACCCGGCGTGGCACGGTCGCCACGCGGGACACCATTTCAACCAGGAGACTCCATGACAGATCTGACCCATCGCACCGCGATCGTGACCGGGGGCGCCACGCTGCTGGCGCACGGCGTGGTAGGCGCGCTCGTCAAGGCGGGCGCCAACGTGGTGGTCGCCGACATCGACGAACCGGGTGGCGCGGCGGCGGAAAAAATCGGCAAGAACGTGGTCTTCGTCAAGACCGACATCACGGACGACGCAGCGATCCGCGCGATGGTGGACACCGCCGTCCAGCGCTTTGGTGGCGTGGACATCGTGGTCAACCTCGCGGCGATCTACCTCGATGAAGGCTTCGCGAGCCCGCGCGCCGACTGGCTCACGGCGCTCAACGTCAACGTGGTGAGCATGGTCGAGGTGGTGCGCGCGGCCTACCCGCACCTGAAGGCGAGCAAACACGCGGCGATCGTCAATTTCACGTCGATCTCCAGCAAGGTCGCGCAGACGGGGCGCTGGCTGTACCCCACGAGCAAGGCTGCGATCGCGCAGCTCACGCGCTCGATGGCCATGGACTTCGCGCCCGACGGCATCCGTGTCAACTCGGTGAGCCCCGGATGGACCTGGTCCAAGATCATGGACACGCTCACGCACGGCAACCGTGCCAAGACCGACGCGGTCGCGGCGCCGTTTCACCTGACCGGGCGCGTGGGCGACGGCGCCGAGGTCGGCAACGTCGTGGCATTCCTCGTCTCGGACGACGCCTCGGTCGTGACCGGTGCCGACTGGGCGGCCGACGGCGGCTACTCGGCCATGGGGCCGGAGCAGGCCGCGCCCGCCATTCCCAAGCTCATGGACTGAGCCGACGACCCGCACAGGAGGAGCGCATCATGAAAATCGCAGTCATTGGTGCCGGCTTTGCCGGCCTGTCTTCGGCCAAAGTGCTCACCGAAATGGGGCACCAGGTCACGGTCTATGAAAAGGCGCCGGACGTCGGTGGCGTCTGGAGCGCCACGCGCCGCTACCCCGGCCTGCGCACGCAAAACAGCAAGGAGACCTACACGCTTTCGGGCCTGAGATTTCCGGGCCACGTGCACCAGTGGGCGCCGGGCGAGGACGTGCAGCGCTACATGGAGGAGTACGTCAAGAAATTCAACCTCGCGCCCATGCTGCGCCTGTCCACCGAGGTGACGCACGCCGCGCCCGCCGACGCCGGCGGTTGGGACGTGACGACGGCGCAGGGCAGCGAGCACTACGACCACCTGGTGGTCGCCAGCGGCATCTTCTCGCGCCCGGCCGTGCCCGAGTACGAAGGGCGCGAGCTGTTCGAGCGCCTGGGCGGCAGGATCATGCCGCCCAGCGAATGGCACCACCCCGACGAGGTGCGCGGCAAGGACGTGCTCGTGATCGGCTACGGCAAGAGCTCGTGCGACGCCGCGGTGGAGATCGCCAAGGTGGCGAAATCCACCACCGTGGTGGCGCGCCACCTGCTGTGGAAGATGCCGCGCAAGATCAAGGGCATCGTCAATTACAAATACCTCATGCTCACGCGCCTGGGCGAGGGGCTGTTCCCCTACCGGCGCACCGAAGGCTTCGCGCGCGTGCTGCATGCCAACAACTCGGCGATTGCCAACAACATGGTCGGCTCGCTCGAGAAGGTGACCACCGCGCAACTCAAGCTCAAGGAGCACGGCGTGTTGCCCGAGGGCACGTTTGCCGACATCGCGCGCTCCACCGTGTCGCTGGCCACCGAGGGCTTCTTCGAAGGCATCGAGGACGGCAGCATCCGCGTCAAACGCGACAACGAGATCGTGCGCTTCCTCGAAAAGGACGGCAAGCCGCATGCCGAGCTCAGGAGCGGCGACGTCGTGCCCTGCGACGTGGTCATTGCCGGCACCGGCTGGAGCCAGGAAATCCCGTTCTTCCCGCAGGAGGTGCTCGACCAGCTCTTCGACGAAAACGGCGACTACCTGCTGTACCGCCAGATCTTCCCGATCAACCTCAAGGACCTGACGTTCGCGGGCTACAACTCGTCGTTCTTCTCGCCGCTGTCGGCCGAGGTCTCTGCGATCTGGATCGCCTCCTACCTCGGCGGCAACCACCGCACGCCCAGCCGCGAGGCGATGCTCACGGAAACCAGGGCACGCCTGAAATGGATGCGCGAGCGCACGCGCGGCCACCACGCGCGCGGCACCAACCTGATCCCGTTTTCGATGCACAACATCGACGAGGTGCTGTCCGACGTGGGCATCGACGTCTCGAACTTCACCAAGTTCAAGCAGTGGCTGATGCCGCCATCGCCGCAGGACTACGCGGGCATCTCCACAGAACTGGCACGCCGCATTGCCGCACGCGCGTAATCGGCACCACGGGTGCGACACAATCGCCGCATGACCGCCGACCACCGCACCCTGCCGCCCTCCGTCGTCATCGCCACGCGCGAAAGCCAGCTCGCGCTGTGGCAGGCGCGGCACGTGCAGCAACTGCTGCAGGCGCGCGGGCACGCGGTGAGCCTGCTGGGGATGACGACACGTGGCGACCAGATCCTGGACCGCGCGCTCTCGCAGGTGGGCGGCAAGGGCCTGTTCATCAAGGAGCTCGAAGTGGCGCTGGAAGAGGGCCGCGCCGACATCGCGGTGCATTCACTCAAGGATGTGCCGATGGAGCTGCCGCCGGGCTTTGCGCTCGCCTGCGTGCTGCGGCGCGAAGACCCGCGCGACGCCTTCGTGTCGCCGCGCTACGGCGCACTGGAGCAACTGCCCCAGGGCGCCGTGGTGGGCACGTCGAGCCTGCGCCGCCAGGTGCTGCTGCACGCGCTGCGCCCGGACCTCGTCATCGAGCCGCTGCGCGGCAACGTCAACACGCGGCTGCGCAAGCTCGACGAAGGGCGGTATGCCGCCATCGTGCTCGCCGCGGCAGGGCTCAAGCGCCTGGGCCTGGGCCAGCGCATCCGCGCGTACTTTGACCCCACGCAGATGCTGCCCGCCGCCGGCCAGGGTGCGATGGCCATCGAAGTGCGCGCCGACCGGCGCGACCTGCTCGACGCACTTGCGCCCCTGGCCGACCAGACCACCTGGCTCACCGTCGCCGCCGAGCGCGCGGTGAGCCGCGCCATGGGCGGTAGCTGCTCCATGCCGCTGGCGGCACACGGCACGTGGAACAACGGGCAGACGCTGCGCCTGTCCGCCGCGTGGGGCGATCTGGAAGGCCGCTCGCCGCTGGTGCGCGCGCAGGAGGACGCGCAGGTGACCTCGCTGCGCGAGGCCGACGCGCTGGGCCTGCGCGTGGCCGCGCAACTGCAGGCGAGCGGCGCCCGCGCCGAACCGCACGCTTGATGGTGCCCACGGCGCCCCGCGTCCTCGTCACCCGCGCAGCCCACGACGCACGGCGCTGGGTCGCCGACCTGCAGCACCACGGCATCGCTGCCACCGCGCTGCCGCTGATCGACATCGCGCCGGTGCAGGCGCCCGCCCTGCGCGAGGCGCTGGAGCAGGCGCGGCGGCGCTGGTCTCATTACCGCGCCATCATGTTCGTGAGCCGCAACGCCGTAGAGCATTTTTTTGAACAAAATGAGGCTCTAGCGCTTGCTCAGCAAGCGCCAGCAGCTATCAAAACCAGATGCTGGGCGCCAGGCCCCGGCACGGCGCATGCGCTGCAGGCCTGCGGCGTCGCGCCCGCGCTGGTGGACGGCCCGCCGCCCGACGCGGCGCAGTTCGATTCGGAAGCGCTGTGGGGGCAGGTGGCGCCGCAGATCCGCCCCGGCGACCGCGTGCTCGTCGTGCGCGGCGCTGGCGATCCGGCTACCGCCGGCGGCCACGGCCGCAACTGGCTGGCCGCGCAGCTCGCAGCCGCGGGCGCGAGCGTGCAGTTCGTCGCCGCGTACGAGCGCCGCGCACCCGCCTTCCAGCCCGCACAGGAAGCACTGGCCCGCGCGGGTGCAAGCGACGGCTCGCTCTGGCTGTTTTCCAGCAGCGAGGCGCTCGGCCACCTGCTCGCCTGGCTGCCCGACCAGGGCTGGAACGGCGCGCATGCACTGACCACACACCCGCGCATCGCACAGGCCGCGCGCGCCGCCGGTTTCGCAGACGTAACCGACTGTCGCCCCACCGTGGACGACGTGGCCGCCTCGATAAAATCAAGGCATGAGCACTGAAGCCACCCTACCCCCCGCCGACGCGGCGCCCGCGGCGCCCGCCGCGCCGGTGGCTGCCCCCAGGGGGGGAAACGCCCTGACCTGGGTGCTCGCCGTCGTCGCGCTGGCAGCGCTGGTGTCGTCGGGGCTGCTCTGGCAGCGCCTGTCCAACATCCAGGAACAGCTCGCGCGTCAGAGCGCGAGCGCGGGCACGCAGGCCACCGAAGCGCGCACACTGGCGCGCGAGGCGCAGGACACTTCGCGCGACATCAGCGCGCGCATGAGCGTGATGGAGTCGCGCGTCTCCGAGGTGGCGCTGCAGCGCAGCCAGCTCGAAGAGCTCACGCAAAGCCTCTCGCGCACCCGCGACGAGAACCTGATCGCGGACGTGGAGGCCAGCATCCGCCTCGCTCAGCAGCAGGCGCAGCTCACCGGGAGCCTGCAGCCGCTCGCGACCGCGCTCACGAACGCACACCAGCGCATCGAGCGCGCTGCGCAGCCGCGGCTTGCGCCGGTGCTCTCCGCGCTGGAGCAGGACAGCGAAAAGATCGACCGCGCCAGCGTAGCCGACACCGCCGGCCTGCTCGGGCGCCTGGACGATCTTGCGCGCCAGGTCGACGAACTGCCCATGACCAACGCCGTCGCTCTGGCCGCCGACATGCGCCAGCGGCACGCGGGCGCCGATGCAAACGCCGACGCAAACACCCAGGACACGGGGCCCGCGTGGCGGGTAGCCCTGCACCGGCTGTGGCGGGGCATCAGCGAACAGGCGTTGAGCCTGGTGCGCGTGAGCCGCATCGACCGCCCGGAAGCCATGCTGCTCGCGCCCGACCAAACCTATTTCCTGCGGCAAAACCTCAAGCTGCAACTGCTCAACGCACGCCTGAGCGTGCTCGCCCGGCGCATGGATACCGCACGCTCGGAGCTTGCCGCAGCGCAGCGCGGCTTCACCAGGTACTTCGATCCGCAATCGCGCCGCACCCAGGCGGCGCTCGCCGCGCTGCAGCAACTGCAACTGAACATGCGCACCACGGACATGCCGCAACCGTCGGCCACCTACGCTGCCCTGGCCACTGCGGCAGCGGGCCGCTGACCCCCATGCGCGCAGCCCTCTGGTTACTCGCACTGTTCGGCGCCGCCGCGGCCGTGGCGGTGTTCGCCGGCAACAACCAGGGCACGGTGACCGTGTTCTGGCCACCGTACCGCATCGACCTGGCGCTCAACATGGTGCTGTTGCTGCTGCTGGTCGGCTTCGTCGTGCTCTACGCGGCGCTGCGCGGGCTGCTCGCGCTGCAGCGCCTCCCGCGGCAGGCGCGCCGCTGGCGGCTGCTGCAGAAAGAGCGGGCCATGCATGGCGCCATGCTCGATTCGGTAGCGCAACTGCTTGCCGGGCGCTTCCTGCGCGCACGCAAGTCGGCGCAGCTCGCCATCACGCAGGAGCGCGCGCTGGCCGGCGCACAGGAAAACCTGCCGCACGGACACCAGCTGCGCACGCTCGCGCACGTGGTCGCGGCCGAAAGCTCGCACGCGCTGCAAGACCGCAGCGGCCGCGCCGAACACCTCGCGCTGGCGCTGGAGACGCTGGCCGAGCGCCCCGACAGCGCCGCGCAGGAACTGCGCGACGGCGTGCAACTGCGCTCGGCCCGCTGGTCACTCGACGAGCGCGACGCCTCGACCGCGCTGGAGCGCCTGGCGCTGCTGCCCCAGGGCGCGGCGCGGCGCACCATCGCGCTGCGCACGCGGCTCAAGGCCGCGCGGCTGCTCGGACGCACGCGCGAGGCGCTCGAAACCGGCCGGCTGCTGGCCAAGCACGGCGCGTTCTCGCCCGACGTCGCGGCGACGCTGGTGCGCACGCTGGCCGTGTCGCTGCTGGACGAAACGCGCGACAGCACCCAGCTGCAACGCGCCTGGCAGACGCTGGAGGCGGCCGAGCGCACCACGCCCGAAGTCGCCGCGCACGCCGCAACGCGCTGGGTCCGCTTCGGTGGCGACGGCGCGCAGGCCCGATCCTGGCTGCTCCCCACCTGGGAGCAGCTCGTGGAGCGCGGCAGCACACCCGCGAGCGACTGGCAGATGCACCAGCTCGTGCTCGCGCTCGAAGCATCGCTCGACGGGTTGGACAGCGCCTGGCTCGCGCGCATCGAGTCGGCACAGCAAACGCACCCGCAGGACGGGCGCCTGCAGTACCTTGCCGGCGTCGCCTGCCTGCGTCTGAGCCTGTGGGGCAAGGCGGAGCAGTTATTCACCGGCGCGCTCCCCGAACTGGACGACGCGCTGCGCACCCGCGCCTGGTGCCACCTTGCCGAACTGGCGGAGCAGCGCGGCGACGCACAGGCCGCAGCGGCCGCCTGGAAGCGGGCTGCGCAGCAGCCCTGACGGCGCGCGCGGCAAACACACCCTTGCCCATGGGGATGATGGGGCCTGCGCCCCCGACGCAGCAGGCACACGCCCTAAAATTCACCCGTTCGATTTGTTTCCCGTTGCTGCCACCACCATGACCCACGTCGTTTCCGACAACTGCATCAAATGCAAATACACCGACTGTGTGGACGTCTGCCCCGTCGACTGCTTCGTCGAAGGGCCCAACATGCTGGTGATCAACCCCGACGAGTGCATCGACTGCGCCGTGTGCGTGCCTGAATGCCCGGCCAACGCCATCTTCGCGGAAGAGGACGTGCCCGCGGACGAGCAGCACTTCATCCCGCTCAACGCCGAACTGACCCACGCTCCGGGCTGGAAAACGCTCGCCAAGCGCCACGCCGCCTTCCCCGACGCCGACGAATGGAACGGCGTGCG
>JAIXLP010000031.1:15979-19238 GCA_026954015.1 Burkholderiales bacterium | reverse complement strand
CGCTCGCCAAGCGCCACGCCGCCTTCCCCGACGCCGACGAATGGAACGGCGTGCGCGAAAAGCTCAAGTACCTGGAGCGTTGAAAAAAAGCGCAGACGTTGCGGCTTTCCCGCACCACCTGCGCCAGGACGCGTTCCCAGGAAGGAGGTCGCGCCTCGAAAAGAGCGACGTTCAGCGCGCGATCAGTTGCACCACATCGCCATTGGCGCGCTTGATGTAGAGGTCCTGGCCCACGAGCCGATAGTCGCCACACGAGGACGGGATGATTGGGAATTCGTAGCAGACCCGCCCATCCTCGGCGCGCCAGGTGCCGCTGTCCGAGCGGCCCGAGAAGAAGACGGTGACCGCATTCCCGGCGGCAGCGAATTGCGTGCGATAGGGAGTGCCGTTGGCGGCGGTGGCATCGAACGACTTGCCGCGCAGCAGCGTGGTCAGCTCAGCAGCCGAGGGCGCGCGCGCACCGGCAGGGAAATCCCTGGCTGGGGGCGGCGTGGCGGCGCAGGCCGCGAGCAGCAGGGGCGCCAGCGCGAGCGCAAGGCGGGTGGCGGTGTGCATCATGCAAATTCTCCGTTGGGGACCGCGAAGCGGACGGGTGCCGCGTCAGTTGAAGGTAAGCACCTGATCCTTGTAGGAGCCGTCCAGCATCTTGTAGCGCCACTGGAGCGAGCGGTTCACCCGGTGCGAGGTGGTCAACGCCGGAAACGTGCCGCCCACGGCCGCGGCCTCCTGGCTGCTGGCACCCTTGGGCACGGATATGGAGGCTGAGTTCACTGTCTTGTTGCCGTCGCTGTCGAAGGTGTAGACGTTGATCGAATCCACGCGCTGGGCATAGGGATTGATCAGCCACTCCAGGTTGAGCGTGCTGGCAGCCGGCGCACCGTCGGTAACCAACGCGCGCGTGCTGGCCGGCTGGTCATGCCACTGCTGCGTGGCGGCGTAGGCTGCCGGCACCACCGGGGTGACCATCAGGGTGCTGAAGGTCATCGCGGGCGTCAGCGTCGTGGGGGTGTCCGGATCGGCATCGGCCGCGGTGAACAGCTCGAAGTCGTACTTCGACCATGCCGGCACCTTGCTCAGGTCGAACTGCCAGGCCGCGTCGGGCGCCTCGCCGTACATCACGGGGTGCGCCCAGTAGTTGTAGCCGGGCATGGCATTGCCGGACAAGGGCATGTTGCGCAGCGTGAAGGCGTCCGCGCCCGCGACCCCCATGCTGCGCTGCAGGTAGAAGATGTTGTTGGAGCCGGTGCTGAACTGCGCATCGCTCGGAATGAGGCCCCTGGCGTTGTGGATCGCCATCCAGCTTTGCGGCAAACCGCCGGGGTCAGCCAGTACCAGCCCCGCCGTGGGCAGGCCTGGTCCCTTGACGCGGGCGTAGCGCAGATTGGCCAGGCTCTGGCCAGCCGCCCCGGAACGCGCTACGTAGATTTCCAGCCCGGTCTGGAAGCGCGAGGCGCCCGTATCGTATAGCACGCGGAACTCTTCCGGCAGGAACTGTTCCTGCTTGCGGATGCTCGTGCGCAGGTACGCATTCACCGTGCGCTGGTTGCCGTAGAGCCACCAGTTGCTGTTGCGCTCGGCCGTAGCGGTGCCAGCGAATTTCTTGACGATCAGGATCCGGTTGTCACCCACGCCGTTCTTGTCGGAGAAGCGCAGGTTCACGATGACCTCGTCGCCATTCGGCCGCGGCATGTAGCGCATCAGCTCGGGCCGGTTGAACTTCGCGCCGTCCATGTCGGCGGAGGCGATCAGCGCGCCAAAGGACTGCGCGCCATTGAAGCCGTTGTGCAGGTACGCGGCGCCGCCAGTCAGCGCAGGATTGGCGTCATCCACCAGGATACCTGCGCAGTCCGCGGAACCGGCGCGCCCGGTCGAGGGCACCGCGAAGCAGCGCTCGAAGGTGGTCTGCACGATGTCCAGTTCGGTCACCGAGAAGTCGGCCACCGTGGCCGGAGGTACCGGCGGCGCCTCGGCGATGCCGGCCATGGGCACGGGATCCGCGTCGGGATTGAGCACACTCGACAGCACCGGCGCGCCGTTTTCGAAAATCACGCGCACCTGGTCAAGCAGGCCGTCACCTCCCGTGCCGGAGCCCCCGACAAAAGGGGTGGAAATGGGATCAAAGGTGGCCGGGTCCAGGCGCAGCGCGGGCAACACGTCGGCCAGCTGCTTGACCACGTTGGCCCGCACGACGGCCAGCGCGCTGGAGTCCACCGCCGCGAGGGCGGCGCTATCGGCCGCCAGCGCGAGCGGATTCTTGTCGGGCGCGATCTGCGCGACGATGGCTGTCGTCAGCGGGCTGATGTTGACGGTAGCGTCCCGGCCCGCGTCGGGCAACGCGGTGGTCAGGCTCACCAGCGGATCGCGCAGGCCGGCCGGGTCGGTGGCCACCAGAATCAGCGGCGCGCTGGCGCCGGGTTTGATTTCGCACGTGAACGCGCCCGTGAGATCGGCCCGCAGCGGGTCTTCCGAGCAGGCGGCGGCACCGGTTCGGTCGGTGACTCGAACCAATGCGTAGGCTACCGCTTCGCCGGTGGCTACCGTGCCGTGGACGACGGCTTTCGCAGGAACAGGCGGCTCGGGCGGCGTAGTCTCACCTCCTCCACCACCGCAGGCCGCCAAGGCCAGTACGGCGCCGATAGTGAGGGTGTAGGGAAGCAGTCTGCCGTTACGGTATTGCATGGGATCCTCGTTGTCTCGTTGATGGCGGTCACGCGTCTCGCGACACCGAGAAACTAAAGGAAACCCTTTCTGCGCACATCACCCAGTTGGGTGACGCCGTGCGCCGCAGTTCACTCCTGCAGCACCAGCCCCATCCGGTTGGCCGCCACGATGGCCTGCGTGCGGGTGGTGACGTCGAGCGCGCGCAGCACGGCGCTGACGTGCGTCTTGGCGGTGTTGTGGCTCAGGCCCAGCTCGCGCGCGATCAGCTTCAGGGGCTTGCCCTCCAGCACCAGGCGCAGCACCTGCGTCTGGCGCGGGGTGAGGCCGAGCTCGGCCGGGCTGGTGCACGGGCGCGCCGGCACCGGCAGCGTGATGCCCGACAGGCTCATCGGCGGCACGTAGATGCCGTGCGCCAGCACGGTGCGCAGCGCCTCGAACATCTGGCTGGACGGCGCCGACCTGGGGATGAAGCCCATGGCGCCCAGCTGGATCGAGCGCTGCACGGTGAGCGGGTCTTCCTGCGAGGACAGCATGACCAGCGGCACGCCGGGGTGCTGCTCGCGCAGCGTCTGTTACCACCTGCTGCCGCGCCTGGCGC
>JAIXLP010000031.1:12191-15685 GCA_026954015.1 Burkholderiales bacterium | reverse complement strand
TAGATGCTGTATCCATCGGTGCCCCAGACCGATGATCCATCGGCAAATCTGGCCCCAATTTCGTAGAACGCGAACCCTGCCCCTCCCTCGTCATACAAGGTCCCGAGCCATGCATCAAATGCGGCCGAATGCACTGAAGCATCGCGGGCGCCAAACTCTTCCAGGATGGCAGGCTTTCCCACGCTGCGTGCCACGGCTTGGCGATCCCTGATATATCGGACACCATACTGCACCGGCGTGAGCGAGCCATTCCCGAATTCAGTATCGAATGGATATAAATGATAAGTCCCGAAGTCTATGTTCGGCATCTTCAGAACCGTTTCAAAATCCGGCTCGTTGGTGGCCTGGTATGGCATCCCCATGGCGGCATCGTCCCTGGATCTGAAATAGCCTTGATCACCCACGGCAACAAGATGGTTCGGATCGATTGATTTGACATGAGTGGACATCTCGGCAATCCATCCCTCGATGGCCGACCCAGAATAAGGGCCTATGGGAAATCCATCTCCGCCATAGCAACTGGTTTCGTTGCAAAGTTCCCATGCGAAGATCGTGGGATCTTCAGAGTATTTGATTCCAGTGAGCGAATTCGTCCTGCCCAACAAATACGTCACCCAGTTTTTATAGGTTTGCTTGGCCTTGGCATTGACGAAAAAATCACTGTGCCCATCGAGATCAAACCAGCGCACATACTGATTTACACCTCCCCACCACCAATCCCAGTTATCCATGAGATTGAATATGAGGCGAATGCCGCGTTGCCTTGCAAGAAAGACGACGTTATCAAGGTATTGAAGGCCATTGGCATCGTCGAAATAGGCAGGTTCGCCGGCTTCGGGATCCCAGTATTGATAATAGGGACGCCATGCGGGATCTGAACCCAGCGTCTCTGGCATTCCGGTTTTCGCACCAATCAGAGAAGAACCCCAGATGCGGAGGACTCGGACACCCATGCTCGCTGCATTGTCCATGGCACTCGCAGTCACGGATCGGTCGATGTATGCCGTTGCCTGCTGGGCGTTGGCGCCGCCAAAACTGAATACTTGATCGTCCAGGTAGAACTGGTCGCCGATTCTTTTGACAAACGATGTCGAAGCCGGTGGGATTTCTGGCACTTCCGGCGTTCCGGGCATTTCTGGTGCTGGCGTTTCAGGAATTTGCGATCCTTCATTCGATCCGCTGCCACCGCCACACCCCGCCAGCACGGCCGTTTCGCCCAGGGCCGCCAATGCGAGCAGGCGTTGCAGCAAAAAACGGCGGTTTTTATGCTCGAGCATTGCATCCGGGATGATTCGCCTTGAATTTTTCATGAATGACTCCCTTGGGGTTCGTAAAAACTTGTGCCGGATTTTGCGATGGAAAGCCCGGCCATCCGGTCACTCAAACAACGTACCTTCGGCAATTTCATTGAATATCCCGAGCGCTGGCCGCGGAACGTTCGGCGCACTGAACAGACCCAGTCCTTCGAGTTCCGGCGCATCCGGAGCGAATCCGTCATACCAGTCGGGGTAAAAGGCGATCAGGCGTTTGACGCGGCCGCGGATTCTTCGTGCAAAATCACGCAAGTAATCGGCCTGCCCCATGGAGGTAAACGGATATCTTGGACTCGGCGTCGCAAGCACTCCCTCGGGCTTGGCGTTGTAGCCCATTTCCACGATATGTATGGGGCGCCCCATCGCCGACACACGCTGCAATGCGTGATCAAAGCGGGGAGACTCAAAGAATGGCTGCGGCAGTCCTTGGTCAAATGCCATGTAGGGGTAACTCAGGCCGGCGATATCGAACGGGACCCCCAGCGCCTCCATGGATTCGAAAAAATCACTCGCCGCCCGGTCATCGGGGCTGTAGCCAAGGCCGGAGACGTGCAGGCAGATTTGCGCCGCCGGGTACACGCTGCGGACACCCTGGATCGCCGCACGCAACAGCGGGGCAACAGGTGCCCAGAGCTGGCTGCGCATCCAGGCTGGATCCTGGAATGGATCGACTCCGTCGGGCACCGGCACCGTGTCCCAGATCACGCGGCCGAAAGCGCCGGCGTCGATTTCGTTGCCAATCTCGAATACTTCAACCGGAAGGTTCAGGGATTGGTAGTACAGCGCCACGTCGCGGGCATGCGCCTCGACTGCCGCGGCCAGTGCGCTCGCACCCAGACCCTGCCACTGAGCCGGCAGATGCTGGCGCCCCCAGTCGGCCGCCGTATCGCTGAGGAAAAGTACGGCATGAAGCCGCATGCCCAGATCGGCCGCCTCGCGCATCAATGCACCGGTAACCTCCAGGCACGACCAGTATTCGTCGCGCCAGCCCAATGTGGCCCAATCGCTGGTGTTGCGCAGTTCAGGCCAACTGTGGGTCGTGACCGCCGCACGCAGCCACTCAAGGCCGTTGTCCACCAGGGGTGGGAGCGCATTGAAGGCGTTGCTGCCCGAAGGCGACCAACGGCGGCGCACATACGTATCCATCATGATGCCGCCAAGCTCCAGACGGGTGTCGCGGGCGACGGTGGTGAAGCGGCTCTCCACGGGCGTCAAGGCATTGCCTGCGGCATCGCGCACGGCGGAAGAGACATGGACGGTGTATTTTTGGCCGAACCCCAGGCGTGCGGAGGGTGTCAACGTGGCAACCGTCGCCCCCTCGGCGCTTGCAAGGGCCAGCGCGGCCTTCTCTACGCCTCGCGGCCCGGTCAAGGTGACCGCCCCGGCGGGAATGTTGACCGCTTCACTGAATCTCAATTCGATCGCCGTACCGCGCGCCACGCCCACGGCGTCTGCCTGGGGTGTGCTGCTGACCAAGGCAGGGGCTTGCAAGTCCGCGCCGGGTCCCGGTTCGGGAGCAGGCGCGGGCGACGCGCCCTCGCCTCCGCCTCCGCAGGCGCAAAGCAAAGGCAGGCCGACGGCGCCGGCCAAACCCAAGGCTCCGTGGATGAAGCGCCGGCGCTCCCGTCCGGATATGGAAGGGATGGGTTTGGACGATCGCGTGCCCTCGTCTCCCGTGGGGGCGTGTAGGTCGGGCGCATGGCGTCCGTCGCGCGGATCTGCATCCATGTATTCCTCCGAAGGTCGGGCATCTGGGTTGACAGGGGCACGATAAAGAGAGCGCTGCTTGCGCGCACCACCCAATTGGGTGAGAACCGGCCATCCGGTGCGCGGCCCGCGTTGTCCCGCCCGGCCCCAGGCGGCTTCACCCTTCCAGCACCAGCCCCATCCGGTTGGCCGCCACGATGGCCTGCGTGCGGGTGGTGACGTCGAGCGCGCGCAGCACGGCGCTGACGTGCGTCTTGGCGGTGTTGTGGCTCAGGCCCAGCTCGCGCGCGATCAGCTTCAGGGGCTTGCCCTCCAGCACCAGGCGCAGCACCTGCGTCTGGCGCGGGGTGAGGCCGAGCTCGGCCGGGCTGGTGCACGGGCGCGCCGGCACCGGCAGCGTGATGCCCGACAGGCTCATCGGCGGCACGTAGATGCCGTGCGCCAGCACGGTGCGCAGCGCCTCGAACATCTGGC
>JAIXLP010000031.1:0-12181 GCA_026954015.1 Burkholderiales bacterium | reverse complement strand
GGCGGCACGTAGATGCCGTGCGCCAGCACGGTGCGCAGCGCCTCGAACATCTGGCCCGAGGGGGCCGACTTCGGGATGAAGCCCATCGCGCCGAGCTGGATCGTGCGCAGCACGGTGGCCTGGTCCTCCTGCGAAGAGAGCATGACCAGCGGCACGCCGGGGTGCCGCTCGTGCAGCGTCTCCAGCGCCTGCAGCCCGTGCATGCCGGGCAGGATGAAGTCCAGCAGGATCAGGTCGATGGCCGTGCCGCCACCGAGCGCTTCCAGCGCCTCGGCGAGGTTGGCCGCGTGCAGGGCCTGCACGGCAGGGTCGAGCTCCTTGAGCAGCAGCGCCACGCCGTCGCGAAACAGCGCGTGATCATCGACCAGCAGGATCCTCATGGCCCGAGTCTGACCCGGATTGCGCCCCCGCGCCTCCCCCGATTGGGTGAGCCTGCTCCAGCGCCGCCTCAATGGCCGCCAGCAGCCGGTCAGCGCCCGCCGGCTTGTGCAGCAGCGGCAGGCCCGCCTCGGCCACGCGCCGCAGGTCGGCGGCGCCGATGTCGCCGGTGATGATGATGGCCGGCACCGCCTGTCCAATGTGCGCGCGCACCTGCCGCACCGCCGCCAGGCCGTCCTGGCGCTCGCGCAGCCGGTAGTCGCACAGGATCAGGTCGGGGTCGCGCAGGTGCTCGCCCAGCATCGCCAGGCATTGTTCGGCCGACGCGGCGGTGATCACATGCGCGCCCCAGCTGCGGCACAGCGCCTGCATGGCGCGGCGCGTATCGGCCTCGTCGTCGATCACCGCGATGAAGGCGCCGGCGATGCGCCCGCCCGCCAGGGCCGCGGGCCGCGCAGGCACCACCGGCAGCGCCTCGGCCGCCGGCAGCAGGACCGAAAAGCAGGTGCCGCGCCCGGGCGTGGAGCGCAGTCCATACGGATGCTCCAGCAGTTCGAGCGTGCGCTTGACGATGGCCAGGCCGAGGCCCAGCCCCTTGCCGCGGTCGCGCTCGGGGTTGTCGAGCTGGAAGAACTCCTCGAAGAGGCGCGGTATCTGCTGCGGCGCGATGCCGATGCCCGTATCCCACACCTGCAGCTCCACGCCGTCGGGGCGCCGCCGGCACCCGACCAGGATGGTGCCGCGCACGGTGTAGCGGATCGCGTTGGAGACGAGGTTGCCCAGCACCCGCTCCAGCAGCACGGCATCGGTGCGCACGGCGCAGCGCGTGGGCGCCATGCGCAGCCGCAGCTGCTTGCGCGCGGCCTCCGGCCCGTGGCTGGCCGCCACCCGTTGCAGCACGTCGGCGAGCAGGTGGTCGCCGAGCACGGGCCGGGACATGCCGGCGTCCAGCCTGGAGATGTCGAGCAGGCCGACGAACAGCGCTTCCATCGCGGAGACCGAGGCCTCGATGTGCTCCACCAGCGTGCCGACCTCGGGCGCGACGGGTTGCCGGCGCAGCACGCCCACCAGCAGGCTGATGGTGTGCAGGGGCTGGCGCAGGTCGTGGCTGGCCGAGGCCAGAAAGCGCGTCTTGGCCTGGCTGGCCTGCTCGGCCTCCTCGCGCTTGGCGTGCAGCAGGGCGTTGGCGCCGGCCAGCTCCTGTGTGCGCTCGGCGACGCGGGTTTCGAGCAGCCGGTGCGAGTCGCCCAGGCGCTCGGCCATCTGGTTGAAGCGCTGCGCCAGCTGGCCCAGCTCGTCGCCGCGCGCCAGTGCGATCCGATGGTCGAGCTGGCCTTCACCGATGCGGTCGGCGCCCTCGGCGAGCTGCTGGATGGGCCGCACCACGCGCCGGGCCATCACGATGCCGACGGCCGAGCCCGCCAGCACCGCCAGCATCAGGATCATCAGCGCGGTGGCCAGCGCGCGGCGCACCGGGGCATAGGCCTCGCCTCGCGGCTGCTCCGTGATCAGGTGCCAGCCGGCTACGCTCAATGGCGCGGCGCGGGACACCATCGCGCGGCCCTCGGGCGTGTCGAACTCGATCAGCCCTTGGGCGGGCGTCCCGGAGATCGCCGCGCGCACCGGCGCCCGCGTGGCCCAGTCGCCGGGCAGCGCCAGCACCTTCAGGAAGTCGGGGTGGGCCAGCAGGCGGCCCTGGCCATCAACGACATAGCCGATACCTTCGCGGCCGAAGCGGGTCTCGTCGATGATTTCGCGCAGTTGCGTGAGGTCGATCTGCGCCACCAGCACGCCGCTGTGCTCGTCCCAGCCGCGCCGCGCCATCAACGCGCGCGGCTGGTTGCCGACGAAGGTGACGGGGCCGACCCACGCTGCCTCGGCCTGCGCGTGCAGAAACTCGGGCGACTGGGCGCGGTCCTCGCCCACGCCGACGCGGTCGGGCGCCATGCGCGAGATGCGCACGCGCTCGCGCCCCCGGGCATCGATCCAGTACAGCTCCTGGATCGCCCGCGACTGCTTCATCAGCCGATACAGCTCGGCCTGGATGTCGGCGTCGGTGTCGGCCATGTGGTGCGAGTCCTGCAGCGCCAGCGTGGCGCGCAGCAGGGCGCTGGTCTGGCCGACGAAGCGCTCGATGCGTGCCGAGGCCTTGGCGGCTTCCAGTGCCTGCCGCGCCTGCACCGCCACGCGCGTCTCGCGCTGCACCAGCCAGAGCTGCGCCAGGCCGCTGGCCACCAGCACCAGCGTCATCAGCCCGGCCACCGACAGGGCGTAGGTCTGCCACAGGCGGCCGGGCGGGCGCATCAGCGGGGGGGGCGGGGCGGGGGGAGGACGGTCGCCTCGGCCGTCGGCGCCAGCGTGCGTTCGCCCGGCCGGATCAGGCGGTCGGCGCGCGCGATGAAGGCGGGCGGCAGCGTCACGCCCAGTTGCTGGGCGGCATCGAGGTTGACGACCAGCGCCGCTTCGTACAGCTCCTCGACCGGCAGTTCGGCCAGTGGCCGGCCGCGCAGCACCTGATCGACGTAATGCCCCCCGCGCCCGCACATGTCGACCCGGCCGACGGCGCCGTAGCTGAGCAGGCCGCCGTAGCGCGTGGCGAACCAGGAGTTGTGCGCAATGGCCGGCAGGCGCACGCGCTGCGCCTGCCGCGCGTGCTCGCCGAGCAGCCCCGAGGAATCCGGCCGGATCATCACGGCGTCCACCTGCTGCCGGGCCAGCTCGCCCCAGGCGTCGGCAATGCCGGCCTCGCCGCCCTTGAAGCGCACGCGCACCAGTTCGGCGCCGATCCCGTGCACCCGCTCGGTGAGCGCCGTCAGGACGCGCCCCTCCACGTGCCCGGGCTGCTCGTTGTTCTCGATCAGGCCAATGCGGCGCGCCTGCGGAAACGCCTGCAGCAGCACCTCCATCGGCTTGAGCACGTACTGGCCCCTCAGACCCAGCGAGACGCCGGTGACGTTGGCCGTCGGGCGCAACTGCGCATCGAGAACGCTGTGCAGGTTGGTGGAACCCATCACGACGATGGGCAGCTCCTGCGTGGCCTGCATCAGGGCCTCGGTCGACATGTTCTCGGTCGAAATCAGCACGGCGGGCCGCCGCGCCACCAGCGCCTTGGCCATGGGTGCGAGCCGGGCCGGGTCGCCCGCCGCGTCGTTCCACTCCAGCACGAGCCGATCGTCGAACGACCAGCCGGCCTCTTCCAAGGCGGTGCGCAACTGGTTCATGCAGACCCGCACCGACTCGCTCGGGCCGAGGCCCAGGTAGGCGATGACGCGGGGAGCGGCGGCAGTCTGCGCGTGCAGCGGCGGGCTGCCGGCCAGCAGGGCGAGCGCTGTCAGGAAGGCAAGGGCGAGTGGCCGATGGCGCGGCTGGGTTGAGGGCATGAAAAGCTCCGACGAAGACGTGCCGTTGGTGGCGAAGCCGATTATGTTGGCGCGCCCGGCAACGCACTCCCCGAGGAAACGCCTAGAATCCGGCTCGCAAACGCTAGGGGTGCCGCGGCCACGAGGCTGCGACTGAGATAGTCCCTTCGAACCTGTTGAGATCATCCTCGCGCAGGGAAGCAGCTCTTCACACCGTTGCCGCGGCAGCAGTACACCCGAAGCGATGCCCTCCTTGCGCACCTGACCAAGGAGAGCGCATTCGTGAACACCGCCGCCGAGTCTTCTTCCCCCAACGAGGCACTGTCCCCCATAGCCGCCGGGCAACGCGCCTTCGGCCTGCGCGACCACGCGAGCCTCTGGTTCAGCCTTGGCGTCGGGCTGCTGGTGATGCAGGTGGGCGCGTACCTGATGCCGGCGCTGGGCACGCGCGAGGCACTGGTCGCCATCGTCTTCGGCTCGCTCATCGGCGCGGGGCTGCTCGGCTGGGTGGCCAGAATCGGCTGCGACAGCGGCCTGGCCAGCGCCGGGCTGATGCACGCGGTGTACGGCCGGCGCTTCGCCGGGCTGCCCATCGTGCTGAACATCGTGCAACTCCTGGGCTGGGGCGCGTTCGAGCTCGTCGTGATGCGCGACGCCACGGTGGCCATCGGCCGCCAGTCGGGCGCGATGGCGGCCGGCTACTGGCCGCTCGTGGCCACGCTGGGCTGGGGCGCCATCGTGCTGCTGCTCATCAGCGGCTCGATGGTGCGGCTGGTGCGCCGGCTCATCGCGCGCATCGCGCTGCCGCTGGTGGTGCTTTCGCTGCTGTGGCTGAGCTGGCAGTTCCTCGCGCTGGCGCAGGCGCAGGGGCTCGCGCACCTGTGGAGCCGCAGCGGCGAGGGCGGCATGGGCGTGCTGCCCGCACTCGATCTGGTGATCGCCATGCCGATCTCGTGGCTGCCGCTGGTGGCCGACTACGCGCGCCACGGCCGCGATGGGCGCAGCGCGCTGCGCGGCACGTGGCTGGGCTACGCCGCGGCCAACATCTGGTGCTACGCGCTCGGCGTGCTGGTGGCGCTCACGCTGCCCAGCGAAGATCTGGTCACCGCACTGCTGCTGGCGCAAGGCGGCCTCATCGCGCTTTCGCTGATCCTGATCGACGAGATCGACAACGCCTACGGCGACGCATATTCCGGCTCGGTTTCGGCACACAGCCTGCTGCCGCGCTGGAGCATCCGCCGCTGGGGCGTCGTGATGGCGCTCGCGTGCACCGCGTTCGCGCTGGTGCTGCCCATGCACGGCCTGGAGCCCTTCCTGCTGCTGCTCAGCTCGGTGTTCGTGCCGCTGTTCGGCGTGATCCTCGGGCGCCTGGCGTTCGGCGCGCCGACGCAGCGCCTGCTGGCCGACGCGCGCCCCGTGCACTGGAGCGCCACGCTGATCTGGCTCGCGGGCATCGCCTGCTACCACCTGCTGCCGCACGTCGCGCCGATACTCGGCTCGGCGCTACCGACGCTCGCGCTGTGCTTCACGCTTGCGTGGCTGACCCGTGATTCATAAAAATGATAGTTGCTCGCGCCCGTTACACATGGATTTCAGATACGCATGTATTTGAATCCATTGCAGGACAAGCGCTGGCTGCTCTCATTTACGAAGCATGGAATATCCGCTGCGGCACCGGTGCATAGCCATGGTTCAGTGGCCCGTGGCCGTGACCCGTCACTACGACGGCACCGGCCTCGATGGCGCCCACGATGTACGCTCGCGCGCTGCGCACCGCCTGCACCAGCGGCTGGCCTAGCGCCAGATGCGCCGCGATCGCCGAAGACAGCGTGCACCCCGTACCGTGGCCGTTGTGTGTGGCAATGCGTGCGGATTCGAGTCGGTAGTGCTCGCCGCCGCGCAGTGCCAGCACATCCACCACCCAGTCGCCACTCAGGTGCCCGCCCTTGAGCAGCACCGCGGGCGCCCCGAGCGCGCACAGCGCGTCGGCTTCCTCGCCAAGCCGCGCAACGTCGGTGACCGGATGGCCCAGCAGCCACCCCGCCTCGTCCAGGTTGGGCGTCACCACCACCGCAAGCGGAAACAGCTCGGACACCAGCGCGCCCACCGTCTCCTGCGCCACCAGCCGGTCACCGCTGGTCGCGACCATCACCGGGTCGAGCACCACGTTGACGAGGCGGTGGCGGCGGATCGCATCCGCCACCACGCGCACCACATCAGGCGTAGCCAGCATGCCGATCTTGACCGCATCCACCCCGATGTCCTCCACAACGGCGTCGATCTGCGCGCGCAGCACCTCGGGCGGCACGCCGTGGATGGCGCGCACACCCTGCGTGTTCTGCGCCGTGATCGCGGTGATCGCCGTCATGCCGAAACACCCGAGCGCGCTGAAGGTCTTGAGATCGGCCTGAATGCCCGCCCCGCCCCCGCTGTCGGAACCCGCGATGGAGAGCACGCGCACATAGCGCCCCGGTGATCTGGAAGATGGCGTCGCTTCGGTCATGGCGGCGGATTATCGGCCAGGCACACGCGGCCTTTGTCCGCACCCCGCGCCCACTGTGATGTAATCCAAGGCTTCGGACGAAACAGGGGTGTCCTGGCGAACACATCGCACAGGGCTGAGAAATACCCTGGGGCCGCACGGCCCCATCACCTGATCCAGATCATGCTGGCGTAGGGAGTTTTCGCGGCGCACCGTTTTGTCCATGGCCCTTCGCCCAATGGAAAACGATGCCACTGCTCTCCCGCCCTTCCTCCCGCATCACCGTGCTCGGTGCGGGCCTCATGGGCCGGCTGCTCGCCGTCGCTCTCGCTGAAGACGGCCACCCGCTTGAAATCCACGACGCCGGCGGGCCCGATGCCGACCAGTCCGCCGCGCGCGTGGCCGCCGCCATGCTCGCCCCGCTGGCCGAATCCGCCGTCAGCGAACCCGCCATCGTGCGCATGGGCCAGCATGCCATGCGGCGCTGGCCCGAGCTGCTCGCCACGCTGCCCCGCCCCGTGTTCTTCCAGCGCAACGGCACCCTCATCGTCTGGCACCGGCAGGACGCCACCCACGCGGCCTCGCTGCACGACAAATTCCTGCGCACCCAGGGCCTGCTGCCCGACCTCCCCGCCGCCGCGCCTCTGGACGACGCCGGGCTCGCGCAGCACGAACCCGCACTCGCCGGACACTTTCACCAGGGCCTGTCCCTGCCGGGCGAAGGACAGCTCGACAACCGCCAACTGCTCGCCGCGCTGCACGAGCGCATGCAGCAGCTTGGCGTCACCACGCACTGGCACAGCGCCAAGGCACTCAACGACTTTTCTCCGGGCACCCCCGGCGAGCCCGAGCTCCTCCTCGACTGCCGGGGCCTGGGCGCACGCGCGGACTGGCCCGAACTGCGCGGCGTGCGCGGCGAAGTCATCCGCGTGCACGCCCCCGAGGTCACGCTGCAGCGCCCCACGCGCCTCGTGCACCCGCGCTACCCCGCCTACATCGTCCCCAAGGAAGACCACGTCTTCGTCATCGGCGCCACCGCCATCGAGTCCGACGACCTCTCCCCGGCCAGCGTGCGCTCCACGCTCGAACTGCTGAGCGCCGCCTACGCCGTGCACCCGGGCTTCGCCGAGGCGCGCATCCTGGAGATCGCCACGCAGTGCCGCCCCGCGCTGCCCGACAACAATCCTTGCATCCGCCGCGTGGGCGAGCGCATCCTGCAGATCAACGGCCTGTACCGCCACGGCTTCCTGATCGCCCCCGCCCTGCTCGACGCCACCCTGCAGTGGCTGCGCGAGGGCCGCTCGCCGCTGGCCGACACCTTCGGCCTCGCCATTACGCAGCGCGAACTGGAAGACGCCACATGAAGATCCTCCTGAACGACACGCCCGTCGAACTACCCGAAGGCGCCACCGTGGCGGACGCCATCGCCCACCTCGCGCCTGCACCGCCATTCGCCGTCGCCGTCAACCTGAACTTCATCCCCCAACCCGCGCACGCAAGCCACGCCCTGCACGCGGGCGACCGCGTCGAAATCATCGCCCCCGTGACCGGCGGTTGAACCATGTCCACACCCGAAACCTTTCACGACCCGCTCGTCCTCTACGGCACCAGCTTCCACAGCCGCCTGTTGCTTGGCACCTCGCGCTACCCGTCTCCGGCCACGCTCGAAGCCGCCGTGATGCGCGCGCGCCCGGCCATGGTCACCGCCTCCCTGCGCCGCCAGGGCGCCGCCTCCGGCCAGGGCTTCTGGCAACTGCTGCAGCGCCTGAACACCCCCGTGCTGCCCAACACCGCCGGCTGCCACACCACGCAAGAGGCCATCACCACCGCGCAGATGGCACGCGAAGTCTTCCACACCGACTGGATCAAGCTCGAAGTCATCGGCGACGACTACACGCTGCAGCCCGATACCCTGCAACTCGTCTCCGCCGCCGAGCACCTCATCCGGGAAGGCTTCAAGGTCCTGCCCTACTGCACCGAAGACCTCGTCATCTGCCAGCGCCTCGCCGACGTCGGCTGCCAGGCCGTCATGCCCTGGGCGGCGCCCATCGGCACCGGCCGCGGCCCCGTCAACCCGCACGGCCTGCAACTGCTGCGCGAGCGCCTGGCCATCCCCATGCTCGTTGATGCGGGCCTGGGCCTGCCCTCGCACGCCTGTCAGGTCATGGAATGGGGCTTCGATGGCGTGCTGCTCAACACCGCCGTGGCCCTCGCCACCGACCCCGTGCAAATGGCCGGCGCCTTCGCCGATGCCGTCGCCGCCGGGCGCGCGGCGCGGCTTGCGGGCACCATGCAGCCAGAAACCGTCGCCCAACCCAGCACGCCCGTGCTCGGCACCCCCTTCTGGCATCAGGCTGAAGGCAGCCCGTCATGACGCAACCCATGCAGCTCGCCATCGTGCAGGCGCACGCGCAGCGCCTCGCAGGCTTTGCGCCGCAGCCCGTGCCGCCCACCCCATCCACGGACCCTATCCACCGCGCCGCGCTCGCCGCCTGCAGCCAGCTGGGTTTCATCGCTGCCGACGCACTCTGCCTCGCCCGCGCCTGGCAGGCACAGACCGCGCGCCTGGGCCATTTCGATCCCACGCACTGGCCCGACACGCCCGCCGATTTCGGCCTGCAAGAGCGCCCCCACGCCGCGCCCTTCGCCACGTGCCCTCAGCGCCTCGGGCTCTATGCCGTGATGCCCGACGCCACCTGGGTGGGCCGCATGGCGCAGGCGGGCGCGCCCACCATTCAGCTGCGCTTCAAGAGCAGCGACACACGCGCCATCGAGCGCGAAGTACGCGCTGCGGTTGAAAACGTGAAGGGAAGCCAGGCCCTGCTCTTCATCAACGACCATTGGCGCGCCGCACTCGACGTCGGCGCCTACGGCGTTCACCTGGGTCAGGAAGACCTCGCCGAACTCAGCGAGACCGAGCTCACGGAGTTGCGCGCCAGCGGCACGCGCCTGGGCATCAGCACCCACGGCTACGCCGAAATGCGCCTGGCTGACGCCATCAGCCCGAGCTACATCGCCATAGGCGCCGTGTTCCCCACCACCCTGAAAACCATGCCCACCGCGCCGCAAGGGCTGGCACGCCTGGCCGACTACGCGCGCCTGATGCAGGCCTACCCGCTGGTCGCCATAGGCGGCATCGACGCCGCGCGCTTGCCATCCGTGATCGCCACCGGTGTCGGCTCGGCCGCCGTGGTCCGCGCCCTTACCCAGGCGCCGGAACCACACGCCGCCCTGCGCGAACTCCTGATTCTCATGAACCACGCTGAAATGAAATGGGCTACCTGACGATGCGCCTGCCGTCGTCCCGTGGCTCCAGACTCAGCCGCAGGCCATTGTCGTCCTCGGCGTGCGGGTCATCGTCCGGTTCGACGATTTCCGGGGCCCGCGCGTCACCCGTCGGCCCTGCATTCCCAGCCAACCCCGCATGAACCGGCATCTGCTGCGACGGGGCCAGCGTCAAATCCCCCGCGAGCGTATCCAGTGAAGGAGGAGGTGCCGGCTTCACCTCGGGTGTCGTGACCAGCCCCTTGCCGGATGCCGATGACAAAGCCGCGTCGCCCCCCTTGCCCGAGCCGGACCGGGCAATCGCGAGCAGCAACAGCAGATCTTCATACGCAGGCAAATCAAACCGGGACACGGCCGCCCCATCATCGCGCCGGAACATCAGCCCATCGAGCGCCCCCACAACGTCCGCCGTGCCCCACAGCTAGACGGCGCGCGTCTCAGCCCGCGGGGTGTGGACCCCCCTGCGATACCTCGCCCTCAGTCGGCGGAACCAGCCTGGGAGGCCCGGCAGCATCCATCGGCACCCGTGACGATGACACGCCTCCCTCGGGGGGAAGGCTCAGATCGACATCCAGCAAACTTTTCGCGGCGCTACCGGCCGGCGCATGGCCCAACGGCTCCAGCGCCAGATCGCCCGCGAGATCACCGACCGCGCGCACGAAGGCGCGCATGCCTCCGGTATCTGCGGCCGGTGGCCGTTGCGCACGTACCCGCGACGCCAGCGATCCGCGCTCATGCGCCGCAGTCGTCTGCGCAACGGCCAGGAGTAAAAGCAGGTCCTCGAACGCGGGCAGATCAAAGCGCGCGACCGGCTCCACACCGGGTTGGCGAAACATGAATTCATCCAGCAAGCCCACGACTTCCGCCGATGGCCACAGAGCTTCGATCCGTTCCAGCGCGTCCGGGTAGTCCTCCAGCGAGCGCCACTGCTCGTGAAACGCCGCAAACGCGGGCACCTGCGCATTGAAGCGCTCATGGAAGTGCCCCGACACTTCATCGAACGCCTCGACACGCCCAAGCGCGTGGTACAGACGCAGCAGTTCCAGATGCGCAAGCGGCGAAGAGTCGGGATGCTGCGCTATGTGCTTGCGCAGCGCGCCCACGGCCTGCTCGTGTTCGCCGATGGAAATGAAAAACTCCGCCTGCTGCAGCACATCAAAGAGTTGTTCCGGATGCTCGATATGCCTCGCGCGCGCAGCAGGCTCGTCCGCGGCCGCGAGGTCTGCCGCCGCGCCCGGGCCGGGATGGCCTGCCACGCCCACATTTCCCAAGGCATGATCCGTCGACGCGTACTGCATGGGCAGCGTGGGTGCACCGGCAACGTCCGTCGCGCGCAAGCTGTCGAAATCCAACGCGCCATCCGTCAGTGCGGGCGACACACCCGACGCGGCCGGGGCAACCGCTTCGGCATCCTCATCTCTCATGCCGGTCATCGCTGGCACACGCCAATCCCTCGTGCGTTCATCACGGCCACGCCGCACCCAGAACAACCCCAGCAACGCCAGCAGCAACAACCCCGCGAGACTATAGGTAACAACCGCCGAGAACCGGTCGGACTCAGCCTGGGCCACGCGCTGGCGCAGCGCCTGCGCCTCCTGTTGCTCCTTTTCCAGTTGCGCTTGCAACTGGCGCAACTGCGCTTCATGCTCGTGCTCCCGAGCGCGTAGCTGCAACAACTCCTCAGTCGACACACTGGTCGTGCTCCCTTGCGCAACCGCGTCCTGCCGGGCCGCACCGTCCACAGGCGCTGCAGGCAACTGCGGCGCTTCGTGGCCCTCAGGCCGCGGCCCGGGCGCCGCCACTCCAGACACCGACTCCAGCGGCTCGACGACCAGCTTCGGCAAGGCCGTCCCTTTCGAGCTGCGCTGCGTCGCGGCAGCCGAAACCGCTGTAGCGGCCACCACACGTCGCTCGGGTGCATTTCGCACATGCATCCGACGCCGCGGTGCTTTGGACGCAGGCCGACGTGCCCGATCAGCAGTGACCCGGCTCACCCGGGCGGCTCCAGCAGAAGATGCGCGCAGGAAAGGCGTCGCCGCCGTGTTGCCTCTACTCTGCGGCAGGTCCAATGCCTGGGATTCAGCTACCGCCAAGGCGCCAGTAGGGGTCACCGGAAAATCCACAAGAAAGGTATATGCACGCGACACCTGCCCACCACATCCCGCAAACAGCGTCACCGTCAGAACCGGCTCATTGACAGGCACATCCGCGCGCACCCGCACCCGCGCAACGCCGGCACGCACTGGCGCGGATGTCGTGATTCGCACTTGCCTTTCCGGAATCGGGCTGTCTCCGGCAGCGACGCGCGCCGTGAGACACAGGGAACCGGGTTCCTGCCCCGAGTCCAGCCGCAGGTCGAAAGCAAGGTCCACCGGCGACCCCAGGACCACCACGCCATGGCTTGCGCCCAACGTCAAGGCAGCAGCACTCGACGCCAATGCGCACAGCACCACACCGAAAAGGAATTTGCGTAAGACCATGGCGCAACCCAAGGAGAGATTGAAGCATTCTGTCACGCGTGTTTGCGTGCAATCTTCACAAATGGCGCCTCTTTACCGCGATATGCGCGCTTAATACCGCAGCACCCCATCGGATTTTTGCACCAACAAAGTTGTATTTCCTTCCCCCCTTAAACGGTGCAGCCCCCCTGCGCTGTGAGGTGCAGGGGGGCTGTTGT
>JAIXLP010000070.1 GCA_026954015.1 Burkholderiales bacterium | reverse complement strand
CGGCAATCGCCGCGGGCACGGCGTCGATCAGCGTGAACGCCGCATCCGATGCGCGAATGGAGCGTCCTTTCTTCACGAGATAGCCCCGCGTCAGCAGGCCGGTGATGATGTTGGCGCGCGTGGCTTCGGTGCCGATGCCCGTCGTGTCCTTCAACTTCTGTTTCAGGCGCGGGTCGGTCACGAAACGCGCAACGCCCTTCATCGACTTGACCAGTTCGCCCTGAGTGTAGGGCTTGGGCGGCATCGTCTTGAGCGCCTTGATCTCGGCCTCGGCCACCTGGCATGCCATGCCTTCGCGCAGCGCGGGCAGAGCCTGGCTGCGCGCGGTGGCCTCGCCATCCTCGTCGGGCTGCGGCTCGGCCAGCACCAGGTGCCAGCCGCGGGCGACGACTTGCTTTCCCGTGGCCGCAAGCGTCTGCTGGCCGCAGGAGAAGTTCGCCACGGTGCGATCGAACTCGTGATGTGGCAAAAATTGGGCGAGATAGTGCGCCCGGATCAGTCGGTACACCGCCAGTTCCTTCTCGCTCATGGCCGAGAGGTTCGCCGGTTCGAGCGTCGGGATGATGCCGTGGTGCGCCGTGACCTTGCCGTCGTTCCAGGCGCGCGAGCGTTGGGTACGGTCGAGCTGGCCCATGATCGGACGCAGCGACGGATCGGTCTTGAGCAGGCTGTCCAGTACCGCAGGCACCTCGGCGAACATGCTTTCAGGCAGGTAGCCGGAATCGGAACGCGGGTACGTGGTGGCCTTGTGCGTCTCGTACAGGGCCTGGGCAATCTCCAGGGTTTCCTGCACGTCCAGCCCAAGCTGCTTGGAACAAACCTCCTGCAAGGTGCCCAGATCGAACAGCAGCGGTGGACCTTCGCGCACGCGCTCGGTCTCGACCGACACGACCTGGGCGCTGCCCGCAGCGCGGATCTGCTGCGCGGCCTGCTGAGCGACCGGCTGCTGCAGGCAGCGGCCAGCGTCGTCGGTGCAGCCATCGGGCGGAACCCACTGCGCGCTGAAGGCCTGGCCGCTTGCGGACAGTGACACGTCGATGGCCCAGAACGGCACCGACTTGAAGGCCGCGATCTCGCGGTCGCGGTCCACGACGAGTTTGAGCGTCGGCGTCTGGACGCGCCCGACCGACAGCACGCCGTCGTAGCCTGCCTGCCGGCCCAGCACGGTGAACAACCGGCTGAGGTTCATGCCCACGAGCCAGTCGGCGCGCGAGCGCGCCAGTGCCGAGTAGTACATCGGCAGCGTGTCGGAAGACGGCCGCAGCTTGCCGAGCGCGGTGCGGATCGACGCATCGTTGAGCGCCGACAGCCATAGCCGCTCGATGGGGCCGCGGTAGCCGCACAGGTCGATGATCTCGCGGGCGATCAGCTCGCCCTCGCGGTCGGCATCGGTGGCGATGACCAGATGGGTCGCCTTCGCCAGAAGCGCCTTGACGACCTTGAATTGCGTGGCGGTCTTCGGTTTGACCTCGACCCGCCACTGCTGGGGAATGATGGGCAACTGCTCCAGCGACCAGCGCTTGAGCGCCGCGTCATAGACCTCGGGGGCTGCCGCTTCTACGAGATGGCCGATGCACCAGGTGACGGTGACGCCGGAGCCGCTGAGACAGCCTTCACCGCGCTGCGTCGCGCCGAGAATCCGGCCAATGTCTTTGCCCTGGGAGGGCTTCTCGCACAAGAACAGCCGCATGTCCGTCCATCCGAATTCCGTGGTTCATTGAGTTGCTGGAATCGAGGATGCCGAGCAGCACCGGGGGCAGCAGCAAACAAGCCGCATGCGATGGCGACCACTTTCACGGGATGGAATGGCTGGGACGGGAGAGGCGTGCGGCCCGGGGGGGTGTGGGCCGGGAGCCGCGGTTTTCGGGAGCGCGTGGAATCCGGTGGAAGTCGATGGAGCTATCCCCTGGGGATAGCTCGCAAGGGCATGGGGGCGACGGACAACTGCCGCCGCCCCATGCCGGATCACTTCCTGCGCTTCGGCTCCTTCGGCGCGGTCGGTTCCTGGGCGGCTTGGGGTTTCGGCTGCGTGTCCTGCGTGTTCTCCGGCTGCCTGGGGCTGACGGTCACGGACTCGATGCGGAACGGCAGGATGCCGACGCTGCGCGCGTTGATCTGCCAGGTCTCGCGCGGCTGATCTTCGTTGTCCGTCCAGGGCTCGCGCTCCATGCGGCCGACGACCAGCACGCGCATGCCTTTCTGGTACAGGTCCTTCCAGTGCGCGGCGTCGCGGTGCCAGATTTCCACCGGCGCCCAGAAGCCGCCGCGATCCTCGAAGTCGCCGCCCTTGGTGGGGACGGGGTTGTCGAAATACACGTTCAGCCGCAGCAAGCGCCGCGGCTCGTCGTTGCCGTTGGGGAACTCCCGGTACTCGGGGGGCGAACCGATGTTGCCCTCGCCAGAAAAATGCGTGCTCATGTTGCAATCTCCGTGGTGGTTGAAATACCCGCACCTGGTCGGCAGCGGGCGCTTGGGTGCCCGACGCGATCACCGATCTCGCATGGCGGGTGGCGTGGACTTGAGCCGGCGCAGGTAGGCGTCTTCCGCCTCGGCGGCCTTGCTGGCGCACTCCTGGGCCTGCCTGCCCAAGGTGTGCAACAGGCTGATCTGCATGTTCAGCGTGATGCGCTGAAGCTCGATCGCGTGCAGGTCGGCCAGGAGGTTGACCGGCGTGCTGGTGCTCGCCATCAGCTCCTGCCACAAGGCCACGCCCATGGCCGAGCGGTCGTGCTTGCGCCAGCGAAGAAACGCCGTGCCTGCGCCAGTGGTCTGCTGGGCCAGTTCGATGGGCAGCAGGTGGAAGGGATGCCCGAGGGCCTGTTGCAGCACCTGTCGCTGCGCCAAGCCAATCAACTCGTCGCGCATGGCGAAGCACTGGCTGGCCCAGGCCTCCAAGTCCCCTTTACCTTTAAAGGGCTTTAAAAGGCCTTTTAGAGAGCCTGCGTGTTCCAGCCGCATGAAGGCGGTCTGTTGCAGCGGGCGGAAGTAGCGGGTGTCGCGGTTCGGGTCGCTCATGCCTGCGCGTCCTCGCCTGCGGTGGTCTCGGGTGCCTCGGTGGTGGTGGCCTCGTCGCTGGGCGATGCGGTTGCGGCAGGACCGTCACCGCGCTGCTGCAGGCCACGGCGCACGATCGGCGGCGCGAACTTCGAGCGGCGCGTGCCTTCCAGCACGTTCTGCGGCAGTTCACCGAATTTCTCCAGCGCCGCCCGCGCTGCGGCATTCTTCGCGGCGAAGTCGTCGCGGGTGCAGCCCGAGTAGCGGTACTGCTGGGCCAGCGAGAACAGGCTGCGCAGCGCGTGCGCACCCTCGTTGAGCCAGCGTTCCAGAGTGCTGCGGTCGATGAGTGCGGTGTGGTGCGCGAGGATCAGCTTGCGGGCGATGTCGTCGTAGTCGGCGAGCAGATACACCGCGGCAAAGCCCAACTGCGCATTGACGAACAGCGGCAGCTTGACGGGCTGCACGTTGAGGTTCTCGCCCAGGGTGAGTGCCGGCGGCACGCTCGCCAGGGCCTGGTCCACCTGCTCGCGCAGCGATTGCAGCGTGGCCTTGGTCTGGTCGAGCTTGTCCTCGATGCGCAGCATCCAGAAGTCGCTGTACGGGTCGTCCTGCTCCGAGCCGCGCCGCATCTTGTTCATCTGGGCGATGTAGCCGTTCAGGCCGACGATGCCCGGTCGCCCCTCGGCGGCGGCGCGGCCATGCCAGATGCGCGAGGCGTGGTGGGTGTGCAGCGTCAGCGACATCGCGCTGCGCAGGGAGCCGAGGTTGAGTTGCAATGGTTCGTTGCTGGTTGCCATGGTGAGCGCTCGCAGGTGGACAGGGAGCCGCCAGCATCCGCATGCAGCGGAAGGCAGTCAGTCAACAAACCGAAATGGGCCAGGCCCCGGTTTCGTCGTGATCGTCGCGCGCGGGTGAGAGCTATCCCCAGGGGATAGCTCCACCAAACACCATGGAGCGCTGTTCGCCCCGAGCACGACGGACATGCGCTGAGAAAGGCATCGTGCAGACCCCGCATGAGGGCGTTACACCTTGCATCACGGCTATCCCCTGGGGATAGCTCCATGGAGCGCCAACGAAAGCGATTCGCCGGGCTCAGCGCGGATGGCCCGGTCTGGGGCGATCATTCGATGCCTGGTCCGCCCGCATCCGAGATCCATCACCGCCGACGAACTATCCCCAGGGGATAGCTCCACTGAACGCCATGGGCGTCTGCTTCATGGTCTGATCGCACGAAGCGGTCAACTCTTGCGCAGAAGCTCGCGTAGCCGGTCGATGTGCTGCTTGGCCACCTCGGGCGGAACCACGTTGCGTGGGGGCTCAGGTGGCGCATCTCGCGTGGCGGCTGGTGGCGGTGCCGACCCAGCCTGCTTGGCCCACGCATTGAACTCGCCACGGATGGCCCGCTGGATGATGCCGAACAGGTAGCCGGCCGGGTTGCGGATGGCGCTGCCACGACAGCGCTCCGCCCATTCGTCCAGCACGGCTTGTCGCAGCGAGGCATCGACCTGCTGCAAGGCCACCATGGCGCCGGCCTGCTGCTCTTCTTTCAAATCGAGGAAGCGCTCGGGCAGGCGAATGCCCTGCATCGCGCGCGCCTGCTCACGCTCACGCGCGGTAGTACGTACTTCATCAATACGACTACTACGTACTGTACGGTCCTGCTTCGGATTCCGAAGAGCGCCGTCTGGCGCGGGTTTCGGCCCTGCTTCGGATTCCGAAGAGGGGCGTTCGCCATTCCGAAGAAGGCTCGCGGGCCCTTCTTCGGAATCGTGGGAGGCTCCCCCCTGTGGATAACTTTCGGTGGCTCCGATGCCCTGGCGCGCCAGGCGCTCGGCAAGCACCTGCAGCCGCGACGGCAAGGTGCGGCCGGACAGCAGCGGGTCGTCCGCGATCTCCTTCAAGGTGTTCAGGCCCACGACCTGCACGGCCTTGGCCGAGTGGCCGAGGGCCTGGCTGACCAACTCCAGGTAGTCGGCGTCCAACTGCATCGCCTCGAACGGGGTCAGGGGCTCGTCATGCAGCACGTAGAGGTTGCCGAGGATGCGGCCGGTCTTGGGGTCGCGTCGCCGGCGCACCAGGCTCAGCCAGCGCGTCAGGCGCAGCAGCGTCAGCGCCCGTGCCACGGTTTCATGCGAAGCCGATCCTGCGCAGGGCATCGACGCCAGCCAGGGGCGTAGCTGCTCATAGGTGGGGAACGCGGTCACCCCGTCCTGGTTGAGCATCAGCCGGAACACCTGCCAGGCATTGCGTTCCAGCGGCGTCAGCCGACGATCGAGGAACAGTCGCCTGGGCACGCTCTCGTGCCGGTTGCCGCTGAAGAGGAAGCCGTCGCTGGGTGCGGTCGCGGGTGCGCTGGAACGGGGCGCGAGTTCCTTCAGGGCGCCCGCGAACAGATCGGCGAGGGCGACGGGGCCTTGGCGCGGTGCGCGTGGTGCGGGGTCGTCCACGGCCATCGCTTAACCCAGTCCCTGATCGACCCAGTTCTTGATCGCGGCCCAGACCACCGACAGCGGCAGTGACATGCCTTCGGCCAGGTCCATTGCCGCATCGAGAATCGAGGTTTCATCCTCCAGATCGACGTTTCTGCTGCTGGTCACGGCCTTCCATTGCCGCCACAGTTCCGTATCTTGGGTCTCGTCCAAGACAGGGTGGCGCCCCTTGCGCTTAGGCAGGCCGAGGATCTCGCGCCGCAGCGCAACTTCCTGGTGGGTGAGGCCGTAAAAGCGGCTCACCATTTCCGTGCTGGCACCCAGGCGCAACATGCGATCGACCGTGGCGATCTCCTTCTCCACGTCCTGCGCCTGTTTGAGCAGCCGCCGGAGCACTTCGCGATTGACCGTCACCGAACACCACGACACATTGGCGTTGGCCAGCACGCTGATCAGCGCAGGGTGCTTGAGCGCGTCCAGTTCTTCCTCTCCGAACCCCATCAGCTTGCAGCGCCGCAGTTGCCCATTGCGCAGGTCATACAGCGCCTGGGCAATGACGGCCTGGTTGAGGGGGTGCGGTGCAGACATGCTGGACTCCCTCGCTCAGGTCCCGGAAGCCGTGGTGCTGGCTTCCAAATCCAGCAGGCGCCGAGCCAGACGCAGCAGCCGAAAGAGCTTGACCACTGCGGTGTCGCTCAAGCACGTGGCGTCGTGGCTTTGACCCTGGCCGTGCAGCAGTGCCGGCAGATCAAGGGCGAGTTGCCCGTTGTCCAGGCCAAGCTCGGCGAGGCTCTGGCCCGCAAGGCACGCCAGCAGCGCCAGCACGGCGCGGCCCGCCGGTGATGGGGCCTGGCCACGGCATGCGAAGCCGATGCCATCGGGACGGTCATCGATGCACCCGTCCAGGTCCGCTTCGGCCGCGATCTCGCGCGCGAACTGAGCAATGTGAATGCGCAGCCGGTCCGGTGTGTCCAAGCCGGGATCGATGTACCAGACGTCCGAGATGGGATAGAGGCCACCGGCCTGCACCGGGATGGACTGCAGCACGTTGGCCGAGAAATCGGGCGGGAGCGCATCCCCCAACTGGTCGGCGACCATGCGCTGGATGGATTGGAGTCGCTCCGTCGTCGGTGCCGGCGAGACGATGTGCCCCTGCAGCAGATCGCCCGACGCTGCCACTGGGTTGCCCGAAGACGCCTCGCCAGCCGCGTTGTCCTGGCGTGGGGGCACGGCGCCTGGCCGTCCCACAGGGGATGCCACGGTCGGCGCGGGCGTTGACGCATCACGTGGCGGCCGCGCCAGGGGCACGGGATCGGGCAAGGTCGGTTGTGCCGGGGACGGCGTCGGGTCGCTGACCAATGCACGGTGACGGCTTTCCGATTCGGTCAGGTCCAGCGCCAGCACGTCGTAGTCGATGCCCAGCAACTCGGACATCTGGCCGATCAGCTCGTCCTGCACGCGCTGCGGCGAGAACTCGTCGGCCTGCGTGTCGAACTGCGACAGCACTTCCTGAAAGAACCCCTCGAAGTCCAAAGGAAGCGACTTGGCTTTGGCGTACTGCTCCCAGGTGCGCTCGCAGGCCTTGCGCATGACCGACAGGCGTTCGACCTGGTGGCGGCCGAGCCCGCCATAGAGCACGGTCGGGATCGCCGGCAGCAGGTAGCGCACCGCATCGGCCATGCGGCTGATGTGTGACTGCTGCACGGGGTAGCCATCGGCGCCCAGACGGCGGGCCAGTTCGGACTGGCTTAGCGTGGCGCCGCTTTCCGCTTCATAGAACTCGCGAGCTTTCTCGACGCCCAAGGCGCGTTCGATGAACGTGAGGCCGCCGCGCAACTCGTTCTCCGCAAGGTGCCCGGTCAACGCGACGATTTCGCCCCGCGCGGGCCAGGGCCGAAACAGGCACGATATGCGGAAGAAGCGCTCGTCCCGCGTTTCCGACCAGAGTTCACGCAGGATCGCCAGGCGCGTGTTGCCGCCGTTGCGGATGATGTAGTGATCTTCGCCTGGTCGGCGGGTGATGGCCGGCGCCGCATCCAGGCCCCGTTCGCGAATGGATGCCTTGATCTCCTCGTAGGCGGGATTGCGCTTCTTGCGCGGGTCGTGGTCGTAAGGGCGCAACTGGTCCAGCGTCACGACCATCGGCGTGTCGGCGATCGGATCGCTCAAGGCCGTGGCCGATGGACCGCTGCGCTCGAACCCGGCGGCAAGCAGCTTGCCGGCCATGTCCTGGGAGGTCATCTCAGCCATGGCCGCATCCCTTCGTGCTGGCGGCCTGGGCCAAGCGAGCCTCGCGCTCGGCACGGCGGATCTGCGCGCGGGCATTGAGGGCCGCCCGGTGGTCGCTCGCGGTCGAGCTGGTATAGATCGCAGCGCAACCGGCTTTGGTGAACTTAAGGTGCCCGCTCGGTGTGCGCTTGACGTGCCAACCTTCGCCGATCGCGAATTCGATCAGGGCGCGCAGCCGCTTGTGGCCGCGCGCCAGTTCATGTGCGTTCGCCATGGGGCCTCCCCATCTCAGAGGGGCGCTGCGGGCGGCCGGACACGCGGGCCAGTTGCTCCTGCCATTGCGGGAACAATTCGCCGGCAAGGGCGCGCATGGTGTCGAGCGCGGCGGGCGCGACTCTGCCCAGCGGCTGTCGGTATTCGACCCGATGCACAGGCAGGCCACGGGTCGCAGCGCGTGGATAGGCTTCGATGGCCGGCACGTCGGTGTCGAGCACGCGGATGCCGGCGTGGTCCTGGAACAGGTCGCGCAGGGCCTGCTGGATCAGCCGCGCGTTGGCGGACACGGGGTGGACGCGGTTGATCAGCAGATGCAACGGCGGCGGTTCGATGCCGAGGTGGCGATACGGCGCGATGTCTTCCAGCAACTGCATGGTGCCGCGTCGCAGTTCGCGGGCTGCGAGGATTTCCGGGGTCACGGGCGACAGCGCAAGATCGGAGGCGAGCACCGCCATCTCCAGCAGCACGCTGCGCGCCCCCTGGGTGTCGATCAGCAGCAGGTCGTAGAGGGGTGCCAGCACCGGCAACAGGTGGCGCAGCCGCAAGCGCCCGTCTGGCGCATGCAGCAGCAAGGTGTTCAGTTCGCCCCGGTGATCGTTGGAGACCACCAGGTCCAGCCCCGCGATGATCGTGCGGGACACGAGCTGGCCGAGGTCGCGCTCGTTGAAGGCCAGCAAT
>JAIXLP010000036.1 GCA_026954015.1 Burkholderiales bacterium | reverse complement strand
CCATGGGAAAGACGTTCTCGGTGGGGTCGGTGCGGACGTCGAGAAACACCGTGCGGTCCTTGAGCCGACGCGCCTCGCGCAGCGCGCCTTCCACGTCCTGCGGGCGCTCGACCAGCAGGCCCACGTGGCCATAGGCCTCGGCGAGTTTCACGAAATTGGGCAGCGCGTCCATGTAGGTCTGGCTGTAGCGCCCGGCGTACTGGATCTCCTGCCACTGGCGCACCATGCCCAGGTAGCGGTTGTTCAGCGCGACGATCTTGATCGGCGTGTTGTACTGCAGGCAGGTGGAGAGCTCCTGGATGTTCATCTGCACCGAGCCTTCGCCGGTGATGCAGAACACCTCGCTCTCGGGCTTGGCGAGCTTGATGCCCATGGCGTAGGGGATGCCCACGCCCATCGTGCCCAGCCCGCCGGAATTGATCCAGCGCCGCGGCTCGTCGAAGCGGTAGTACTGCGCGGCCCACATCTGGTGCTGACCCACGTCGGAGGTGATGTAGGCGTCCGCGTCCCTGGTCATGTTCCACAGCGTCTCCACGACGTACTGCGGCTTGATGACCTCGGTGTTGCCGCGGTCGTAGTGCAGACAGTCGCGCGCGCGCCACTCCTCGATCTGCTTCCACCATGCGGCCAGCGCTTTTGCGTCGGGCCGCGTGGCTGCGTCGCGCACCATCGAGATCAGCTCGGTCATGACCTCCTTCACGTCGCCCACGATGGGCACGTCCACGCGCACGCGCTTGGAGATGCTCGACGGGTCGATGTCGATGTGGATGATCTTGCGTTCCTTCTGCGCGAAGTGCTTGGTGTTGCCGATCACGCGGTCGTCGAAGCGCGCGCCCACGGCCAGCAGCACGTCGCAGTTCTGCATCGCGTTGTTGGCCTCGTAGGTGCCGTGCATGCCCAGCATGCCGAGAAACTTGCGGTCGCTCGCCGGATATGCGCCCAGGCCCATGAGCGTGTGCGTGACCGGGGAGCCGAGCAGGTCGACCAGCGTGCGCAACTCCTGGCACGCATTCGCGAGCAGCACGCCGCCGCCGGTATAGATGTAGGGGCGCTTGGCCGCCAGCAGCAGTTGCAGCGCCTTGCGGATCTGCCCCGCGTGGCCCTTCTTGACCGGGTTGTACGAGCGCATCTCGATGGTCTCGGGATAGCCAGCGAACTGCGTCTTGTTGAGGGAGACGTCCTTGGGAATGTCCACCACCACCGGGCCGGGGCGGCCGGTGCGCGCGATGTGAAACGCCTTCTTGAGCGTAATCGCCAGGTCGCGCACATCCTTCACGAGGAAGTTGTGCTTGACCACCGGGCGCGTGATGCCGACGGTGTCGCATTCCTGGAACGCATCGAGCCCGATCGCCGCTGTCGGCACCTGCCCTGCGATCACCACCATCGGGATCGAATCCATGTAGGCCGTGGCAATGCCGGTGACCGCGTTGGTGAGGCCCGGGCCCGAGGTCACGAGCGCGACGCCCACGTCGCCGGTGGCGCGCGCATAGCCATCGGCGGCGTGCACGGCCGCCTGTTCGTGGCGCACCAGCACGTGCTCTATCGTGTCTTGCTGGTACAGCGCGTCATAGATGTAGAGCACCGCGCCACCCGGGTAACCCCAGATGTAACGCACGCCCTCGGCCTGCAGCGCGCGCACGAGGATTTCGGCGCCCATGAGTTCGACCGGCCCGCAGGCGCCGGCGCGCTGGGATGCCCCGCTGGCAGCCGCGGCTGCCGACGTCAATTCGGCTTTGGAGATTTCCATGATCAACCTTTGTGAATTTCTCTGACGAAAAACCGTGGGTGCTCCTCGGGCCAGCCCTTGTGGGGCGGCGTTGGAACTTGAGGCCTCGGCCATGGGCGTCGACAGGTATGCGCCGAACCGGGACCCGTTTGCTTCGTTGAAAGTAGGGCGCCATTATTGCACTGCACAAACGGTTTGTGCAGGGGCCGCGTGAAATCGGCAGCGCGATGGGATAATTCATGCGGGTTGCACCAGCGCTATCGCTCCCCTCAGCGGGATCTTTCGTCTTTTGGCCACTGAACAAGAGCTCTCCGACTTCCTCAAGGGCGTGGAAAGACGTGCATACAAGCGCACGGTCTATCACGTACGCGACGACGAGGCGGCGCTGGACATCGTGCAGGACAGCATGCTCAAGCTGTCGGTGCACTACGGCGACAAGCCCCCGGCCGAGCTGCCCATGCTGTTCCAGCGCATCCTCTCGAACTGCACGCTGGACTGGTTCCGGCGCCAGAAGACGCGCCGGGCGCTGTTTTCCAACATGAGCGATTTCGAAGGCCCGGCGGACGACGGGCAGGATTTCGATCTGCTGGAAACCTACCACTTCCCGGCACAATCAGAGACTCAGGAAACCCAGAGCGCCGAAGACGCCGTGCGGCGCACGCAGACGTTTGAGGCGATCGAGGCGGCGATACAGAAATTGCCCCCTCGTCAACGTGAGGCTTTTTTGATGCGTTACTGGGAAGAGATGGATGTAACAGAAACCGCAGCCGCGATGGGCTGCTCGGAAGGCAGCGTCAAGACCCACTGCTTTCGTGCCGTGCAAACGCTCGGCAAACTGCTCAAGGCCCAGGGGATCGCACCATGAACCAGACCGCATTGCCCTCCAGCACGATGACCGCCGACGAGTTCGGCCAGCGCGTCGCGGCGCGCCTGTCGCAGGCGGCGGACGCGCTGCCGTATGACGTCTCCGAACGCCTGCGCGCGGCGCGCATGCAGGCGCTGGCGCAGCGCAAGCGCCCCGCGGCGCAACCGGTGATCCACCTGCGCCCCGCAGCCGCGACGGCGCATGGGCAGGGGCCGGAGTTGGCGCTGGGTGGCGGCGAAGGCGGGTCGTGGTGGCGCTCGATAATCTCGGCGGCGTGGCTGGCGGCGCTGCTCGTGGGCCTCGCGTGGGTGCACCAGACCCAGACCGAAAGCATCAGCAGCGAAATCACGGAAGTCGACACCGCGCTGCTCACCGACGAACTGCCGCCGTCGGCCTACGCCGACCCGGGTTTCGTGCAATTCATCAAATCCAGTCGCACCGGCCCGAACGCGCCGCACTGAGACTGCATGCCGGCACCCGCCCCCACACCTGGCACACGACACCTCGCACTGACGGCAGCCATCGGCCTGTCGCTCGTGTTGTGGGGCTTGTTGGCGGCGGGGGGCTGGTGGGCAACGGTGCACGTGCGTGCACTTCCCAAGGTCGTGCTGCCGGTGGCGCGTAGCGTGCCGCCCGTGGTGCTGCCCACGCCGCCGATCGCAAGTTCGCTGGTAGTTGAAGCCGGCCCGCTCTGGTCGGCGCTGAGTGCCGCGCAGCAGCAGGCGCTGGCGCCGCTCGAACCCCACTGGAGCACGCTCACCGAAGGGCAAAAGCGCCGCTGGATGTCCCTGGCCGCGGGTTTCAGGAAGCTCTCCAAGGCCAACCAGGCCAAGATGCAGGAGCGCATGACCGCTTGGGCCAATCTCACGCCCGCACAGCGCAGCCGGGCCCGGCTGAACTACGCGGTCACGAAGAAACTGGACGCGCCGGTCAAACAGGAGCAGTGGGAGGCCTACCAGGCGCTGAGCCAGGACCAGAAGAAGGAATTCGCCTCGCGCGCCGCCCCGCCGCCCCAGGGCGCAGCCACCGCCGTGCATCCGGTGCCCCAGCGCAAGTTCGCCCGCGTGCCGGCGGCCAGCGGTGCGGGGGGCGCCAAACCCAACCCGCCCAAGATCCTGCCCCCGGTGGAAGACCTCGTTCCGGTACCCGTGCCCGCGCGAACCGCGGAGCCCGCGACCGCTGTGGTAGAAACGGCCCCGGTGCTCACCCCCACCGCGCCCGCGACGCCACTGCCCGCGCTGACCCCCGAAGCGGCGCCGCCGGCCGAAGGGCACGAGACCCACGAACCCGCCGCCGACGCAGACCCGCCGCTGTAGTGCGCGGCGCCACCCCGCCGCCCATGCCACCGAGCTCCACGTCCCAACCCCACCCACCGCTGGCGCAGGCACCAGCCGGTAGCCGCCCCAGCCTGCAGGCGCCCGCGCTCTGGCGCCGCATGGCAAGCTGGCTCTACGACGGCGTGCTGCTCTTCGGCCTGGTATTCATCGCCGACTACCTCTTCGATACCCTGAGCCAGTCACGCCACGCGCTCGCGCACCGCGGCCTGCGCATGGCCTATCTCTTCGTGATGCTGGGTGTCTACTTCGGGTGGTTCTGGTCGCGCGGACAAACGCTGGCGCAGAAGACCTGGCGCATTCGCGTGGTGGACGCCGCGGGCGCGCCGCTGACGCAGCCGCGCGCCGTCGTGCGCTACCTGCTGAGCTGGCTGTGGTTCTTGCCACCGCTGGCCGCCTACAGCCTGGGCCTGCCGCTGCTCACCACGCTCGCGCTGCTCGTGCTGTGGATCGTCGCGTGGGCGCTCGCAAGCCGCCTGCATCCCCTGGGGCAGTTCTGGCACGATGCGCTCGCGGGCACGCGGCTCGTCGACGACACCCGCACGCCCGGCAAAGACCGCACCCGCCGTTGAGCCCGCATGGACCAGCCCTCCACCCCTGCCCCTTCCCACCCGCACAAGCAGCGCACGGGCCTGAACCGGCTCTGGCACGCGCTGGGCTACTCGCTCGCCGGTCTGCGCGCTGCGTGGGGAGAAAAGGCCTTTCGCCAGGAAGCGTGCCTGGCGATCGTGCTCGTGCCGCTGTCGTTCTGGGTCGGCGCCGACTGGATGCAGACCGCGCTGCTGACCGGCTCGGTCGTGCTCGTGCTGGTGACCGAACTGCTCAATTCCGCCGTCGAGGCCGCGATTGACCGCATCGGCGCCGAGCTGCACCCGCTGTCCGAGCGCGCCAAGGATCTGGGCAGTGCAGCCGTGCTGCTGGCGCTGCTCTGGTGCGGCGGCGTCTGGGCAGCCGCCCTGGGCTTCAAATTCCTCATATGACTACACCCGCGTTCTCGATCTGCGTCTATCTGGGCTCGCGCCCGGGCACGAACGGCCGTTTTGCCGAACTCGCCACCACCGTCGGGCAGTGGATCGGCGAGCGCGGGGGGCAGCTCGTGTACGGCGGCGGCTGCAGCGGCCTGATGGGCACCGTCGCCGAAGCCACGCGCGTCGCCGGTGGGCGGGTCGTCGGCATCATTCCGCAGTCGCTGGTGGACAAGGAACTCGCCAACCGGCTCTGCGACGAGCTGCACATCGTCACCAGCATGCACGAGCGCAAGGCGCTGATGGCCGAGCGCAGCGACGCCTTCGTGGCGCTGCCCGGCGGTATCGGCACGCTGGAGGAATTGTTCGAGATCTGGACCTGGCGCCAGCTCGGCTACCACGACAAGCCGGTCGGCGTGCTCGATGCCGACGGTTATTACACGCAGATGTTCGACTTTCTGCGCCACGCGCAGGGCTGCGGGTTCATGGACGCGTGGCAGATGAACCTGGTGCGCGTAGGGGACGACCCGCACACGCTGCTGCAGGCACTGACGGCTGCAGCACGCGCGGGCTGACCGCGCCTCGGGTCCGCTTCAGACGGCAGCCTCGTCGAGCTCGCCCGTGCGGATGCGGATGGCGCGCTGCACGGCACTCACGAAAATCTTGCCGTCGCCGATCTTGCCGGTGCGCGCCGCAGCGACGATCGCATCCACGCAACGCTCCACGTCCTCGTCGCGCACGACTACCTCGACCTTCACCTTGGGCAGGAAGTCCACGACGTACTCCGCCCCGCGGTACAGCTCGGTATGCCCCTTCTGGCGCCCGAAGCCCTTGACCTCGGTCACCGTCAGTCCGGTCACACCGCAGTCGGCGAGCGCCTCGCGCACCTCGTCGAGTTTGAAGGGCTTGATGATCGCAGTGAGCATTTGCATGGCGGTAGTTCCTGAGGGTTCCTGAAGTGGCTTGCGGGCACGCCGGGCAGCGACACCCGAACTCTTCAAAAGAGAGCTGCCAGCGCTTTCCACATAAGGCTTGGAGCCGTATTTTGCTTGATATTCATGGCCGTCCGGCCGTGTGGCCCGATCCGCCAGCGCGCGAACGCCACGCGGCAGATCAGGCAGCGGCGAGGCCTGTCATTATCGCGATCACGGTGCACGCCTGCAGCGCTTCGCGCATGATGCGTTCCATGCCCCCCGCTTCCACCGGCTACACGCTGCAGGTGCACGGCGCGATCGACGGCGTCGCGGCATCTGACTGGGATGCGCTGCTTGCGCGCCAGCCCTGCCCCACCCCGTTCATGCGCCACGCCTACCTTGCGGCGCTGCAGGCGAGCGGCAGCGCCACCACGCGCACGGGCTGGACGGCGCACTGCTTCACGCTCACGCACGGCGACGGGCTGGCGGCCGCCTGCATGCTCTATCGCAAGACGCACTCGCGCGGCGAATATGTGTTCGACTGGTCCTGGGCCGACGCCTACGCGCGCCACGGGCTCCACTACTACCCCAAGGCCGTGGTGGCCGTGCCCTTTACCCCGGTGCCCGGCACGCGGCTGCTGGCGCAAGACGCAGCGGCGCGGCGTGCGTTGATGCAGGCCCTGCTCGCGTGGTGCGAACGGCAAGGCTGCTCGTCGCTGCACCTGCTGTTCGCGGCCGACGATGACCTCGCGGTTGCCACCGACGCAGGGCTGATGCTGCGCCACACGGTGCAGTTCCACTGGCACAACCAGCACCCCGAAGGGGCACGCACGTACACCGGTTTCGACGATTTCCTGGCCGCGCTGTCGCAGGGCAAGCGCAAGAAAATCCGCCAGGAGCGCCGCCGCGTCGCCCAGGCCGGCGTCCGCTTCCGCGTGCTGCGCGGCCGGCAGATCACCACGGACGACTGGGATTTCTTCTACCGCTGCTACGAAAACACCTATCACGAGCACGGCAACCCGCCCTACCTCACGCGGGATTTCTTCACGCGCATGGCGGCCACGCTGCCCGAGCCCTGGGTGCTCTTCGTCGCCGAACGCGCGGGCACGCCCATCGCCTGCAGCCTGATCGCGGTCGATACGCCCACCACCTGCGGCACCGACCCGGACGATCTGCAAGGCGGCAGCGCCTACGGCCGCTATTGGGGAGCGCTGGAACACGTGGATTGCCTGCACTTCGAGGCGTGCTACTACCAGCCGATAGCCTGGTGCATAGCCCACGGCGTACAGCGCTTCGAAGGCGGCGCGCAAGGGGAGCACAAACTCGCGCGCGCGCTTCTGCCGACGCAGGCGAGCAGTGCCCACTGGCTCGCGCACCCGGCGTTCGCACGCGCGGTCGCGAGCTTTCTCGAAGATGAGGCGACAGCGGTCGCGCGCTACGAGGCCGCGCTGCAGGCGCACAGCCCATTGCGGCACCGCGACTGAGCCACGGCTGCGGGGCGCGCCGCGTTACTGCGTGCGGCCGGCGGCATACTTGGAAATGCCGCCCATGATTTCCTCGTGCGCGTCGGCCACGCCGCCCCAGCCCAGCACCTTGACCCACTTGCCGTCCTCCAGGTCCTTGTAGTGCTCGAAAAAGTGGCTCAGGGCCTTCAGGCGCATCGGGTTCACGTCATCGACACTCTTCCACCCGTCATACATCTTGAGCACCTTGGACGATGGCACCGCGAGGATCTTGCCGTCCACGCCCGCCTCGTCTTCCATCTTCAGGATGCCCAGCGCGCGGCACGGCACCACCACGCCCGGCAACAGCGGGTACGGCGTGATGACCATGACGTCGACCGGATCCCCATCGCCCGAGAGCGTCTGCGGCACATAGCCGTAGTTGCAGGGGTAGTACATCGCCACGGTAAGGAAACGGTCGACGAAAACCGCGCTCGATTCCTTGTCCACCTCGTATTTCACCGGGTCGGACTCGGCCGGGATCTCGATGACCACGTTGAACGATTCAGGCAAATGATCGCCGGGTTTGACGGTGTTGAGCGACATATCGATTCCGAAGTAGGTGGAAGAAACCGCACGAGTCGGCCGCCACGGTGGGTGGGCCGGGCCACGCAGCCGATCCTGCGGCGCGGCGGATATTCTAGGTGCGCGATGCTTGCAACTTGCTTGCGCCGGCAAAACGGCGTTACAGTTGCGTGTTGGCCAATCAGCTCCGAAAAGTCGGGGCGTGAGGAAGCAACGCGGTGGAAGCACTTCCCGGGCGTTGCGCTTCCGTCCATGACAAACGAACTGGAGAGTTGAGAATGCCTCAAACGGCAGAGCTGACAACGCCACTCGTCCTGGCCCTGGTCTGCGGGGTCATCGCGGTGGTCTACGGCCTGTGGGCCCGCGGCTGGATTCTGGCCAAGGACGCAGGCAACGCGCGCATGCAGGAAATCGCAGGTGCGATCCAGCAGGGCGCGGCGGCCTATCTGGCCAAGCAATACCGCACCATCGCCATTGTGGGCGTGGTGCTGGCCATCCTCATTGCAGTGTTCCTGGACGTGACGACGGCCATCGGCTTCATCGTCGGCGCGGTGCTCTCGGGCGCCTGCGGCTTCATCGGCATGAACGTCTCGGTGCGCGCCAACGTGCGCACCGCGCAGGCGGCAACGCAAGGCATCGGCCCGGCGCTGGACGTGGCGTTTCGCGGCGGCGCGATCACCGGCATGCTGGTGGTGGGCCTCGGGTTGATCGGGGTCACGGGCTTCTACTGGTTCCTCGGCGGCACGGCGGCCGACAGCCACGCGCTCAACCCGCTGATCGGCCTGGCCTTCGGCTCGTCGCTGATCTCGATCTTCGCGCGCCTGGGCGGCGGCATCTTCACCAAGGGCGCCGACGTGGGCGCCGACCTCGTGGGCAAGGTGGAAGCCGGCATCCCCGAGGATGACCCGCGCAACCCGGCCGTGATCGCCGACAACGTGGGCGACAACGTCGGCGACTGCGCCGGCATGGCGGCCGACCTGTTCGAGACCTACG
>JAIXLP010000011.1:41176-62898 GCA_026954015.1 Burkholderiales bacterium | reverse complement strand
CGACGTGGTAGTCCTCCAGATAGACCTCGATGAAGGTCTTCCAGTTGTAGTGGCACTCGTGCAGCTCGGCGCGGTCGAACACGTAGCCGTCGAACGACAGGTCGGCGGCCACGCCCATGCCCGCGAGGTCCGCGGCGATGTCACGCCCGTTGTCCTCGAACAGCAGGCCGTTCCACGTGCGCAGCCCCCAGGTGTCCAGGTTCAGCCCGGGGTTGCTCGCGAAGTGCGGCGCGCCCAGCAGCGTGCCGTCGCTCGCGTACGTCCAGCGGTGGATCGGGCAGACGATGTTGCCGCCCGCGTGGCCCTTGCCCTCGGCGCCCAGGTTGCCCTGGCCGCTGAGCATCAGCGCCTGCCGGTGGCGGCAGCAGTTGGAGATGAGCTGCGCCTGCCCGTCGCGCCCGCGCACCAGCGCGCGCCCGCCGCCCTCGTGCGCCAGCACGTGGTAGTCGCCCGCCTCGGGCACCTGCAGAGCGTGCCCGACGTAGCGCGGCCCCTGCGCGAACAGCGTCCGGCGCTCGCGCTGCTGCAGCGCTTCGTCGAAATAGCTGGAAACCGGGAGTTGGCTTGCGGCCTGCTGCAGTTGAAGACTTAAATCAGACATGGACGTCCTGACCTAAAGCCCCCCCACAGGGAGGTTGCGCGTGGCATGCACGGGCGAGAAAAAATGAAACCGGCCGGGCACGGTTTGCCGGAGCCGGTTTGCGAGGAGGGGCAATTATAAGAGGCGCGGCGACGCAGGCGTCCCGCATTGCCCTGCAGCCGCGCCCGGGGTACGCGCCATTGGCATTGCGATGGGGATGAGCGATGACCGATCCGGGTTTCGACGGGCCCAGGGGCGTGGTCTGGCGGCTGCTGCGGCTGGCGGTGGCGGGCAAACGCGCTCAGGCGGGCGGCACGCAGTCGTGCATCCCATCCCCATGCAGGGCGCGCCGCATCGCGGGGGCTTATGGAGCGTCGCCCTAAAATCCCCTGCTTACCCGCACGCCGTTCGCGCAGACCGATTGCCCATGCCCAAGGCCGCCGCCGCACCCACCCCACCCGCCGAGCCCGCGAGCTACGAAGCCGCGTTGCAGGAGCTGGAAGACCTCGTCGGTCGCATCGAGGCGGGCCAGTTGCCGCTGGAGCAGATGCTCACGAGCTACCAGCGCGGCGCGCAATTGCTGCAGTTCTGCCGGGCGCGGCTCGACGCGGTGCAGCAGCAGATCAAGCTGCTCGATGAGGGCGTGCTCAAGCCATGGACACCGCAGTGACAGCAGCGCGTGCCGCGGACTTCGACGCGGCCGGCTGGGTGCGCGGGGCGCAGGCGCGCGTCGAGCGGGCGCTGCTCGGCTGGGTGCCTCGGCAGTCCCCCGCCGACCTGGGCGAACCCATGCGCTACGCGGTGACGGGCGGCGGCAAGCGCTTGCGCCCGCTGCTGGTGCTCGCCGCCTGCGAGGCGGTGCGCGGCAGCGAGGAGGGCGCGCTGCGCGCGGCCTGTGCGGTGGAGCTGATCCACGCCTACTCGCTCGTGCACGACGACCTGCCGTGCATGGACAACGACGTGCTGCGCCGCGGCCAGCCCACGGTGCACGTGCGCTACGGCGAGGCGCGCGCGCTGCTCGCGGGCGACGCGCTGCAGGCGCTGGCGTTCGAGCTGCTCACGCCCGAAGAGGGCGTGCCGCCCGCGACGCAGGCCGTGCTGTGCCGGCTGCTCGCGCAGGCCGCGGGCGCACACGGCATGGCGGGCGGGCAGGCCATCGATCTTGCGAGCGTGGGCGTGCAGCTTGGTGAAGACGAGCTGCGCCGCATGCACCGCCTCAAGACCGGTGCGCTGCTGCAGGCGAGCGTGCTGATGGGCGCGGCGTGCGGCGCGCCGGATGCGCGCGCGCGCCAGGCGCTGGCGCGCTACGGCGCGGCGCTGGGGCTGGCCTTCCAGGTGGTGGACGACATCCTGGACGTGACGCAAGATTCGGCCACGCTGGGCAAGACGCCCGGCAAAGACGCCGCCAGCGGCAAGCCCACCTACGTCTCGCTCATGGGGCTCGAGGGCGCACGTGCGCATGCGCAGGCGCTGCTTGCCGAGGCGCTCGTCGCGCTGCGCGAGACGGGCCTCGTGGATACCCAGGCGCTGCAAGCGCTTGCCCGTATGGTGGTACACCGTACGCATTGATGCTGCAAGACTCAAGCATGAAATACGGCTCCAGCGCTTGCCAGACAAGCGCTGGCAGCTACGAAAACAGGAAATGGCGACGATGAACTACCCCTTGCTGGAGCGTGTGAACGATCCGGCCGATCTGCGCCGATTTTCGCGCGCCGAGCTCAAGCAGCTCGCCGATGAACTGCGCGCGTTCGTGCTGGAGAGCGTCTCCCGCACCGGCGGGCACCTGTCGTCCAACCTCGGCGTGGTCGAGCTCACGATCGCGCTGCACGCGGTCTTCCACACCCCCGAGGACCGCCTCGTGTGGGACGTGGGCCACCAGTCCTACCCGCACAAGATCCTCACCGGTCGGCGTGACCGCATGGGCACGCTGCGCCAGCTCGGCGGCATCTCGGGCTTTCCGGTGCGCGCGGAGAGCCCCTATGACACCTTCGGCACCGCGCACTCCTCCACCAGCATCTCGGCGGCGCTGGGCATGGCGCTGGCGGCGCGCCAGAAGGGCGAAAGCCGCCACTGCATCGCCGTCATCGGCGACGGCGCGATGACCGCCGGCATGGCGTTCGAGGCGCTCAACAACGCGGGCGTGGCCGAGTGCGACCTGCTCGTCATCCTCAACGACAACGACATGAGCATCAGCCCGCCCGTGGGCGCGCTCAACCGCTACCTGGCGCAGCTCATGAGCGGGCGCTTCTATGCCAAGGCGCGCGACGTGGGCAGGAACGTGCTGCGCAACGTGCCGCCGCTGCTGGAACTGGCCAAGCGCATCGAGCAGCAGGCCAAGGGCATGGTGGTGCCCGCCACGCTGTTCGAGAATTTCGGCTTCAACTACATCGGCCCGATCGACGGGCACGACCTCGATTCGCTCATCCCCACGCTGGAAAACATCCGCGAGCTCAAGGGCCCGCAGTTCCTGCACGTGGTCACCAGGAAGGGCCAGGGCTACAAGCTCGCCGAGGCCGACCCGGTGGCCTACCACGGGCCGGGCAAGTTCGACCCCCGGATCGGTCTGGTCAAGCCCGCCACGCCGCCCAGGCAGACCTTCACGCAGGTCTTCGGCCAGTGGCTGTGCGACATGGCTGAAAAGGACGAGCGGCTTGTCGCCATCACGCCCGCGATGCGCGAGGGCTCGGGCATGGTGGAATTCCAGCGGCGCTTTCCCGGCCGCTACCACGACGTCGGCATCGCCGAGCAGCACGCGGTGACCTGCGCGGCGGGCATGGCGTGCGAGGGGCTCAAGCCCGTGGTCGCGATCTACTCCACCTTCCTGCAGCGCGGCTACGACCAGCTCATCCACGACGTGGCGCTGCAAAACCTGCCCGTGGTGTTCGCGCTCGATCGCTCGGGCATCGTCGGTGCCGACGGCGCCACGCACTGCGGCGCGTTCGACATCGCCTACGCGCGCTGCATCCCCAACATGGCCGTGGCCTGCCCGGCAGACGAACGCGAGTGCCGCCAGTTGCTCACCACGGCCTTCGAGCAGGATCACCCCGTCACCGTGCGCTACCCGCGCGGTGCGGGCGTGGGTGTGGCGCCGCTTGCCGCGCTCGATGCGCTGCTCTACGGCAAGGGCGAGGTGCGCCGCAGCGGGCGAGGGATCGCGATCCTTGCGTTCGGCACGCTGCTGTACCCGGCGCTCGAAGCCGCCGAGCGCCTGGACGCCACCGTGGTCAACATGCGCTGGGCCAAGCCGCTCGACACTGAGCTGCTCGCGCGCATCGCGGCGACGCACGAGGCGCTCGTCACCGTGGAAGAGGGCGTGGTGATGGGCGGTGCGGGCAGCGCCGTGGGCGAGTGGCTCGCGGCCACCGCGGTGGCCAAGCCGCTGCTGCAGCTCGGCCTGCCCGACGCGTTCATCGAGCACGGCGACCCGGGCAAGCTGCTGGCGCTGCAGGGGCTGGACGCGAGCGGCATCGAGCACGCGATCCGCCGCCGCTACGCAGCGCTGACGGGCACCAGCCCGGCGCTGCGCGCGGTGGGAGAACATTGAAGCCCACCGGGGTCCGGTTTTTTCGGCCCCGTGGCTTGCTATACCATTGCGGGGCACGTAACGAAGCGGGGCGTCCGTATCCGGGCGATCGCGCTTCGCCATTTCGTGGCAATTTTCATTTCCCAAAAGGAGGCTAGTCCATGGATCGTCGTTCCCTTATCAAAAACGCCGGCATCGCCGGTGTGCTCGCTGCCGGCGTCGCGCCCGCGGTACACGCCCAGGCGGCGGTACGCTGGCGCCTCGCCACGAGCTTTCCGAAGTCGCTGGAAACCCTGCACGGTTGCGCTGTCACCATGTCCAACGCCGTCAAGGAAATGTCCGGCGGCAAGTTCGAGATTTCCGTGCACGCCGCGGGCGAGCTGATCCCGGCCTTCGGTATCGTCGATGCGCTGGCTGACGACTCCATCGAAATGGGCGAGACGGCGGCTTACTACTACACCGGCAAGGATCCGTCGTTTGCTTTCAGCTGCGCCATCCCCTTCGGCCTGACCGCGAACCAGAACCTGGCCTGGAAGATCCACGGCAACGGTCACAAGCTGCTGGACGAGCTGTTTGCCAAGTACAACTTCCATGCGCGCAGCGCGCTCAACACCGGCACGCAGATGGGCGGCTGGTACCGCAAGGAGATGAACAAGCCCGAGGACTTCAAGGGCCTGAAGATGCGTCTGGGTGGCGGCGTGTTCGGCGAATCCATGGCCAAGCTGGGCGTGGTGGCGCAGAACATGCCCGGCGGCGACGTGTATCAGGCGCTGGAGAAGGGCACGTTGGATGCCGCCGAATTCGTCGGCCCCTACGACGACGAGAAGATGGGCTGGAACAAGGTCGCCAAGTACTACTACTACGGCGGCTGGTGGGAAGGCGGCGCCGACCTGGAGTTCTTCATCAACAACAAGGCCTACGCCAAGCTCTCGCCCGAGTACAAGGCCATTGTCAATGCCGCCATGGACGTGGCCTACAACGACGGCACCTCCAAGTACCTGTACCTGAACCCGATTTCGCTCAAGCGCCTGGTGGCCACCGGCACGCAGCTCAAGCGCTTCAACAAGGAGATCGTGCAGGCGGGCTTCAACGCCGCGCAGGAAGTCTACGCAGAGCACAGCGCCAAGGACCCCCAGTTCAAGAAGATCATCGACGACCTGCGCGCCTTCCAGCGCGACCAGATCCTCTGGAACCGCATCTCCGAGCTGGTGTTCACGCAGGACATGGCGTCGCTCAAGATCTGACGCCGCCGGCGCGCTCTGCTGGTGGAGCGCGTGCAATGAGAAAAGCCGCGGTCGTTGGCGACCGCGGCTTTTTTTGTGACTTGCCCGTGCGTGCGGCTACTTGCCGAGCGAGTCCTGGATCGCTTTCATCGGATCGTCGGCCTCGCCACCTACCGGACCGAAGCTCGAATCGCCCGCGCCGCTGCCTGCCTCGGGCAGGCCATTGCCGCCCTGGGCGGGCGCGTTGCCCGTTTCGCCGCCCGCGCGCTCGCTGGGGATGGTGATGGTGTTGAAGTCTGAGCTCTGATCCGTTGCGTTGAGATCCTGCAGCATCTGCTGCTCGACGTCCTTCATGTCCATCGCGACGGGCTTGTCCAGGCCACCGGTCACCAGCACCGGGAAGGCGATCAATATGGCCACCATCGACAGCTGCAGCAGCAGGAAGGGGATCGCGCCCTTGTAGATCTGCATCGTCGTCACCGGCTCCATGAGCTTGCCCGTGTGCGTGTCCACGTAGGCTTTCTCGGGCGCGACCGAGCGCAGGTAGAAGAGCGCGAAGCCGAACGGCGGGTGCAGGAACGAGGTCTGCATGTTCACCGCCAGCAGCACGCCGAACCAGATCAGGTCGATCCCCATCTTGTCGGCGATCGGCGCGAGCACCGGCACGACGATGAACGAGAGCTCGAAGAAATCGAGGAAGAACGCGAGGAAGAACACCAGCACGTTCACGAAGATCAGGAAGCCCAGGTGCCCGCCGGGCAGCTTGGAGAGCAGGTGCTCCACCCAGACCGGGCCGTCGGCCGCCTGGAACACCATGCTGAAGATCGTGGCGCCCACCAGGATGAACATCACGAACGACGAGAGCTTGGTCGTGGTGTTCAGCGCCTGGCGCAGCAGCGACCAGCTCAGGCGCTTGCGCACCGTGGCCATGATGAGCGCGCCCATGGCCCCCATGGCGCCGCCCTCGGTCGGCGTCGCCACGCCCAGGAAGATGGTGCCGAGCACGAGGAAGATCAGCAGCAGCGGCGGGATCAGCACGAAGGTCACGCGCTCGGCCAGCTTGGAGAGCAGCCCCATGCCCGTGGCACGGTTGATGACGGCGATCAGCCAGCCGACAAAGCTGCCGCCGCACATGGCGACGACGATCTTCTCGTCGGTGGCGACGAACTCCACCGGCTGGCCCTGCCACCAGGTGTGGATGGCGGGCATCTCGTGGCCCAGCAGTGTGGCAACTGCCACACAGAAGATGAAGAGCACCGTGAGCGACGTGTAGCCGTGGCTGCCGCTGGGCTCGACGAATGTGCGCGCCTCGGGCGGCAACGCCGGCACCGATTTGGGCTTCAAGATGGCCAGAGCGAAGACCCACAGGATGTACAGCCCCATGAGCGTGAAGCCCGGAATGAACGCGCCCTTGTACATGTCGCCCACGCTTTTGCCCATCTGGTCGGCGAGCACGATGAGCACGAGCGACGGCGGGATGATCTGCGCGAGCGTCCCCGACGCGGCGATCACGCCGCTTGCCAGGCTGCGGCTGTAGCCGTAGCGCAGCATGATGGGCATGGAAATGAGGCCCATCGAGATCACCGAGGCGGCGACCACGCCAGTCGTGGCCGCGAGCATCGCGCCCACGAGCACCACGGCGAGCGCGAGACCGCCGCGCATCGGGCCGAACACCTGGCCGACCGAGTCGAGCAGGTCCTCAGCCATGCCGCTGCGCTCGAGGATCAGGCCCATGAGTGTGAAGAACGGCACCGCCAGCAGCGTCTCGTTGGCCATGATGCCGATGAGGCGCAGCGGCAGCACCGAAAGGATGGCCTGCGGAAAGATGTCGAGCCAGACGCCGAGCAGGCCGAACGTCAGGCCCGCGGCACCGAGTGAAAAGGCAACGGGAAAACCCAGGATCAGGAAACAGATCAGGCCCACGAACATGATCGGGGCGAAGTTGGATGCAATGAAAGCCATGGTGTCGTGCTCCGCGCGTCAGTGGGCCTGGGCCGGAGCAGTGCCGGGTGCCTTGGCGGCGGTTTCCTGGCGCAGGGCTTCGATCAGCGCCTCTTCGTCGGACTTTTCATCGGGCTTGATCATCGGGTCGGGCCCCTGGCCGACCGCGAAAGCTATGCATTTGATGAGCTCGGACCAGCCCTGCAGCAGCAGCAGCGTGAAGCCCAAGGGCAGCGCGAGCCACACCGGCCAGCGGATCAGCCCGCCGGGGTTGCCCGACATTTCGCCGGAGTTGAACATCTGGATGGTGAGCGGCGTGACGTAGTACAGCACCATCACGCATACCGGCGTGAGAAAGAAGATGTACCCGAGGATCTCGATCGCGAGCTGCACCTTGCGGGGAAAGTGGCTGTTGAGCACGTCGATGCGCACGTGCTCGCGCTTGAGCAGTGTGTAGCCCGCGGCGATCAGGAACGACCACGCGAACAGATACCACTGCACTTCCAGAAAGCCGTTGGAGCTGTAGTCGAAAGCCTTGCGGATGACGGCGTTCACGGCGCTGATGACGGTTGCGCCAAAAATCAGCCAGATGGCGTATTTGCCGATGAACGCGTTGAGTTTGTCAATCGCTCGCGATAGCGAGAGCAGGGCCTGCATGGTGTCTCCTTATGGTCGGCTGGGTGAGCGCGCGACCCTTCGGCCGGGGTACGGCCTGGGGCCGTCAAAGGGCACGAGGCCTTTCGACAAGTGCAGGATTCTACGGGTGCGCCTTGCACGAACCTGAATTCCGCCGTAGGGGTTTCAGTCGGCCAGCGCCACGCCTTTCACCTGCGCGTGCAGCATCTGCCCCGGCGCGAGCGCGAGCGCGGTGCATGAATGCCGCGTGATGCGCGCCAGCAACGGGGTGCCGGCGCAGTCCAGCGTCACGAGCGCCTGCCCCGGCTCGTCAGGCACGATCTGCGTCACGCGAACCGCGAGTACGTTGAGGATGCTGCTGCCTTCGGGCGCGCTGCGCGCCAGACTCACGTCGCGCGCGGGCACGCGCAGGCGCACCGGCTCGCCTACGGCGTGCTCGCGCGTGCTCACGAGGCGCAGCAGCCCGCCGCCAAAGCGCGCCGTGAGCAGGTGGTCGGCGCGGTTGTGGCTCACGACGCTCGCCTCGATCAGCGCGCCCGCATGTTCGCCGCGCGCCAGCGGCAGGTCGGCTCGCGCGAGCAGCTCGCTCGTCGGGCCTTGGGCCAGCACGCGCCCATGCTCCAGCAGTACCAGGTGGCCGGCCAGGCGCGCCACCTCGTCCGCGCTGTGGCTCACGTAGAGCACCGGAATGTCGAGCGTGCGCTGCAGCCGCTCCAGGTAAGGCAGCACCTCGGCCTTGCGCGCCGCGTCCAGTGCCGCGAGCGGCTCGTCCATCAGCAGGAGGCGCGGGCTCGCGGCCAGCGCCCGCGCGATCGCCACGCGCTGGCGCTCGCCGCCCGAGAGCGTGAGCGGCGCGCGCGCGAGCAGCTCCGACAGGCCCAGCAACTGCACCGCCTGGCCGAGCGAGACGCGCCGACGTTCGGGCGGCAGGCGGCGCAGGCCGTACTCCATGTTTGCGCGCACCGTGAGGTGGGGAAAGAGGCTTGCCTCCTGGAACACGTAGCCGAGCTGGCGCCGGTGCGTGGGCCGCCAGGTGCGCGTCGCGTCGTCCTGCCAGACCTCGCCGTTCACCTCCACGCGCCCGGCGGCGCGTTCCAGCCCCGCGATCGCGCGCAGGCAGGTGGTCTTGCCGCAGCCCGAGGGCCCGAAGAGGGCGCTGACGCCGTGGCCTGGCAGTTGCAGATCGACGTCGAGCCGGAAATCGACGCGCTGCACCGCAAGCCGCGCGGCGATCGTGCTCATTGCAGCCGCCCCTTGGGCTGCAGCCAGTGCAGCAGCACGAGCACGATGAACGCGAACACCAGCATGCCGCCCGCGAGCCAATGCGCGTGCAGGTATTCCATCGCCTCGACGTGGTCGTAGATCTGCACCGAAACGACGCGTGTCTTGTTCGGGATGTTGCCGCCGATCATCAAGACCACGCCAAACTCGCCCACCGTGTGCGCGAAGCTCAGCACCGCCGCGGTGATGAAGCCCGGGCGCGCCAGCGGCAGCGCGACGGTGAAGAAGCGGTCCATCGGCCCCGCGCCGAGCGAGGCGGCAACCTCCAGCGGCCGCGTGCCGATGGCCTCGAATGCGCGTTGCAGCGGCTGCACCGCGAACGGCAGCGAATACACCAGGGAGCCGATGAGCAGCCCGCCGAAGGTGAAGGGCAGGCGCCCCCAACCCATGGATTCGGTGAACTGCCCGACCGGGCCGCTCGGCCCCATGAGCACCAGCAGGTAGAAGCCGATCACCGTGGGCGGCAGCACCAGCGGCAGCGCCACCACCGCGCCCACGGGCGCGCCCCAGCGCGAGCGCGTGTGCGCCAGCCACCAGGCGAGGGGCGTGCACAGCACCAGCAGCAGCGCGGTGGTGAGGCTGGCCAGCTCCAGCGTGAGCCGGATGGACAGCCAGTCTTCGGCGGAGATCGTGGGCAACGCTATGCGGATGAGAGCTGCTGGCGCTTGCCAGCTGATGGTTCAGGAAGCAAATGTATACGAAACCCAATGCAGTCGCGTGCCACCAGCTTCAAAAAGAGTAGCCGTAAGACTTGATGATGGCGCGCGCCTTCTCGCCCTTGAGGTAGTCCATCAGCGCCGCGGCCGCGGCGTTGCCCTCGCCGGGCTTGAGCACGATCGCGTCCTGGCGGATGGTCTCGTGCAGGTTGGCCGGCACCACCCAGCCCGAGCCCTCGCGCAGCTGGCCGTTCTCGGTCACCTGCGAGAGCGCGACAAAGCCCAGCTCCGCATTGCCCGAGGCGGCGAACTGGTAGGTCTGGCCGATGTTCTCGCCCTGCACGATGCGCGCCTGCACCTGGCTCGTGAGGCCGAGCTTGTCCAGCGTCTGCATCGCCGCCGCGCCGTAGGGCGCGAGCCTGGGGTTGGCCACCGCGATGTGCTGCCAGTCGGACTTGGCGAGCACCTTGCCCTCGGCGTCCACGTAGCCCGCCTGCCTGCTCCAGAGCACGAGCTGGCCGATGGCGTAGGTGAAGCGCGAGGCGTCGCCGCCCAGGCCTTCCTTGGCGATCTTCTCGGGCGTGGTGTTGTCGGCCGCGAGGAAGACGCCGAACGGCGCGCCGTTCTTGATCTGCGCGTAGAACTTGCCGGTCGAACCGAACGACAGCTCGGCCTTGTGGCCCGTGTCCTGCTCGAACTGCGCGGCGATCTTCTGCATCGGCGCGGTGAAGTTGGCCGCGACGGCGACGGCGACGGTGTCGGCGTGGGCGCCGGAGAGCAGCGCCACCGCAAGGCCAACCAGGGTGAATGCAGGACGCAGGGACAGGGAGTGGGACATGGGAGCACCTCGCTATTCCGTTAATGAATAGCGAAGCAGTATAGCGGCGGCGCGGCGCTTCGGTGCATGATGGCACGCATGGCGAGGAAGAAGCTTTCCGTGTACGACGCGCTCGGGCAGGACCGGGCCGACCGGCGCATCGCGATCCTGCGCGAGATCGGCACCGTGGGGTCGATCTCGCAGGCGGCGCGCAACGTGGGCATCAGCTACAAGGCGGCGTGGCAGGCGATCGACACGCTCACCAACCTTGCGGGCGTGGCCCTGGTGGAGCGCGCCGTCGGCGGCGTCGGCGGTGGCGGCGCGCGGCTCACCGACGCCGCGCGCGAGCTGCTCGCCGCGGCCGGTGCGCTGCGCGTGGCGCGCGCGCAGGTCGTCGCCCAGGCGGCGCCCGGTGCGCGCGCACATGCGGTGGCCAGCAGCCTGGGCGTGCGCACCAGCATGCGCAACCAGTGGCCTTGCGTGGTGCAGTCCGTCAAACGCGAGGGGCCGCTGGTGCAGGTCGAGCTCGCCGCGCAGGGCGATGAAGCGCTGCGCCTGCACGCACGCATCACGCGAGAGAGCGCCGAACTGCTCGGGCTGGCGCAGGGCATGGCGCTGCAGGTGCTGTGCAAGGCCACGGCGGTGCGCGTGCGTCCGCGGGCGGAAACCGGCGCCGCGGCGGGGGCGCGCAGCCGCAACCGTAACGAGTGGGCCGGGCGCGTCGCCCGTGTGGCGCGCGGCGCGCTCGGTGACGAGGTGGTGCTCACGCTCGACGGCGGGCTGCAGCTCGTGGGTTTCGCGCCCACGGGCTCGGGGCTGCGCGTGCGCTCGCTCGCGCTGGCCAGCGCCGAGGCCAACGCGCTGGTGTTGATGGTTCCGGATTGATCTGCCTGTTTTCTTACGGCAACTGTAAGGTTTGCGACTGTATTCGCGTTTATCCTGAGACGGAGCGCATGGATTCAGGATTACGATGCGCCGCAACATGAACAGGGGTACGTAGTGGTGCCCGGCCTGCTTTTCGGCGCAACGAGCATCCATTTGCAATGAGCGACTACATACTCGAAACATCGCACCTCACCAAGGAATTCAAGGGGTTCACGGCCGTCAGTGACGTCAACCTGTCGGTACGCCGGGGCACAATCCATGCGCTGATCGGCCCCAATGGCGCCGGCAAGACGACGTGCTTCAACCTGCTCACGAAATTCCTCGTGCCGACCTCGGGCACGATCCGCTTCAACGGGCAGGACATCACGAACGAGAAACCGGCCGAGATCGCGCGCCGCGGCATCATCCGGTCGTTCCAGATTTCCGCGGTGTTCCCCTACCTGACCTTGCTCGAGAACGTGCGGCTGGGCCTGCAGCGCAAGCTCGGCACGTCCTACCAGTTCTGGCGCAGCGAACGCAGCCTGCACAAGCTCAACGGGCGTGCGCGCGAGTTGCTCGCCGAGGTGGGGTTGGAAGGCATGGCCGACGAGATGACGGTGAACCTGCCCTACGGGCGCAAGCGCGCGCTGGAGATTGCGACCACGCTCGCGATGGAGCCCGAGCTCATGCTGCTTGACGAGCCCACGCAGGGCATGGGCCACGAAGACGTGGACCGCGTCACGCAGCTCATCAAGAAGGTGTCCGCCGGGCGCACCATCCTCATGGTGGAACACAACATGAAGGTAGTCTCCACCATCGCCGACCGCATCACCGTGCTGCAGCGCGGCGAGGTGCTGGCCGAGGGGCCCTATGAGGAAGTGTCGAACAACCCGCAGGTGATGGAGGCCTACATGGGCACGACCGAAGGCCAGCTCGAGGGGGCCCACTGAGATGGCCGGTACTCCCGCTCTGGAAATTTGTGGACTGCAGGCCTGGTATGGTGAATCGCACGTGCTGCACGGCGTGGACATGGTGGTGCAACCGGGCGAGGTGGTCACGCTGCTGGGGCGCAACGGCGCCGGCCGCACCTCGACGCTGCGCGCCATCGTGGGCCTGACGGGCGCGCGCAAGGGGTCGATCAAGATCAACGGCCACGAGGTGGTCGACCTGCCATCACACAAAATTGCGCATTTCGGCGTCGGCTACTGCCCCGAGGAACGGGGCATATTCTCGAGCCTGTCGTGCGAGGAAAACCTGCTGCTGCCCCCGGTGCTCAAGACGGGCGAGAAGGGCATGTCGGTGGACGAGATCTACGCAATGTTTCCCAACCTGGCCGAGCGCAAGCACAGCCAGGGCACGCGCCTGTCGGGCGGCGAGCAGCAGATGCTGGCGGTGGCGCGCATCCTGCGCACGGGCGCCAAGCTGCTGCTGCTTGATGAAATTTCCGAGGGGCTCGCGCCGGTGATCGTGCAGGCGCTCGCGCGCATGATCAAGACCCTGCGCGCCAAGGGTTTCACCGTGGTGATGGTGGAACAGAACTTCCGTTTCGCCGCGCCGCTGGCGGACCGTTTCTATGTGATGGAGCACGGCAAGATCGTCGAGCAGTTCAGCGCTGCCGAACTCGAGGCCAAGATGCCCGTGCTCAATCAGTTGCTCGGTGTCTGACACCCGCGTCGCGCGGGGGTGTCCGCGGGCATTCATTCATTTCATCAGGAGGAAATCCACCATGCAAACCAGACTCAAGACGTTCGTGACTGCCGTGGGCGTGGCCTGCCTGGGCCTGGGCGCGCTGCACGCGCAGGCGCAGGACAAGGTCAAGATCGGTTTCATCACCGACATGTCCAGCCTGTACGCCGACGTCGAGGGCAAGAACGGCGCGCTCGCGATCCAGATGGCGATCGACGACTTCGGCGGCAAGGTGCTGGGCAAGCCGATCGAGCTGCTGACCGCTGACCACCAGAACAAGGCCGACCTGGCCGCGACCAAGGCGCGCGAGTGGATCGACACGCAGGAGCTGACGATGCTTTTCGGTGGTACCACCTCCAGCACCGCGCTGGCGATGGCCAAGGTGGCGCAGGAGAAGAAGCGCGTCTTCATCGTCAATGGTGCTGGTTCTTCGGCGCTCACCAACGAGCAGTGCACACCGTACACGGTGCACTACGCATACGACACCGTCGCCCTGGCGCGCGGCACGGGTAGCGCGGTGGTCAAGAATGGCGGCAAGAGCTGGTTCTTCCTGACGGCCGACTACGCGTTCGGCCACGCGCTCGAGGCCGACACGAGCAAGGTGGTCAAGGACAGCGGTGGCGAGGTGATCGGGTCGGTGCGCCATCCGATCGGCGCGTCGGACTTCTCATCCTTCCTGCTGCAGGCGCAGAACTCCAAGGCGCAGGTCCTGGGGCTGGCCAATGCCGGGGGCGATACGCAAAACGCCATCAAGGCCGCCAAGGAGTTCGGCATCGCCAAGACGATGAAGGTCGTGGGCCTGCTGGTGTTCGTGACCGACGTGCACAGCCTGGGTCTGAAAAACACCGAAGGTCTGCTGCTCACCTCCAGCTGGGACTGGAACCTCAACGACAAGACGCGCGCCTTTGGCAAGAAATTCTTTGAAAAGACCAAACGCATGCCTACCGACCTCCAGGCGGCCGACTACTCGGCGACGATGAACTACCTCAAGGCCGTGCAGGCGGCGGGCACGGTCGATGCCGATGCGGTGATGGCCAAGCTCAAGTCCACGCCGCTCGACGATTTCTACGCCAAGGGCGTGATCCGTCCCGACGGCCGCTATGCGCACGACATGTACCTGATGCAGGTCAAGTCGCCGAAGGAATCCACGCAACCGTGGGACTATTACAAGGTCGTGAGCCGGTTGCCGGCCGACGAAGTCTGGACGAAGAAGTCCGAGACCAAGTGCCCCTTGTGGAAGTGATCCTGGCACCCGCGCCGCGCGACGGTCGCGGCGCGGGTGCGCGGATATCTTGGAACGATGTTTGAAACGAGAGCAACAGGAGATATGCAATGAAATTCGGGTTCACGAAATTGGCCGTGGCGTTGGGCGCGGTCGGGCTCATGGCGGGCGCCATGCAGGCACAGGCGCAGGACAAGGTGAAGATCGGCTACATCTCCGACCTCTCCAGCCTGTACGCTGACCTGGAAGGCAAGGACGCCGCCACCGCGATCCAGATGGCGATCGACGACTTTGGCGGCAAGGTGCTGGGCATGCCCGTCGAGATGATGAGCTTCGACCACCAGAACAAGCCCGACCTCGCGGCGTCCAAGGCGCGCGAGTGGATCGACACCGCAGGGCTGACGATGATCTTCAGCGGCACGAACTCGGGCACGGCGCTGGCGCTGGCCAAGGTCTCGGCCGAGAAGAAGCGCGTGATGATCAACAACGGCGCCGGCAGCTCGGCGCTGACCAACGAACAATGCTCGCCGTACGCGGTGCACTATGCGTACGACACGGTGGCGCTTTCGCGCGGCTCGGCCGGCGCGGTGGTGGCCAACGGCGGCAAGAGCTGGTTCTTCCTGACGGCCGACTATGCGTTCGGCCACGCGATGGAGGCGGACGCGGCGGCCGTTGTCAAGGACAAGGGCGGCACCGTCGTGGGCACGGTGCGCCACCCGCTGAACGCGACGGACTTCTCCTCCTTCCTGCTGCAGGCGCAGAACTCCAAGGCGCAGGTGCTGGGGCTGGCCAACGCCGGTGGCGACACGATCAACGCGATCAAGGCGGCCAACGAGTTCGGCATCTCCAAGAAGATGAAGGTCGTGCCGCTGCTGGTGTTCTACAGCGACATCCACAGCCTGGGCCTGAAGACCGCGCAGGGCATGCAGTTCGTTACCTCGTGGTACTGGGACATGAACCCCGAGACGCGCGCGTTTGCTGACAAGTTCATGGCCAAGACCAAGCGCCGCCCGACGGAAATCCAGGCGGCCGACTACTCGGCGACGATGAACTACCTCAAGGCCGTGCAGGCCGCGGGCACCGTCGATGCCGACAAGGTGATGGAAACTTGGCGCAACACCAAGATGAGCGACTTCTTCGCCACCGGCCAGATCCGCCCCGATGGCCTGTACGAGCACGACATGTACCTCGTGCAGGTGAAGACGCCCAAGGAATCCAAGGGCACCTGGGACTACTACAAGGTGGTCAAGAAGCTGTCGGGCGCCGAGGTTTTCACGACCAAGGCCGAAGGCAAGTGCCCGCTGTGGAAGTAACGCGCGCCTGACGCGCACCACCCTCACCACCACCCTGTCACCACCCCATGGAAATCTTCGGTGTTTCGATGGCGGCCATGATGAGCCAGCTCCTCGTGGGGCTGGTCAATGGTTCGTTCTACGCCATCCTGAGTCTCGGTCTGGCGGTGATCTTCGGCCTGCTCAACGTGATCAACTTCGCCCACGGCGCGTTGTTCATGCTGGGCGCGATGGTCACCTGGATGGCCATGAACTACTTCGATGTGAACTACTGGGTGATGCTGGTGGCCGCGCCGCTGGTGGTGGGGGTGTTCGGCGTGATCCTCGAGCGGGTGTTCCTGCGCTGGATCTACAAGCTCGACCATATCTACGGGCTGCTGCTCACGCTCGGCATCACGCTGGTGATCGAGGGGGTGTTCCGCTCGATCTACGGCGTCTCGGGGCTGGGGTATGACACCCCCGAGCTGCTGCAGGGCGCAACCGACGTGGGCTTCATGATGCTGCCCAACTACCGCGCCTGGGTGGTGCTGGCGTCCATCGTCGTGTGCCTCATCGCCTGGTACGTGATCGAGAAGACCAAGCTCGGCGCCTACCTGCGCGCGGGCACCGAAAACCCGCGTCTGGTGGAGGCCTTCGGCATCAACGTGCCGGTGATGGTGACGCTCACCTTCGCTTTCGGGTCGGCGCTGGCGGCGTTCGCCGGCGTGCTGGCCGCGCCGGTCTACCAGGTGACACCGCTCATGGGCCAGCACCTCATCATCCTCGTGTTCGCGGTGGTGGTGATCGGCGGCATGGGCTCGATCATGGGCTCGATCATCACCGGCCTGGGGCTGGGCGTGATCGAGGGTTTCACCAAGGTGTTCTACCCCGAGGCCTCCTCCACGGTGGTGTTCGTCATCATGGCCATCGTGCTGCTGATCCGCCCGGCCGGGCTGTTCGGCAAGGAAAAGTGAGACAGGGGCGCAGCCACATGAATACGCAGAAATTTGCCCCCATAGGCTACAGCCTGCTGCTGCTGGGGTTGATCGCCGCTCCGTTCATCGGCGCCTATCCGGTGTTCGTGATGAAGCTGCTGTGCTTCGCGCTGTTCGCCGCGGCTTTCAATCTGCTGCTGGGCTACACCGGCCTGCTCTCGTTCGGGCATGCGGCGTTCCTCGGCGGCTCGGCCTACATCGCCGGTCATGCGATGAAGGTCTGGGGCCTCACGCCCGAGCTCGGGCTGCTCGCGGGCACGCTCTGCGGCGCGTTCCTCGGCTGGGTGATGGGCGCGCTCACCATCCGGCGCCAGGGCATTTACGCGACGATGATCACGCTCGCGCTCGCGCAGATGGTGTATTTTGCCGCGCTGCAGATGAAGTTCACCGGCGGCGAGGACGGCCTGCAGGGCGTGCCACGCGGCAAGCTCTTCGGGCTGGTGGATTTGCGCGACGACCTCACGATGTACTACGTCACGCTGGTCATCACGGTCGCAGGCTTTCTGCTGATCATGCGCACGATCCACTCGCCGTTCGGGCAGGTGCTGCGCGGCATCAAGGAAAACGAGCCGCGCGCCATCTCACTGGGCTACGACACCGACCGCTTCAAGCTGCTCGCGTTCGTGATCTCCGCCGCGCTCTCGGGCCTGGCAGGCTCGCTCAAGACGCTGGTGATGGGCTTTGCGTCGCTGTCGGACGTGCACTGGACGATGTCGGGCAACGTGGTGCTGATGGCACTCGTGGGCGGCATGAGCACGCTCAGCGGCCCGCTGGTGGGTGCCACGGTGATCGAGCTGCTGGAAAACAAGATCGGCGACTTCGGCGCGTGGCTCGCCGACGTGACCTCGATCGAGTGGTTCGGCACGATCGGCGATTCGGTCACCATCGTCACCGGCCTGATCTTCATCGTGTGCGTGCTGCTGTTTCGCCGCGGCATCATGGGCGAGCTCGTCGCCTGGGTGGAGCGCAGGCGCTCGGGCTCCGGTGGCGCATCCGCGCCATGATTTCATCAAAATCTGCCACTAGCGCTTGTCCAGCAAGCGCCAGAAGCTCACTTATTTGAGTTGCAGCGGCGCGGCGTAGCCGGTCATTTCGAGGTAGCCGAGCCCGATTTCCCGGCCCGCGTCACTGAGCAGCGCGCTCAGGCCCTCCCAGTAGATCGCGCCCGTGGACGCGCGACTGTCCAACTCCTGGTCGTCCACCAGCGCGCGCACCTGCATGCGCCCGGCGGGCGTCTCGATCTGCCACTGCACCGGGTAGCGCACGCCGCTGCGCGGGCTCGTCCAGTGGCGCTGCGCGGTGAAGCGCACCTGCGCTGGCGCGAAGACCTGGGGCGCCGCATCCCGCGCGCCGCGCAGCGAACCGCCCGCCCACAGCGCGTTGCCGTCGGCGCGGCGCAGGACGAACGCGGTGAGCGCGCCGCCATCGGCAAGGTTGATGCCGATCCAGTCCCAGCCCACGGCCTCGGGGGCCAGCAGCGCGTCGCTCCATTCGTGGTCCATCCAGGCGCGGTTGTCGCCCGGCTGCGCCGGTTCGACGCGCAGGGCGCGTCCGTCGAGGCGGATGACGCCTTCCACCGCCAGTTGCGGCTGGCTCACGTACCAGCTCGCCTGCGTGGCAAGCGGCCCCTTGCGCGAATAGCCGCCGTCGCCCTGCAGGAGCAGCGGCTGGGTGCTGGTGGCCACCAGCTCCAGCGCGAAGCCGCGCGCGGGCGCATGGATGGCGTAGCGGCTCGCGCCGGGGCTGTCGATGGCGTCGCGCACGAGCGACCAGTCGTGCAGCCGCACGGCCGTGTCGTCTTCGCGCGCCTGCGCGACGCCGAAGCCGGTGCGCGCGATGCGTTCGTCGTGCAGCAGGCGCCGGCCCTCCACGTCGGTGAGCGCGGCGTGCGCGAACAAGAGCTGGCGCGCGGCAAAGGCCGAGCGCAGCGTTGCCGCCGCGTCCACGCGCGAGCGAAAGAAGGTGATCTGAAACCCCCAGCGACGGCCCTCGGCGCGCACCTGGCCCGTGAGGTACCACCACTCAATCTGCGCCGACGGGTGGCTGCCGTGATCGCGCGGAAAGCGCAGCGGCCCGCGCTGCAGCGCCCAGGCGGCAGGCGCGCCGGTGGCGAGCAGGCCCAGCAGCCACTGCCTGCGGTAGAGCATCACCAGTCCTCCTTGACGGCCAGCACCGCGTCGCGCCCCACCGCCGCACGGCCCGCGAGCCACGCGGTGGCGGCTCCGGCCGCGACGACCGCGACGCCCAGCAGCCCAAGGCGCAGCCACGGCACCGCAAGATCCATGCTCCAGTGAAAGCTCTGCGGGTTGACCACGCGCACCAGCACCAGCGCCACCGCCAGGCCCAGCAGCATCCCGGCCACCGTGCCCGTGGCCGTCCACGCCGTGCCTTCACCCGTCACGATAGCGAGCGTCTGGCGCCGCGTGAGCCCGAGGTGCGCGAGCAGCCCGAACTCCTTGCGCCGCGCCAGCACCTGCGCGCCCAGGCTCGCGGCCACGCCGAAGAGCCCGATGCCGATCGCCACCGCCTGCAGCCAGTAGGTCACGGCAAAGCTGCGGTCGAACAGCGCCAGCGAGCGCGCCCGGATCGCGCCGGTGGCGGTGAATTCCAGCGTGCCCGGATCGGCGCCGTGGGCCTGCGCCAGCGCCAGCACCCGCGCGCGCAACGCCTGCGCGTCGGCGCCGGGGCGCGACCAGAGCGCGAGGTCGCTGGCCCGTGCGTCGCCCGTGAGCCGCACGTAGTCCGCGCGCGGCAGCACCACGGCGCCGCTCTGGCGCGCGTAGTCACGCCACACGCCCGCGATGAAAAACGGTGCTGCTGGCGCCGTCCCTGCCTGCGTTTGCGCCCCAAAAACCTCAGCAAGCGCAGGCCAGTCGCCGCCGGGTCGCACGTGGTAGAGATCGACCACCGCCTCGCTCACGTACAGCGGGATGCGCCCCGGTGGCGTGGCGAGCGCCGCGCCCACGAGCGGCAGCGCGCGCGCCGCGCCGCCGTCCAGCGGACGCGCCAGCAGTGCGAGGGCGGGCAGGTTGCTCGCCAGTTGCACGCTGGTGTTGCGCAGCGGCTCGGCGCGGGCTACCTCGGGCAGCGCGGCGATGGCCTGCACCAGATCAGGGCCGAACACCGCCGCGTCGTCGCCCGTGAGGCGACCGCTGGCGCGCAGGTACAGCGGCGCGGGCAGCATGGTGTCGAGCCACTGGCCCACCGAGCCGCGAAAGCTCGCCACCATCACCGTGAGTGCCACCGCCAGGCTCAGCGCCGCGACCACGCCGCCTACCGTGACCGCCGCAGCCCCGCGCGTGCGCCGCGCGCGCTCCAGCGCCAGCAGCACCAGCGGGCGGTGCGTCGCGAGCGGTCGCAGCGTGCCCAGCAGCGCCTGCACCAGCCAGGGCAGCAGCGCGATGCCGCCGATGAGCAGCAGCGCCACCGCGAAATACGCCGCCAGCGGTATGCCAAAAACGGGCGGAACGCGTGCCAGCAGCGCGCTGGCAGCTATCAATGCGATACCCGCAATGCCACTGCGGGCGTTGCCCCTGGTGAGCGCCAGCCCCAGCCCCTTGAGCGCCTGCGCGGGCGGCAGCCGCTGCGCCGCGCGCGCGGGCCACCAGCCGCCCACGAGCGCCGCTGCGAGCCCGAGCAGCGCGTAGACGAGCGCGGCGATGCCGCTCCAGTGCAGCCGCCAGCCCGCGCCCGCAAAGTAGCCCCCGCCCAGGTCGCCGCCCGACAGCCGCAGCGCCACGGCGGCGAGCAGCGTGCCCAGCAGCACGCCCAGCACGCTGCCCGCCGCGCCGAGCACGCCGGCCTCGGCCAGCACCAGTGCCAGGCGCTGGCGCGGCGTGGCGCCGAGCACCGCAAGCAGCGCGAACTGCGGCTGGCGCCGCGCTACCGCGAGCGCGAGCACCGAAAACACCAGATACGCGCCGGTGAACAGCGCCACGAGCGCCAGCACCGCGAGGTTGACGCGGTAGGCGCGCGAGAGCTGGTCCACCTGCGTGCCGCCATCCTGCGGCTCGCTGAGCAGCAGCGCGCCGCTGCCGCCGGGGCGCGCGGCCAGCGCGGCCTCGAATGCCGCGCGGTCGCCGCCGGGGCGCAATTGCACGTCGATGCGCGTGAGCCAGCCGTCCTGCCCCAGCAGATCCTGCGCGGCGCCGATGTCCATCACCGCCAGCGGCGCGCCCGCCGCCGCCACGCTGCCCGCCACCTGCACCGGCACGCGCCGCAGGCCCACCTGCAGCGTGATGGTCTGCGGCCCGTCCGCCAGGCCCAGCGCCTGGCGCGCGCGCGCGTTGAGAAACACCGTGTCGGGCGCGAACGGCGCCATGCGCCCCGCATCCGGCCAGGGGCGCGGCAGCAGCGCGGGCGCGGTGGCCGCAAGCTGCAGCGCGTCGGCGCCGGTGAGCTGCAGCAGGGTGGCCTGCCCGCCGGGGGCGTGCGCGCTCACCGTGGCCTGCAACACGGGGCTTGCGCGCGCCACGAGCGGGTTGCGCGCCACCTCGCCGAAGAGCGCCTCGGGCAGCCGTCCCTGGCGCGCGCGGACCTGCACGTCACTTTGGCCGCTCACCGCGCGCGCGGCCTGCGCGAACTCGGTGAGCGCGCTGGCGTTGATGAGGTGCACCGCCAGCCCCAGCGCCACGCCGAGCATGACCGCGACCACCGCCGCCGCGGCGCGCCACGGGTGGCGGCGCAGGTCCTGCCAGGAGAAGGTGGAAAACAGCCGGCGCATGGGCTGCGATTGTGCGTGCGTCGCAGGGTCTTGAAACCCGCGCGGCCGTGCGCATCTGGGGTGCATGCCGCAACGTGCGGTGCATTGATACGAGGAGCTACACCATGAACTCTCTGATTTCCCGAGGCAGTTTGCTGGACGACTTTTTCCGCGACGTGGCGCCCGGTTTCTACGTGCGTCCGCTGCACGGCGATGTGCTGCCGCAGCCGTCGCAGATCCGCGTGGACGTGAGGGAAGATGACAACGGCTACACCGTGCAGGCCGAGATGCCCGGCGTGCCCAAGGACGACATCCAGGTCTCGAT
>JAIXLP010000011.1:37472-40866 GCA_026954015.1 Burkholderiales bacterium | reverse complement strand
GGCGTCAGTACGCCGCCATGCCGCTGGCGGTCAGGCGCAGCACGCGGTCGGCACGCGCCGCGGCGCTCGCGGCGTGCGTCACCAGCACCAGCGCGGCGCCGTGCTCGCGCGTCTGCCGCGTGAGCAGGTCGAGGATGCGCGCCGCGGTGCCGGGGTCGAGGTTGCCCGTGGGCTCGTCGGCCAGCAGCAGCGGCGGGCGGTGCACCAGCGCGCGCGCGATCGCCACGCGCTGCAACTGGCCGCCGCTGAGCTGCTCGGGCAGCCGCCCGGCGAACTCCGCCAGGCCCACGGCAGCCAGCATCTGGCGCACGCGCGCGTCGTCGTCCCGGCCCAGCAGCATCAGCGGCAGCGCGACGTTCTGCGCCACGCTCAGGTGCGGCAGCACGTGAAACGCCTGGAACACGAAGCCCACGTGCGCGCGGCGCCAGAGCGCGCGCGCGGTGTCGTCCAGCGGTGTGAGGTCGGTGCCATCGAACAGCACCTGGCCTTCGTCCCAGGTGTCCAGCGCCGCCAGGCAGTTGAGCAGCGTGGATTTGCCCACGCCCGAATCGCCGACGATGGTCACGAACTCGCCGCGCGCCACTTCCAGGTTCACCTGCGCAAACACCGTCTGCGCGCCATAGCGCCGCGCAAGGTGACGCGCCACGAGCAGGGGGGGGGCGTCGTTCATGCGTTCAGCCGCCGCAGCGCGGCGCGCACGAGCTGCGCGGTGGCGTCGGGCGCGTCGGCGGCAATCACCTGCCGCCCCGGCATGGCGCGCAGCCAGGTGAGCTGGCGGCGCGCGAGCTGGCGCGTGGCCGCGATGCCGCGCTGCGCCAGCTCCGCCAGTGGGAACGCGCCGTCCAGCGCCTGCCAGCACTGGCGGTAGCCGACGCAGCGCATGCTCGGCAGATCGGTATGCAGGTCGCCGCGCGCGCGCAGCGCCCGCACCTCGTCGAGCAGGCCGTCCTGCAGCATCGCGTGCAGGCGCTGCGCGATGCGTTCGTGCAGCCAGCCGCGGTCGGCGGGTTCTAGAGAAAAAACGGCTCCAGCGCTCATGGGGCAAGCGCTGGCAGCTCCTTTTGTTGAAGCTAACAGCGTGGAGAGCGGCTGGCCGCTGAGCCGCCAGACTTCAAGCGCGCGCTGGATGCGCTGGCTGTCCGCCGGGGCCAGCCGCGCCGCGGTGACAGGGTCCACGCGCGCCAGCTCGGTGTGCATTGCGGGCCAGCCGACGGCGCGGGCCTCTTCGTCAAGCTGCGCGCGCACCGCGGCATCGGCCACCGGCAGCTCGGCCAGGCCTTCGGTGAGCGCCTTCAGGTACAGCAGCGTGCCACCCACGATCAGTGGCAGCGCGCCGCGCGCGCGGATGTCGGCGATGAGCCGCGTGGCGTCGCGCGCGAACTCGGCGGCGCTGTAGGCGTGCAGCGGATCGCGGATGTCGATCAGGTGGTGTGCCACCCGCGCGCGCTCGCCGGGCGTGGGCTTGGCGGTGCCGATGTCCATGCCGCGGTACACGAGCGCGGAATCCATGCTCACGATCTCCACCGCCACGCGGGGTGCGAGCGCCTGTGCGAGCGCGAACGCCGCGGCCGTCTTGCCCGCCGCCGTGGGCCCGACGATGGCGAGCACGGGCCACGAGGTTGGAGGGCGTGGCGGAAGAGTCTGCATGGGCTGGTGGAGAGCGTAGCAGAGCAAAAAAGCAGATCGCCCGTCACGAAGACGGGCGATCTGGCGTGAGCGTGTGGGCGGTATTCAGAACCGGTGGCGCATGCCAACCGCAAGGCTGTTACCCGTCTTCTGGTTGGTGATGCGGTCGTTCATGTACATCCCGTACAGGTCGGTACGCTTGGAGAGGTTGTAGTCATAGCCCACCGTCAGCGTGTTGCGACTGATGTCGAACGCGGTGACCTTGGTGCGGGCCCAGGAGGCAAGCAGGCTGCCCCCACCCAGCGGTGCCGAGGCGCCCAGATGCAGTGTCTGGGCGCGGCCCGGTGCGCCGTCGGCCTTGGCTTGGCCGTAGCCAAGGTAGGGTTTGACGAACTTGAGGTCGTAGGAGCCGGTCAGCATCCAGTCGGTCCTGGTTGTGCCCAGATAGACACTGGTGCCCGGATTGCTTACCTGGTCACGTTCGTAGAAGCCTGTGAGCGTAAGCGGCCCGCCAAAGTAGAGAAAGCTCACGCCGATGTTGTGTTTGCCGCTGTCGCTCGGCAGGTTGCCCAACTGGTAGTGCAGTGTGGCCTTGAGGCCGCCCAAGTCGGGCGTTGTGTACGCGATCTGGTTGCTCCAGCCAGTATCAGCCGGTGTCGTGGCCTGCCAGCCGGTGCCATTGAACAGTGGCACGTTCATGTGCAGGATCAGCGGGGCGAATACGAACGAATCTCCCAGCGGGTTGCCTATGACCGAGGGCAGGAAGTTCGGCGCTAGCCAGCGACCCAGTATCACTGAGCCGAAGTTTCCTGAAATGCCGAGGTTCGCGTCGCGTGAAAACAGCGGGTCGCCGACGAACCGCCCTTGCTCACCGTTATTGACCTGAATGAAGGAGGTAATGGCGAAGTTGGCCTTGAGTCCTCCGCCGAGGTCTTCGGAGCCGGAAAACCCGAACCATGAGGTGGTCAAGCCTCCACTGCCCATGATGTTGCGGCTGCTCGTGTCGCCAGCCATGCGCAGAGAGCCGACGTACATGTCCGCTGTTCCGGCGAGCTGCACCGTGCTTTGGGCTTGGGCACCAATAGCGCACGCTGCGGTCACGGCAGCGGCAATCCATGATTTGCGCATGAAGTCTCCTGTTGTTGATTTGTCTGTCGTTCGTCTCGGTTTTGGATGAACGCGAAACTACCGCATTGTGTGTCAAACGTCGGTGGACCGCCAGGAATTCTGCACCGCCGGGTCTGTGTTCTCAGCGGGTGTGTGGTGCAGCGGCGTCCCGCGGACTATGCAGGCTCGCCGTAGCGCTGCACCAGCGTCCACGCAATCGCCGCCGTGGCCGCGCCGCAGACCAGCACGCCGTGCACCAGTGGCCAGATCGTGCCGTTGAGCGAGCCGCCGAGCCAGTAACCGAGTGCGAACGCGGCCAGCATCATCATGAAACCGTTGAACGCTGAGGCCACACCCGCGGCCAGCGGAAAGGGCGAGACCGCGCCCGCCTGACCACAGGGCTGGTGGATGCCGTGGCCGATCATGAATAGGTAAAACGGCAGCAGCAGCGCAAGTGTGCCGCGTGCACCCGTCAGTGCCACGATCAGCATCAGCAGGCCGCCTCCGAGGCTGAAAAAACCGCCGACCGCGATCGTGTGGCGCAGCCCCAAGCGCCCAAGCAGGCGCCGGCAGATGAAGGTGCCCAGCAGGTAGGCCATCGAGATGGAGAACAGCGTGAAGCCGAACTCGGCGCGCGACTGGCCGAGCACCTCGATGAAGA
>JAIXLP010000011.1:33012-37462 GCA_026954015.1 Burkholderiales bacterium | reverse complement strand
GAGAACAGCGTGAAGCCGAACTCGGCGCGCGACTGGCCGAGCACCTCGATGAAGACGAAGGGTGCCGCCGCAAGGAAGGTGAACAGCCCGCCGTAGGTGGTGGTCGTGAGCAGCGAGTGCGCCATGAAGGTGGGCGAGCGCAGCACCTGCGCCCAGGTGCGCGCGAGCACCCGCGGGCACAGCGCGTCGGGGTTGCGTTGCGGCAGCGTTTCGGGCAGCCGCAGCGCTACGACAGCCAGCGTGGCGCAGGCGTAGAGCGTGGAGACCGCCAGCGCTGCGCGCCAGTGCAGCCATTGGGTGACCAGCCCGCCCAGCGGCGCGCACAGGCAGGCGACGAAGCCCAGGCCTGTGAGCGCACGCGACATGGCGCGCGCGCCGGCCAGCGGCGTGTACAGGTCCCGCACGATCGCGCGGCCGCACATCACCGCCGTGCCCATGGCCGCGCCCTGCAGCGTGCGCCAGAGCACCAGCAGATCCATCGTCGGCGCGAGCACGCTGCCGATCGACGCGACGGTATAGGCCGCGATGCCCGCGAGCAGCACCGGGCGGCGGCCCACGCGGTCGGACACAGGCCCCCAGAGCAGCTGCGAGCAGCCGAACGCAAGCAGCAGCGCCGAGAGCGTGAGCTGGCCTTCGGCAATGCTCGCCTGCAGGTCGCGCGTGAGCGCGGGCAGCGCCGGCAGGTAGACGTCGGTGGTGACCGGCTGGATGCTCAGCAGCATCGCGAGCACGATGACCGCGAGGCCCGGCGCGATGGCCGGGGCGGCGTGGGCGCCGGCGGACGGTGGAGTCATGGTCGTGGCGGGCGGGCCGGACGGGCGTGACCGCCAGACGGCGTGTTGGATGCGTTGCGGAGGGTCAGCGCGCCGCGAGCGCCGCCCGCAGCTGCGCCGCCGTATCTTCGAGCACGCTCGCCGGCGGGTTCTTGCGCGGCCAGGTGAAGTCGATGCCGTCGCCTGCATGGCGCGGCACCACGTGCAGGTGCAGATGCGCGACGGTCTGCCCCGCCACGGCGCCGTTGGCCTGCAGCAGCATCACGCCCGCCGGATCGAACGCGGCACGCGCCGCAAGCGCCACGCGCTGCGCCGTGCGCATCAGTGCGGCGGCCTCCTCGGGCGTGGCGTCGAGCAGCGTGGGCACATGGCGGCGGGTGGCCACGAGCACGTGCCCCTGCGTCACCTGGCCGATGTCCATGAACGCCACGGTCTGCGCGTCCTCGTACACCTGCGCGCTCGGGATTTCTCCCGCGATCAGGCGGCAGAAGATGCAGGTGCCGGGAGCGCTGGTGTCGGTGAACTGGGGCATGGAGGTTCCTGAGGGTCTGCGGGTTGCGCCGATTGTCGCCAATGTGGTGCGCCAACGTGGTCCGCCCCTAGGGTTTTCCTGGCCGCTTCACAGGGTTGTACCCGAGCCGGGCGCGCGCCGGTGCTGCGTATATTGGCCCATGCGCCGCCGTGGTCGCGGCGGCACGCACTGCCATGAGATACGCCTTGTTCTTTCGTGCTTGCGCTGCAGGGAGGCGCCCGTGATGCCGGCCGACGTGAACGCCGCACCCGTGCCGCTGCATCTGGCGCGCGTCGAGGGTGGCGCGCCGTCCTCGGGCACCTGGCCGCCCGGCCCGCTCGTGCGCTCGCTCGTGCTCGTGGCCGTGGTGGCGGTGCTCACAAGCGGCGTGCTCTCGGCGTGGCTGGTGTCGCGCGCCTCGGGGCAGGAGATGCTGCAGCGCCTGACGAGCCACGATGGCGACGAGGTGGAGCTCGTGGCGCGGATGCTCGCGAGCAAGATCGAGCAGAACCAGCGGGTGCTCAGCATGCTGGCCGACGGGCTCGATCCCGACGTGCTGGCCTCGGGCATGCAGTTGCGTGCCTGGCTGGAGCAGAACCAGCCTGCGGCGCGGCTCTTCGATGCGATCGCGATCCTGCCCGCCAGCGGCGCGCCCGGCATGCGGCTGCACGCGGGCCGGGCCCTCGTGCCCGATGGGCAGGATGGCGCCGAGCGGGCCGTGGTGCGCCAGGTGCGCGCCAGCGGCAAGCCGGCGGTTTCGGGCCCGATCGGCGCCACCCCTGCGCAGGCCTACGTGCTCCTTGCCATGCCGGTCTTCGGGCCAGGCGGGGCGGTGACCGCGGTGGTCACCGGGGCGCTGCGCGTGCAGGCGCAGAGCCTGCTGCCGCCGTCGCTGGCGCTGCCGGTGCGCAGCCAGTCGCGCGTCATGGTGTTCACGCGCGATGGCGTGATCCTCTCGCATCCGCGGCGCGAGCGGGTGCTCGGCCAGGCGCGCGACGAGCCGGGGCTGGACGCCGTGCTGGCGCGGCAGGACAGCGCCGCGCTGCTCTCCGCCCCCGGCGCGGTGACCTTGCAGGGTGGCTATGTGGTGAGCTGGGCCGACGTGGCGCTGCCGCAGTGGGTCGTGGCGCGTGTGAGCGACACGCAGGTGCTGCTCGGGCCGCTCGTGGCCGCGCAGCAGCGCGCTTGGTGGATCGCGGGCTGGGCGATCGCGGCCATCGGCCTTGCGGCGGCGCTGGCGCTGTGGTGGCTGATGCGCCCGCTTGCGCAACTGCGCAGGCGCGCACGCGCCGTGCTCGAGGGCGGTCAGGTCGCGCGCGCCGCGTGGCAGCCGCCTCAGGGCCCGCGCGCCGACGACGAGGTGGGCGACGTGGTGCAGGTGTTCGCTCGGCTCGTGGAGCTGCGCCGCCAGCAGCAGCGCGGCAACGATGCGCTGCAAGAGCAGTTGCGCGCGGTGCTCGACCACGCGCCGCTGGGCATTGCGCTCACGCGTGGCGAGCAGATCGAGCTCGTGAGCCTGCAGGCGTGCCGATTGCTCGGCTACACGCCGGCGCAGTTGCTCGGGCGCAACCTGCTGCGCCTCGTGGCCGAGCCGCCGGGCGTGGGCAACGTGATCGACGCGGTGCGCGGCGACTTCGCCTCGCACGGCAGCTTCAATGGCGAACTGCCGTTGATGCACCAGGACGGCACGATCTTCTGGGCGCGCGTGCGCGGAGAGCCGTTGCACGCGGGCGACCCCTTGCGCGGCGTGGTCTGGACGCTGGAAGACGGCACGGCCGAGCGCGAGACGCGGCTGCAGCAGGATTGGGAGCGCTGGCACGATCCGCTCACGGGCCTGCCCAACCGCGCGGCACTGGAGCGGCGCCTGCAGGTGCTGCTTGCCGAGCGCGCCGACCGTGGCCCGCCCGCCCGCGCGGCGCACGATGCGGGCGGGGTGCTGCTCTACCTCGACGTGGACCATTTCACCGTGATCAACGAGGTGGCCGGTCATAACGCGGGCGACGACGTGTTGCGCCATCTGGCGCGGTTGCTCGAATCGGAGGTGCGCCAGATGGGCTGGGCGGCGCGCCTCGGAGGCGACGAATTCGCCGTGGTGCTGCCAGGTGCTAGCGTCGCGCGTGCCACCGTCGTGGCCGACAAGCTGCGCGCGGCCGTTGCCGCGTGGCAGCCCACCTACCACGAGCGCAGTTTCACGATCGGCCTGTCGATCGGGCTCGTGCCGCTGGTGCCGGGCGAGGGCGATGCGGCGGCCGTGCTGGCCACCGCCGACATGGCCTGCTACGCCGCCAAGCGCGCAGGGCGCGACCGCGTCGAGGTGCGCGAGGTGGCGCGCCCCGGTGGGGAGTCCGCATGATGCGGCGCCGCCACGCCGTGTGTGACGGCCCGTTGCGAGCGTGTACATTTGCGCCGGTGCGCGCGCCCGGTACCGTTGCCGGATTCCATCTGGAAACAATAGCGACGTATGCAGTTGGACAGGGCCCCTGCGCCACTATGAACTGAAAACAAGAGACAAGCCGCATGCCCGCATCGCAGGTTTCTCCATTCGCCGGGGCCGCAGTGCCGCGCCTGCAGCTCGCGGGCATCACCAAGCGCTATCCCGGCGTCGTCGCCAACGATGGCGTCTCGCTCACGGTGCAGCCCGGCGAGGTGCATGCGGTGCTGGGCGAAAACGGCGCGGGCAAGAGCACGCTGATGAAGATCATCTACGGCGCCGTCAAGCCCGACGCCGGCGACATGCGCGTCGATGGCCATCTGGCGTTGGTGCGCAGCCCGCAGGCGGCGCGCCAGCTCGGCATCGCGATGGTGTTTCAGCACTTCAGCCTGTTCGAGACGCTCTCGGTGGCGGAGAACGTCTGGCTCGGGCTGGACAAGACGCTCACGCTCGCGCAGGTGAGCGAGCGCATCCGCCAGACCGCCGCGGCCTACGGGCTCGATGTCGATCCCGAGCGCCCGGTGCACACGCTGGGTGTGGGCGAGATGCAGCGCGTGGAAATCATCCGCGCGCTGCTCGCGGGCCCGCGCCTCTTGATTCTGGACGAGCCCACCTCGGTGCTTACGCCGCAGGCGGTCGAAAAGCTCTTCGTCACGCTCCGGCGCCTGTCGAGCGAGGGATGCTCCATCCTCTACATCAGCCACAAGCTGCACGAGATCCGCGCGCTGTGCACCG
>JAIXLP010000011.1:32544-33002 GCA_026954015.1 Burkholderiales bacterium | reverse complement strand
TGCTCCATCCTCTACATCAGCCACAAGCTGCACGAGATCCGCGCGCTGTGCACCGCCTGCACGGTGATGCGCGGCGGCAAGGTCACGGGCGTGTGCGATCCGCGCCAGGAGACCAACGCTTCGCTTTCGCGCCTGATGATCGGCGCCGAGCCGCCGCCGCTCACCCACGTGCCGCGCGTGCCGGGGCCGCAGGTGCTGGCGGTGCAGCGCCTGAGCCTGCCGCGCGCGTCTCCGTTCGGCGTCGATCTCGACGACGTGACGCTCGCGGTGCATGCGGGCGAGGTCGTGGGCATCGCGGGGGTTTCGGGCAACGGCCAGCGTGAACTGCTTTTTGCGCTCTCTGGCGAAGACCGGCGCGCGCCGGCAGCATCGATTTCGATAGCGGGCAAGGCCGCTGGCGCAATGGGCCCGATGCGCCGGCGCCAGCTCGGCCTGCACTTCGTGCCCGAGGAGCGGCT
>JAIXLP010000011.1:29678-31407 GCA_026954015.1 Burkholderiales bacterium | reverse complement strand
TGTGGCTCTACCTGTTTCGCACGCGCGCGGGGTATGCGCTGCAGGTCGGGGGCGTGGCGCCCGCGGCGGCGCGCTACGCCGGGTTTTCGTCGCGCACCGCGCTGTGGACCGCGTTGCTGCTTTCGGGCGCCACGGCGGGGCTGGCGGGCGCGCTTGAAGTGGCCGGGCCGGTGGGCCAGCTCACGCCCTACATTCCCGTGGGCTACGGCTTCGCGGCCATCATCGTCGCCTTCGTCGGCCGATTGCACCCGCTGGGCATGGTGCTCGCGGCCATCCTCATGAGCATGTTCTACATCGGCGGTGAGCTGGCGCAGTCGCGCCTGGGCCTGCCCAAGTCGCTCACCGACGTGTTCCAGGGGCTGCTGCTGTTTTCGCTGATGGCGTGCGACACGCTGGTGAACTACCGGCTGCGCCGCGTCGGCCGTTTGCAGGGAGTGCGCTGATGGAGGCTTATCCGCTGCTGTTTGCCTCGACGCTGAGCGCCGGCACCGTGCTGGCGCTGGCGGCGCTGGGCCTGCTGATCAACGAGAAGTCGGGCATCGTGAACCTGGGCGCCGAGGGCATGATGCTGTGCGCCGCGATCGCGGGCTTCGCCACCGTGATCCACACCGGCAGCGACGTGCTGGGCTTTCTCGCGGGCATGGCCGCGGGCGCGGTGCTAGCGGCCGCGTTCGGCTGGCTCGTGATCTGGCTCAACGCCAACCAGTACGCGACGGGTCTGGCGCTCACGCTCTTCGGCGCGGGGTTTTCGGCTTTCGTCGGCGTCGGCTACGTGCAGGCCAAGATGCCCGCGCGCCCGCGCTTCAACTGGCTGGGGCTGGGCGACGTGCCCGTCATCGGCCCGGCGCTGATGCGCCAGCATCCGGTGGTGTACCTGTGCATTGCGCTCACGCTCCTGCTGATCTGGCTGTTGTACCGCACGCGCATGGGGCTGGTGCTGCGCGCGGTGGGCGAATCACCCGAGTCGGCGCACGCGCTCGGCTACCCGGTGCGGCGCATCCGCATGCTCGCGGTGATCACGGGCGGCGCGCTGTGCGGCCTGGCCGGCGCGTTCCTCTCGATCATCTACACCCCGCTCTGGGTCGAGGGCATGGTGGCGGGCAAGGGCTGGATTGCACTCGCGCTCACCACCTTCGGCACCTGGCGGCCGGTGCGCGTACTGCTGGGCGCCTATCTGTTCGGTGGCGTGACGATGCTGCAGTTTCACCTGCAGGGGCAGGGGTCGGAGATACCGAGCCAGTTGCTCACCGCCTTGCCCTATCTCGCAACCATCGTTGTTTTGACGCTGATTTCGCGCAATCCGACCTGGATACGTGTCAACATGCCGGCCTCGCTGGGCAAGCCGTTCTATCCCGGTTCCTGAGCGGTGCACGGCCCCGTAAACCTGTTTTAACCCTGTGGTCTGGAGGACTGTCGATGATGGAAATGAACAAACGTGTCGCCTTGCGCCTGGCCTTGGCGTCTGCCGCGGTGCTTGCGGTGTCCGCGTGCGGCCAAAAGGAAGAGCCTGCGCCCGCGCCGGCCCCCGCCCCCGCCGCAGCGGCGCCCGCCGCCGCCCCGGCACCTGCGCCCGCCGAGCCGCTCAAGGCAGCGTGGATCTACGTCGGCCCGGTGGGCGACGGCGGCTGGAGCTTCGCGCACGACAACGCGCGCAAGGCGGTCGAGAAGGATTTTGCCGGCAAGGTGGTCACGAGCTTCGTCGAGAACGTGCCCGAGGGCGCCGACACCG
>JAIXLP010000011.1:0-29668 GCA_026954015.1 Burkholderiales bacterium | reverse complement strand
GCCGGCAAGGTGGTCACGAGCTTCGTCGAGAACGTGCCCGAGGGCGCCGACACCGAGCGCGTGGCGCGCGACCTGGTGGCCCAGGGCAACAAGCTGATCTTCGGCACCAGCTTCGGCTTCATGGAGCCCATGATGAAGGTGGCCGCCGACAGCCCCGACGTGAAGTTCGAGCACGCCACCGGCTACAAGACCGCGCCCAACCTGCGCACCTACGACAGCCGCACCTATGAAGGCGCCTTCATGGCCGGCGTGATCGCGGGCGCGATGACCAAGGCCAACGTGCTGGGCGTGGTCGGCACGGTGCCGATCCCGGAAGTGGTGCGCAACATCAACAGCTTCACGCTGGGCGCGCAGGTCACCAACCCCAACATCAAGACCATGGTGGTCTGGATCAACGAGTGGCACAACCCGCCCAAGGAGACCGAGGCCGCCACCTCGCTCATCAACGGCGGCGCCGACGTGCTGTTCCAGAACACCGACTCGCCCGCCGTGCTCAAGACGGCCGAGTCCATGGGCAAGCGCGCCTTCGGCTGGGATTCGGACATGACCGCCTACGGCCCCAAGGCGCACCTGGCGTCGGCCATCATCAACTGGGAGCCCTACTACAAGAAGGCCGTCGGCGAGGTGCTGGACGGCACCTGGAAGACCGGCCCCAACCAGTGGTGGGGTGTGAAGGAAGGCGCGATCGACCTCGTCTCCATCGCCGACGACGTGCCCGCCGAAGCCAAGGCCAAGCTCGAAGAGCTCAAGGCGGGCCTGAAGGACGGCAGCTACCACATCTGGAAGGGGCCGCTGGCCGACAACACCGGCAAGGAAGTGCTCGCGGCCGACAAGGTGGCCGACGACGACTTCCTGCGCGGCATCAACTTCTTCGTCAAGGGCGTGGAAGGCAAGGTGCCGGGCACGGACAAGTAAGCACGCCGTTTCACCACGTCAAAAGCCGCCTTCGGGCGGCTTTTTTGTGTGCACCCGGCATGGGCGCACTCCTGCGGATGCACGTCCCGCCGCGAGTTGGTCACAACGGGCGAAGTGAAGCGCGCCAGCGCGCGGGCGACCGGGCGTGGCACGGAAGCGTGGGTCCGGGTCGAAGAGCTGGCGAGCTGCGTGAACGTGGGCAGGTCCCCGTTGCACGGGCATTTCTGCGCGATCCCATCCCGCATCAGAAGCGGATACGCCGGCTGGTGGCACATTCCCGCCCGATGTCCACGATCGGAAATGTCGCAACGGTGGGATATGCCGTCGGATACGACCGCCCGTCCCGGTTCAGCAGGGAGTGCAGGAGGCCGTTCGGGCTTCCTCCCGGCAGGAGGGGGAGGGCCTGCGGAGGCCGGCCCTGAACGAATGAGCGGGCCACCTGGAAAAGCATGGCGGACATCGGAGGGTGGCAGCGCTTCGTCGGTGTGGGTGACCGCAACGATGCATGGTGTGGTTCTCAGCCAGAGAGCACGAGCGAGCCGTTGGGATACTGATTGCTCATGAACTCGACGAATGCGCGAACCTTCGGGCTGGGCAAGCGGCGGGACGTGTGCAGCACCCACAGTTCGACATTCCTGCCGGTCGATCCCCACTGCACGAGTTCACCGCTGGCCAGCAGGGTCCAGATGATGGATTGCGGCAGCAGCGCCACGCCGGCACCGGCACGAATGGCGTCGCGGATCGTCAGCAGTGACGACGCACGCAGCACCGGCTGCGGCTCGATGGTGAAGCGCGCACCGTCGATGGACCAGGGTTCGCCCGCATACGTCGGCAGCACGACGGCAGGAACCCGGACGGGCTTCCTGCTCCTGGCTGACGGCATCGGCACCGAAGGCGCAGCGGCAATCACCAGACGGTCCTTGGCGATGCACCGGCCCACCAGCGTGCCGTCCTCGCCCGGGTTGATGCGGATCGCGACGTCGAAATGTTCATCCACGAGATCGATGACACGATCCTCGGACACCACCTCCAGTTGCACTTCGGGATAGGTGGTCAGGAATTGCGCAACAAGGCGCCCAAGCGCCAGTTGGGAGAACAACAGCGGCGCGGCAACCCGCAGGCGGCCTCGGGGTACGGCGAGTCCTTCGCGCGCCGCAGCCATGGCATCGGCGACTTCATGCATGGGTCCTTCGGTTCGGCTTGCCAGCAGTTGTCCGGCCTCCGTGAGGGCGAGCCCGCTGGCACCGCGCTCCAGGAGCCGGACACCCAATGCCTCTTCCAGGTCGGCAATGCGACGGGACAAGGTGGCTTTCGAGCGGCCGCTGGCACGACTGGCCTTGCCCAGGCCGCCGTGCGCCGCCACCAGGTTGAAGTCTTCGAGCGCGTTGAGATTCATGTGTTTCGTTGATGAGACGATATGTACATGTAATGGTATCTGTGTTTTGGCCATGAAACACACTACAGTGTCAGGCAAGCAACTCAGACCGAGGTGCCACTCAAATCGAGGACTTCCCAATGGACCAACTGTTCACTCCCGTTCGTGTCGGACGCTACATGCTGCCGAACCGCCTGGTCATGGCGCCGATGACCCGCTCACGCGCCCGGTTCGACGGCACACCGGGAGAACTGGCCGCGGACTACTACGCTCAGCGCGCCGATGTTGCGCTCATCATTACCGAGGGCACCCAGCCGTCGGACGATGGTCAGGGCTATCTGACGACACCGGGCATCTACACCGACGCGCATGTCGGCGGCTGGCGGAAGATTGCGGCTGCCGTACACGGGAAGGGTGGGCATGTCTTCATCCAGCTCATGCATGCCGGTCGCATGTCGCACCCGGACAATACGCCGCATCACCGGCAGGCCGTTGCGCCGTCGGCCATTGCGCCGGGCGCGAAGATGTTCACGCTCGGGGGCTTGCTAGATATCCCCGCGCCGCGTGCGCTGAACGCTGCAGAGGTGCGTCAGACGGTGACCGACTTTCGCATCGCGGCGCGCAGCGCGATCGAGGCCGGTGCAGATGGCGTCGAACTCCATGGCGCGAATGCCTATCTGGTTCAGCAGTTCTTTGCGCCAAGCGCCAACACGCGCACCGATGAATACGGTGGCTCGATCGAGAACCGCGCCCGCTTCGCGCTTGAGGCCATCGATGCGATCGTCGACGAGATCGGTGCCGACAGGACGGCGATCCGCCTGTCGCCTGGTACGACGCTATGGGGCATCGACGAAGGCGCGCAAGGACCGGGCCTCTATCGCTACCTCGTCGCCGCGCTCGACCAGCGGAAACTGGCCTACCTGCACGTCGCTCATCAGGGCGACGAACGACTTCTGGCGGAAATCCGCCGTCTGTGGAACGGCGCGCTGATCCTGAACCGGGCGGGCCGCCCGCGCGACCAGATAGGAACGGATGTGGCCTGCGGCCTCGCCGATCTGGAATCCTACGGCCAGCTGGTGCTGGCGAACCCGGACTTCGTCACCCGGATAAAGACCCGTGCGCCGATGAACAGTGCCGACCGCAGCACGTTCTTCGCAGGCGCGGCAAAGGGCTATACCGATTACCCTGCATTGGACAAAGTCGAGGCGGCTTGAGGCGCAGCACTGCCACGTGCGCATTCCGCGGCAGTGTGCAGGGAATTCGGCGTCGAGCGGATGCCGCGCTTGGCAGCGCCGCCCATGTGCATGTGGGGGCGCTGTTTCTTCTGGGCGTGGGCCTGCGCGTGCGCATGGCCCACCTGCGCAAGAAGATCGGGCACGACGCCGCGCGCCCGCGCCACCTGCGCACCGAGGCGGGCGTGGGCCATCGCTTCGTGCCGTGAGGCGGGCGGCCTGTGGTGGTCGGCGCTGCGCCGGGCAGCCCGTGCATCGGGCCTGTGGTGGGCGTGCTACCCGTGTGTCGGCCTGGCTCGCAGCGAGCTGCACACCCCGGCAAGGATGGCGCAGCCCGCCGCCACCAGCAGCGCCAGCGATTCGGCGCCGCCGTCATGCCCGGGGTGCAGCGTGAAGAGTGCGGCCAGCACCACCGCGCCCAGCGTCTGCCCGGTCAGGCGCGCGGTGCCCAGCATGCCGCTGGCGCCACCGCTGCGGTGCAGCGGCGCCGATGAGACGATGGTGTGGTTGTTGGGCGACTGAAACAGCGCGAAGCCCCCGCCCGCCAGCGCCATGCGCCAGGCGATGTCGCCGCTCGTCGCGTGCAGCGGCATGAACGAGAGCGCCAGCAGGCCGCCGGCGAAGACCAGCATGCCCAGCCCGCCGAGCAGGCCGTCGTGGTAGCGCCCGATGAGGCGCCCCGCAATCGGCGCGACGCAGGCGGTTGCCAGCGGCCACGCAGTGATCAGCAGACCGGCCTGCATGTGGCTCTGGCCGTGCACCTGCAGCAATAAAAACGGAAGTGCAAGAAAGCTCAGCATCTGCGCGCAGAAGGCGCCGATGGACGAACCCATCGAGAGCGCGAAGATCGGAATGCGCAGCAGATCGACTGGCAGCAGCGGCACGGCGCGGTGCCACTGGCGCCGCACGTGCACCGTGCCCACGGCCAGTCCGGCCGCGAGCAGCCCCCAGCCCAGCAGCGGGTTGGCGTGCATACTGCCACCCTGCTGCGTGAGCTCGGAACTGCCGAGGAACATCAGCGTGAACATGCCGCCATTGAGCAGCACGTCGAGCACCGAAAAGTGCGAGGCCGGCGTGGCCGACGGCGGGTTGCGCGGCAGTACCTGCGCGGCCCGGTACCATGCGAGCAGCCCCAGCGGAAGGTTGAGCGCGAACAGCCAGGGCCAGCTCGCCACCGAAAGAATCACGGCCGCCACGGTAGGCCCGGCCATGGCCGCCGTTGCGACGACGAGCGAATTGAGCGCCATGCCGCGCCCCAGCCGGCTGGCCGGGTAGATCAGGCGCACCAGCGCGGAATTGACCGCCATCACGCCCGCGGCGCCCAGGCCCTGCAGCGCGCGCGCGCCGATCAGCGCCGTCTTGTCCGGCGCCAGCATCGCCGCGATCGAGGTCAGCGCGAACAGCAGCATGCCCGCGCGGTAGACGCGCCGGTAGCCGATGCGCTCGCCGATCGCCGCCAGCGGCAGCAGCGACACGAGGATCGCGAGCTGGTAGGCGTTGACCACCCAGACGCTTTGCGCCGCGTTCATGTGCAGCTCGCGTGCGATGTCCGGCAACGCGAGGTTGACGATGCTCGTATCCAGCACCGCCAGCGTGAGACCGAGGATGATGACGCCCATCGCGCGCCCACGCGCCGGCTCGGGCAGGCCGTCCATCACGGTCGCTGCCGCCGTCACGCACGCCTCGCCGCGGCCAGGGGCGATGCGTGGCGGCGCAGCGTGAGCCAGGTGAGCGCCACGCCGATCAGCGCGCCCAGGGTCATGCCGACCACCATCGGCAGCGGGTCGCCAGTGGCGTACAGCCCCGCCACGGCCATCGCCACCGTGCCGATGAGCATCTGCAGCGTCCCCATGAGCGCGCTGGCCGTGCCCGCGATCGGTCCGTGGTCGTCGAGCGCGAGCACCGCCGTCGTCGGTATCACCAGCCCCATGAAGCCGCTCGCGATGAAGTACAGCGCGAGCAGCACCGTCATGCGGTCGCCGCCGGACAGGTAATGCGCGAGCAGCAGCACCATCGCCGCGCCCGCGCCGCTCGCAGCCCAGACGGTGACGCGCTCGAGCCCGAAGCGCCGGCCCAGGCGCGCAGTGAACTGCGCGCTTGCGAAGAACGCCGCCGCATTGACCGAGAACGCGAGGCTGTACTGCGTGGGCGTGAGGCCGTAGTGGTTGATGAAGACGAAGGGCGAGCCCGCCAGGAACACGAAGAACCCCGCCATCGTGAAGCTGCCGATGCCCACGAGGCCGAGGTAGCGCGCGTCGCGCAGCAGCGTCCAGTACGCGCGCGCGGCGCTCGCGACGGTGCTGGCGCCGCGCTGCGCGGCGGGCAGGGTTTCGGGCAGCGCCCGGCGCACGAGCAGCAGGCCCGCGAGGCCGAGCAGCGTCACAGTCCAGAACACGCCGCGCCAGCCCGCAAGCGCGATCACCCCGCTGCCCATGAGCGGCGCGAGCAGCGGCGAGACGCTGAACACCAGCATGAGCAGCGCCATCAGCCGCGCGGCCTCGTTGCCGGTGTGCAGATCGCGCACCACGGCGCGCGGGATCACCGTGCCCGCCGCCGCGCCCAGCCCCTGCAGGAAACGCAACACCACGAGCGTGTGGATATCCGTGGCGAGCGCGCAGCCCATGCTCGTGGCGACGAACAGCGCGAGACCGAAATACAGCGGCGGCTTGCGCCCCAGCATGTCCGAGACCGGTCCGTAGACCACCTGCCCGACGCCGAGCGCGAGAAAGAACACGGTCAGGCTCCATTGCACCGGCGCCACGTGGGCATTCAGGCTCTGCCCGATCGCGGGCAGCGCCGGCAGGTACATGTCGATGGCGAACGGCCCGATGGCCGAGAGCAGGCCGAGTATCAGCGCCATGCGCAGTGCGGGGGAAAAAGACATCGCGCGGATTGTCCGCTGTCCGGCGCTCGCGCGCGGCGTGCACGAGTCGTAGTACAAACCACGCCGTGACCACGGCATCCACCACCACGCTTCAGGGGCTGCCCGCGTTCGTGTACCCCGGTACGCGGGTGCTGGTGCTGGGCAGTTTTCCGGGCGTCGCGTCGCTGCGCGCGCAGCAGTATTACGGGCATCCGCAAAACCAGTTCTGGCGCATCCTCGCCGCGCTCTGGCCCGCGCACCCGCTGCCGCCCGCGCAGGACTACGGCGCGCGCTGCGCCTGGGTGCTCGCGCGCGGCCTCGGCATCTGGGACGTGTACGCCACGTGCCAGCGCGAGGGGAGCCTGGACACCAGCATCCGCAGCGCCCGTCTCAACGATTTCGCAGCGTTGCGCGCCCGAGTTCCGCACCTGGCGGCGATCGCGCACAACGGTGGCGCCAGCTATGCGCGCGCCCGGCAGGTGCGCGCGTGCATGGGGCTCACGCAAGACTCGCCCATCGCCTCGCTGCGCCTGCCCTCGACCAGCCCCGCCAACGCCTCCTGGAGCCTCGCGCGCAAGCAGCAGGCGTGGGCCGAGGTCTTTGCACGTTATGGACTGCTCTGATGGCCCGGCAACGCGCGCGTGAACTGCCCGAGGTGAGCGTGTCCGACGACGGGGTGCTGCGCCATCTGCACCTGGGCACGCCTTGGATCCAGGGATCGATGCGCGTGGACTCGCCCTTCGACATCGCGCTCGAATACGTGCAGCGCATGATGGCCTGGCTGCTTTTCGTCGCGCCCGAGACGGTCGGCGCGCGCCAGGCGATGCAGCTGGGCCTCGGGGCGGGCGCGATCACCAAGTTTTGCTGCAGGAAGCTGCGCATGCGCACCACCGCGATCGAGCTCAATCCCCAGGTGGTGGCCGTGTGCCGCGCGTGGTTCAAGCTGCCGCCCGATGGCCCGCGCCTCACGGTCGTGGTGGGCGACGCGGGGGAGGCGATCCGCGATGTGGCGTACCGGGGCTGCGTCGATGCGCTGGCGGTGGACATGTACGACGACGACGCGGCCGCGCCGGTGTTCGACAGCGTCGCCTTCTACGAGGACTGCCGCGCGCTGCTCACCGAGGATGGGTGCCTGGCGATGAACCTGTTCGGCCGCACCAGCCACTACGAGCGCAGCGTTGCCAGGCTCTGTGCGGCGTTTGGCAGCGAGGCGGTGTGGGCCTTCAAGCCCACGCGTGAGGGCAATACCGTGGTGCTTGCGCAGCGCACGCCGCAGCGCCCGCCGCGCGCGTTGCTGCTCGAGCGCGCGCACGAGATCGAGGCGCGCTGGGACCTGCCCGCGCGCAAATGGCTGCGCAGTTTCAAGCCCATCACGTGACTGTTGCGTTTTACGGCACCATAGCGCCATGACCACACCCACCTCCGCTAAGCCTGCCGCTCGCCGGGATGACGCCCACCACGGGCCGTTGCAGTGGCGCCAGATCGTCGATTGGCTGCGCGAGGATGGCGTCATCAGCGCCGAGCAGGCCGCGCGCACGATAGAGCGCTGCGCGCAGGCGGAAAGCAACCAGCATCCGCTGGTGCGGCTGGGCAGCGTCTCCATGGTGCGCGCGCGCGACGGGCGCGTGCTTGACGTGGACCTGCTCACCGAGACCATCGCGCCGCGGTGCGGCATCGGGTTTCTGCGCATCGACCCGCTCAAGGTGGACGTGGGCCGCGTCGCGGATGCGATGAGTGCCAGCTACGCCGAGCGCCACAAGGTGCTGCCGGTGCAGGTGCTGCCACACGAGATCGTGGTCGCCACCGCCGAGCCCTTCATCGACGACTGGGTGGCCGAGGTCGAGCGCCAGTCGCGCCGCCACGTGCGCCGGGTGCTCGCCAATCCGCTGGACATCACGCGCTACACGGCCGAGTTCTACGCGCTCGCCAAGTCGGTGCGCGCGGCGCAGAAAAGCGGTGGCAGCGCCGGCGGCAGCAGCTTCGAGCAGCTCGTCGAACTCGGTAAATCCAACAAGCAGCTCGACGCCAACGATCAGGGCGTGGTGCGCGTGGTGGACTGGCTCTGGCAGTACGCGTTCGACCAGCGTGCGAGTGACATCCACATGGAGCCGCGGCGCGAGCAGGGCGTGATCCGCTTTCGCATCGACGGCGTGCTGCACACCGTCTACCAGATGCCGATCGGCGTGCTCAACGCGATGGTCGCGCGCATCAAGCTGCTGGGGCGCATGGATGTGGTGGAAAAGCGCCGCCCGCAGGACGGGCGCATCAAGACGCGCAACCCGGGCGGCGACGAGGTGGAGATGCGCCTGTCCACCCTGCCCACGGCGTTCGGCGAGAAGATGGTGATGCGCATCTTCGACCCGGACAACACCGTCAAGGACCTCGACGCGCTGGGCTTCACGGCGCACGACGCCGGGCGCTGGGAGGCGCTGGTACGGCGCCCGCACGGCGTGATCCTGGTGACCGGCCCGACCGGCTCGGGCAAGACGACGACGCTGTACTCCACGCTCAAGCGTGTGGCAACCGAGGCGGTGAACGTGAGCACGGTGGAAGACCCGATCGAGATGATCGAGCCGGCGTTCAACCAGACGCAGGTGCAGCCGCAGATCGACTTCACCTTCGCCGAAGGGCTGCGCTCGCTGATGCGCCAGGACCCCGACATCATCATGGTCGGCGAAATCCGCGACCTGGAAACCGCCGAGATGGCGATCCAGGCGGCGCTCACCGGGCACCTCGTGTTTTCCACGCTGCACACCAACGACGCGCCCAGCGCGATCACGCGCCTGATGGAGCTCGGCGTGCCGTACTACCTCATCAACGCCACGCTGCTGGGCGTGCTGGCGCAGCGCCTCGTGCGCACCCTGTGCACGCACTGCCGCAAGCGCAACCGCGAGGCCGATCCGGCGCAACTGGCCGATCTCGTCAAGCCGTGGAAGCTCAGCGGCGGCTACCACGCCTACGAGCCCGTGGGGTGCGTCGAGTGCCGCATGACGGGCTTTCGCGGCCGCATGGGGCTGTACGAATTGCTCACGGTGACCGAGGCGCTGCGCGAGCAGGTCTCGCAAAGCCCCTCGATCGATGCGCTGCGCCACCAGGCGGTGCAGGACGGCATGCGCCCGCTGCGCCTGGCGGGCGTGCTGCGTGCGGCCGAGGGTGTGACGACGATCGAAGAGGTGATCGCCGCGACGCCGCCGTTGCGCTGAATGATTGTGAATTTCGGGTAAACCCCTAGCAGCCGGTAGGTGAAATCCACATCGCCGCGCCGCGCGCGAGTCCGGACAATCGCCGGTGGACTTTTGGCTTCTGGAGTTGCCTGTGAAGATCAAGAACGAAAAGGACTTTTTTGCCGGGCTGCTGTTTTTCGTGCTCGGTGGAGGGTTCGCGTGGGGCGCGACGACCTATACCGTCGGTTCGGCGGCGCGCATGGGGCCGGGGTATTTCCCGCTGCTCGTGGGCGTCCTGCTGGCGGTGCTCGGCGTGCTCATCATGTTCAAGGCGCTGACGATAGAGAGCGAGGGTGACAGCCGCTTCGGCTCCTGGGCCTGGAAGCCGCTGATCTTCATCCTGGGCGCCAATCTGCTGTTCGGCATCCTGCTCGTCGGGCTGCCCGCGTTCGGCATTCCGGGCATGGGTCTGATCGTTGCGATCTACGGGCTGGCGATCGTGGCCAGCATGGCGGGCGATGAGTTCAAGCTCAAGGACGCGATCATCCTCGCCACCGTGCTTGCGGTGGGATGCTACGTGATCTTCGTCTGGGCGCTGAATCTGACGCTGCCTGTCTGGCCCAGCTTCATCGCCGGCTGACCGGCAAGGGACATCACCATGGAATTGCTTGAACACCTTGCGCTCGGCTTCAGCGTCGCCTTCACCTGGCAGAACCTGATCTACTGCTTCGTCGGCTGCTTTCTGGGCACCCTGATCGGCGTGCTGCCGGGCATCGGCCCGCTGGCGACGATCGCGATGCTGCTGCCGGTCACCTACGCGCTGCCGCCGGTGGCGGCACTCATCATGCTCGCGGGGATCTACTACGGCGCGCAGTATGGCGGCTCGACCACCGCCATCCTGGTGAACCTGCCGGGCGAAGTGTCCTCGGTGGTGACGACGCTCGACGGTTACCAGATGGCGCGCAAGGGCCGCGCCGGGCCGGCGCTCGCGTCGGCCGCGATCGGGTCGTTTTTTGCGGGCTGTGTCGGCACGGTGGTGCTCGCCGCATTTGCGCCGCCGCTCACCGAGGTGGCGTTCAAGTTCGGTCCCGCCGAGTATTTCTCGCTCATGGTGCTGGGCCTGATCGGCGCGGTGGTGCTGGCGTCGGGGTCGCTGCTGAAGGCCATCGGCATGATCGTCTTTGGCCTGATGCTGGGGCTGGTCGGCACGGACGTGAATTCGGGCGTCGCGCGCTACAGCTTCGATATCCCGGAACTCACCGACGGCATCGACTTCGTGCCGATCGCGATGGGTATCTTCGGCTACGGCGAAATCATCTCCAACCTCTCGCGCCCGGCCGAGCATCGCGAGGTCTTCAAGACCAAGCTGTCGGGGTTGCTGCCGACGGCCGAGGATTTCAAGCGCATGTTCCCCGCCATGCTGCGCGGCACGGCGCTGGGCTCCATCTTGGGCATCCTGCCGGGCGGCGGCGCGGTGCTGTCGTCGTTCGCTTCCTACACGGTCGAGAAGAAGGCCAGGATGCGCCCGGACGAAGTTCCGTTCGGCCAGGGCAACATCCGCGGTGTCGCAGGGCCGGAGTCGGCCAACAACGCAGGGTCGCAGACTTCGTTCATCCCGATGCTCACGCTCGGCATCCCGCCCAACCCGGTGATGGCGCTGATGGTGGGCGCGATGACGATCCACAACATCCAGCCGGGTCCGCAGGTGATGACGAGCAACCCCGATTTGTTCTGGGGGCTGGTGGCGTCGATGTGGATCGGCAACCTGATGCTGGTGGTGCTCAACCTGCCGCTGATCGGCATCTGGATCAAGCTGCTCACGGTGCCGTACCGCTGGCTGTTCCCCTCGATCGTGCTGTTCTGCGCGCTCGGGGTCTACACGAACAACAACAACCAGTTCGATATCTGGACCGTCGCGGTCTTCGGCTTTATCGGCTACCTGTTCTACAAGCTCGAACTGGAAGCGGCGCCACTGCTGCTCGGCCTGATCCTGGGGCCGATGATGGAGGAGAACCTGCGGCGCGCGCTGCTGCTGTCGCGCGGCGACTGGAGCATTCTGGTGACGCGGCCGATCTCCGCGGGGCTGTTGATCGCGACGGCGCTCATGCTCGTCGTGGTGATGCTGCCCGCGGTGAGCAAGAAGCGCGAGGAGGCGTTCGTGGAAGAGTGACGGCGCGTCTTGCGCACCCTTGAGCGGCACCTGCGGGTGCCGCTTTGCGTTGCGGCGACAATGCCGCACCGCAGAGTACCCCGCCATGCCCGAGCCCGACCTTCCGCCATCGCACCCGCAGCGCGTCTCGCTGCACAACGAGATCCATGCGCGACCGCCGGAAGCGGTGCGCCCGCCGCTGGCGATCACGCATATCGTGATGTGGGCCGACGCCGCCGGGCGCGAGGCGAGCCGGGAGCACCTGGCGGCCTTGCTGCGGCAGCACCATCTGGCGCCGCCGGACGCATCGACGACGCATCTGCGCGCGCACCTCGGCGCGTTCCAGTTGCGCTGGGAGCTGCATACCGAGTTCGTCACCTGGACCTTCACCTCGGCACTGGCGCACGCTGATCGCTTCGGCGAGGTCGAGCCGGTCACTGCCCTCGAATCCGTGCCGCGCGCCTGGCTGGCGGGGCTGCCGGGGCAGTGCCTGTGCAGCCTGCACCTGTGGGTGCTGGCGATGCTGGAGTTCGGCGATGGTCGCCTGGTGCCGCAGATACTGAGCGACGAGACGCTGGTGGCGTCGTCCGTGGCGGACGGTCTGGGCGAGGTGTTTACCGATTTCGCGTTGCACGCGGACGGCAGTTCGCGCATGGTGCTGCTCGTGGGCAGCATGCCGCCGCGGCGCGTGGGCCGCATGGTGCAGCGCCTGCTCGAAATCGAGACCTACCGCATGGCGGCGCTGCTCGGACTGCCTGTGGCGCGCGAGGCGGCGGGCGCACTGGCGCAGGCTGAGACCGAGCTGGCGGCGCTGGCGCAGGCGATCCGCTCGGCCGACCACGCGGCCGAGCCGGCGCTGCTCGACCGGCTCACGCGGCTGGCGGGGCAGGTGGAGAGCCAGTACGCCACCACGCACGCGCGGTTTTCCGCGAGCAGCGCGTACTTCGAGCTCGTGGACCAGCGCATCCGCGACATCGGCGAGACGCGCCTGGGCGCGATGCAGACCATCGGTGAATTCATGGACCGGCGGCTCACCCCGGCGCGCAGCACCTGCGCGTGGGTGGCGCGGCGGCAGAACGCGCTCTCCGAACGTGTCTCGCGCATCAGCAACCTGCTGCGCACGCGCGTCGAGATCGCGCAGCAGCAAAGCAGCCAGCAGCTGCTCGCGACGATGAACCAGCGCCAGGGCCTGCAGCTGCGCCTGCAGGCGACGGTCGAAGGGCTGTCGGTGGCGGCGATCACGTACTACATCGTCGGCCTCGTGAGCCACCTGGCGCGCGGCGCGCAGGTGCTGGGCTGGCCCTGGTCGCCCGAAGCCACGGCGGCCACAGCGATCCCGCTGGTGGCGTTGGGCGTCTGGTGGTCGCTGCGCAGCCTGCACCACCGGGTGTTCAGGAATGATGAGTAAATTGGCCTCCAGCGCATGCAGGACGGGCGCTTGCAGCTATTGAAAGCGTAGTTTCCGATGGGCGCTGGCGCGGCTTGCCCGCCGCATCGGCCGTTGGTCGCAGGTGCGGCGTGCAAGGGAAAACCCCGGCAGATGAGACGCGGGCGGGCGCCGAACACGTGACAAAATCGCGCCCGCCGATCTGCCGGGCGCTGCGCCCGGCGGGTTGTTTGTCAAACGCGTGTCACGGCGTGGCACCGACCGCGGCCCACAAGGCGGCGCCGCTGGTGCCGCGACACGGTCTGCAAGTGCGGTCTTGCCCGGTCCGACGGGCGAGGGGTTGCGCCTCAGGCTGCGGCGAGCACGCCGCGCACCATCAGCGAAGGACTGCATTTATGGAAATCCTGCTGCAGCAGATCATCAACGGTCTGGTTCTGGGCAGCATGTACGCCCTGATCGCGCTGGGCTACACCATGGTCTACGGCATCATCCAGCTCATCAACTTCGCCCACGGCGAGGTGCTGATGTTCGGCGCTCTGATCAGCTGGAGCTGCGTCGGCTACATGCAGGAGACCTGGCCGGCGATGCCGGGCTGGCTGATGCTGCTGATCTCGCTCGTCATCGCCTGCGTGCTCGCCGCGGTGCTCAACTACTGGATCGAGAAGATCGCCTACAAGCGCCTGCGCAACAGCCCGCGCCTGGCGCCCCTGATCACGGCCATCGGCATGTCGCTGTTCCTGCAGACGGTGGCGATGATGATCTGGAAGCCCACCTACAAGCCCTATCCGACGCTGCTGCCGGTGGAGCCCTACGAGATCGCGGGCGCGGTGATCACGCCCACGCAGATCCTCATCCTGTCGATCACCGTGGTGTCGCTCGCGGCCATGGTGTACGTCGTCGGCTACACGCGCCTGGGGCGCGCGATGCGGGCCACGGCCGAGAGCCCGAACGTGGCGGCGCTCATGGGCGTCAAGCCCGACATGGTGATTTCCGCCACCTTTGTGATCGGCGCGATCCTGGCGGCGATCGCGGGCGTGATGTGGGCGGCCAACTACGGCACCGCGTTTCACACGATGGGGTTCCTGCCCGGCCTGAAGGCCTTCACCGCGGCGGTGTTCGGCGGCATCGGGAACCTGCCGGGCGCGGTCGTCGGCGGCGTGCTGCTGGGGCTGATCGAGGCGATAGGCTCGGGCTACATCGGCGATCTGACGGGTGGTGTGCTGGGCAGCCAGTACACCGACATCTTCGCGTTCATCGTGCTCATCATCATCCTCACGCTGCGCCCCTCGGGCCTGCTGGGTGAGCGCGTGGCCGATCGGGCCTGACGGGAGGCACGCATGACCAAGGACATGACCAAGAAGCTCGCCTGGGGCCTGGCGCTGCTGGTGCTGCCGCTCGTACTGCAGCAGTTCGGCAACGCCTGGGTGCGCATCGCGGACCTCACGCTGCTGTACATCATGCTGGCGCTGGGGCTGAACATCGTCGTGGGCTACGCCGGCCTGCTCGACCTGGGTTACGTGGCGTTCTACGCGGTGGGCGCGTTCGCCTACTCGCTGCTGGCCTCGCCCCACCTCACGGAGAACTTCCCCGCGATCGCGGCGATGTTTCCGCACGGGCTGCACATCTCGGTGTGGTGGGCGATCCCGCTGGCGCTGCTGCTGGCGGCGGTCACCGGGGTGCTGCTGGGCATACCGGTGCTGAAGCTGCGCGGCGACTACCTGGCGATCGTGACGCTGGGCTTTGGCGAGATCATCCGCATCTTCATGAACAACCTGGACCAGCCGCTCAACATCACGAACGGCCCCAAGGGCATTTCCGCGGTCGATCCCATCCACATGTTCGGCGTGAACTTCGCCAAGCCGCATGTGCTGTTCGGGCTGGAGGTGCCCTCGGTCACGCTGTACTTCTATCTCTTCATCGTGCTCATGCTGCTCACGGTGCTCATCTGCTACCGGCTGCAGGATTCGCGCATCGGGCGCGCCTGGATGGCGATCCGCGAGGATGAGGTCGCCGCCAAGGCCATGGGCATCAACACGCGCAACATGAAGCTGCTCGCGTTCGGCATGGGCGCGTCGTTCGGCGGCGTCTGCGGCGTGATGTTCGGCGCGTTCCAGGGCTTCGTCTCGCCCGAGTCGTTCAGCCTGATGGAGTCGATCATGATCGTCTCGATGGTGGTGCTCGGCGGCCTGGGGCACATTCCGGGCGTGATCCTGGGTGCCATCCTGCTTGCGGCGCTGCCCGAGGTGCTGCGCTATGTGGCAGGGCCGCTGCAGGAGCTGACCGGCGGGCGGCTGGATGCGGCCATCCTGCGCCAGCTTTTGATCGCCTCGGCCATGATCATCGTCATGCTGCTGCGCCCGCGCGGCATCTGGCCCTCGCCCGAGCACGGCAAGTCGCTCGCGCACAAATCCTGAAACCGCGCAAGGGTAAGACATGACAGAACCTTCCAGCGAGGTGGTGCTCAAGGTCGCCGGCATTTCCAAGCGTTTCGGCGGTCTGCAGGCGCTCTCGGACGTCGGCATCACGATACGCAAGGGGCAGGTCTACGGGCTGATCGGGCCCAACGGCGCGGGCAAGACCACATTCTTCAACGTCATCACCGGCCTGTACACGCCCGACAGCGGCAGCTTCGAGCTCGGCGGCAGGCCCTACGCGCCGCACGCGGTGCACCTGGTGGCCAAGGCGGGCATCGCGCGCACCTTCCAGAACATCCGGTTGTTCGCGGAGATGACGGCGCTGGAGAACGTGATGGTCGGGCGCCACGTGCGCACGCACTCGGGGTTGTTCGGCGCGGTGTTTCGCAGCAAGGGCTTTCAGCGCGAGGAATCCGATATCGCCGCGCGCGCGCGTGCGCTGCTCGACTACGTCGGCCTCTCCGAATACGCGGACTTCAAGGCGCGCACGCTCTCGTACGGCGACCAGCGGCGCCTGGAGATCGCGCGCGCGCTCGCGACCGATCCGCTGCTCGTGGCGCTGGATGAACCGGCCGCGGGCATGAATGCCACCGAGAAGGTGGCGCTGCGCGAGCTGATCGACCGCATCCGCAACGATGGCCGCACCATTTTGCTGATCGAACACGACGTCAAGCTCGTCATGGGCCTGTGCAACCGCGTCACGGTGCTGGACTACGGCAAGCAGATCGCCGAGGGCACGCCCGCCGAGGTGCAGAAGAACCCCAAGGTGATCGAGGCGTACCTGGGTACCGGGGGAGGGCACTGAGATGGCGCTATCGGACAAGCAAGTGCTGCTGCGCGTCAAGGGCCTGAAGGTGGCCTACGGCGGCATCCAGGCCGTCAAGGGCATAGACCTGCAGGTGCATGCGGGCGAGCTGGTCTCGCTCATCGGCTCCAACGGCGCGGGCAAGACGACGACGATGAAGGCCATCACCGGCATGCTCGCCGCCAACGACGGCGACATCGAGTACCTGGGCCGCAGCATCCGCGGGCGCGGCCCGTGGGACCTGGTGCGCGAGGGGCTGGTGATGGTGCCCGAGGGGCGCGGCGTGTTCGCGCGCATGAGCATTACCGAGAACCTGCTCATGGGCGCCTACACGCGTCGTGACCAGGCGGGCATCAATGAAGACGTGGAGAAGGTTTTCGGCATCTTCCCGCGCCTGCGCGAGCGCAAGACGCAGCTCGCGGGCACCATGTCCGGCGGCGAGCAGCAGATGCTGGCCATGGGCCGGGCGCTGATGGCACGCCCCAAGGTGCTGCTGCTGGACGAGCCCTCGATGGGCCTGTCGCCCATTCTCGTGGACACCATCTTCGAGGTGGTGCGCAACGTCTATGCGCTGGGCGTGACCATCGTGCTCGTGGAGCAGAACGCGAGCCGGGCGCTGGCGATCGCCGACCGCGGCTACGTGATGGAGTCGGGGCTGCTCACGATGGAGGGCAGCGGCAAGGAGCTGCTCTGCGACCCGCGCGTGCGTGCCGCTTATCTGGGCGAAGAAGCCGGTTAGATCAGTTGCCCACGATGCGGCGCAGCCGCTCGGGCAGCGGCGCCGACTTCTGCGCCGGGAAGTCCACCCAGACGATGGTGGCGCCACCCGTGGCGCACGGCTGGTCGGGCTCTTCGGCGTGCGACATCGTCACCCAGGTGTCGAACGACGATTTGCCCGGGTTGCTCGCGTAGGTGCGCACGAGGATGTTCGCCGGGTACTCGAACTGGCGGATGAAGTTGCAGAAGGCGTTGACCACCACCACGCCCTGGCCGCGCGGGTCGGGCTCGTACCCGAGCGAGACGAACCAGTCGATGCGCGCCGTCTCCATGTAGCGGAAGTACACCGTGTTGTTCATGTGGCCCATCGCGTCCATGTCGCCCCAGCGCATGGGGGTGGTCATTTCGTGCACGAGCTGCTTGGCTTCGGGGATGTCGATACGCATGGGTCGCTGCCGGTTGTGATGTCGTGGCAACGATTGTCGGCCATGCCGGCGCGCGTCGATGCGCCAGGGTGGACACTGCGCACCCATGCACACCCTGGCCTCCCTGCCCATCCCGGTGCAGACCGTACTGCTCTTGATCGCCAGCAACGTCTTCATGACGTTCGCGTGGTATGCGCACCTGAAGAACCTCAGCGCCTGAGGCGCTTGGCGCGGAATGCGCGAGTTGTCAGGAAAACATGGCCTCGGCCCTTGCCCATCAAGCGCGAACAGCTATGGAATTCAGATGTTTTGCCCAAGGCGGGGCGCTACGGCGAGGCGGGGCCCTGCGCGGCGGCCTTGCGCCGTTGTCGCTCGGCGCGGCGGCGGTCGGCAGCGGCGCGGATTTCCTCCTGCGTCAGGTAGCCGTCGCCGTTGGTGTCGGTCTCGCGGAAGGTGCGCCGCAGGGAGGGCTTGAGGCGGAAAGCCACCCGCGCTTCGTCGAGCGAAATGCGCCCGTCGCCGTCGGCGTCGAGCATGCTGAACCACTGCAGCGCCTGGCGCTCGCCGGCGCTCGGGGCCGCGGTCGTGGCCGGTGCGGGCGCGGCAGGCGCGGTCTGGGCCGGTGCCGGTCGCAGCAGTGCCAGGCCGAGCAGCAACGCGCATGCGCATCCTAAGGGGCGGGTGTCGAAGGTCATCGGGGCTTGGAGATGCCGCGCCGGCGCAAGGTTTCCGCGCAGGTGTGTGCGTTGGTCATGCGGCGGGCCGCGCGCTATGCGCGGCGCCGCCCGGAGGCCAGCAGCGCCAGTGCCACGCCGCCGGTGATGCCCGCGGTGGCGATCACGAGGCGCGCCGTCACCGCTTCGCCGATAAACACCACGCCGCCCGCGGCCGCGATGGCCGGTACCGTGAGCTGTACCAGCGCCGCGCGCGAACGCGACAGGTGTGGCAACGCGCTGTACCAGATGATGTAGCCCAGCCCCGAGGCAATGGCGCCCGAGGCCAGCGCGAGCAGCACGCCTTCGAGCTGCGGCGCCATGCGCAGCACGCCGACCGCGATAAGCACGACGCCCGCGGGCGCGCCGCGCACGAAGTTGCCCGCCGAATCCGCCAGCGGCGACTGCGAGCCGCGCCCCACGAGGCAGTACGCGCCCCACGCCACCCCGGCCACGGCCATCAGCGCCGCGCCCGCCAGCGGCGGCGCCACCAGGCCGGGCGAGACCAGGTACACCAGCGCCGCGAAGGCCAGCGCCATGCCCACCCACACGAGCGGCGCGGGCCGGTCGCCGCGCCAGACCGCCCAGGCGAGCATGCCGATCTGCACGCTGGCAAACAGGATGAGCGCGCCCGGCCCCGTGGGCACCATCACATAGGCGATCGAGAACGTCACCGCGTAGAGCGCGAGCGAAAACGCACCCGCCCAGCCGCCGCCCAGCCATGCGCGCGGTGCCGCGCCGCGCGCGCCACGCGCCCGCCACCCGGCGATCGCCGCGAGCACGAGCGCGCCCGCGGTGAGCCGGATGCCGGTATAGGCCAGCGGGTCGATGCTCGCCGTGGACAGCGCCAGGCGCGCCAGCACCGAGTTGGCCGCGAAGGCCAGCATGGCGATGGTGGTGAGGAGGGCGGTTTGCACGCGTGGGCTCCGTGCCGCACGCGCCGCGCCTTGCGCTGGCTGGCGCCTCCGACAGGAATCGAACCTGTATCTAGCGCTTAGGAGGCGCTCGTTCTATCCATTGAACTACGGCGGCTGGAGTCCGCGATTGTATCGGTGGGGGTAGGGCGCCCTGCCGGGGCAGTGGCGAGGTCGTGTGCCGGGGGTGCGCTATGCCGGCGATAGCTGCCCACGCCTGGCAGGAAGGCGCTGGCGGCCTGCTGAACCCACGAAGTGGCGTTATCCCTCAGCCGTCGAACGAGAGCCGGTAGATCAGGTCTACCGCCGAATCCACCCCCGCCTGCCCGCGCAGCGACCAGCGGCGCGAGAGTTCGTAGAAGATGAGCAGCGTGCCGCTCGCTCCGGCGATGCTGTGTTCGTACGCGGCGTACAGACGATCGGAGAGGCGCTTGCCCAGCATCACGCTGCTGCCCGCGATGCCGTCGGCGCCGCCGCCGTTGAAGCTCAGCTCATCGAGGCCGAAACGGGACGCGAGGCTGCTGCCCTCGCGTCCGCCCAGCAGCGCGAGCGCTGCGGACTGCAGCATCGCCGCCTCGGCGCCGGTGTCGGGCGCGGCGCGGCCCAGCAGCAGCCATGCGAGCGCCTGGCTGTCCGGGAGCTGCGGCTCGGAGTACAGCCGCACGCGCGGCAGCAGCGCGCTGCCCGCCACCTGCACGCCCACGCGCTGGTCGCCGGTGTAGTTGGGGCGCAGCGCGACGATGTCCAGCGCCGGGTTGTCGGCGGCGCCGCTGAAGGTGACGAGGCCGCGCGTGATTTCGAGCTGCTGGCTGTAGGCGTGCACCGTGCCGCCTTCGGTGCGCACGCTGCCGGTGATGCGCGGCGCCGCGGTGATCGGCCCGCTGGCGCTCACCTGAAGCGCGCCGGCCAGGCGCGTGCTGACGCCCATCCCGCTCACGCGCAGGTCGTCGCCCAGGTCGATCTGCACGCGCGCCTGGACGTCCAGCGGCGTCTTGGTGCCTGCGCTGTCTGTACGCGCGGCGGGGGTGGCAGGGGCGGGGCGGGCGAGCAGCGCGGGGGCGTCGGCGCCGCGCGCCTGGCGGCCCTCCGCGGCGTGGATGACCACATCGTCGCCGAGCGCGGGCGTGCCCTCGTCGGGCAGTTCGATGCGCGCCTGGTCCACGTGCAGGCGGCCATCGGCGTGCACGGTGCGATCATGGAGCGCGGCGTTCACGTTGCCCGAGACGGTGACTTCGCGGTCCGCGCGCACGCTGGCGCGCAGGTGGTCGAGCGTGACGGCCAGGCGCGCCTGTGCGCGCCCGTCGATCCAGCCCGCGTCGCCGCGCGCCGTGAGCAGGCCGCCCGCGCCCTGCGCGCCGGGGCCGTGCAGCGTGAATTCGTCGATCACCAGGCGCGTGCCGTCGAGCCGCGCGCGCAACTGCCCGCGTCCCAGCCGCAGGCCGTCGACCACCGAGCGCAGCGCGAGCCGCTCGGCGTTGAGCGTGCCGTGCAGCTGCGGCGCGGCGCGCGTGCCCTCGAGCCGCAGGTCGGCGGCGAGGCTGCCGCGCAGGCGCCAGCCCGGCGGCGCGAACAGCGACCAGGCGGAGATCTGCGGCAGCTCGGCGCGCACCTGGCCATGCAGCGGCGCGCTTGCGGGCCACGCCCAGCCGGTGGCGCCGGCCGCAGCCGGCGGGCGCAGCTCGGTGGTGAGCGTGGCGTCGACGCGGCCCGCGAGCGCGCTGTCCCACGCCAGGCGCGCCTGCAGCGCGGCGCCGTCGCCCGTGAGGTCGATGCGCGCCTCGCGCAGCCCGGCGGCGGCGCGGGTGGCGACGCCCGTTTCCTCGTCGGTGGTGGTGAGCGCCAGGTCGCCCGAAGCGCGCGCCAGGTGGGCGCGCAGGCGCAACTGGCGGGCGAAGGCCAGATCCCACGCGCCCTCGAACACCACGTCGCCGCCGAGGCCCGCCTGCGCGAGCGTCTCGCCCGCCAGGCGCTCGGCCCAGCGCAGCGGCAGGCCGGTGATGCGGCCCGTGCTCGTGAGCTCGCCCGCCTGCCAGCGCACGGGGCCCCACGCGAGCTGCGCGGGCGCTCCGGGCAGCGGCGCGGTGACGGCGAGGTGCCCGGCGCTGGCCGCGAGCTGCCCGCCCCCCGCGGGAGACCAGTCGATGGTGACGGGCTCGCCACTGGCGAGCTGCCAGTGGCCGTCGCCGAGCGCGGGCGCCTGCACGTCCAGTGCCAGCGTATCGATGCGCGCGCGCCAGCCCGAGGTCGCGAGTGGCGCCTGCGGCGTGGTGCGCCCGCCCTGCGCGCGCAGCCGCACGGTGAGCGCGTGCGCGCCTTGAGCGACGCGCCCGTCGGCGCTCACGGTGGCGTCGGCGAGCGATCCGTCGAGCGCGAGCGCAAGTTCGCGCAGCGCGATCGGCGCGCCGCCCTGCAGCCGCAGGTCGGCGCGCGGCGCGGCCAGGCGCGCGCGCACCTGCGGCGCGCTCCAGCCGCCGCTCCAGCGCGCATCCAGCCGCGCCTGGCCGTTGGCCTCGGCGCCCGCGAGCGCCCTCGTTGCCAGCGGCAGGCGGCGCGCCCACGCGAGCACCTGCGCGGCGTCGCCCACGTCCAGTTGCAGCGTGCCGTCGCCATGCCCGGGCCAGAGCGCCCCGTCGAGCCGCAGCGTGGCGCCGGGCAGTTGCACCGTGGCCTGCGCCTGCCCGCCCTGGGCCCGCGGCTGGATGCGCGCGCTGGCGTCGAGCCGCGCGTCGGCGGTGCGCAGCCGCAGTTGCTGCAGCGTGAGCGTCGCGTCGGCCCAGCGACCCGTGGCGGAGAGCGTCTGCAGGCGCAGCGCCTGCAGGTCGTTCGTGGCCCGCGCCTGTGCGCGTGCCTGCAACGCGCCTTCGAAGGCTATGGCCGCGCCCTCGCCGTGGGCGGTGACGCTGCCGTCCAGCGGCAGGGCCGCAAGCTGGCTGTGCAGCCCGGCGGGATCCACCCCGTCGATCTGCACGCGCACCGCCCAGCCTGCTTCGGCTGCATCGGCCGCGGCGGCGCTCGTGGGCGCGGCCCAGCGGCCGCTGGCCTGCACGCTGCCGCCCGCGAGTTCGGCGCGCAGCGCATGGATGGTGGCCACGCCATTCGCCCAGTCGACCTGGGCGCGCAGCGTGCGCAGCGGCAGCGCGCGCTCGTCCCACGGGCCGGGCGCGGCGTTGGCGAAGTCGGCGGCCAGCGACCAGCCGGGCGTGGTGGCCAGCGGAGCGAGATCGATCTGGCCCGAGAGCGCGGTGCGCGGCGCGTGCGCCCAGAGCGCGCCGACGTCGAGCGCGTGCAGCCGCGCGTGCGCCTCGGGCAGCGGCTGCGCGCCCCAGGGGGTGATGCGCGCGCTGGCGTGCGCCGAGGGTGTGGCGCCGTTCGGCCGGGTTGGGGCTTGCGCGGCGGCTGGCGGCGCGAGCGCGGGGAGGTCGGGCTCGGCGCCCGTGGGCGCAGCCTGCACGTCGGCCTGCGCCTGCAGCGCGGTGATCGGGCCGCGCAGCGTCGCGCGCAGCGTGAGCGGCACGGCGGCCCCAGCCTGCGGCACCGGCGCGACCCAGGCACCGGCAAGCGCCAGGTCGAGCCGCATCGGTGCGCGCGCCTGCAGCAGCGCGCGCGCGCGGTAGTGGCCGCCTTCGATTTCGGCGTGGTCGATGTCGAGCTGGTGGTGTGTGCCGTCGAACGCATAGCGCCCCGCAAGCCGCGCCAGCGTGTACGCGGGCGGCCCGGCCCAGCGCAGCTCGTCCACGCGCAGCGACGCCACGCGCAGCTTGAGCGGCAGCGCGAGCGACTCCGGCGGCCCGGCCGAGGGCGGCGTGGGCGCGCGGTGGTCTTCGATCGTGATGCGCCGCGCCGCGAGCGTGTCGATCTGCAGGCGGCCCGCGAGCAGCGCGCGCGGGCTCCAGCGCAGCGCGGCGTCCTGCACCTCGACGCGCAGCCCATCCTGCTCCCATGTGAGCGTGCCGATGGTGCCGCCGCCCAGCAGCGCGCCGCTGACCTGCTCGGCCACGAGCGGCTGGCGCGCGCCCACCCATTGCAGCGTGCGCTGCAGCGAGCCCGCGCTGCCCGCCCAGATCCAGAGCGCGCCCAGCGCCGCCGCCGCGAGCGCCGACAGGGCGCCCAGCACCAGCAGCGCGCGCTGGCGCACCATGGTTTTGGAGTCAAATCGGCCGCTGGCGATTGCCGGGCGAGCGCTGGCAGCTACGGAATCAGGAGTTTCCGGCGCAGCGGGTGCGGGGGTGTGCCTGGTCATCAGAAGACGAAGCCCACGTTCATGTGCAGCCGCCACTGGTGCGGCGTGAAGCCGTGCGCCACGTCGATCTGCATCGGCCCCACGGGCGTGAGCAGGCGCACGCCGGTGCCCACGCCCCAGCGCGCGCGCAGGTTGCCCACATGGTTGGCGACGCTGCCCACGTCGATGAAGAGCGTGTGCTCCAGCAGCCCCGGAAAGCGCTCCTGCAGGATGGGGCGCTGCCATTCGGCGCTGCCTACCGCCATGTAGCGGCCGGGGCCGACGAGGTTGCTGCCCACGTCGATGCCGATGCTGCGGTAGCCGTAGCCGCGCACCGTGGTGTCGCCGCCGGTGCGAAACAGGTAGGTGCCGGGCAGGCGCGCGCTGCTTCCCGCAAGCACGGCGCCCGCCTCGGCGCGCAGCGCCAGACGGCTCGCTCCCGTGCCCAGTGGCACGAAGCCGAGCCAGCGCCCGACGGCGCGCGTGAAGGGCTGGCGTGGCCCCACGGTGGTCACGCCCGCGCCCAGCTCAAAGCCCAGCCCGTAGCCGCGCGTGGGCGACTGCATGTGGTCGAAGTGCCGCGCCGTCCACGCCATGTTGGCGCTGATCGCCGCGCCGTCGCCCAGCAGCGCGTCGGGCACCGGCGCGGCGCCCGAACCGGTGACGGTGGCATGGTCGTATTGCACGTAAAAGTGGCGATCGTAGTGCTCGGTGTTCTGGATGCGGCCGGCGCGCAGCGTCTTGGACAGCGTGTTGAGCGTGCCATCGTCCTGCCGCATGTACCGCGCCAGGCCCGCCCAGCGCCAGCCGCCGGCGTCGGGCAGCGAGCTGAATTCGGTCTGCAGCAGCGGCGTCTTGCGGTCGAGCTGCAGGCGCGTGTCGGCGCGCCACGTCGTGCCGAACGCGGTGTTGTGGCGGTGCTCCAGCGTCAGGCGCGGGCCGGCGTCGGTGCTGTAGCCCACGCCCAGCTGCACCTTCTGGCGCCTGGCTTCGGTGACGCTGTAGGTCACGGGCGTGGCCGCCGGGTCGCCGTCGGGGTCGATCGCGATGTAGGCCGAGTCGTAGTAGCCGCTGCCGGCCAGGCGCTGCTGGGCATCGACCAGCTTCTTCTGGTCGTACACGTCGCCGGGCTTGAGCCACGACAGGCGCTCGGCCAGCTCGCCCGGGTAGCGGCGCGCGCCCTCGACCCGCGCGGGGCCGAGGTAAAACGGCGGGCCCGAGTCCAGCGTCAGGCCCAGCCGCGCCTCGTGCGCGGGGGCGTCCACGTCGGCCTGGCTGCGCGCGATGCGCCCGCGCGGGTAGCGCTGCTCCACCAGCTGGCGCAGCGCGCCGGTCTTGGCGCCGGCCCAGCCGTCCTGCGTGAAGCGCTGGCCCGGCCCCAATCGCCAGCCGCCGCGGATCGCCTCGCGCTGCGCCTGGGCGGCGGCATCGTCCGACGTGGCGATGTCGCCCGCAAAGCCCACGTCCACCGCCGTCACCGTGGTCGCCGGGCCGGGGTCGATGGCGATCACGATCACCGGCGGGCCTGCACCTGCGCTCTCACCCGCGCCCTCGCGGCGCACGCGCACATCGGGCGAGAAGTAGCCCTCGGTGGCCAGCAGCTTGCGCGCATCCTGCGCGCCCAGCGCCATCAGGCGCGCGAGTTCGGTGTCGTCCAGGTCGCTGACGCTGCGGTAGCGCGGCAGCACGCCGTGGCGCTCGATGAGTGCGCGCAGGTCTTTGTCCTCGGCTTCGACGCGCAGCGTGAAGGCCGGCGCGGCGTTGCTGCGCGCGCTAGCGCGCCGGTTTGGGGCGGGCGGCGCGTCGGCCTGCGGCTCGGCGGGGCCGGAGAGCGTGGCGCAGCCGCCGAGCAGCAGGGCCAGCGCCAGCAGCAGCGGCGCACGCGCCCGGGAAACGGCGTTGAAAATCGGTGCGCGGAACACCGGCCCAGTTTATCGGCCCGGACGCGGGCGCCGTGAGCACTTGTTCGGCGCGGGGGATTTTTGAATCAAATTGGGCTCTGGCACTTGATGGGCAAGCGCTGGCAGCTATTGATTGAGTAGTTTATCGGCGCGCTGCGATGGCGGCGGCCGGCGCTCGCGCAGGCGGCGCAGCAGCTCGGCCAGGGTCTTGCCGGGCTCGTCGGCAAAGCGCTCGTCCAGCACCTGCGCGGCGTCGATGCGGTCGATGCGAAAGCTGCGGAAGTCGCCGCGCAGCTCGCACCACGCGGCCAGCGTCCACACCTGGCCCCAGTAGAAGCACCCCAGCGGCCGCACGGTGCGCTGCGACGGCGCGTCCTGCAGGTCGCGGTAGTCCAGGCGCAGCTTGTGGCGCGACTGCACCGCCTCGCGCAGCGTCTGCAGGCGCTGGCGCGCCGCTTCGTCCAGGAACACCGGCGGCGCGTACAGCGCCAGCGACTCGGCCGAGGCGCGCGCCGCCGGCGGCAGCACCGAGAGGATCTTGCCCAAAGCGCCCTCCACGTCGCCCGCCATGCCCGCATCCAGCCAGCTCTGCGCCAACCGCGCGGCGGCCACCAGGGCGCGCGCCTCGTCCTGCGTGAACATCAGCGGCGGCAGCTCGAAGCCCGCGCCCAGCCGGTAGCCGATGCCGGCCTCGCCCTCGATCGGCACGCCCTGGCGCTGCAGGTCGGCCACGTCGCGGTACACCGTGCGCTGCGACACCTCCAGCCGACGCGCCAGGAAGGCCGCCGTGGTGAGCCGCCGCCCGCGGATGAGCTGCACGATCTGGAACAGGCGGTCGGCACGGCGCATGGGGGTGATTCTCGTTCGGCCGCGCGGCGTCCGGCATGCCTGACGAGTCTGGTGCGCGGCAGGCGATGGCGAGCGTGTGCATGGCCGTCGCCGCCTCAGTCGGCGGCGTGCAGGCCGACCACGTTGCCGTCCATGTCCGCGACGTGGGCGAAATAGCCGATGCCCGGCGCGATCAGGGTGCGCGGGGTCACCACGCGGCCGCCCGCGGCCTGGGCGCGGTCGAGTGCGGTCTGCACGCTGGGCGCGCTGTCCAGGTAGATCATCACGCCACCCGGCGCGGCGTGGTGGCCGTCGCGCTGCACCAGGCAGCCACCGGCGCCCGGCCTGTCGTGGGCGAACACGGCCATGTGCTCGCCGCCCATGTCCTGCGGGCCCTGCATGGGCCGGCCGAGCAGGGTCTCGTAAAAGCGCTGCGCGGCGGCCAGGTCGCGCACGGGGATCTCGAACCAGGTGCTGGCGTTCTGCATGAGGGGCTCCTTGAGGGGAAGGTTGAGGAACCCCGATGCTGCGCGCCCGCTGCTGACAGCGTGCTGTCAGCAGCGTGGAAATATCGATCGAATGGGTCGCCAGGTCAATCGGGACCGGCGCTGGCAGCTCTTATTTGGAGAGCATCCGCATCGCATCTTCCAGCCCCTTGAGCGTCAGCGGGAACATGCGCTGGCCCATCAGCTGCTGGACGATGGCGATGCTCTGGCGGTACTGCCACACGCCCTGCGGCTCGGGGTTGATCCAGGCGAACTTGGGGAAGGCGTGCGTCAGGCGCTGCAGCCATTCGGCGCCGGGCTCCTCGTTGTTGTATTCGACGCTGCCACCGGGCTGCAGGATTTCGTAGGGGCTCATGGTCGCGTCGCCGACGAAGATGAGCTTGTAGTCCTTGTTGTACTTGCGGATGATGTCCCAGGTCGGGAATTTCTCGGCAAAGCGGCGGCGGTTGTTCTTCCACATGAAGTCGTAGACGCAGTTGTGGAAGTAGTAGAACTCCAGGTGCTTGAACTCGCTCTTCGCGGCCGAGAAGAGCTCCTCGGTCTGCCGGATGTGGTCGTCCATCGTGCCGCCGACGTCGAGCAGCATCAGCACCTTGATCGTGTTGTGCCGCTCGGGAACCATGCGGATGTCGAGCCAGCCGGCATTGCGCGCGGTCGACGTGATCGTGTCGTCGAGGTCGAGCTCTTCCTCGGCGCCTTCGCGCGCGAACTTGCGCAGCCGCCGCAGCGCCACCTTGATGTTGCGGGTGCCGAGCTCGACCTGGTCGTCGTAGTCGCGAAAGGCGCGCTGCTCCCAGACCTTCACCGCGGTGCGGTTGCCGGCCGACGGCCCGCCGATGCGAATGCCCTCGGGGTTGTAGCCGCCGTTGCCGAACGGCGAAGTACCGCCCGTGCCGATCCACTTGCTGCCGCCCTGATGGCGATCCTTCTGCTCGTCGAGCAGCTGGCGCAGTCGCTCCATGAGCTTGTCCAGCCCGCCCATCGCCTCGATCGCCGCCTTTTCCTCCGCGGTGAATTCGCGCTGGAACTGGCGCTTCAGCCATTCGAGCGGAAGGTCGACGTCGATGCCCGGGACCGCCTGCACGCCTTTGAAATAGGCGCCGAAGGCCTTGTCGAACTTGTCGAAGTTGCGCTCGTCCTTGACCAGCGTGGCGCGCGACAGGTGGTAGAACTCGTCGATCGACGGCCCGATCACGTGCTCGCGCATCGCCTCGAGCAGCAGCAGGTACTCCTTGATCGAGACCGGCAGCTTGGCGTGTCGCAGGTGCAGGAAGAAGTCGATCAGCATGGCCTCGTTCCCTCAGAGCGGCGCCGGGCCCGACGGGCGCGGGCGGCGCATCAGCCAGTCGAGGTTGGCGCGCACCGCGGGCCACTCGGCGGCGGTGATGCTGTAGACCGCGGTGTCGCGCAGCGAGCCGTCGCGCATGCGCTGGTGGCTGCGCAGCACGCCGTCCAGGCGCGCGCCCAGTCGCTCGATCGCCGCGCGGCTCGCGAAGTTCAGGTAGTGCGTGCGGAACTCGACCGCGATGCACTCGAGTCGCTCGAATGCGTGGCGCAGCAGCATCGCCTTGCATTCGGTGTTCAGCGCGGTGCGCTGCACCGAGGCCGCGTACCAGGTCGAGCCGATCTCCACGCGCCGGTGCGTGGCGTCGACGTTCATGTAGGTGGTCATGCCGACGATGCGGCCGCTTGCGCGGTGGCGCACCGCGAACGGCAGCATCGTGCCGGCGCGCTGCAGCGACAGGCGTCGCGCGATCTCGGCCTGCATCGCCTCGGGCCGCGGCACCGTCGTGTACCAGAGCTCCCAGAGCCGGCCATCGGCGCAGGCGGCCGCCAGGTCGTCCTCGTGCGCTTCGGCCAGCGGCTCGAGCGTGGCGTGCTCGCCGGCCAGGGTGACGGGCTCGAGCCAGGCCATCACGGCGGGTTCAGCGGTTGTGCCGCGCCATGAAGATCAGGCGCTCGAACAGGTGGACGTCCTGCTCGTTCTTCAGCAGCGCGCCGTGCAGCGGCGGAATCACGCTCTTGCTGTCCTGCGAGCGCAGCGCCTCGGGCGGGATGTCCTCGGCGACCAGCAGCTTGAGCCAGTCGAGCAGCTCGGAGGTCGACGGCTTCTTCTTCAGCCCCGGAAGCTCGCGGATCTGGAAGAACGCCTCGAGTGCTTCCTTCAGCAGCGCCTTCTTCAACCCCGGAAAATGGACGTCGACGATCGCCTGCATCGTTTCCTTGTCGGGAAACTTGATGTAGTGGAAGAAGCAGCGGCGCAGGAACGCGTCGGGCAGCTCCTTCTCGTTGTTCGAGGTGATCATCACCACCGGACGGTGGCGCGCCCGGATCAGCTGGCGCGTCTCGTAGACGTAGAACTCCATCCGGTCGAGCTCGCGCAGCAGGTCGTTGGGGAACTCGATGTCGGCCTTGTCGATCTCGTCGATCAGCAGCACCACCGGGCGTTCGGACTCGAAGGCCTGCCAGAGCACGCCCTTGACGATGTAGTTGTGGATGTCGCGCACGCGCTCGTCGCCGAGCTGCGAGTCGCGCAGCCGCGACACCGCGTCGTACTCGTACAGGCCCTGCTGCGCCTTGGTGGTCGACTTGATGTGCCACTGCAGCAGCGGCATGTCGAGCGCAGCCGCCACCTCCTCGGCGAGCATCGTCTTGCCGGTGCCCGGCTCGCCCTTGATCAGCAGCGGCCGCTGCAGCTGGATGGCGGCGTTGACCGCGAGCTTCAGGTCGTCGGTGGCGACGTAGGAATCGGAGCCCTGGAAGCGCATGATATGGGGTTGATCCGGATGTCGGGTTGCAGGCGCATCGAGTATACGGGAAGCCGCCTTCGCCTCCCGGGCGCGTATCCCTTCTCTGGACGTAGCCGCGAGCCCTCCGATAGAATCCGCGTTCCTTTTGCACAGATCAAAGACTTCGGGTGCGCGGAACAGACATGTACAAGAAAATCCTGATCGCTGCCGGGCTCGCGGCCGCGCTGATTCCCTACGCGGGAGCCGTCGAGGGCAGCGCCGACGCCGGCAAGAAGAAGAACTCGATGTGCATCGGCTGTCATGCCATCCCCGGGTACAAATCGTCGTTCCCGTCCGTCTACCAGGTGCCGATGATCAAGGGGCAGAGCGCGAAGTACATCGAGTCGGCGCT
>JAIXLP010000080.1:4607-10433 GCA_026954015.1 Burkholderiales bacterium | reverse complement strand
GTGGCGCTGATGCAGCTCGCGCGCACGCTGGCCAAGGAGCGGCGCATCGCCGTGCTGTTCACCGAGCACAGCATGGACGTGGTCTTCGGCCAGGCCGACCGCATCGCCGTCATGGTGCGTGGCGAGCTGCTGGCCGAAGGCCCGCCCGAGGCGATCCGCGAGGATGCGCGTGTGCAGGAGGCCTATCTAGGCACGCCGCAGCATCAAAACGAGAGCGGTTCGCGCTTGCCCAGCAAGGGTTTGAGGCCAGAAACACATGAAAAATCGCCCGTGGAGGCGGAGCCGCTGCTGGCCGTGCGCGGGCTGCACGCCTGGTACGGCGCGGCGCACATCCTGCACGGCGTATCGCTCAGCGTGCGCCCCGGCGAGGTCGTCGCGCTGATGGGGCGCAACGGCGCGGGCAAATCCACCACGCTCAAGAGCATCGCCGGGCTGCTCGCGCGCACCGAGGGCGAGCGCCGCTTCATGGGGCAGGAGATCAGCCGCTGGCCCGCGCACCGCATCGCGCGCGCGGGGCTGGGTTATGTCCCCGAGGAGCGGCGCATCTTCGGCGACCTCACGGTGCTGCAGAACCTGGAAACCGGCCGCCAGCCGCCGCGCGCCTGGCCCGGCGGTGCGCCGGTGGCCGAATGGACCGTCGAGCGGCTGTTCGCGCTCTTTCCCAACCTGCGCGAGATGCCCGATCGCCTGGGCGCGCGCATGAGCGGCGGCGAGCAGCAGATGCTCACCGTCGCGCGCACGCTCATGGGCCAGCCCTATCTGCTGCTGCTCGACGAACCCTCGGAGGGCGTGGCGCCCGTCATCGTGCAGCAGATGGGGGAGGCGCTGCGCGCCCTCAAGGCCCAGGGCCTGGCCATCGTGCTGAGCGAGCAGAACCTTGCGTTCGCCCAGGCCGTGGCCGACCGCGTGGTCGTGATCGAACAAGGCCGCCTCGTGCACGAGGCCTTGATGGCGGAGCTTGCAGCCGACGCGCAGGCACGCCGGCGCTTTCTTGGCGTGACGTGACTCGGGCCTTCAGTGCGACATACCGGGCGCCGATAAGACGATGTGATCCACTTCGCGCCCTTCACCGCATGCCCAGCTTCCAACGCGCCGCCCTGCTCCTGAGCCTTGCGTGGCTGACCGCCTGCGACAAACCCGCCCCCTCACCCGCCTCACCGCCCGCCCCCGCAGTTGCAGATACCAGTGCGCCTGCCCCCACGGACGCAGTTCCGCCCAAGCAGGAGGCGGCCTCGGGCTGCCAGTCTCTGGCCGCGTGGCGGCAACAAGGCAAGGGCGAGTTCGAGGTGCTCATGCAAAGAACGGAAGCGGGCTTTCAGGTGCAAATGCAGCTCGTGCAAGGCGGCCAGCACGTGCAGGACGCAGTGCTCATCCCCGCCGATGCCGAGGAAAGCATCACCATCGGCGACGAAGACATTCCCGAATTCACCACCATCTGCGCCAACCGCTGGTTCGTGCTCAACCTGCCTTCGGAGCGCGGTGGCAGCCTCATCGTGGGCGAGCGCCTCAACGGGGGCCTTGCGATGTATCAGACCGGCTACGAAAGCAGCGACGAGGACACCGCCACGATCACCTGGGGCGCGGGCATGCCCATGGTGAGCAGCGGCCAGCCGGGCGACCCCTGGCCGCTCGAACCCCTGGATGAAAAGGCCGTGCTCGCCCCCGGCACGGGCGCGCCCGTCGAGCTCCAGTGCGAGAGCCGGGACCAGGCGCGCGGCGAGCAGTCGCTCAGCCTGCAGCTTGACAGCGCCGGGCGCTTGAGTCGCATCGGCTATTTCTCGGTCGTGCCCGAAGGCATGAGCTGCAGCGTGGATGCACGCCGCAGCGGCGAAGACCCGCAAACGGCAACCACCTGGCAGGATGCACCGCACCAGGCCACCATCCGCTGGGGCGAGGAAGCGCCCGATGCCTCCACCCTCGTCATCACCCGCCGCGATGGCCGCTACACCGTGGACACGCGCGAGCTGCGTCTGAGCGAGTTCTGCGGGCAGAGCACCGAAATCGTGCAATCGATCACGCTGCGGCCGGGCGCGGCCCAGTGCCAGGACTTGCAGTGGCCAGACCCCCACTGACGCAAAGGATCCCCATGCGCCTGCCTCTCCTGTGCCTGTCGCTGCTGCTGGCCGCACCCGCCTGGGCCACCGAGCCGCCGCAACCGAGCTTTGACTGCAAGGCTGCCAAAAGCACGGCCGAGCGGCTGATCTGCGCCGACGCCACGCTCGCGCGCATGGACGCCCAGGCGGCGCGCGTGTACGGACAGGCGCGCCAGAAGGCGAGCGACCCCGAGGCGCTCAAGAAAGAGCAGCTCGCCTGGCTGCGCGAACGCGACGCAGAATGCATTGCCGGTGCGCCGTTTGACGCCGTGCGCAAGGACGCGCGCGTAGCCACCTGCATGGCCGCGAGCTACGCCTCGCGCATGCAGGCGCTGCGCGATCGCGTCGCGCCGCCGCTGCTGCCCTCCGCGCTCGTGAACGTCACCGGCGCCGCGCGCGAAAAACTTGGCCTCACGCGCAAGGGCTGCGACGCCATGCAGGGGGCGTTTGACGACAGCGGCAAGGTGCTGGCGGTGGAGGTCAATTGCGAGCAGGCCGGCCAGGGCCGGCGCGTGTGGCTCGTCGAGGACGGCGAGCGCACCACGGCGGCCACGCCCGAGCTTGGCAGCAGCGACCCGCATGGCGAGCGCATCCGCACCACCGGCACCGATTTTTACTGGGACGGGGACACGCTCTACGTCTTCACCGTGCAGGAAACCAGGCTCAAGGAGCCCGCCGCATCGGGGGAAGATGCCGACTGGCTTGCCGCCCGCTTCACCGCCACCATGCGCAACGGCAGCACGCGCATCGAAAACGTGCCCGAGCGCATAGCGATGTTCTTCGGCGAGCGCATCGGCACCTTCTTCGGCAGTGACGAAGGGCGCCTCATGAACGGCATAGCCGACGCCATCATGGACGGCGCGCTCAACCTCGGGCGCAAGGGCGTGCCCACAGGCAAGCGCGACCCCGACGGCACGCAGCACTTCAGCCTGTACAACACGCGCCTGGTCTGGATCGGCAACCCGGGTGGCGACACCTGGACGCTGAACGCACAAAGCATGGCCCCGCCCGGCCCGCGGGTGGAGCTCGCGCGGGGTGGCAGCGAACTGCTGCGTCTGGCCTATGACAACTGGCACGTGATCTACCCCACGCCGCTGGGCCTGCAGGTGCATGACCTCGCGCAGGGCACCACGCAGCGCATCGCGGGCACCACCGCGGGTGACCTGCCCTTGGCCTGGGCGCCCCGAACCGGCACGCTCGCCTGGACCAGCCCCCGCCCCTGCGGCGGCGCAAAAGAGGCACACAAGGGCCAGTTCATCTGCATCGCTCATGTGGATGGAGTGCGCATGCCATGAAGCACCTGGCCTTCGCCTTGCTGCTGTGCGCGGCATCAAGCTGGGCCGCGCCCACCATCACGCCCACCGCCGTGCAGGGCGTGGCCTATGCCGCCGTGGGCGAACCGGAAGTGTCCACCGGGGCCCTGTCCATGCGCCTTTCACCCGGCGGCAAGATGCTGGCCGTGAGCAATGGCAGCCGCGCGTGGCTCTACCTGCGCGAGGCGCAGCGGCGCTTTGCGGTCACGCCCGAGCCCGGCAGGCCCGACCCGAAGCAGATGGACCGCATCTCCACCATCGAGGGTCTGCGCTGGGGGCAGGACGGGCGTCTCCATGTCTGGGCGCGGCTCTTCAACGGCTCGGCCCAGGTCTATGCCGCCGACGCCAGCGGCGCGCAGGGCGTGGTGCTGCAAGTGCCCGAGCACTGGCCGGATGAGCCCGGCAAGCTCGTCGAGACCTACCCCATCCCCGACCCGGACAACGCCTACGACGAGCAGGCCAACGAGCGCGTCGTCATCTGGCGCGTCAACCGTGGCCACGGCAGCATGCGCCTCATGCTCGGCCGCCCGGGGCAAAAGCCGCAAGTGCTCGCCGATGGCGGTTGGGAGCTGGAGGATGCGTTGCTCGACGCCCCCGCCTCGCGCGCCATCTACCCCACGCAGGAGGGCATCGTCGTGCAGCCCCTCGTGCCGCTGACCACCGCGCAGCGGATCGCGGGCACGGAGCAGGGCGATCGCCCGATGGGCTTTGACCCCGCCGGTGGCTGGCTCGCCGTGGTGCGCGAGCAGGGTGCGCCATGCACCGGTGCGCCTGCGGGCCAGGTGGTGAAAGAGCGCCAGGTCTGCTTCCTGCAGCTGCCTGCGGCTGCCGCCACGGCCCCTGCTGATTCCGCCGGGCCCGCCCCCGCCGCGGCGGGCCCTGCCCCTGCCTCTCGTGCAGCCAGCGCGCAGCCCAGCTTTGACTGTGCCAAGGCCAGCCGCGTGGCCGAGCACTTGCTGTGCGAGCGCCCGGCGCTGGCCGAGCTGGATGTGGCGCTGGCGGGCCGTTACCGCCAGGCCCTCGCGCGCTCGGCCAACCCCGCCGCCCTGCGCCGCCGGCAGACGCAGTGGATCACTGAGCGCGACCGCCGCTGCATTGGCACGCGCACGCTCGATGATGCGCGCAAGGACATGACCGTCGATGCCTGCCTGCGCGAGCAGTACCAGGCGCGCCTGGCGCAGCTGGGTGCGCAGGTGAACCCGCCGCTGCATGTCACGCGCCTTGCCAGCCTGCCGGACGACAGCCTGCACTCCATGGGTTTCACCACTGCAGGCTGTGAGGCCCGTCAGGGTGCGCTCGATGCGTCGGCGGGGGCGCTGGCCGTGGAGATGGACTGCCGGGAAGCCGGCCACGGACGCCGCATCTGGATGCTGCCCCTCGCGGGCGGGCCGGCCGTGGCCGCCTCACCCGCGCTCACACCCGCGCGCCTGAGCCCGCGGAGCGCGGGCGCCATCCCCACGTTCATGCTCTGGCAGGGGCCGCTGCTGCACATCAGCACCTCGTTGCTCGACGAAGATGGACGCTACGGCGCCAAGGGCAGCTGGCAGCCCCTGAACTCGGCCGCCTCGCTCGAGCCCCTGCCGCCGGGCACGGCCCCGACGCGGCCCACGGCGGCGCTCGATGCGCTTGAGCGCCAGCAGCAGGCCGCCCGCGAGGCCGCGCGCCAGCTCAAGGACGAAGGCTACCTGCCGGGCAGCGAGCGCCTGGTGGCGGGCCAGCTCGTGTGGCTGAGCGACCAGGCGCGCGGGCGCCTCATCCTGCGCAGCCGCCTGAGCGGTACGGACGCCACGCGCGACCTGTACGAGGGCAGCTGGGAGCTGCGCCACCTGCTCTCCGACGACGCGCACCTCATCTACCCGAGCGCCGAGGGCATCATGGTGCTGGACATGGCCAGCGGCAGCGCGCGCCGCGTGGAGGACACCACGGCGGGCGACTGGCCGCTGGCCTGGCAGCCCGCCGCGCGCACGCTGGTCTGGAGCAGCCCGCGCATGTGCGGCATGATCAAGAGCCCCGAGCGCACCGCACGCGAGCTCTGCCACGCCGTGCTCGACGCACCGCGATAACGCACGAAGCAAGGGGAACACCAGGATGGCGACGCACGACATGACCCTGGGCATGTGGATCACCCTGGTCACGACCGCGCTCTCTCTCGTGCTGCCCTTCTTCATCATGCGCGTGGTGCTGCGCAGGCTCGGGATGTCCTCGAAGCTCACACCCGGCTCCCTGCTCCTGCGCTGGTTTCCGGGTCTCAGATGGTGGCGGGTGCTGGGCATCAGCCTGTTCTGCGCCTCATGATCGCCACCGCTGGCGGCGCCGTCATCCACCGGTCATCCAGCCGGGTGCCGCGTGGGTGTGCCGCCAGGGCCAGGTGCGGGTCGATTCCCAGGGGTATTCGTACAAACCGGGCCAGCAGGGCATCT
>JAIXLP010000080.1:0-4597 GCA_026954015.1 Burkholderiales bacterium | reverse complement strand
CAGGTGCGGGTCGATTCCCAGGGGTATTCGTACAAACCGGGCCAGCAGGGCATCTTGCGCACCGTCGTGTGCAAGGAGCCCGACGGCAGCGAGCGCGACGTCACCCTGCCGAGCATTGCCGCCGCCTGGTGATGTATTCGCTCGTCCTCTTCGTGCTGATGGCGCTGTGGCAGCTGCTGCGCGGCGCGCGATGAGCCGGAGAACTGAAAACCCGGGCGCGAAACGGCACCGCAAGCGCTCGCCCGGCAGTGCTCAAGCGGCCTCGTCCAGCCGTGGCGCGCGCTGTTCGTCGTTGGCCGCAGTTTCATCGCCCGTGCCGTGGTGCTGCTCCACTTTGGCAGCTACCGCCAAGTCCTGCCCCGAGGGCTACGCCGCCGAGCGGATCCGCTGCGCGCGTGCCATGGTGTCCTGAGGCGTGCGGCCCTCGGCCAGGGAGATGCCGACCTCGCCGCTCACGGCGTAGCGCCTGCCGTCCTGCCCGGTTTCGTAGGTCTAGTGCGCGCCGCTGGTAATGAGGCCCGCGCCCGCGCTCATGTGCGCCTGCTCGTGCGCACGCACCTCGCGGTCGCGTGTCTGCAGCTGCAGGATCTGCTGCTGCACCTTGGGGTCGGTCTGCGCCGGCTTGTCTTTTGTGCTGGCGGTGGTGGTGACGCTGTCCTGGTCTTTGCTGCGGCCATTCGCGCGCGCCGAGGCAGATGGCTGCGTCGGCATCCACGAGGCGGTGCTGATGGCGGAGACGGACATGGGCAAATTATTGCCGCGAGAGGGAAAGCTGCCAACTGATCGCGGCAGCTGCTCAGCCGCGCACGCCGCCCGGCTTGCAGGCCGGGTGCAGGCTGGCCGCAGCCGACGCGCGCGTGGCCACCCGGTCGAACCAGGCGGTGACGCGAGGCAGCGCGCGATCAAACGGCTGGCCCACCGAGATACCGAAGTCCAGCCACACGTAAAGCCAGATGTCGGCCACCGTGAAGCGCTCGCCCGCCAGCCACGGGCCCGCGCCCAGCATCGCGTCCAGCCAGGCGATGCGGTCCTGCGCCACGCGCTTGAGGCCGGGCGCGGCCTCGGGCTCCACCGGGATGCGCCCCGTGAAGCGCGCCAGGCCCTCGGCCCAGTGAAAGGCGTTGTGGATGTTTTCCGTGATGTTGAGCTCCACGCGGCGCTGCCACTGGCGCGTGAGGGCGCGCTCCTCGGGCGTGGCGCCGATCAGCGCTGGCGCGGGGTGGCGCTCTTCGAGGTATTCCATGATTGCCACCGATTCGGCGATGCAGTGCCCGTCGTCCAGCAGCAGCGCGGGCGTCTGCCCGGCCGGGTTGTGTGCAAGATAGGGCGCGGCGCGGTTCTCGCCGGTGAATACGTCCACCTGTTGCAGGGGCAGACGCAGGCCTTTTTCCAGCAGGAACATGCGCAGGCAGCGCGGGGCGGGGCTCAGGGCATCAAGAACGATCATGCGCGGGCATGGTACGCGCGTCATACAGCCAGCGGCGCAGCTTGGCGGCCTTGACCCGGTGGGCGTCGGGGTGGCGTGGGTTGATGAGCAGGTTGCTCTCCTCGGGCACGATGACCGAGGGCACCTCGGCCAGGCAGCTCGCGTTTTCCTGCGCCCAGGCCATGCCCCAGGCGATGCTGACCCGCCCGGGGGGCAGGGCGTCCCAGCCGACGTGCCGCGCGGCGTCGAACACGGTGCGCGCGGCCCAGAGCTCGGCGGGCACGGTGATGCGCACGAGGTAGCGATTGAGCGGCAGCGCCAGGCCCCCGCCCAGGTGCACCACGGTTTCCAGGCAGGCGAGGGCGCGCGTGGTGCTGGCGTACACCAGCGGCTGGCCGCGCGCGTTCCAGCGCCCGCCGCTGCGCTCGGCGCCGACGCCGCTCAGGTCGTCGGCGGTGTATTCGGGCGTGTCGCTGGCGATGCGCCAGAGGGTGATGGCAGGCGCTTCAGGCTCAGGCATAGACGCCGAACTGCATCTGCGTGAGCAGGTTGCCCAGCGCCTCACGACCATCAGCGGTGTCGAGCAACTCCTGCGGGCACAGGCCGCCGAGCGCCGCCACGGGCTGCGCGATCCACGCGGCGAACCAGCGAGGCGCGCTGAAGCCCTGGGCCGCCTCATCCGCCGGTTCCACCATGGCCTGCACCTGGCCGATCAGGCGCGAGATGCCGACGAGCTTTTCGCTTTCGGATTCGGAAAGCATGCCGCGCGCGGCGATCTTGCGCTCCACCGTGGAGCGCGCCAGGCCTGCGGCGCGCATGAACTGCTCGCGCGGCAGGCCCATGGCCGCGCTCAGCTCCTGCACGGCGCGCGCGGGCACACCCTGCTTGACCATGCGTGCGCGCTCGATGGCCGAGAGCTGGAACACATGGGCGTGCGCGGGCCGCTGCAGGGCATCGCTGGCGCTGCGGTCACGGGCGACAAGGGGGGCGGATGCGGGCATGGCAATCTCCAATCGAGATTTAATGTAATCTCAATCGAGACAAATCACAAGCACCAACCACGTGGCTTGCCGGCGCCATCACGCGTTCGTTCGCAGCACGCGCCGGTACTGGATCGCCTCGCCCACGTGCGCGACGCTGATGTGCTCCGAACCCGCCAGATCGGCGATGGTGCGCGCCACCTTGAGCGCGCGGTGCGTGGCGCGCGCCGACCAGGCCAGGCGCGTGGCGGCGGTCTGCAGAAAGCGGCTGGCGGCCTCGTCGAGCTGCGCCACCGCCTGCAGCGCCTGCCCGGTCAGCGCCTGGTTCGGCATGCCCTGGCGCGCAAGCGCCCGCGCGTGTGCGGCGGCCACGCGCTCGCGCACGGTGGCGGTGCGCTCGCCAGGCGCCGCGCCCAGCAGCTCCTCGGCGGGCAGGTGCGGCACCTCCACGTGCAGGTCGATGCGGTCGAGCAGGGGGCCGCTGAGCTTGGCCTGGTAGCGCGCGATCTGCTCGGGCGTGCAGCGGCAGGCGCGCTGGCGCGAACCGGCGAAGCCGCAGGGGCAGGGGTTCATCGCCGCGATGAGCTGAAAGCGCGCGGGAAACACCGCGCGCTGCGCCGCCCGCGCGATGGTGATGTGGCCGCTCTCCAGTGGCTCGCGCAGCGCTTCAAGTGCGCTGCGGGCGAACTCGGGGAATTCGTCGAGGAACAGCACGCCGTGGTGCGCGATGGAGATCTCCCCCGGCCTGGGCGGTGAGCCGCCACCCACCAGCGCCACCGCGCTGCAGGTGTGGTGCGGGCTGGCCGTGGGGCGCTGCATCCAGTGCCGCGGCGCAAAGCGCCCGGCGAGGCTGGCAATCGCCGCGCTCTCCAGCGCCTCCTCGATCCGCATGGTCGGCAGGATGCCCGCGAAGCGCTGCGCCAGCATGGATTTGCCCGAGCCGGGCGGGCCCACGAGCAGCAGCCCGTGGCCTCCGGCCGCGGCGATCTCCAGCGCGCGCCGGGCGGCGGCCTGGCCCTTCACGTCGGCCAGGTCGGGGCCATCAGCGGCGGCCTCGGGCGCGGCGGGCTGCACGCGCTGCCAGCCGCTGGCATGGCTTTCTTCGCCGGTGCCGGGCGGCAGGAATTGCGCGACCACGTCCAGCAGGTGTTCGGCGGCGTAGATGGCGGCATCGGGCACAAGCGCGGCTTCGTGTGCGCTCTCGGTCGGCAGCACCATGCGCGCCTGCTCGCCCTGCGTGCGCAGCGCGAGCGCCGTGGCGAGCGCCCCGCGCACCGGGCGCAGGCGGCCTGAAAGAGAAAGCTCGCCCGCGAATTCCCAGCCTTCGAGCCGCGCCGCGTCGATCTGGCCGCTCGCGGCCAGCAGGCCCAGCGCGATCGGCAGGTCAAAGCGCCCCGAATCCTTGGGCAGGTCGGCGGGCGCGAGGTTGACGGTGATGCGCTTGTTCGACGGAAATTCCAGCCCGCTGTTCAGGAGCGCGGCGCGCACGCGTTCACGTGCCTCCTTCACCTCCACGTCGGCCAGTCCCACGAGCGTGAACGAAGGCAGGCCGTTGGCCAGGTGCACCTCCACCGTGACGGCGGGCGCAGCAAGCCCGAGCAGGGCGCGGCTTTGGACCAGGGCAAGGCTCATCGGCAAGGTGGCGGCGTGTAGTGGAGCGACTGTAACGGGTGCGCATGACACCACGACGCTACGATGCACGCCATGACGGCTTACATCGACGACCTGCAGGAGCGCGTCCGCGCGGCGTCCGCGCACCGCACGGCGCTGCGCATCACGGGTGGCGGCACCAAGGACTTTCATCCCCACGGCGCGCCGCAGTCCGCGGGCGAGCCGCTAGCCCTGCGGCCGCTCGCGGGCGTCGTCAGCTACGAGCCGACCGAGCTGGTCGTCACCGCCCGCGCGGGCACGCCACTGGCCGAACTGCAGGCGCTGCTGGCCGCGCAGGACCAGTGCCTGGCGTTCGAGCCGCCGTTGTTCGCGCCGGGCGGCACCGTGGGCGGCATGGTCGCCAGCGGCCTCTCGGGCCCGGCGCGTGCCAGCGTGGGCGCGCTGCGCGACTTCGTGCTGGGCGTGGAGATCGTCAACGGCAAGGGCGAGCTGCTGCGCTTTGGCGGGCAGGTGATGAAGAACGTGGCGGGCTACGACGTCTCGCGCCTCATGGCGGGCAGCTGGGGGCAGCTCGGCGTGA
>JAIXLP010000094.1:63058-64103 GCA_026954015.1 Burkholderiales bacterium | reverse complement strand
CGTGAACGAGGATTTGGGCGTGCTGTCGGCGCGGGAGGCCGAGTTTCTGCCCATCACCACGCGGGCCTATCTCTACCTTTCGGGCACGCCGTTCAAGGCGCTGGCAACGGGCGAGTTCATCGAAGAGCAGATCTTCAACTGGACGTACACCGACGAGCAGCGCGCCAAGCAAGCCTTTGCCGCGCGGCACCCGCACGAGCGCAACCCCTACGGCGCGCTGCCGCAGATGCGCCTGCTGACCTACCAGATGCCGGACGAAATTCTGGCCATCGCCAGCGGCGGGGAGTTCGACGAGTTCGACCTCAACGCCTTTTTCGAGGCCAGCGGCACGGGCCAAAGCGCGACCTTCAAGCACAAGAGCGACGTGCAGAAGTGGCTGGACATCATTCGCGGCGGCTACGCGCCCAGGGCGGCGGAGCTGCTGAAGGCGAGCACACGCCCGCCGTTTCCGTATTCGGACGTGCGCTTGCTGCCGTATCTGCAGCATTCGTTCTGGTTCTTGCCGAATGTGGCCGCCTGCCACGCCATGAAGAACCTGCTGGCCGAAAAGCACAACGTGTTCTGGCACGATTACACGGTGGTTGCCGCCGCGGGCGCATCGGCGGGCATGGGCCTGGAGGCGCTGGCGCCGGTGCGCCGGGCGATTGGCAGCGGCTTTGACAGCAAGAGCATCACGCTGAGCTGCGGCAAGCTGACCACGGGCGTGACGGTGCCGCAGTGGTCGTCCATCCTGATGCTGCGCAATCTGAAGTCGCCCGAGACCTACTTTCAGGCGGCGTTTCGCGTGCAGTCGCCCTGGAGCATCAAGAACCCGAACGGCGACAACCCGAACGAGGAGGAGGTGCTCAAACCCGCGTGCTTCGTGTTCGACTTTGCCCCCACGCGGGCGCTGCGGCAGTTGTCGGAATACGGCTTCGGGCTGTCGCCGGGCGAGCCGAACCCGGAGAACGCGGTGCGGGATTTGGTGGCCTTCCTGCCGGTGCTGGCGTTCGACGGCGCGAACATGACGCAGATCGACGCGGGCGGCATTCTGGACATCGCCATG
>JAIXLP010000094.1:62179-63048 GCA_026954015.1 Burkholderiales bacterium | reverse complement strand
CGACGGCGCGAACATGACGCAGATCGACGCGGGCGGCATTCTGGACATCGCCATGGCGGGCACTTCGGCCACGCTGCTGGCGCGCAAGTGGGAAAGCGCCTTGCTGGTGAACGTGGACAACGGCACGCTGCAGCGCCTGCTGGACGATGCCGAGGCGATGAAGGCGATCGAGAAGATCGAGGGCTGGCGCGCGCTGGGCGACAACATCATCGAGACCATCATCAACAAGAGCGAGAAGGTCAAGGCGCTGAAGAACAAGGACAGGGACGGCACGTTGACAGACAAGCAGAAGAAGGAGCTGTCGGCCGAAGAAAAGGAATACAAGAGCAAGCGCAAGCTGGTGCAGGAAAAGCTCATCAAGTTCGCCACGCGCATCCCGGCCTTCATGTACCTGACCGACTTTCGCGAGAACACCTTGCAGGACGTCATCACCAAGATCGAGCCCGCGCTGTTCCAGACCGTGACGGGCTTGACCGTGGCGGACTTTCACCTGCTGGTGCGGCTGCGCGTGTTCAACACCGAGCAGATGAACCAGGCGGTGTTCGCGTTTCGGCGCTACGAGGATGCGAGCCTGCGCTACACCGGCATCGAAAGCCACGAAGGACTGCGGCACGTCGGGCTGTATGACACGGTGGTGGCGCAGGAGTAGCGCGAAGGCGGTCGAGCCGCGTATGGATGCTCTGCGGATATCGTTTTGATAGCTTCCAGCGCTTGTCGGACAAGCGCTGGAGCCAGATTTTATATAAATTCTTCAAGCCGGGGCGCGCGGGTCGGGCCGGTACAATCACCCCTTCCCCCGAACCCCGTAGAGACCCCGCCATGAGCCTGCAATGCGGCATCGTGGGCCTGCCCAACGTCGGCAAGTCCAC
>JAIXLP010000094.1:0-61164 GCA_026954015.1 Burkholderiales bacterium | reverse complement strand
GACGTGATGAACTTTCTGTTCAACGTCTGACGGCCGTGGGCATGAAGCCGCATCCACGCCACGGGCCCGCCTGACGGGCCGCGCCGGAGCACGCATTGCGCTGGACTCGCGCCGGGGGCACCTGGTATTTCGGCTGGAACATCGTCGCGGTGGCGACGGTGCTCACGCTGCTGTCCGTCGGGCTGCGGCTGAGCATAGGGCCGTTCTTCTTTCCGATAGCGCACGACCTCGGGTTCAGCCGCAGCGGCCTGTCCAGCATCATCGCGGTGGGGATGCTGGTCTATGGCGTGATGATGCCGCTTGCGGGCTGGCTCGTGGCGCGCATCTCGACCAGGGGGGTGCTGCTGGCCGGCACGCTGATGGTCGTCGTGGGAACCGTCTGGACGGTGAACGCGCACACCGCGCTCGATTTCCTGCTGGCGTTCGGCGTGGTGCTTTCCATCGGGCTGGCGCTCGTGAGTCCGGTCACGCTCACGCCGATCGTGAGTCGCTGGTTCGTCCGTCAGCGCGGCATGGCGCTGTTCTTCCTGTCGACCGGTGGCATGGCGGGGCTGGCGGTGGTGACGCCCGTGCTGACCTGGGCGATCGAGGCGTTCGGCTGGCGCCACGCGATGGTGGGTTACGTGGCGCTCTTTGCACTGCTGGCGCTGCCAAGTGTGGTGTACCTGATCCGCGAGGACGTGCCGCCCGGCGCCGACCTGCGCGTGGAGGGCAGCACCGCCGCGCCCGCGCCGGCACCCGAACCGGCGCTCGGCCACCTCGGCTTGTGGCAGGCGCTGGCAACGCGGCCGTTCTGGCTCATCACGCTCGGGCTGTTCGCCAACGGTTTCAGCATGACGCTGCTGGGCGCGCACGGCGTGCCCATGCTGGTGGACCACCATTTCAGCCCCACCACCGGGGGCCTGGGGATAGGCATGATCGGCATGGTCGCGATCTTCAGCACGCTGGTGCTCGGCCATGTGGCCGACCGTGTCTCGCGGCGCAAGATGCTGGCGATGATCTACTTCGTGCGGGGCGCGGCGTTCATCGGCCTGCTGCTCGTGGCCACGCCGGGGCAGCTCTACGCGGTGGCGATCGTGGGCGGGCTGGTCTGGGCCGGGTCGCTCGCGCTGTCGTCGGCCATCATGGCCGACGTGTATGGCGTGCGCACGCTGGGGGTGCTCTACGGCATCGCCTACCTGTGCCAGCAGATCGCGGGCATGGTGAGCGCCTGGCTCGGCGGCTGGGGCTACGAGACCTTCCAGACCCACTGGGTGGCGTTTGGCGCGGCCGCGCTCGTGCTCTTCGTGGGCGGCGCCGTCACGCTCGCGCTGCCCCACCACCGCATGCGCGTGCCCGCCGCGGCGGTGCGGGGCAACTGGGCGGACTGACCGTGCGCGGCGCGCGCCGCGTCAGCGCATATTGCCCGTGTGGCCCAGCGAATAGCGCCCCGGCTGCGGCCAGATCGTCATGCCGTGTGGCTCGGCACCGACCGGAATGGATTTGACCGCGCCGCTCGTGGTGTCGATGGCGTAGACCACGTCGTCGTAGCGGCCCGACAGCCACAGCGTCTTGCCGTCGGCGCTCACGTTGCCCATGTCGGGGCTGCCGCCGCCCGGGATGGGCCAGGTGGCGACGATCTTCTGCGTGGCGAAGTCCAGCACGGAGACCCCGCCCTTGCCCTTGCGCTTGCCATGCACCATCGTGGAGCCGCGGTTGGTGATGTACAGCTGCTTGCCGTCGCGGCTCGGGTACAGGCCGTGCGTGCCCACGCCCGCCTCGATGAAGCCGGTCTTGGTGAACGCGACGGGGTCGATCACGTGCACGCCGCCCGCCATCATGTCGGCGACGTAGAAGGTCTTGCCGTCGGGCGCGCTGCGCACGTCCTGCGGCATGCCCCTGGCGCTGAGCTGCAGGTAGCCCAGCACCTTGCGCTGCGCCAGGTCGATCTTGGCTACCTTGCCGCTGAATTCGCAGGTGAAGATGGCGAAGCTGCCGTCGATGGCGAACTCGGCGTGGTTGATGCCCTTGCATTCGGGCACGGACAGGCTGGAGTTGAGCCGCATCGTGTGCGCGTCGCGGAAGTCCAGCCGCTTGAGCGCCTCGGCGACGACGATGGCCTCCTTGCCGTCGGGCGTGAAGTACATGTTGTACGGATCGTCCACCGCGACGGCCGGGCCGGCGGGCTTGCCGGTCTTGGGGTCGATCGGCGTGAGGCTGCCGTCGGTGCGCCCCTCGGCGTTGTTGGTGACCCACAGCGTCTGCAGATCCCACGAGGGCACGACGTGTTGCGGACTGCGGCCGACCGGGAACTTGTCGATGACCTTGAACGTTGCGGGATCGATCACGTAGACGTTGTTCGAGCGCAGATTGGGCACATAGACGCGCTCGAGCGCGCCCGCGGTCGCCGGGCTCAACTGGCCGGCGCCCGTGGCACTGTAGAGATTGGCCGGGTCGGGCGCTGGGGGGATGCCGGGCGGGGCAGTCTGCGCGGCGGCGGACCAGCACAGGCTGGCCAGGAGCGCGCCTGCCGCAAGGGAGCTGATGCGCAGGGGGGCGGTAGGGATGAAAGGCATGGCCGGATTGCGTGAGGTGAGGTGGGAAGAAATGGTGAGGCGTCAGCGCGCGGGCACGGCGTGGCGGATCGCCTCGACCGTGCGGCTGACGATGAGTTCGGCGCCGAGCTCGCCCAGCGCGGCGCTGGCGCGGCGCGGGTTGCCGCCGTGGATGCCGTCGCCCGGCGTGGGTGCGGGTGCGTCGCGCAGCGCGGCGGCGCGCACGGTGTCGGGGGCAAGGGCCAGTTGCAGCGCGCTGTCGGCCAGCGCCGCGTGCGTGCCGATTTCTTCGGCGCCGTAGCCGCGCGCGCGCAGCAGCGCGGCAAAGCCGCTGGAGCTGGCTTGGTAGTAGGCGTGCGGCGCGAGCGCACGCACGCCCTTGCCGCGCCACGCCTGGTCCAGGCGCTGGGCGACGCGCGCGAGGCTCGCCTGGTAGCCGCCGTGGTCGCCCAGCAGCACGATGGTGCGAAAGCCGTGCGCCTGCAGGCTTTGCGCGGCGGCCGTCAGCGTCTGCTCGAAGGCGCCCGCCGGCACGCTGATCGTGCCCGCAAAGCGCATGTGCGCGCTCGGCGGGGCGATGCTGCCCTCGGGCACGTAGGCGACGACGGGCGCGACGAGCGCATCGCCCAGGGCGCGCGCGATGCGCTCGGCCAGCGCCCGCGCGCGCGCGTTGTGCTTGCCCAGCGCGAGGTAGGGGCCGCTTTGCTCGGTGCCGCCGATCGGGATCAGCGCGGTGGTCTTGCCCGCCTGCAGCGCGCCGCGCAGTTCGGTCCAGGTCAGGTCTTCGAGCTGCACCGTGTCCGGCGCGGGCGCGGCGTGCGCGGCGGCGATGAGCAGCCATGCCGCGAGCAGCCATGCCAGGCCGTGGCGCGCACGGCGGGCGATCGGAGTGGGCAGGTGCGGCATGGCGGCGGTCGTGCACCCGGTGGGCCGGGAGCGGGCGCGATTTTCGCACCGCGCGGTGTCCTCGCGCGCGAAATAGCGACGGTCAACCCGCCCTGCGGAACGTGAAATTGATCCGCGTGCCGCCCGTGAGCGGGTGGTGCGCCTCACGCACCGGCGCGATGCCGTGAAAGCGCAGCCGGTCGACGCCGCCCCAGACCGCCACGTCGCCGTGAAACAGCGGCACGCGCGCCGCGCGGTCGCCGCGCTCGGCGCCGCCCCAGAGGAAGGTGGCGGCAATGCCGAGCGAGACCGAGACGATGGGCTGGCTGAAGTCGCGCTCGTTCCTGTCCTGGTGCAGCGTCAGGCGTGCGCCGGGGCGGTAGCAGTTGATCAGGCAGGCGTCGGGCGCGTACCCGGCGAAGCCCGCCGCCGCCGCGGCCTCGCGCGCGAGCTGCGCGAACGCCGCGGGCATGGCGGGCCAGGCACGTCCGCTCAGCGGGTCGTCGCCGCGGTAGCGGTAGCCGCCGCGGTCGCTGGTCCAGCCGAGGGCACCGCAATTGGTAAGCGGCACCGACATGCGCTGGCCGCCCGGCGTGACCATGTGGCGCAGCGGCGCCTGCGTGAGCACCTGTTGCAGCGCCTCCCACAGCAGCGGCACGCGCGCAAGCGCGAAGCCGCGCAGGATGAGGGCCTCGGGGCCGAGCGTGGTGACCCTGCCCGCAAGCGGTGCGTCGCCAGCGAACAGGTCGCCCGTCAGTGCAGCACCACCGGGTTCTGCGCGAGGCCGGCGTAGCCGTCGAGCGTGGTTTCGACTTCTTCCTGCGTCGGCGTGTTGTGCTGCCACGCGATGATCTGCTGCTGGAACAGCTCGGCCCACGAACCGTCCAGGTAGACCTCCTTGCCCGAGCGCTTGTCCACGATCTCGAAACCGTGACGCAGCAACTGGCGCGGCATGAATGCCTCGGCCTCGGTGGGCGCTGCCGACTCGGGCTGCGGCAGCATGTGCACCACCACGAAGGATTCGGAGTCGTAGAGCATGTGCATGGTGTTCTCCTGTCGCTGGTCGTCCATAGGCATGCAGATCGCGGCGCCTTGCGGCAATTCAAGGCCCGCACAGTATTCCACGGTTTGGCGCGAAGGGTAGCTCAGCGTTGCGCCAGGCGCAGATCCACGTAGTCGCTCTCGCCCTGCGCCAGGCGGATGCGCACCGGCAGGTAGCCGATGTCGGTGCCCAGCCACAGCTCGTCCTGCTGCGCGTCGTCGCCCTGCGGCAGGCGCCGCAGCTTGAGCGCGGGGGTGGTGCCGATGGGCAGTTCGAGCGTCTCGGGGCCTTCCACGCGGAAGGTCCACCGATCGACGCGGCGCGCGCCCACCACCTGCAGCGCGATTTCGGTGCCGCTCGGGTAGTCTGCCGGGGAAGCCGCCAGCAGCGCGCCGAGCTGGATGAAGACGCTCAGGCGGTCCTGCGCGCCGTCGTCTACCGTAGCGCTGCTGCTCGCGCCGTCGCTGAAGTGCGCTGTGTGCGCGGCGATGTCGATGTCGGCGCTGCGCGTCTTGCGCCCCTCGTCGACGAAGCGCTCGGGCTGCAGGCCCCGCGCGCTCACGCGCCCCACGCTTTCCTGCGCGCGCGAGCCGAGCAGGAAGGCGCTGACCTTCTGGCGCACGCGGTAGCGCTCTCCGTCGTTCTGCCACGCGAGCTCGGCGCTTGCGTTGTAGTCGAACCCCTTGACGTGCCCCTGTACCTTGAATGCCAGTTGCGCGGAAGGCGGGAGCGCCACCGGGTGCCCGGGTGCCTCGGCGGGTCGCTCGGCGACAGCTTCGCTGGCGGGTGTTTGCGGCGCTGTCTCGGCCTCGGGCGCCTCGGCGTGCGTGGTGGCGGGGGGCTCGGGCGCGCTGTAGCCGCCGATCTGCGCGAGCGCGTCGGCCATGTCGGTTTCCGTGGCTGGTGATGCCGGCTCGGCGATCGACGTGGTGCTGACGGCTGCGGCAGGTGGGGCTGGGGGCGCAGGCGCCGGCCGCGGCGTGCGCGCCGCAGGCCGCCGGGGCGCCGAGCGCGTGGGGGCACGCACTGGCGCGGGGCGCACGGGTGGCGCCGCCGTGGGCGCCGCAGGCTTGGGCGGGGGCAGCAGACGCGTGGACAGCGGCACCGGCGTGGCGCCGTGCGTGCCCGCTGCGGGGCGTACCGGCAGGCTGCGCAGCGCCAGCAGGTGCAGTGCCAGCACGGCGGCTAGCAGCAGCCAGAGGGTGGGGCGGGGAATCGCTGCGGGGGACATGCGGCGGGCGCTATGCTCGTGCGCTGGCGGAATTCATGGGCGCGTCGGCAACGGGCCGACGTGGAAACAACAGTGAAATTGGCAAGCTACCGCGACGGATCGCGCGATGGTCAATTGGTCGTCGTGTCGCGCGACCTGACGCAGGCCCATTATGCGAGCGGCATTGCTAGCCGCCTGCAGCAGGTGCTGGAAGACTGGAATTTCCTTGCGCCGCAGTTGCAGACGCTCTACGACGAGCTGAACGCGCACCGCGCGCGCCACGCCTTCCCCTTCGATGCGGCGCAGTGCCTCGCGCCGCTGCCGCGCACCCATCGCTGGGTGTCGGCCACTGCGTACCCGGGCGCGGCGGGGGACCCCCTGGTGCTCGAACACGGCGCGGGCGATGCGTTCGCGCCGCCCTGCGGTGCGTGGTCGCCCGCCGCCGACGTGTCGGCGCTCGACTGCGCGGCGGGGCTTGCGGTCATCACCGGGGACGTGGCGCCCGGCGCGCTGCCCGAGCAGGCGGGCGAGGGCGTGCGGCTGCTGATGTGTGCGCTGGTGCTGCGCAGTGGGCGCGAGACGCTGGACGCCGCGTTCGGGCCGGTCGCGGTCACGCCCGACGATCTGGGCGACGCCTGGCGGGGCGCGCGCGCCGCGCTCACGCTGCAGGTGCTGGTGCGTGGCCGCAAGCTCGGGCTGTGCGAGACCGATGCAGGCATGGCGCACGACTTTGGCGGCCTGATCGCGCAACTGGCCCGGCATCGCGGCATTGCCGCGGGCAGCGTGATCGGCGCGCTGCCGGTGCGCAGCCCGGATGCGGCCCGCGGCTACTGCAGCCTGGCGGACAAGCGCGACGCCGAGGCGCGGCGCGACGGCGCCCCGACGACCGACTGGCTGCAGCCGGGCGACGCGCTGCACGTTGAAGCCCGGATGGCGGATGGCGAGCGCCCGCTGGGCGCAATCACGCGCGAGCTCGCGGCGCCGCCTGTCGCCGCCTGAACGCTGAGCGCTACCCGCCGGCTGCGCTGCGCCGCGCCTGCTGCTCGGCGAGGTAGCGGGCGGTGGCGTCGCGCGCCATGGCCACCGAGCCGAGCGCCTGGCCGTGGCCGTCGGTGACGATCGCAAAGCTCATGTCCACGTAGAGCTTGCGCCCCGTCTTGTGCACGCCGCGCGTCGTGCGCACTTCGCTGCTGTGCGTGTGGCCGTGTTCGATCGCGCGCCGAAAGCCGCGCCAGTGCGCCTCGCGCAGGTGGGTCGGAATGATGAGGTCCACGCTCTGCCCCAGCGCTTCGCTCGGGTCGAAGCCGAACAGCGCCTGCGCCTGTGCGTTCCACGCGCGGATCACGCCCTCGCGGTCGATGTAGATCAGCGCGTCGCCGACATCGGCGACGATGCGCTCCCAGGGGATGCTTGCCAACGGTTCGGTGCTCATGCGTTGCATTGTGCGGCAGGGGGGCTATCCCTTGCGCAGCGGACAACAATGTTATGCATAAAATCGGCCTCCAGCGCTTGTGTAGCAAGCGCTGCAAGCTACAAAAACCGAGAATTCTGGAGCAGTCATGAGCAAGGCATTGCGGCTTTCCGAGCGGTGGTTTCGCCGCGGTTTGTGGCTGGTGGCGCTGGCCTTCGCGGGTTTCCTGATCGGGCTGGGCGGTGCGGTGGTGGGCGATCTGTCACATACCCAGGCGCCGCCGGTGCTCGACGATTTTCTGGACATGGCGCGCGTTGCGCCGCTGCGCGAGCAGGTGCGGCAAGCCACTGCGGCGCAGGATCAGGCGCAGGCGCAGCTTGCGCAGGCGGAACTTGCCTACAACCGTGCACGCGCGGTCACGAGCTCCGAACGCGAGAGCTTCGACAACTGGCGCGCGGCGCGCAGCGCCACCCAGCGCTCCGAGCACGACCCGCAGGTGCTCACGCGCATGCAGGCGCTCGACACCCTGGGCGCGCATGAGCTGCAGGCGCGGCAGGCGATGCAGGCGCAGCAGCAGGCGCTGCTCGATGCGCGCCAGAGCGCGCAGGCGGCGCGTGCGCAGCTGGCGACGCTGGAGGCAGCCGGGCGCGTGCGCCTGCGGGCCGCGCAGGATAGACGCGAGCTGCAGGTGTTTCTCTACCGCCTGGCGCTCACGCTGCCCTTGCTGGTGGTCGCGGGCTGGTTGTTTGCGAAGAAGCGCCGGAGCACCTGGTGGCCCTTTGTCTGGGGCTTCATCGGCTTTGCCGTGTTCGCGTTCTTCGTCGAGCTCGTGCCCTATCTGCCCGATTACGGCGGTTATGTGCGTTACGGCGTGGGCGTGGTCGTCACGGTGCTTGCGGGGCGCTATGCGATTGTGGGGCTGCAGCGCTATCTGGAGCGCCAGCGCAGCGCCGAGCAGCAACCCGAAACCGAGCGGCGCCGCGCGCTCGACTACGACGTGGCGCAGGCGCGCCTGGCCAAGGGGGCGTGCCCGGGCTGTGAGCGGGCAGTCGATCTGAAGGATGGCCGGACGGATTTTTGCCCGCACTGCGGCATCGGGCTGTTCGTGCACTGCGGGCACTGCAACGCGCGCCACAATGCCTTCGTGCGCTATTGCCCGGCGTGTGGCGAAGCTGCGCGCACGGCGTAGCGGCGCGGCCTCAAGTCGCCGCGACCGGGCTGTGGCGGCGCAGCGGCGTCATCCGCTCGCCTTCGTATACCTGCACCTGGTCGCGCCCCGAGGTTTTGGCCAGGTACAGCGCGGCGTCAGCGCGCGCCAGCATGTCGCCGAGCTGGTAGCTGTCGTGTCCGGCCTGCGCGGCGTGCAGGCCTATGCTCATGGTCATCGCGATGCCCTGGCCGGTTTCGCTGTGGAAAACGTGTTCGCGCAATTGCGTGCACAGGCGTTCGCTGACGCCGAGCGCCTGCTCACGCGTGGTGTTGGGCAGCAACAGGGCGAACTCTTCGCCCCCGATGCGCCCGAAGAGCTCGCCTGGGCGCAGGTTGCGCGTGATGAGCGACGCGAACTGCTGCAGCACGAGGTCGCCCTGTGCATGCCCCCACTGGTCGTTCACGCGCTTGAAGTGGTCCAGGTCGAGCATCAGCGTGGCCACCGGTGTGCCTTCGCGCTGCAGGCGCTGCAGTTGCTGGTCTCCGCGTTCCATCAGCGCGCGGCGTGAGAGCGCGCCCGTCAGGAAGTCGTGGTTCACCGCGCGGTGCAGTATCTGCAGCGTCTGCTTGTGCAGCGTGTGCGCCGTGGCGACCGCCAGTGGCGCCAGCGACAGCATCGCCACGCCGACGCGAAACGACACCGCGTCGTGCACGTGCTGCGGCACGAAGCTGAGCCCCAGCTGCGTCATCGCCGCGGTACCCCAGAGCGCCGTGACCAGATTGAGCAGCGCCGTGGGAAACACGCCATAGACCATCGCGCACCAGACCATCGCCGGAACGGCAAAGCCCAGCGCACCGGGGCCGCCGAGCAGGTAGGCCACGGCTTCGGAGGCGAACAGCGCCACCAGCGGCAGCCCCCAGGCGCGGCGCAGCGGCGCGAGCACCTTGGCCCAGGGCCATTGCCAAAGCCAGCCGCGCGGCGCGGCAAGCACCAGGGGCACCGCGAGGATGAGGTTGAATGCTTCGCCCGTCGTCCACATGGCGAAGGTTTCCCATGTCGAGGACTCGAAAAACAGGCTGCGTGCCCAGGTGCCGAGCACACCGCTCGTGAGCGCCGAGATCATGCAGCCCACGAGTATCAGCAGCACCGAACGCTGGCGCCGGAACCCGAGGGTGGCCGGTCCCTGTCGCGAGAGGAAACGCCAGCCCGCGTACACGCCGACCATGTTGATCGCATTGATCACGAGGTTGTTCTGCCAGCCGGCGCCGGTGAGTGCGTCGGCCATCAGATACCCCAGGTAGGCCATGCCCCAGGCGAGCGGCGTCAAGGCCCAGCCCGGGTTGCGCAGCAGCAGCCCGAGCAGCAGCCCGTTGGCGGGCCAGAACGTGGCCATGAACGCGATCGGCCGCGTCGCGATCCCGGCCAGGCAGGCGAGGAACACGCACAGCAGCAACGCCAGCAACTCGCGCCAGTGCATCGGCCTGGCAGTCATGGGCGTGGTCTGGGCGAACATCGATGCGAAAAGGGAGACGGCGGCGCTGCGAGGCGCTCCATTGTCCCGATGAACGTGGCGCGCTGGTAGGGTCATATCGGCCTATTGCCCTGGCGCCCTGCCCTAAATCCCGCGAGCGCGATCCTGCGCGAATTGCGCGCGCCAGGCGGTGAAGCGGCCCGCGTCGAGCGCGTCGCGGATTTCCTGCATGAGCTGCAGGTAGTAGTGCAGGTTGTGGATGGTGGCGAGCATGGGGCCGAGCATTTCGCCGCAGCGGTCCAGGTGGTGCAGGTAGGCGCGCGAGTAGCCGCCGCGCCCGCCGTCCTGCCAGCTCACGCCACGCTCGCCCGCGCAGGCGTGGCAGGTGCATGTGGGGTCGATGGGCTGGTGGTCGCTCTTGTGCCGCGCGTTGCGGATCTTCAGGTCGCCGTGGCGCGTGAAGAGGGTGCCGTTCCTCGCGTTGCGCGTGGGCATCACGCAGTCGAACAGGTCCACGCCGCAGGCCACGCCCTCGACCAGGTCCTCGGGCGTGCCCACGCCCATGAGGTAGCGCGGCTTGTGGGCGGGCAGGCGGTGCGGCGTGTGCGCCATGATGCGCAGCATGTCCTCCTTGGGCTCGCCCACCGAGACGCCGCCGATCGCGTAGCCGGGGAAATCCATCGCAGTGAGCGCCGTGAGCGACTCTTCGCGCAGGTGCTCGTACATGCCACCCTGCACGATGCCGAAGAGCGCATTGGGGTTGGCCAGGCGCGCGAATTCCTCCTGCGAACGCCGCGCCCAGCGCAGGCTCATTTCCATGCTCTTGCGCGCGTCGACCTCGCTCGTGGGCGTGCCGCCGGTCTCGTACGGCGTGCATTCGTCAAGCTGCATCACGATGTCCGAATGGAGCACCGTCTGGATCTGCATGCTCACCTCGGGCGAAAGAAAGAGCTTGTCGCCGTTGACGGGCGAGGCGAAGTGCACGCCGTCCTCGGTGATCTTGCGTAGTGCCCCCAGGCTCCAGACCTGAAAGCCCCCCGAGTCGGTGAGGATGGGCCGGTGCCACTGCTCGAAGGCGTGCAGGCCGCCGAAGCTGCGCACCACGTCCAGCCCGGGGCGCATCCACAGGTGGAAGGTGTTGCCCAGGATGATCTGCGCGCCCATCTCGACGAGGCTGCGTGGCATCACGCCCTTGACCGTGCCGCAGGTGCCCACGGGCATGAAGATGGGCGTCTGCACCACGCCGTGGTTGAGCGTCAGGCGCGCGCGCCGCGCGTGGCTGGCGGGGTCGGTGGCAAGCAGTTCAAAGCGCAGCATAGGGGCGCGATTGTCCCAGACCGCATCGGCCCCCGTGCTGGCCTACACTGGCACGAACACATGCATGACGGAGACGCGGATGCTCAAAATCCTGGTGGCGGTGGACGGATCGGAACTGGCGCTGGACGCGGTGCGCCACGCGCTCAAGCTGGTGCGCGAAGGCAGCCTGCAGGCCACGCTGGTGCTCGGCCACGTGCAGGAGGAGGCGTCGTTCCTGGAGCTCGCCACGCGCGACGCCGACGCGATTGCGCGCGCCAGCGTCGAAGCGGGGCAGGACTTGCTCGCGTCCGCGGTGGCGCTGGTCCAGCAGGCGCAGGTGCCCTTCGAAACCGAAATCGCGCTGGGTTCGCCCGCCGCGACGATCGTCGACATGGCGGAGAACTGCGGCTGCGACCTGCTCGTCGTCGGCGCACGCGGGCTTGGCGGTCTGCGTGGCGCCTTCCTCGGGTCGGTGTCGCAGGCGGTGGTGCAGCGCGCGAGCGTGCCGGTGACGGTGGTCAAGCACGTGCAGCCGCCCGAGGTGGATGACGGCGCGGATTGATCCGCGTCGCCCGGTTGCGGTCGACTCGGCCTGAAGCTGCTCGTGTGCGGTTGGGCTGCCTGCGCCGCAGGGTTTCGGCCTCAGTGGCAATCGACTGCCTCGACCCGCTCCTGCGAACCTTGGGACGGGCTTCGCGACCAAATCAATGTGAAAGCGCCGGTGGTATGCAGCGCGGCTAGGGCGTCGGCGACCTGGCTGCCGTCCGTGTAGCGGGTCACTTGCTCCTGCCCTGACCATGTGCCGTCGGGCGCCATCCTGTTGACGTGGATGATGGTATCGCCGGTGCTGAGATCCTCCAGCGTGCTCCACGCAATGAGGGCGCTGCCATTGGGAGCGAGGGACAGACGGGGTTCGTCCACGATGCCCGCAGGCTGGTTCAGCATGATCGCCGGCCCCCACGCGCCGGCCGCGTAGCGTCGCGCATGGATGGTCTGGCCGCGCCGCCAGACGGACACGATGGCTCCGTTGGGATCGATGTCGGTCTGATGCGAGTTCATGAAGTCATTTGCATCATCCGCAGACTGATCCAAGGCGACGGCGGCACCCCAGGAGCCATTGACATAGCGGGCGGCCATGTGGAAATCGCTATCGTCGTGGGAGTCGCTCCAGGTTACGACCGCCTGGCCAGCCTCGTTCATGGCGAGCTGGGTGAGGGTTGGAATTTCCACGCCGCCAATGTTTTGCGGTGTGCTCCATGCACTGCCATCGTACTGGCTGGACCATACGTGGTAGTGGGGCGAGTGACCGTGTTCGTCACCGTTGGTGCGTTGGATCCAGGCGGCGACCGCCTTGCCGCTCGAGTTCTGCGCGACCAGGGGATGAGAGATCAAGGTGGCCGCCGTGTTGAGACGAACGGGATCGCCGCTCCAGGCACCCTCTTCGTAGCGCTGGGCGTACAAGGAGTCGGGGTCTGTGGAGTCAACCCAGACGGTGACCGCAGTGCCATTTACCGCGACCGATGCTGCTACCTTGGAACCCGTTGAACCAGCCCAACCGGCGGGCTCACTCCAACTGCCGTCCGCACCGTAGTGGAGCACCCTGTAGAAGTACGTCGAGTCGTCCTGCACGAGCATCAGCAGCCCGCCTGCGCCGTCCGGACCGGCGGACGAAACGGTACCGCTCCTTGCCCCCATTGCGGGAAGTGGATTCCAGGTCCCATTGCCAACGTTGTAGCGGCTGCCGCGCAACTGCATGGGTGAGCCGATGGCCAGATTCTGCGACCATAGCGCCGTGGCATTGCCTGTGGAGTCCATGAGCAGCGTGGCGGGCACGGCAGCGTATGCCGTATCGTTGATCTGCACCGGCGCGCTGCAGACGGGTGCGTGCACCGAGAGGGTGACCGTATTGCTGGTGGCGCTGCCCCCTGCGTTGGTCACGACGACGTAGATCGTTGCGCCGTCGTCGGCGGAGCTCAGGTTGTCCAGCGTGAGCGTGGCGCCGTTGGCGCCGGGAATCGGCTGGCCGTCGCGATACCACTGGTAGGAGATCGGAGCGGTGCCCGAGACCTCCACGGTGAAGGTGGCGCTGCCGCCGCTGCCCACGCTCTGGTTGGACAGGTTGACGTCCAGCGTCGGTGCCACGGCCTCGGATGTCACCGTGACCTTCGCACGAACGCTCTGCGCATGCCCCATGGTGTTCTCGGCCCGAGCGTAGAACTCGCTGCCGGAGTCGGATTCGTCCAGCACCGGCGTGGTGTAGTGGCACTCCGTCGTCCCCGATGGGTCCGCGGGGCATGTCGAGCCCACCGCCACGTCACCGGAAGCGCCTGCGCGGTACCACTGCACCGTCGGCGCGGGCTCGCCGCTGGCGCGCACGCTGAACGAGGCCGTCTGCCCCGTCACGATCGAAATCGAAGCGGGCTGCAGCGTGAAGCCGGGCATCACCTGTGTTTTGCTCACGGTAAGCGTCGCTGCGTCGCTGTCCACGCAGGGCCTGGAGGCACCTGCCGCGCACACATGCACGCGGTAGCGCGCGCCGCTGTCGGCCGTCGTGGCGGCGCCAGTCACAAGGCTGGAGGACGTTGCGCCCGGCAGGTCGGCGAACGTGCTCGCGCCCGGTGCGCTGCGCTGCCACTGGTAGCTCAGGCGGGCACCGCTGGCCATCACGCTGAAGCTTGCGCTCTCGCCTTGCAGCACCGACTGGTTCGCGGGCTGCTGGTTGATGATGGGCGCCGTGCCGGGGCTCACGGCCTTGAGCAGCAGATGGGTGCTGTAGATCCATGACGTGGGCCTGAAGCACAGGCAGGCCGGATAGAAGGCGTCGAACTCGTACGAGGCGTAAGCCGATATGTTCACGCGCTGCCCGCCGGGCGCCAGGGCGCCCGTGTAGTCGGACGGGTCGATGATGTCTCCGGCGACGAGGGAGAACGTGTTGTGGTTGACCTGCAGGTCCTTGACCAGCCCGGCCGGCTTCTTGGACGTGACGCCCAGCTCGATCCTGTCGGTGCGGCTGGTACCGGGCGGGCGCAGCCAGTCCAGTTGCACGACGACCGGGGTGGGCTCGGTGATGGTCAGCATCGGCTGCAAGGTGCCGAAGTTGCTGCGCAGTATCGCCACCGGATTGCCGCCGGCATCGCGCATCTGCAGCCGCAGCGTATGGCCCGAGGGGCAACTGGCGATCGGATCCCCCCCTCCGACGGTGTAGTCGCGCGCCACGTAGCACTCGCCCACGGCGTAGTAGGAGAAGCCGAAGCTGTCGGCTGCCGCCAGGCCGCCGTCAACGTCGGTTTGCAGCACTTCCCAGTGGTCGGCACCGGGCTGGGTGCGGATGATGACGGGCGCGGTATCCGAGTGCCGGTCAGCGGCGTTGAAGGGAATCAGGATGCGCGCGGGTGACTCGAAATCGCCGCCGTGCGGCGTCACCTGGTAGATCGGCGTGAGCAGGCGCAGGCCCCCGACCTCGGGCGTGTCGCTGCTGTTGCGCGCCACGCGCACCGTGGTGTCCTGCGTGAACGCGCCCTCGGGCACGATGATCTTGACCCCATCGGGCCCCGTCACTTCGCCACCGGCCACGCCGATAGTGGCCTGCCACGGCGTGGGAGGCGGCGGTGCATCGTCACCACCGCCGCAGGCGAGCAGCAGCGCCGACAGGCAGCTTGCGACGAGCCATTTCCAGCTTCGCGGGTACCACGCCGAGTTCATGGCGGCCTCTCCTCGTTTGTGTCGGTGCGCTGCAGGTGTTCGTGTGCATGCTGCACGGCCATCGTAGGAGCCGGCATCCGGGCGCGCCAGTGCCAAAAGTCATTCTGGCCGTGATCGAGGGTGCTTTTTTTGTGACTGGGGCGCGGCACGGGAATGGGTGCCGTTGGCGTGGCGCGGACGCCGGCTGTCTCGTAGGATCATGACTTCCCGTACCGACCCGCCGCGAACGATGAATGTCTCGCAAGCCATCCGCCAGCGCCTGTCGGCGCGCGCATTCAAGCCGGACGTGCCCCCGGCGGCCATGGTGCGCGGCATCCTGGAGCTGGCGGCGCGCGCGCCCTCGGGGGGCAACCTGCAGCCGTGGCACGTGCATGCGCTCGCGGGTGCGCCGCTTGCGCAGTTGCTCGCCCGCGTGGCGGACGCGCCGCTCCAGGCCGAGCCCGAGTACGCGGTCTATCCCCCGCAGCTGCCCGAGCCCTGGCGCACGCGGCGCTGGCGCAATGGCATGCAGCTCTATGACATCGTGGGCATTGCGCGCGATGACAAACCCGCGCGCGAGCGCCAGATGCTCAGGAATGCGGCGCTGTTCGGCGCGCCCGTGGCGGTGTTCATCAGCGTCGAGCGGCGCATGGGCCTGCCGCAGTGGGTCGATCTGGGCATGTACGCGCAAAACCTCATGCTGCTCGCTGCCGAGCAGGGGCTGGCGACCTGCCCGCAGGCTTATTGGGCGCGCTGCTCGCGCGCCGTCAAGGAGTTCCTCGGGCTGCCCGAGTCGCGCATGCTCGCAATCGGCATGGCGCTGGGCTGGGCCGACGAGGCCGAGCCGGTCAACGCCCTGCGCACCGAGCGCGATCCGTTCGACGTCTGGGGCGAGATGCGCGGCTTCGACGCGCCGTAGCGGCGGCGTTGCCGCAGCGCAGGCACTCTTTATAATCCGCCGCATCCCAAGGAGCGTTGCAGCGTCGCCATCGTGCGCGGCGTGAGGCTTGGGGCTACAGCTTGCAACGACGCTCACCCACTTTGCAGTGCGTTGGGCGGCATGTCACGACTCGGCGCCTGTGGGCTTCCACCCTTAGTACGGACCGACCATGAACCACCCTGCTTCCGTTGCCAACCACGCGATTGCCGATCTGAATCTGGCGCCCTGGGGCCGCCGCGAAATCGCGATCGCCGAAACCGAAATGCCCGGCCTGATGGCCATCCGCGAGGAGTTCGCGGCCAGCCAGCCCCTGAAGAGCGCGCGCATCGCGGGCAGCCTGCACATGACGATCCAGACCGCCGTGCTGATCGAGACGCTCAAGGCGCTCGGCGCCGACGTGCGCTGGGCTTCGTGCAACATCTTCTCGACGCAGGACCACGCCGCCGCCGCGATCGCCGCGGGTGGCACGCCGGTGTTTGCCGTCAAGGGCGAGTCGCTTGCGGACTACTGGGATTACACCCATCGCATCTTCGAATTCGGCGCCCAGGGCGCGAAGGGCGAAGGCCCGAACATGATCCTGGATGATGGCGGCGACGCCACGCTGCTCATGCACCTGGGCCAGCGCGCCGAGAAGGACGCTTCGGTGATCGCGCACCCCAAGAGCGAGGAAGAGCGCATCCTCTTCGCCGCGATCACGGCCAGGCTGGCGCAGGACGCCACCTGGTACACGCGCAAGAGTGCCGAGATCATCGGCGTGACGGAAGAGACGACGACCGGCGTGCACCGGCTGCACCAGATGTCGGCCGCGGGCGAGCTGCTGTTCAGTGCGATCAACGTCAACGACTCGGTCACCAAGAGCAAGTTCGACAACCTCTACGGCTGCCGCGAGTCGCTGGTGGACGGCATCAAGCGCGCCACCGACGTGATGATCGCGGGCAAGGTGGCGCTGGTGGCCGGCTACGGCGACGTGGGCAAGGGCTGCGCGCAGGCGCTCGCCGCCCTGCGCGCGCAGGTCTGGGTGACCGAGATCGACCCGATCAACGCGCTGCAGGCGGCGATGGAGGGCTACAAGGTCGTGACCATGGAGTACGCGGCCGACAAGGCCGACATCTTCGTGACCACCACCGGCAACCGCGACGTGATCCGCCACGAGCACATGGCGGCGATGAAGAACGAGGCTATCGTCTGCAACATCGGCCACTTCGACAACGAGATCGACGTCGCCTCGCTCGAAAAATACCGGTGGGAGGAGGTCAAGCCGCAGGTCGATCACGTGATCTTCCCGGACGGCCACCGCATCACGCTGCTGGCCAAGGGGCGGCTGGTGAACCTGGGCTGCGCCACGGGCCACCCGAGCTATGTGATGAGCTCCAGCTTCGCCAACCAGACGCTGGCGCAGATCGAACTCTTCACCAAGCCCGGCGAATACGAAAAGGGCAAGGTCTACGTGCTGCCCAAGTTGCTCGACGAAAAGGTGGCGCGGCTGCAGCTCAGGAAGCTGGGGGTGCAGCTCACGACGCTCACGCCCGAGCAGGCGGCCTACATCAACGTGCCGGTGAACGGGCCCTACAAGGCCGACAGCTACCGCTACTGAGCGAGCCTGCCGCGCCGTGGCACGCCTGCTTGCGATCGGACTCGTGCGCGCGGTGCACGCCTGGGCGTGGACGGTGTTCTGGCTGTTCATCCTCACACGGACGATGCTCGCGTGGCACACCGACGTGGTGTTGCCGGTGGTGCTTGCGGTGGTGTTCATGCCGCTGATCTACGCGCCATTGCTGGCGTGGCGCTACGGCAGCGACGGCGATGCGGACGATGTCGAGGACGTGGTGTTTGGCCTGGGCGCGGGAGCGACTTTCCTGGGCTCCGTCGCCGGCAGCGCTTTGCTGCTCGGGTTCGTCAACTTCCTGGTCCAGTGGAGCAGCCGTGGCCCCGGTGGCGGCGCGGCCATCTTCACCGCGGTTGTGCTGCACATCGTGGTGATGGTGAGCATCACCCTGGGCGAGCGTTTTCTGAAGCGGATAGGGCGCGATGACGATGGAGCGGTGCGGCAGCGCCTGTGCACAGGCCATCGCAAAAAGTATGGTATTGATAGCTGACAGCGCTTGTCCATCAAGCGCTGGAGCCACATTTTCTTTGAAAATTGAGCCTGCGATGCAGGAACGGAGAACGGCATGAGCGTGCCGGTCAGTTGCGAGTTTTTTCCGCCCAAGACCCCCGAGGGGGTGGGCAAGCTGCGTGCCGTGCGCCAGCAGCTCTATGCGCTGCGCCCGCAGTTCTGCTCCGTCACCTACGGCGCGGGCGGCTCCACGCAGGCAGGCACGTTCACCACGGTGCAGGAGATCCTGTCGGAGGGCGTGCCCGCCGCGTCGCACTTCTCGTGCGTCGGCGCCACGCGCGAGACGGTGCGCGCGCAGCTCGCCGAGCTGCAGGCGATGGGCGTGAAGCGCCTCGTGGCGCTGCGCGGCGACCTGCCCAGCGGCTACGGGCTCGGCGGGTCGTTCCAGTACGCGAGCGATCTCGTGGCCTTCATCCGCGCCGAAACCGGACGGCACTTTCACATCGAGGTCGCGGCCTACCCCGAGATGCACCCCCAGGCGCGCTCGCCCGAGGCCGACCTCAAGGCCTTCGCCGCCAAGGTGCACGCGGGGGCGGATTCGGCGATCACCCAGTATTTCTTCAACGCCGATGCGTACTTTCGCTTCGTGGACGAGGTACGCCGCGCGGGGCTGGACGTGCCCGTCGTCCCCGGCATCATGCCCATCCTCGGCGCCACGCAGTTGCTGCGCTTTTCCGACGCCTGCGGCGCGGAGGTGCCGCGCTGGCTGCGTCTGCGCCTGCAGGGTCTGGGTGACGACGCGGCAGGCATCCGCGCGTTCGGGCTGGACGTGGTGGCGCGCCTGTGCGAGCGACTCGTCGCAGGGGGCGCGCCGGGCCTGCACTTCTACACGCTGAACCAGGGCGCGGCGACGGTCGAACTCTGTCGGCGGCTGGGGCTGGCCTGAGATGCGCCGGCGCAGCGCTTCACCGCCGCGGTGCATGCTGCTCGCGTGGGCGCTGGTGTCGTGGCTGGCCGGTTGCGCGGTGCCTCCGCCAGCTACCGAGGCGCCCGCGCCCGCCGAGGTGCAGCAACCCGCGCCAGTCAGCCCACCTGCCGCCGTCCAGGCGCCGCCACCGGCGCCCGAGTCTTTACCGCCTGCAGCGGTGCTTGTTCCGCCGGCTCCCGAACCTGCTGCGGCACCAGCGCCTGTTGCCGCAGCCCCGGCATCTGCGCCCGCCGTGGCCGGGACGGGGGCTGACTCCGCCGTGCTGCTCGGTCAGGGGCTCGCGTCCTGGTACGGCCCGGGGTTGCATGGGCGCCCCACCGCGAACGGCGAGCGTTTCGACCGCTATGGTTTCACCGCCGCCCACCGCACCCTTCCGTTCGGTACGCACCTGTGCGTGCGCAGCCTGGTGAACGGCAAGACGGTGATGGTGCGCATCAACGACCGCGGGCCCTTCGCCGGAGACGGCGAGCGGCTCATCGACCTGAGTGAAGCGGCGGCGCAGGAGATCGGCATGGTCGGTCTGGGCATCAAACCCGTCGAACTCTGGCAGGTGGACGATGAGAACACCGGCTGCGTGCCTGCGCTGGGAGAAGAAGCTGCTCGCGTGCGCCAACGCGCCGCCTCGGTTGCGGCAAAAGCGAGTCCGGCTTCGTCTGCGCGCAAGGCGCGGCCCCGGCACGCGCGCCAGCGTTGACCGACCTCAGCCCGCCTCGAGCGTGTGGCCCGCGTGGTCGTCCTGCCCGAGCAGTTCCACCAATTGCGGCAGCGCCGAGGCGAGCGCGTCGTGCAGCGTGTACGGCGGGTTGACCAGGAACATGCCGCTGCCCGTCAGTCCCGGGCGCTGCTCGATGCCGTCCGCGAGTTTGCGCACGCGCGCGGATTTGACCGTCAGCGTTGCGTGCATCCATGGCCTGCCTGCGCGCGTGGCCAGCGCCTTGAGCCGCCGCGGCAGCTCGTGCGCCTCGGGCCGAGCGATCACCGGGTACCAGATGGCCTGGCAGCCCGTGACAAAGCGCTTGAGCGCCTCTTGCACCAGTGTGTGCACGCGGACGTAGTCGCTCTTTAGTTCATAGCTGGGATCGCACAACAGGAGCGCGCGGCGGGGCTGTGGGGGCAAGAATTGCCGCATGCCTTCGAACCCGTCTTCGGAAAGCACCACCACCTGGCGCCCGGCGTCCAGTTGCGCCGCGTTGCGCACCAGCGCGGGCAGGTCGGTGGGGTGCAGCTCGAAGAGCTTGAGCCTGTCCTGCGGGCGCAGCAGACGCTGGGTGATAAAGGGAGAGCCGGGGTAGATGCGTACCGCGCCCTTGCCGTTGAACGAGCGCACCAGGTCCAGATAGTCCTGCAGCAGGGGATCGAGTCCGGGCGCCTGCGCCAGGCGCAGCACGCCTTCGGTCGCCTCGCCGCTCGTGCGCGCGTAGTCGCCGTCGAGCCGGTACAGCCCCGCGCCCGCGTGCGTGTCGATCACCGTGAGCGCCGTCTCCTTGAGCGTGAGGTGGCGCAGGCACGCGATGAGCACCGCGTGCTTGAGCACGTCGGCATGATTGCCTGCGTGAAAGGCGTGGCGATAACTGAACATGGGCGGCAATGGTAGCCGCGCGCCGCTATGCTTGGCGCTTTGAAAGCCCGATGCATGCGCCAGACCGTACTTGACCTTCAAGCATCCGCGATCCGCGATGTGGCCAACGCCGGCATGGGCCGCGCCGACGTGCTGCCGTTCTGGTTCGGCGAGAGCGACGAGGTCACGCCCGGGCCCATACGCGCGGCCGCGGTGGCGTCGCTGCAGGCGGGCGAGACCTTCTACACGCACAACCTCGGGCTGCCCGAGCTGCGCGAGGCAGTGGCGCGCTACAGCACCGCCCTGCATGGCCCGATCGCCGCCGAGCGCGTCGCGATCACTTCGGGGGGCGTGAACGCGCTCATGCTGGCAGTGCAGATGCTGGTGGACGCGGGCGACGCCGTGGTGGCCGTCACGCCGGTGTGGCCCAACCTCACGGCGCAGCCGCGCATCCTGGGTGCGCGCCTGGGTTGCGTGGCGTTGAAACCGCGCGCCGATGGCGCCTGGGCGCTCGATCTGCCCGAGCTGCTTGCGGCCATCACGCCCGCCACGCGGCTGCTGGTGCTCAACTCACCCAACAACCCCACGGGCTGGACGCTCACGAGGCAAGAGCAGGCAGCGATCCTCGCGCATTGCCGCGCAACGGGCACCTGGATACTCGCGGACGAGGTGTATGAGCGCCTGTACTACCGTGACGACACCGCAAGCGGCGCCGCGCCATCGTTCCTCGACATCGCGGCAACCGACGACAGGCTCGTGGTGGCGCAGAGCTTTTCCAAGGCTTTTCTCATGACCGGCTGGCGCCTGGGCTGGCTCGTGATGCCGCCCGCGATGACGCCGCAGATGGGCAAGCTGATCGAATTCAACACCTCGTGCGCGCCGGTCTTCGTGCAGCGCGCGGCACTGGCGGCGCTGGCCGCGGCCGACGCGATCACGCCACGCGTGGCCGCGCACTTGCGCCAGTGCCGCGACACCCTGGTGCCGTTGCTGCAGCGCCTGCCTGGCGTGGCCACCAGCAGCGCGCCTGGCGGCATGTATGCCTTCGTGCGCATCGATGGATGGGACGATACGCTGCGGCTGGCCCAGCGCCTCGTCGCCGAGGCCGGACTGGGCCTGGCGCCTGGCGTCGCGTTCGGCCCTGAAGCCGAGGGCTGGCTGCGCTGGTGTTTCGCTTCGCGCGATCCGGCACGTCTCACGGTAGGGGTGCGCCGCCTGGGTGACTGGCTGGTGGCGCAGCGGCGGGCATGAACACCGGCACGCGCTCGCGTTCGGCGCCGGTGCTCACGGCGGCGTCGCTGGCGCGACGCCTGCGCGTGGCGCAACTGGCGGTGTTTGAGCAGGTGGTCGAATCTGGCTCCATCCTGGCCGCTTCGCGCGTGCTGGCGATGACCCAGCCGGCGGTCAGCAAGTCCGTGCGCGAGCTGGAGTCGCAGCTCGGTGGCCAGCTCTTCTTGCGCGGCAAGGGCGGCGTGCAGCTGACCGAGTTCGGCCAGCTGTTCGCACGCCACGTGGGCGCCATGACGGCCGGCCTGCAGGATCTGACCGACGAGCTCAATGCCTGGCATTCGGGCGCCACCGGCCAGGTGACGGTGGGCGCCATGCTGACGGCATCGGCCGCGCTGCTGCCCGAGGCAATCTCGCGCCTGCGCGAAACGGCGCCGGACGTGGTGGTGACGGTGCGCGTGGGGCCAAACTCCGCCCTGTTTCCGGCGCTGGCGCGTGGCGAACTTGATTTGATGGTGGGCTTCTTGCCGGCTAACGCCACCAGCAGCCTGCAGGGCGCCGAGCCGGGCATGCGCCTGGTGCATGTGCCCTTGTACGACGAAGGGCTGAGCGTGGTCGTCAGCCCCAGCCACCCGCTGGCCGGGCGCGCCGAGGTGCGTGTGGCCGAGTTGCGCCGCGCGGAATGGATCGTGCCTACGCCCGACGCCGTGGCCTATCCGGCGGTGCGCAGCTTTTTTGAGCGCGAAGGGCTGGGCATGCCGCGGCGGCTGGTCAAGTCGGTGTCGATCCTCACCAACATAGGATTGCTGGCGCGCCGCCCCATGGTGGCGCTGATGCCGCAGTCGGTGGCCGCCCAGCTTGCCGCGGCGGGCCTGGTGGCGGTGTTGCCGCTGCCGGGGGTCGGGCCGTTCAGCACCGTGGGCTACACGCGCCGCGCCCGGCGCTTGTCCGGCAATGCCGCGGTGCAGCGTTTCATCGAGGCCTTGCACGCGGCGGGTGACGCATTGCAGCAGGCCACGGCATGAAGCCCTTCTATTCGCGTCGGTTATAGATCGGTAACCCGAATTCGCTGGTCGAAAGCGGCTGGATTGCCTACAGTTGTCTTCAACGTCGCGGACACCGCGCACTGCTTGAGGAGACCTGAATGGCCCGTTCCTTCACGCTGCCGCCAACACTGGACGCCCTGCGCAACTACGTGGATGGTGAATTCGTCGAAACCGATCAGCAGTTCGACAACATCAGCCCCATCGACGGTCGCCTGCTGGGCAAGGTGCACGAGGCCGACGCCGCCCTGGTCGACCGCGCCGTGCGCGCGGCGCGCCGTGCGCTCGACGAGGGCCCCTGGGGCCGCAGCACGGTGGAAGAGCGCGCCGCCGCGCTGCACCGGGTGGCCGACGTCATTGCCCGGCGTTTCGACGAATTCCTGCAGGCCGAAGTGGCCGACACCGGCCGCCCGGTGGAGCAGGCGCGCAAGCTGGACGTGTACCGCGGCATCGCCAACTTCCGCACCTTTGCCGACCTGGGCAAGACCGCGCACGGCGAGTTCTTCGAAACGAACCTGCCCGACGGCACACGGCTCATCAACTACACCAAGCGCAAGCCGCTGGGCGTGGTGGCCAGCATCTCGCCCTGGAACCTGCCCATCCTGTCACTCACCTGGAAGGCGGCACCGGCGCTGATCTGCGGCAACACCATCGTCTGCAAGCCCTCGGAGGAGACGCCCTCGTCGGCGGTGCTGATCGCCGAGGCCTTCCACGAGGCGGGCGTGCCGCCGGGGGTGTTCAACGTGGTGCACGGCTTCGGCCCCGGCTCGGCGGGCGAGGCCCTCACCACGCACCCCGGCATCGACGCCGTCACCTTCACCGGCGAGTCGCGCACCGGCGCGGCGATCATGAAGGCGGTGGCCGACGGCGTGAAGGAGGTGTCGTTCGAGCTGGGCGGCAAGAACGCCGCCATCGTGTTTGCCGACTGCGACTTCGACGCCACCGTCGAGGGCCTGGCGCGCGCCCTGTTCACCAACACCGGCCAGGTCTGCCTGTGTCCCGAGCGCGTGTTCGTCGAGCGCCCGATTTTCGACCAGTTCGTCGCCGCGCTGAAAAAGCACACCGAATCGCTCAAGATCGGCTGGCCCGACGACCCGGGCGTCGCCATGGGTTCGCTGATCTCGCGCGAGCATCGCGAGAAGGTGCTGTCCTACTTCAAGCTGGCGGCGCAGGAAGGGGCCACCGTGGTCACCGGCGGCGGCGTGCCGCACTTCGGCGACGCGCGGGACAACGGCGCCTTCGTGCAGCCGACGATCTGGACCGGCCTGCCCGACAGCGCGCGCTGCGTGCGCGAGGAGGTGTTCGGCCCGGTCTGCCACATCGCGCCCTTCGACAGCGAAGAAGAAGTCGTGCGCCGCGCCAATGACAGCGACTACGGCCTGGCCGCCACGGTGTGGACCACCAACCTGTCGCGCACGCACCGCGTCGCGCCCCAGCTGCACGTGGGCATCGTCTGGGTCAACACCTGGTTCTCGCGCGATTTGCGCACCCCCTTTGGCGGCACCAAACTCTCGGGCATCGGGCGCGAGGGCGGGCGTTACTCGCTCGACTTCTATTGCGAAACCACCAACATCTGCATCAAGGTTTGACCGCCATGCCGCATGCCGCGATTCACCCCGAACTGACCGCCGTCGCCGACACGCTGTGGCAGGCCGAGCAAAGCGGCCTGCCGGTGGCGCCGGTGCGCGAGCGCATCGCCGCGGCCGCTGGTGGCCTGAGCCCCATGGAGGCGGCCTACCAGGTGCAGCGCATCAACAGCCAGCGCCGCATCGACGCCGGGGCGCGCCTGGTGGGACGCAAGATCGGCCTGACCTCGCTGGCGGTGCAAAAGCAGCTGGGCGTCGATTCGCCCGACTTCGGCGTGCTGTTTGCCGACATGGCGGTGGGCGACGGCGAGGAGATCGCCTGGAGCCGGCTGATGCAGCCCAAGGCCGAGGCCGAGATCGCCCTGGTGCTGGGACGCGATCTGCCGCACGAGCGCCACACCGTGGCCGACCTGATCGGCGCCACCGAGTACGCACTGCCAGCCATCGAGATCGTCGGCAGCCGCATCGCCAACTGGGACATCCGCCTGGCCGACACCATCGCCGACAACGCCTCGTCCAGCCTGTTCGTGCTGGGCACGCGACCGGTGCGCCTGAACCAGCTCGATCTGGCCGACTGCGGCATGGCAATGGAGCGGCGCGGCGAGCCGGTCTCGGTCGGCGGCGGCGCCGCCTGCCTGGGCAACCCGCTGAACGCCGCCGTGTGGCTGGCCGACACCCTGGCGCGCCTGGGCACGCCGCTGGTGGCCGGCGACGTGCTGATGACCGGCGCGCTGGGCCCCATGGTGGTGGCCGAGCCGGGCGACGTGTTCACCGCCCGCATCGAGAACCTCGGCACGGTACGTGCCATCTTCGGCCGCTGACGCCGCATCCAACGCATATTTGAAAGGATTTGCCATGAGTCAGGACACGCCGCGCATCGCCGCCGCCATCATCGGCTCCGGCAACATCGGCACCGATCTGATGATCAAGGTGCTGCGCCATTCCAAGCACCTCAAGCTGGCCGCCATGGTCGGCATCGACCCGGCCTCCGACGGCCTGGCGCGTGCCCAGCGCCTGGGCGTGCCAACCACCGCCGAGGGCATCGATGGGCTGCTGCGCATGCCCGGCTTCAGTGATATCGGCGTGGTGTTCGATGCCACCAGCGCCGGCGCCCACCAGCACCACAATGCGCTGCTGCAGCCGCACGGCGTGCAGGTGGTGGACCTGACGCCGGCGGCGGTCGGCCCCTACGTGGTGCCGGTGGTCAATCTCGAGCAGCACCTGGACGCGCCCAACGTCAACATGGTCACCTGCGGCGGGCAGGCGACGATCCCGATGGTGCGCGCCGTCTCGCGCGTGGCGCCGGTGCGCTACGCCGAGATCGTCGCCTCGATCGCCAGCAAGTCGGCCGGCCCCGGCACGCGCGCCAACATCGACGAGTTCACCGAAACCACTTCCAAGGCCATCGTCGACGTCGGCGGCGCCGCGCACGGCAAGGCCATCATCGTGCTCAACCCGGCCGAGCCGCCACTGATCATGCGCGACACGGTGTACTGCCTGACCGAGCTCGATGCCGACGAGGACGCGATCACGCAGTCGGTGCAGCGCATGGCTGCCGATGTGGCGGCCTACGTGCCGGGCTACCGTCTCAAGCAGGCGGTGCAGTTCGAGCGCATCGCGGGCGAGCGGCGCATCAACGTGCCGGGCCTGGGCCCGGTGCAGGGACTGAAGGTGACGGTACTGCTCGAAGTGGAGGGCGCCGCCCACTACCTGCCGGCATACGCCGGCAACCTGGACATCATGACCAGCGCCGCCATGGCCACCGCCGAGCGCATGGCCGCGCGCAAACTGGCCGCCGTAGCCGCCTGAAGGAGCCCGATCATGTTTGACAAAGCCAAGAAAATCTACGTCTCCGACGTCACGCTGCGCGATGGGATGCACGCCATCCGCCACCAGTACTCGCTCGAGCAGGCGGTGCGCATCGCGCGCGCGCTCGACGAGGCGCGCGTCGACTCGATCGAGGTCGCGCACGGCGACGGCCTGCGCGGCTCGAGCTTCAACTACGGCTTTGGCGCGCATACCGATCTGGAGTGGATCGCGGCGGTGGCCGGCACGGTCAAGCATGCCAAGGTGGCCACGCTGCTGCTGCCCGGCATCGGCACCATCCACGACCTGCGCGCGGCCTACGACGCTGGTGCGCGCGTGGTGCGCGTGGCCACGCACTGCACCGAGGCCGACATCTCGCGCCAGCACATCGAATACGCACGCGAACTGGGCATGGACACGGTGGGCTTCCTGATGATGAGCCACATGAACACGCCCCAGGGGCTGGCCGGCCAGGCCAAGCTGATGGAGAGCTACGGCGCCCAGTGCGTGTACGTGGTCGATTCGGGCGGCGCGATGAACATGTACGACATCGCCGACCGCTTCAAGGCCTTCAAGGACGTGCTCAAGCCCGAAACCCAGACCGGGATCCACGCCCATCACAACCTGAGCCTGGGCGTGGCCAACAGCATGGTGGCACTCGAGCACGGCTGTGACCGCGTCGACGCCAGCCTCACGGGCATGGGCGCCGGCGCAGGCAACGCACCGCTGGAGGTGTTCATCGCCGCCGTCGACCGCATGGGCCTGCAGCACGGCTGCGACGTGCGCAGGCTGATCGACGCCGCCGAGGACATCGTGCGCCCGCTGCAGGTGCGGCCGGTGCGCGTGGACCGCGAGACGCTGGCGCTGGGCTACGCCGGGGTGTATTCGAGTTTTTTGCTGCACAGCGAGGCAGCGGCCAAGCGCTACGGCCTGTCGGCCTTCGACATTCTGGTGGAGCTGGGCACGCGGCGCATGGTGGGCGGCCAGGAGGACATGATCGTCGACGTTGCGCTCGATTTGCTGCGCAAGGCCGAGTTCGTGCACACGCACGTCGAACCGTCGATGAGCGAGGCCGCATGAGCCCGTCGATTGCCGAAGCCGCGGCCGTCCTCGACGGCGCCGCGCACGGGATCCGCGCCGTCGAGCAGTTCGCTCCCGGCCAGTTCACGCTGGCGCAGGCCTACGAAATCCAGCGCGCCTCGATCCAGCGGCGCATTGCGCGCGGTGAGCGCATGAAGGGCATCAAGCTGGGCTTCACCAGCCGCGCCAAGATGGTGCAGATGGGCGTGGACAGCCTGATCTGGGGCCTGCTGACCGACGCCATGGTCGAGGAAGATGGCGGCAGCGTCGATCTGGCTCGCTACATCCACCCGCGTGTCGAGCCCGAGGTGTGCTTCGTCACGCGCCGCGTCATCGACGCGCCGTTGACGGCGCTGGAGGCAGCCGACTACCTGGAGGCGGTGGCGCCGGCGATGGAGATCATCGACTCGCGCTTTGCCAACTTCAAGTTCGACCTGGTGAACGTCGTCGCCGACAACTGCTCATCGGCCGGCCTGGTGGTCGGCTCCTGGTCGCGACGCTTCGACGGCCTGACCAACGCCGGCGTGCGCATGCAGTTCGACGGACGCGACGTGCAGATCGGCTCCACCGCCGCCATCCTGGGCCACCCGCTGCGCGCCGTGGTACAGGCCTCCCGCCTGTTGCACGATGCGCGGATGAGCCTGCCTGCCGGCTCGCTGATCATGGCCGGCGGCGCCACCGCGGCCGAAGCCCTGCGCCCGGATCTGTTCGTCGAGTGCCACGTCGGCAGCGGCGCTGCGGCGCTGGGCGCGGTGGGCTTTCACACCGCGGCGGCTGCTTGACGTCCATGCAAGGCAACCGGCGCCCTGTGAACTGCCCGCGCCATCCGATCCCGACCCCCTATGGCGCCGGCGCAAGCCACGCCGAACATTAACCAGACCCTGGAGACCCGCCATGAACCAACCAACCGAAACCATCACGGAAACCGATGTCGCGCGCCTGGACGCCGCGGACCCACTGGCCAGCCGGCGCGAGCTGTTCGCGTTGCCCGAGGGGGTGATCTACCTCGACGGCAACTCATTGGGGGCGCTGCCCAAGTCCGTGATGGGGCGCATGACGCGCGCCATCCAGCAGGAGTGGGGTGTCGGCCTGATTCGCTCGTGGAACGATGCCGACTGGTATCCGGCGCCACAGCGCGTGGGCGGGCGCATCGCCGCGCTGATTGGTGCACACCCCGACGAGGTGATCGTCGCCGACTCGACCTCGGTGAACCTGTTCAAGGTGCTGGTCGCCGCGCTGCGCATGCGGCCGGGGCGCAAGCGCATCGTCGGCGAGCGTGGCAATTTTCCGACCGACGTGTATGTGGCCAGCGGCGTGGCCGAGCTGATGAACGCCGAGCTGGTTACGGTCGAACCCGACGATGTGATGGCAGCGATTGACGAGAACACGGCGATCGTGTCGCTCACGCACACCAACTACAAGACCGGCCGTCTGTACGACATGGCCGCCATCACGCGCCACGCGCATGCGGTCGGCGCCCTGGTGGTCTGGGACCTGTGCCACACGGCAGGCGCCATGCCCTGCGACCTGAACGGCTGCGACGCCGATTTCGCCGTCGGCTGTGGCTACAAGTACTTCAACGGCGGGCCGGGCGCGCCGGCCTTCGTGTTCGTGGCGCGGCGCCACCAGGCGCAGGTGCGCCAGCCGCTGACCGGCTGGCATGGCCATGCGCGACCGTTCGAGTTCACGCATGACTATGCGCCGGGGGCGGGAATCGACCGCATGCTGGTCGGCACCGCATCGCAGCTCGGCCTGATTGCGCTGGAGCAGGCCTTGCAGGCCTTCGACGGCGTTGACATGCAGCAGTTGCGGCGCAAGAGCGAGCAGATGACCGACCTGTTCATCCGCCTGGCGGAGCAGGAACTCGCCCCCTACGGTTTCGGCATGGCGTCGCCGCGCGATGCGGCGCAGCGAGGCAGTCAGGTGTCGCTGACCCACGCCGAAGGCTACGCCATCATGCAGGCATTGATCGCGCGCGGCGTGATCGGCGACTTCCGCGCTCCCGAGATCCTGCGCTTCGGCTTTGCGGTGCTGTATGTCAGCTTCCAGGACGTCTGGAACGCCGTGGCCATCATCAAGGACGTGATGGCCACCGAGGCCTGGAAGGCACCGGAGTTCAGCCAGCGCAAGGCAGTGACCTGAAACCGGGACGAATTCACACCCGCAACCAAAGGAGACCGCAGAAATGGCATTGGACAAGACCCGCCGAGCCGTGCTCGCACTGTGCGCCGGCGTATCGATGTTGGGCGCCGCCCAGGCGCAAACCGGTGACCGCATCAGCGGCACGATCAAGCTGCTGGTGGGCTTTCCGGCCGGCGGCACGGGCGACATCATTGCCCGACTCGCCGCCGACAAGATGGCTGCGACCCTGGGCACGACGGTCATCGTCGAGAACAGGCCCGGGGCAGGTGGCCGCGTGGCGGCCGATGTGCTGAAAAACGCGCCAGCCGACGGCCGCACGATCCTGATCTCGCCGCTGGCCCCGATCGTCATTGCGCCGCTGACCTTCCGTAAATTGAACTACAAGCCACAGACCGATTTCGTTCCGGTGGCACAGCTGGTCAAGTTCCCGCTGGCGCTGGCTGTGGGCGGAGACAGTCCCAGCAAGAACCTGAATGATCTGATCGCCTGGTTCAAGGCCAATCCGCAAAGGGCGGCGTTCGGAACCTCGGCGGCAGGCAGCCAGCTGCACTTTCTGGGCCTGATGCTGGCGCAGGCGGCCAAGCTCGATCTGGTGCATGTGCCCTATTTGGGAAGCGCGCCGCTGGTGACCGATCTTATTGGCGGTCAGGTGCCTGCCGGTATTGACCAGTTTCCGTTGGAGTTCTACAAGACGGGCAAGATCCGCCTGCTGGCGGTGTCGAGCCCGACCCGTTCGGCCCTGATGCCCGATGTGCCGACCTTCAAGGAGCAGGGATTCCCGACCGTCGTCGGCGAGGCCTGGTTCGGTGCTTTCGCGCATGTCAAGACACCGGCACCGATCGTGCAGCGCATCAGTGAGGCACTGGTGAGTGCCATGCAACAGCCGGATGTGAAGCAGAAGCTGGCAGGGGCTGGTTTGGAAGCCACGGGATTGAATGCGCACGACTTCGCTGCCGTGGTTGCGGAAGACCAGGCGCGCTGGAAGCCGGTGGTCGAAGCTTCGGGATTCCACGGCGATTGACGCCGTAGAGCCGGGACGACGTGCGCCGTGACTCAGCATCCGGTCAACGACACTTGCATGCGGACGGCCGATGCCGCACGCGACGCCAACGCGTGGGTGGAGGTGGACGCACGTCGGTTCGAGCAGAACCTGGCGCGGGTGCGCGCGCAAGTGGCGCAGCGCACCCGAATCTGCGTGGTGATGAAGGCCGATGCCTATGGCGCAGGCATTTCGATGCTGATGTCGGCCATCATCGAGGCACGGATCCCCTGCGTGGGTGTGACCAGCAACCGCGAGGCGCGTCAGGCGCGCGATTGCGGCTTCACGGGGCAGCTGTTGCGGCTGCGCGGCGCCACCATCGACGAGATGGTGGCCGCGATGGACTGCGGCGTCGAGGAAATGCTGGGCAACCTGGATACGGCGCGCCAGCTGGCCGAACGCGCACGCAACGGCAAGCGCATCGTCAACTTCCACCTGGCACTGAACGCCGGCGAGATGGCGCACAACGCCCTGACCGTGAACGACGAGCTTGGTCGGCGACAGGCACTGGAGATTCTTGCCCTGGGTGGACTTCGCCCGGTGGGGATCATGACCCACTTCGCTTCGACTGACGTGGCGCAGGTCCATGCCGGACTCGCGCAGTTCGAACGCGACGCGCTGGATTTGGTCGTCCGCGCAGGCCTTGAACGAAACGACATCACACTGCATGCCGCCAATTCCTGGCTGACGTTGCATGTGCCGCACAGCCATCTGGACATGGTGAGACCGGGCCGTGCGCTGTATGGGTTTTCGCCACACGATGACTTTCACAAGGTGGTCAGCTTCAAGACGCGCGTCGCCGGGATCAATGCCTATCCGGCAGGCAGCGGCGTGAGCTATGGCCACCGCGGCGTGCTCCAGCGCGACTCGCGGCTGGCCTATGTTCCGGTCGGTTACTCGGACGGTTACCGACGCATCTTCGGCAACCGGGGGCAGGTACTCATCCGGGGCCACCGGGCTCCGATCGTGGGCGCGGTCACGATGAACGGCTTCGCCGTCGATGTGACCGATTGTCCTGACGCGCAGATCGGCGATGAGGTGGTGCTGTTTGGCCGTCAGGGACCGGACGAGATCACCGAATCGGAGGCACAAGGGCTGATGAATGACATTGTTGTCGATATGTCCACCGCATGGAGCCGCTTGCACTCGACGGTTGCTGCGCAACACTGAATCCCCCTTTGAATCAAACACACACCATGACAGCCCAATCATCCGCACAAGCCAAGGTGGTGGCCGGCAAGGCCACTCCGCGCGGGCGCTTTCCGCACATCAAGCGCGCCGGCGACTTCCTGTTCGTCTCCGGCACCAGTTCGCGCCGGCCCGACAACAGCTTCGCCGGCGTGCAGGTCGACGCCATGGGCGTGACCGATCTGGACATTCGCGCGCAGACCCGCGCCGTGATCGAGAACATCCGCGACATTCTCAGGAGCGAAGGCGCCGACCTTTCCGACCTGGTGGAGACGCAGGTGTTCCTGGTCAACATGAACGACTTCGGTGGCTACAACGCGGTGTGGGCCGAGTTCTTCGACTACGACGGCCCGACCCGCACCACGGTGGCGGTGCACCAGTTGCCGCACCCGCATCTGCTGATCGAGATCAAGGCCGTGGCCTACAAACCCGTGCAGGCTTGATGGCCTGGCCAACACTTTTCACTCACGCAAGGAGACACGCCATGAATCCGAAGTATGGTCTGCCAAAGAACCTGATGGGCTGGGTCCAGCAGAACGCGGACAAGCTCAAGCCGCCGGTGTGCAATGCCGCGCTGTTCCAGGACGGCAACTACATCATCAACGTCGTGGGCGGCGGCAATACGCGCACCGATTTTCACGACAACCCCACCGAAGAAATCTTCCATCAGATCCGCGGTACGGCGTATCTCGAAATCTGGGATCGCGGCAGGTTCGACCGCATCGACCTGAAGGAAGGCGACGTCTGGCTGATGGAGCCGCACCTGCAGCACTCGCCGCAGCGTCCCGACCCGAATGGCCTGTGCTTTCTCGTCGAGCTCAAGCGTCCGCCCAACGCGATCGATTCGCTCAACTGGTACTGCCCCAAGTGCGCCAAGCTTGTGTGGGGCGCTTCGATGGAGCTCAAGGATCTGGTCGCAGACCTTCCGGCGACGTACAAGCGCTTTTACGCGCTGAGCGACGCCGAACGCACCTGCAAGCACTGCGGCACGTTGCACCCGGGCAAGGACTATGCCGCGTGGCACGCGATTCGGGGGGGCAACGCGTGACTGCTCCGGCTTCCAGGATCGATATCCATTCGCACTTCCTGCCGCGCATCAGCCGCGAGGAGGCCTTTGCCGTCGAACGCGAGCGTGCGCCGTGGCTCGTCGTTGATCCAGGCGGTGAGACCGGCCAGATCATGGTGGGCGATCGGCCCTTTCGCCCGGTGTACCAGGCGTTGTGGGACGCGGATTTTCGCGTGCGTGAACTCGATGCGCAGGGCATAGCCGTGCAGCTCGTGTGTGCCACGCCGATCATGTTCGGCTACGCATGGGAGGCTGCGCGTGCCGCCGACTGGGCTGCGCGCATGAATGACAAGGCGGTCGCGTTCTGCGCGGCGCACCCTACGCGCCTGAAGGCACTCGCTCAGGTGCCGCTGCAGAATACGCGCCTCGCCTGCGAGGAGGCCAAGCGTGCGATGGTCGCGGGCTGTGTGGGCGTGCAGATCGGCAACCATGTGGGAGACAAGGATCTCGACCACCCCGATCTGGTGGACTTCCTGATCTACTGCGCAAACGAGGACATCCCGCTGTTCGTGCACCCGTGGGACATGATGGGCGGCGCGAGCCGCATGCGCCAGTGGATGTTGCCGTGGCTCGTGGCGATGCCGGCCGAGACGCAGCTTGGCATGCTCTCGCTGATCCTGTCGGGCGCGCTCGAGCGCATTCCGGAAAAACTCAAGATCTGTTTTGCCCACGGCGGTGGCAGTTTCGCGTGGGTGCTCGGGCGCGTGGACAACGCCTGGAAGCACCGCGACATCGTGCGCCAGGACTGCCCGCGCCCACCGTCGGAATACGCAAGCCGCTTTCACGTCGATGCGATCACGTTCGACGCGCGAGCGCTCGGCCTGCTGATCGACGTGATGGGTGTCGACCGGGTCATGCTCGGGTCGGACTACCCGTTTCCACTCGGCGAGCAGCATATCGGCGAGTTGATCCAGAGCTCTGTACGCAATGAAGCCGACAGAGCCCAGCTACTGCAGGGCAACGCGAAGCGGTTTTTCAATTTGCCTTGATGTACCTCAGGCGCGCAGGTTGGCTTCGGGCCCGTGCCGACCTACGATGGTGGGGCTGATCGAGAACGCGAGGCAGGACATGATTCATTTGCTGGATATCCGCTACGTGCGCCTGGGCACGCGCGACCTGGTGGGTGCGGCGCGCTACGCCGACGCGGTGCTCGGGCTGCGCGAAGGTGCCCGCGTAGGCAATGGCAAGAGCGGTGACGCGATCTACTTTCGCAGCGACCAGCGTGACCACACGCTGGTGTACTTCGACGGCGATCCGCGCGACCACACGGTCGGCTTCGAGCTGCGCGACCTGGCGGAGATGGACGCCGCCGCCGGCGAGCTCGAACGGCGTGGTCATGCGGTGCACCGTGGCAGTGCCGGGGAGTGCGAGCAGCGCCGGGTTCACGCGTTCATCAATTTCCGGGATCCGACCGGCAACAGCATCGACCTTGTCGTCGGGCCGTTTCACAGCGGCGTGCGCTTCATGCCCACGCGGCCCATTGCCAACACGGGCTTCTCGCACGTGGGGCTGCGCACTACCGATCCGGTGCGCGATGAAGCGTTCTGGACCGGCGTGCTGTCGGCCAAGGTGAGCGACCGCATCGGTGCCGCGCCGCTGCTGCGTATCGACGAGGTGCACCACAAGATCGCGCTGTTTCCGTCCACCTTCGCGGGCGTGCAGCACATCAACCACCAGGTGGCGTCGATCGACGACATCATGCAAAGCTGGTACTTCCTGAAAGAGCAGGGGGTGCGCATCGTGTTCGGCCCGGGCCGGCACCCGACCTCGGGCGCGATGTTCCTGTACTTCGAGGGGCCGGACGGCATGGTCTACGAGTATTCCAGCGGCGTGCGCAGCGTGACCGACCCCAGCGAACAGCCGCGCCAGTTCCCGTTTGCGCCCAGCTCGTTTTGCATGTGGGGCTCGCGCCCCGACATTCCCGAATTCCGTACCTGAGCTGCGCCCCGTGCTGCGGGCGCGGCTTATTCTGGGGATTGCGTATCGGGCCTGGTCAGCGCCAGAACGCGCAGCATGTGCGCGTCGCGTTCGGCGGCCATCTGTTCGGGGGTGCGCTCGGCCGCAGCCTCGTTCATTTGTTCGATCAGGCGCTGGCAGGTCGCCGCGTCGAGGGTGGGCGTCCCAAGGTTGTCCCACCACGCCTGCATCGCCGGACCCAGGCGCCGCAGGAACCCGGCCATGCCTTCGGCACCGCCCGAGAGATGAAAAACCGTGTGTGGGCCGCACACCGTCCAGCGCGCGCCCAGCCCCTCGGTGACCGCGCGATCGACGTCGGCCACGCTGGCATGGCCCTCGGCGACGAGATGGACCGCTTCGCGCCACAGCGCCGCCTGCAGGCGGTTGACGAGGTGGCCTACTGCTTCATGTTGAAGACGGATGGTCTGCTTGCCCAGCGTTCGATAGAACTTTTCGGCGCGGTCGAGCGCCTCGGATGCGGTCTGTGCGCCGCCCACCAACTCCACGAGCGGCATCAGGTACGCCGGATTGCAGGGATGGGCGATCAGGAAGCGTCCGGGGTGGCTGAGCCTTTGTTGAAGCGCCGACGGCAGCAGGCCGGACGAACTCGACATGAGCAGCGCGTCTTCGGGTGCGTGTGCCTCGATCTGCCTGTACACCTGCCGCTTGAGTGCCAGATCCTCCGGTAGCGCCTCCTGGATGAACTCCGCGCCTTGCATGGCCTCCGCGATGTCGCGGTACCACTGCGGCTGCGTGGGCATGTCTGATAGCGTGCCCAGCGCCGCCATGGCCGGGCGGGCGCGTTCCAGCATGGCGGCAAGGCGGGTTGGGGCGCCTTCGTCGGGATCGGCCACGCACACCGGGTGCCCCGCCAGCGCGAAGAACGCGGCCCAGGCCGCGCCGATGGTACCCGCGCCGACGATGGCGACAGTGCCCTTGGTGCCTTTCATGGCGCCGGGCTCTCCGGATCGTCGTGCGTCAAGTAGTCCCACATGCGCTTGAAGATCGTTCCCGCTCGTGTGGCACGTTGCGCGGCCTCGGCTGGTGCAATTTCGGCGGCATGCATGCCGGTGTACAGGCAGTCCAGGTCAACCCGAGCGGCGTCTTCCAGGTACCAGGCCAGCACCACGGCATCGGGCAGGCTGGCGGCGCAGGTGACCGCGCCGTTGCCTCGCATCACGATGGCCGGTGCGCTACCCATCAGGTCGACCACAGCGCTCGCCTGCTCGTCTGATCGCAGTAATTGCACGTCATCCCACAGCGGCACGCCGGGCGAGAAATAGCAGCCCATGCCGTGCAGCACGCGCGGTGTGCGGCGCAAGGCCGACAGCGACATGGTGCGTGGCGGCATGCTGCGCACTATGCCGCCGATGTCGGGACGGCGCCGGTAGATTTCACGGTGGATGCGTACCTCGCCCAGCAGGTCGGGCGGAAAGTCACCCTCGATCGCAACCACCGATCCGGGCACGCCGACGCCGATCGTGCCTGGCGGCTGGCTGGCGCAAACCAGAAAGTGCCGCGCGTCCAGCCGCATGCTGCAGTGGCCGTAAGCGTGCAGCAATCCGTGGCGACCCAGCGCGCGCGCCGCCCGGCGCACCGTCATCTGGGCCTCAGGTGTTGCCAGAGAGAGGTCCAATGAGGTATCAAACCCCCAGATACTGTTCGACGGTGGCCTGTTCGGCCCGCAGCGCCTCGGAGCTGCCCTGCCAGGCCACGCGGCCTTTTTCGATCACGACGTGGTGGTCGGCCAGCGACATCAAGGGCCCCAGGTTCTTGTCCACCACGATCATCGCCATGCCCGTGTTGCGCAACTCGCCGAGCACGCGCCAGATCTCGGCCCGGATCAGCGGCGCCAGGCCTTCGGTGGCTTCGTCCAGGATCAGCAGCTTGGGGTTGGTCATCAGCGCCCGCCCGATCGCGAGCATCTGCTGTTCGCCTCCCGAGAGCTGGTTGCCCATGTTGCGCTGGCGCTCCTGCAGGCGCGGGAAGAATTCGTAAACGCGCTGCAGCGTGTAACGATCGGCCGCGTGGTGGCGATCGGCGGCGGTGGCCAGCAGGTTCTCTTCCACGGTCAGCGTGGGGAAGATCTGCCGCCCTTCAGGCACCCAGCCCACCCCCAGACGCGCGATCTCGAAGGCGGCCATGCCTGCGGTCGGTTGTCCCGCGACGTGGATCGTGCCCGCGTACGGTTTGATGAGGCCGATCACGCATTTGAGCGTGGTGGTCTTGCCCATGCCGTTACGGCCCAGCAGCGAGGTGATGTGCCCGTCGTCCACGCTGAAGCCAATGTCGTGCAGCACGCGATTGCCGCCGTAGCCAGCCTGCAGTTTCTGTATCTCCAGCCAGGCCATCAGTGGTCTCCGAGATAGGCTTCGCGCACCTTGTCGTCGATCTGGACCTCGGCGGGTGTGCCGCATGCGATCACGTGACCGTAGACCAGCACGCTGACGCGATCGGCCAGGCTGAACACCGCCTGCATGTCGTGCTCGACGAGCAGCATCGTGTACTTGCCTTTCAGGCCCTGCAGCAGCGCCACCATCTGCATCGACTCGACGTGGCTCATGCCGGCCAGTGGCTCGTCGAGCAGCAGCAATTGCGGCTGCATCGCCAGCGCCATCGCCAGTTCCAGTTGGCGGTGCTCGCCATGGGCCAGCGCCGTCACGTCGTCGTCGGCGCGGGTTTCCAGCCCCACCTGCCTTAGCGCCTCCAGTGCGGGTTGCACCAGCGCGTCCTGGCGCCGTGCAGGGCGCCAACCGTGAAACGAATGGCCCTGGTGCGCCTGCACCATGAGCATCACGTTTTCGAGCACGGTAAAGCCTTCAAGCAATTGCGTGATCTGGTAGGAGCGCGCAATGCCGCCGAGTGCCCGCTCGGGTGTGCTCCAGCGGGTGATGTCTTTGCCGTTGAAGACGATGGAGCCGCTGTCGGGCAGGATCTCGCCGGTGAGCTGGCCCATCACCGTCGTCTTGCCGGCCCCGTTCGGGCCGATCAGCGCGTGCGTCTCGCCTTGCGGGAGTGCAAGATCGAAATGGTCGGTTGCGACCAGGCCGCCAAAGCGTTTGACGAGTTGGCGCACCTCCAGGGTTGCACTCATGGCTTGCCCTCGCGACGGCGCAGCGCCCCCCAGATCCCTTTTTGCGAGACGAGCGCGACGAGCAGGATGGCCAGCCCCATGATCGCCATCCAGTGTTGCGTTACGCCGGACAGCAGCTCCTCGAGCACGAGCAGGATGGCCGCGCCCAGCACCGGGCCCACCACGGTGCCCATGCCGCCGAGCACGACGATGAGGATCAGTTCACCCGATGCCTGCCAGGACATGTACGAAGGCGCGGCGAAAGCCGTGAGGTTAGCCTGCAGCATGCCGGCGATGGTGCAGATCAGGGCCGACAGCACGTAGGCGCTGAGCTGGTAGCGCACGCGTGGGAAACCTGCCGCCAGCATGCGCCGTTCGTTGGCCTGAAAGCCCCGCAGAACGTAGCCGAAGCGGCTGTGCACCAGCCGCCAGACGAGGTACATCACGATGAACAGCGTGGCGAGGCACAGATAGTAGAGCGCGAGCTTTCCATCCAGCGAGGGCAGCGGCGTGAGCACGCTGCGTTCGCTCAGTGGCAGGCCGTCGTCACCGCCGTACTGTTTGAGGCTCACCGCGAGAAAGTAGAACATCTGGTTGAATGCCAGCGTGATCATGATGAAGCCGATGCCGCGCGTGCGCAGCGAGACCAGCCCGGTGATGAGTGCGACCGCGGCGGCGAGTGCCAGTGCGATCGCCAGTTGCACCCAGCCATCGGTGAGTCCGTTGGCGGCACTGATGCCGACGACGTACGCACCCAGGCCGACGTAGAGCGCGTGTCCCATGCTGATCAGGCCGCCGTAGCCCAGCACAAGATTGAGCCCGCTCACCGCGATCGCAAACACCACGATGCGCGTGGCAAAACTCAGATAGAAGCTCGAGCCGGCCCATTGCGAAAGCAGCGGGACGCACAACAGCAGCAGGATGATCGCGGTAGCGAGCCAGGGGCGGGGCGAGTGCCAGGAAATCGGTTCGGGAAACATCGGCGGCAGTCAGCGGTTGGCCGGGAACAAGCCGCCGGGTCTCACCGCCAGGATAGCGGCCATGAAGAGGTAGATGAGCATGGACGCCAGGGCTGGGCCTGCGGCATCGGCCACGCTGCGCTCAAAGAACTGGCGTGTGATCTGCGGCATGTAGGCGCGGCCCATGGTATCGACGAGACCCACCAGCAACGCGGCATAGAACGCACCGCGTATCGAGCCGATGCCACCGATCACGATGACCACGAGCGCGAGGATCAGCACGTCGTCTCCCATGCCCGACTGCACCGAGACGATGGGCCCGACCAGCCAGCCTGAAAGTGCCGCGAGCCCCGCGCCGACCGAAAACAGCAGCGTGTTCAGCAGCCGTGCATTGACGCCCAGCGCCGCCACGGTGTCCGGATGGGTGGAGCTGGCGCGTACCAGCATGCCCACGCGCGTCTTGTGGATCAGCACGTAAATGCCCAGCGCCAGCACGACGCCGGCGATGATGATCATCAGGCGGTAGGAGGGGTAGGCCATGCCGAACAGCGGCACCGAGCCGTTGAGCCACGCGGGCTGCGAAGTGAATACCGGCTGCGCGCCCCAGACCATGCGCACCGCTTCGTTGAAGAACATCAGCAGCCCGAGCGTTGCGAGCACCTGGTTCAGGTGCCCCATGGGGTAGAGGCGCCGCAGCGCCAGGCGCTCCAGCACGAACGCCAACAGCATGACACCGCCGACGCCCACGAGACCGGCCAGCAGGAACGAGCCGGAGTGCGCGAGCGTCGCTGCGGCGAAGTAAGCGCCTAGCATGTAGAACGAGCCGTGGCTCAGGTTGATGAAGTTCATGATGCCGAAAACCAGCGTGAGGCCGGCCGACAGCAGAAACAGCAGCATCCCGAGCTGCACCCCGTTCAGTACCTGGGAAAACAGCAGGCTCCAGACCACGTGGCGTGCTCCGCCGTGCCTACTTCATCGTGCAGTCTTTGGCGTACACGTCCTGATAATCGCTCAGCTGCTTGGACACCGTCTTGATGTTGGCGTTGCCCTTGGCGTCCTTGGCGACTTCGTAGACGTAGAAGTCCTGAATGGGGTAGTGGTTGTTGCCGAATTTGAAGTTGCCGCGCACCGACTTGAAGTCGGCCGCCTTGAGCGCCGCGGTGAGGGCACCCCGCTCGGTGCTGCCGCCCGTCTTGCGCAGCGCCGAATCGATCAGCAGCGCCGCGTCGTAGGAGTACGCCGCGTATTCCGATGGCGTGCGCTTGTATTTGCCCTCGAAGTCGGCCACGAACTTCTGGTTGCTCGCGCTGGGCATGTCCGGCCCCCAGGAGGAGCTCAACAACACACCGATCGCCGTGTCCTTGAGCGCGGGCAGTGTCGTTCCGTCGGTTGTCGACGTCGTGAGCAGCGGGATCTTGCCGAGCAGCCCCGCCTGCTGGTAAGCGCGCACAAAGCTCACGCCGAGACCGCCCGGGTAGAAAGCGTAAACCGCATCGGGTTTCTCGGAGGAAATGCGCGCGATTTCTGCGGAGAAATCCAGCTGGCTCAGTGGCGTGTAGATCTCGTCGAGCAGCGGCATCTTGTACAGGCGTTTGAAACCCGCGATGTAGTCCTTGCCGGCCTGGTAGTTGGGCGTCATCGAGATGATGCGCTTGTAGCCCTTGTCGGCGGCGTACTTGCCCATCGCCTCGGCGAACTGGTCGTTCTGCTTGGACACGACGAACAGGTTGGCTGCGCACTGTGCGCCCGCCAGCGGCGCCGGCCCGGCATTCGAGCCGACGACCACGATCCCCGCGTTCGAGAGCTTTTTGCCGACGGCCATGAGGATGTTGGAGAACGTCATGCCGGTGACGATCGGCACTTTCTCCTTTTCGATCAGCTCGTCGGCGATCTGGTTGGCCACCTCGGGCTTGAGCTGGCTGTCACGACGCAGGATTTCGACGGGCACGCCGCCCAGCTTGCCGCCGTTTTCGTTCACGACCAGCATGAAGGCGTCCAGCATGTCCTGTCCCAGTGCCGCTTGCGGGCCCGAGAGCACCCCCATGAACCCGATCTTCACCGGGGTCTGTGCGTATGCGGGTAAACCGAAAGCCAGGGCCGCGGCGGCGGCAAGTAGAGTGTGTTTCATGAGTCTCCTTCAAGGGGTAGCGCATCGTTCGGATGCTGATGAGCCATTATGACAAGCGCAGGCATCTTCTCAGTTACTGATTAACCCGAGGACGAACGCAGTCGCGGACCTCCGCGTGCGGCCTTGCCTTGCTTGGTGTGGGAATGGTGATTCTGGAGAGGAGACGCCGCGTGAATCGCGGCGCGTTCCGCGCTACCTGATAGGCGTGGCGAGGCAGCGTCGTGGGCGCGTGCCCACCGGCTGTGCTGGGAGGGATGTGTTCAGCCGACCGATTCGGGCAGGAACGATTCGGCCAGTTGCAGGCGCTCGGAGGTTGAGCGCAGGAACAGCATCAACAGCTTGTTGCCCAGGCGCGGCAGCGTCAGCAGGACGTCCCGGAACGCGTCACGCGAGAGCACCACGAAATCCACCGGCTCGGTAGAGACACATGAGGCGCGCAGCGGCTCGTTGTCCAGCATTGCCAGCTCACCGAACGTGCCTCCCGGTTGCAGACCGTGCAGCCAGGTGCGACGCCCGTCGGGCGCGACACGCACCGCGCGCGCCGCGCCGGTGAGCAGGATGATCATGTATGCCGGTGACTCACCTTGGTGCAACAGCGTGGTGTTGGTGTGTGCGGAATACACCGCCATGAAATTGCACAGCAGGGTCGTTTCGGCCAGATCCAGGGGCTCGAACAGTGGCGCGTTGCCAAATATTTCATGAATATCAGCGGCGTAATCTTGCGCATTGCCGAGATACTCAAAGTGTGTTGGTAGCGCTTCAAGCATGGGATTGTAGGTGCGGCGAGTGTCATGAATACTATCCGCTCCATGAATCTCCGCAATAGGCCGATCCGGCCATGGGCGCTGCGGTTGAGGGGGGGATATCGGTGATAATCGACGAGCCGGGCGTGCGCTGATGCGACATTGAGGCGCCATACCAAGCCAATCCCATCATGAGCAGCCACCACGGTTTCATCGTCGCAGTAGAGAAAGATCTGCTTGCCGGCGATACGCAATTTCCTACCGGCCTGAAGGTGCTGGCGGGGTTGCGTCGCGTGCTCGATGACCCCGATGCGTCGGTGGATCAGGTCGGCACCATCGTGGGTGCAGAGCCGTTGGTCATGGCGCGGCTGCTGCGCCTGGCCAATTGCGCGACGTTCAATCCTACGGGGCAGGAAATTCTCACGGTCGAGCGGGCCATCCAGCGCGTCGGGTTCAACATGGTGCGCACCGCTGCCGCGGCCGTTGCGATTGCGCAGATGCGCGCGGGCACGTTGGCGCCGCACATGGCAGCGATTGCGGACCGGGCATGGTTGCAAAGCGTGCGCCGCTCGGCACTGGCACGCGTGCTGGCGCCGCGCCATGACGGCGCGCATCCCGATGAGGCCGGCTTGTGTGGTTTGGTCTCGGAATTGGGTGTGTTCTATTTGCTGCAGCGCGCAACGCGCTATCCGACGTATAGCGACGCATCCCGTGTCGGGGCATTGCGGGAATTGCTCGAGGAGGAAGCGGCGCGCATCACCGCGGGATTGGCGGTGACCCTCGGTCTGCCCAAATCCATCACCGCCGTGCTGGCGCAGTGGCGCCAGGGGGGGCACTGCGTAGGCGCAGCGCAGGCGTTGCTCGGCTGCCTTGAGGAAGCAGCGCTGGTGTCGCCGCAGGTCTTTGGCACGGGCGTCGAAGCAATGGGCGAAGGCTTCGCACAGCTGCTTGGAGTGCCCGAGGCGCAGGCGACCGTGTTCGCCCACGAGGCGCGGGCGCAGCTCCAAGACCTGCTGGGTGCGCTCGGGTATCCATGAACCGTATCGGCAGTTCACGCTCCGTTCTGCAGCGCCGGGGCAGTTTCAGTAACGCGTTGCAGGCCATGCTCGATGGCGTGGCGGTCCTGGGTATCGCCTACGTGCTGATCGAGCGACAGATCGGCGTACTGAGCGCGCACTACACCGCGCTGGTCGTATTGTTGCTTGCGATCATGGGGCTGCTGTACGACCGGTTCGCGATTTACCGCAGCAATGCCAGTTTCACCCGCAAGGCATTGCGGCTGATCCAGGCCTGGAGCCTCGCGTTTGCGTTGTTGCTGTTGCTCGGTTTCCTGACCAAGCAGACCGATGTGTTCTCGCGGCGGCTCATTGCGCAGCTCTACGTGCTGGGTTTGCTGGCCCAGTTGTTGCTGCACATGGTGATGCGGGCGCTGCAAAAATCGTTTGTCCGGCATGCGGTCGAGACCGACAACGTCATCATCGTCGGCACGGGGCAGCTCGCAGCATACCTGGGGCAGCGGATCACGCACAACCCGTGGCTTGCGGAGCGGGTCGTCGGCTGCGTCACGCTGCCGGAAGCGGCCCAGTCCGCCGATTCGGAGGTTCGCGGTTTGCCGCCGGTGCTGGGCGCGCTGGGCGAGCTGCTCACGCTGATCGATCAGCATGAGATACGCACGGTGTATTTCGCGATCCCGCTGCACGCGTCGTCGATCATCGAGGATCTGTATTTCAAGCTGCTCGATCACCACGTCACCATCCATTGGGTGCCGGATATCTTCGCGCTGCGCCTGATCAACCACAGCGTGCGGGAGATCGCCGGTGTACCGGTGCTGACGCTGTCTGAGACGCCGCTCACCGGTACCCGGCGCATCGTCAAGGCGCTCGAGGACACCATCCTTGCATCGTTCATCCTCTTGGGGATTGCGCCGGTGCTGCTGGCGGTGGCCATCGCGATCAAGCTCGACAGCCCGGGCCCGGTGTTTTTCCGCCAGGCGCGCTTGGGCTGGAACGGTGAATCCTTTCGTATCTGGAAATTTCGCAGCATGTACGTGCATCCAGTGGAAGGCGATGTCGTGCGGCAGGCGACCCGGGGAGACCCGCGGGTCACCCGGGTGGGTGCGTTCATACGCCGCACCAGCCTGGATGAATTGCCGCAGATATTCAATGTGCTGCGCGGTGAAATGTCGCTCGTGGGACCGCGCCCGCACGCGGTGCAGCATGACTACGAATATTCCCAGCGCATCCAGCAGTACTTTGCCCGCCACAACATCAAGCCCGGCATCACGGGCCTGGCGCAGGTGCGTGGTTACCGTGGCGAAACGCGTGACCTGGACCAGATGGTGCACCGCGTCCAGTCCGACATCGAGTACATCAACAACTGGTCGTTGTGGCTCGACCTGTCCATCCTCGTGCGTACAATGGCCGCTTTCACAGGCAAGAACGCGTATTGACGTTGGGCTGGGCGACGCGCCGGCTAGTACCAACGGGCCATTGAGGTACTGCGACGCTGTAGCTACCATTGGTTCCATTGTCTTTAGTGCGTTTCGATTGTTCCCAGTGATTCCGAAAACCCTGCATTTCCTGGTCGCGGCTGCGTTTCTGGCGCTGGCGAGTGGCGCTGGCGCCGAGCCGGTGACGCCCTTGGACACCTACGGCGTGGGCAACGGCGCATCGTTTTCGGCCGCGAAGGAGGCTCGCAATCATGGTGCGGATGGCCGATCCAATGGCCAAACCCACTCGGCAAACCACTTCTACGAGTTGGTGGTTGATGCTTTTGACACGCTGACGACATTTGCGCTGGGGAGCGCGAGCGACCAGACCGTGCCGGTGCGTTATTTCCTCCGGGAAGATGGAGATACCGGAGTGGGGACGGGGTTGAGGTTGATGCAGGTTGTCGGGGCGCCCAAACATGGTGTCGCACAAGGTGCGCTGTATGCAACCGTGCCCGACCTCACGGCGCGGCAGAGTTTCCACTATTCGCTGCAGGAGGGCCAGTACGTCTTGCAGGTTCAGAAGAAGCAGACTGGCCGGGAGGCGTCCACTGCCGAAGTCTCTGCTGTACCGCTCCCCGGAGCGCTCTGGATGTTTGGCGCCGGTTTGCTGGGTTTTGTTGGTTTTTCGAGTCGCCGCAAGCTGTGAGCCGCCGCTTTTGTGTTTGCGGACGTTTCATGAGCCGCTTCACGTTTCGTGATTTCGTGACCGACACACGTGCGCTGGGTAGTACTGTTGAGGCCTGCAGCATGGCTGTGCCCGATGCGATGGCGTTGCGTCTGGAACACGGCGGGTACGATAGCTAGCTTGGATCGCGCGCAGGCAGGTCGGTTCGCCGCGATGGCGTTGGTATCATTTGGGGGGCTTTGCGCCCCTTTTTCTTTGCGCTGGCGACCGTGGTTCGGTCGCAGACTTCGGTAACGCGCATCTTTGTTGAAAGTCGCTCATGAAATTCTTCTCACTGTCTGGATGGGCATCGTTTCTGCTCGTGTTGGGCTCGCTCTTCGCGTTCCCGACATGGGCGCAGGCCGAAGACCATTACACCCTGCGTCCGGCCGACCGTCTGCAAGTATCCGTCTGGCGTGAAGACGCACTGCAGCGCGAGGTGCGCGTACTGCCCGATGGCAGCATCACCGTGCCGCTCGTAGGGCGGTTGGTCGTGGCAGGGCTGGGCACCGAGGATGTGGAAAAACTCATTGTCGAGCGCCTGAAGCCCTATATGCCCGACCCGATCGCCACCGTGACGGTCGTGAGCGCCGACGGCAACGTCGTGTACGTGATCGGCAAGGTGCTCAAGCCCGGTGTGGTACCGCTCACGACCGACAGCACCACGGTGTTGCAGGCGCTCAGCCAGGTGGGCGGGCTCGACCGCTTTGCCGATGGCAATGCGGTGCGCGTGCTGCGTAGCCAAGGTGGCAAGAGTTCGATATTGACGGTGCGCTACAACGACCTCGTCAAGGGGGAGAGCCTGCAAACCAACGTACCGCTCCAGGCCGGCGACACGGTTCTCGTGCCATGAGTGGTCAGCGCCATCGCCTGCTTGTCTTGGCTGCTGCCACGCTCGGCTTGGGCGTGGCCGGGTCACTGCAGGCGCAGTCGCTCTACCAGCAGAAGGTTGAAGTGCCCACGACGCTGGAATACGACTCGAACCCGGCGCTTTCCACTACTTCGGCGGGCAGCGTTTCGCGCTGGCGCGTTGCGCCCCGGTACACCTTGCTGCGCCGTGAAGGCGCCGACGAATTGGATCTCAAGCTGGGCGCAACGCTGGAGCAAAGCAGCAATACTGCGCTCAGTCGCAACCGCCAGGATCTGGATGGCGATGTGCAGTGGCAGCACGCAACGGAGCGTTCCGTCTACGTGTTGCGCGCGGGCGTTGCGCAAGTTGCTTTGCGCGACGCACTGCTGGATGAAACCGGCCAGCTCGTGACCGATGGCACGCGTACCTCACGGGTGCTCGCGGCTTCGGCTCAGCGCGAGCTGACCGAGCTGTACACGCTCTCAGGCAGTGTCAACGCCAGTTGGAACCGCTATTCCGGCACCATGACGCCCGACAGTCGGCAGGTTGGCGCCAGCGTCGAGTTCGGCCGCGCTCTCGCGCCGGGTACAAGCGTCTTTGCGTCCGCGAACCTCTCGAACTTTGTTCCTGATACGCCGTTTATCGCAAGCAGCATGATGCGCGGCGTCACCGTGGGTTACCGCAGCAATATTCCGGGAGATCCGTGGTCTTGGATGGTGAGCGGCGGTGGGTCGAGCTATACCGGCCCCATCAGCGACACCGCCGCTCAGTTCGCCGCGCAGGCTGCCTACCAGGCGCCGCGCTGGAGCGCATCGCTCGGCTTTTCGCGTGGACCGGTCACCGACAGCCTGCGCGGTACCTTTTCGCCCAATCAGCAGATGCGCGCAGGCGCTGAATATGCGCTCACTGAGTTCACCCGCGTGGGACTTGATCTCGCGTACAACCGTACACGCGGTACGTTGACGAGCGCCACGCGCTCGGTCGGCATGCGTGTCTCCACCGAGCTCAGCCCGCTTTGGCGCGTCGGCTTTTCCGTACGCCGCCTGCAGGTCGAGCGCAGCGACTTCTTCGTAAATACACGGGCCGCCTCCACGATGGCGAGCGTCGTACTCACCTATTCCCACCCTGACTTCTGACCAGTTCCGCCCGGAGCGGTCTGCCCTGCCTGCGCATGCCACAAGAAGACTACCAGCCCTCGCTGCGCGACTACATCGCGATCATCAAGCGCCGGGCGCTGCTCATTGCGTCCACTTTCATCGGGGTTGCCGCGGTGGCGATCGCTGTTGCGCTGCTCGTGCCTCCGGTATACCAATCCACGGGCACGATCATGGTCGAGTCGCAGCAGATTCCGACCGATCTGGTGCAGGCCACCGTCACGAGCTACGCCGACGAGCGCATCCAGGTGATACGCCAGCGCGTCATGACGCGTGACAACCTGATGCGCATCATCGAGAAATACGGATTGTTCAAGGATCGGCCGATCACTTTCACGCCGTCCGAGCAGATCGACGAAATGCGTGACCTCATCGGTGTGCAGATCGTCAACGCCAACGTACAGCCAGGCCAGCGTGGGTCATCGGCGACGATCGCGTTCAAGGTGTCATTCGATGATCGCCGCCCCGACGTGGCGCAGCGTGTGGCCAATGAACTCGTGACGCTGTTCCTCAACGAAAACGTCAAGGTGCGCACCGAACGCGCCACGCAGACCACCGAGTTCCTGACCCAGGAGGCCAACAAGATCAAGGCCGAACTGGACAAGATCGAGGCACAGATCGCCACTTACAAGGAGCGCAATGCCACCGCGCTGCCGCAGAACGCCGCGATGAGCATGAATGCGATCCAGCGGCTCGAGTCGGACCTGCGCACCAGCCAGCGTGACTACAACGACGCCGCCGAAGAGGTGCGTTCGCTCGATGTGGAGCTCGCCAGCGCCAAGGCCGCGGTGGCCAGTGCCGCCGCGGCAACCGGTGGCGGCTCCTCGCTTGTGGGCATGGCGGACGCCAACGAGGTCGAATTGCAAAAAGCGCGCGCACAGCTGGCCTCCATGCTGGAAACCTATACCGACAACCACCCCGACGTACGCGCCACGAAACGCCGGATTGCGGCACTCGAAAAAGCCATCGCGGATGCCGCCAAGGAGCCACGACCCGCAGTACCCAGTCCAGGTGCCAATGGGTTGCCCGTCTCCCCCAGTGTGGCTGCGGCGCAGCTTGTCGCCGCCAAGATCGAGTCGCGCATGGCGGCAGCCCGGGCGCGCATGACTACCCTGCGCGCTGAACAGGGGCAGCTGCAGGCGCAATTGCGCCAGGCGGAAAACCAGATGCTGCAGGCGCCAGAGGTAGAGCGCGGGCTTGCGACGCTGATGCGCGATCGTGAAGGTGCACAACGCAAGTACGAGGAAATCCGCGCCAAGCAGATGAGCGCGCAGGTGGCGGAAAACCTCGAGGGTGAACAGAAGGCCGAGCGGTTCACGCTGCTGGAACCGCCCATTGCGCCCGATCGCCCGATCAAACCCAACCGCAAGAAGATGATCGCGCTGGGCTTGGCGCTGGCTGCCGGTGCCGCGGGTGGGCTCGTGATGCTGCTTGAAACGCTGCACGGCACCGTGCGGGGTGCGGACGCACTGGCGGCAATCGTCGGCCGGCGCCCGCTGGTGATGGTGCCCTACATCGTCATCGCGGAGGAGACCGTGCGCCAGCGCAAGCTATGGCTGCGTTCGGGCATCGCGGCGCTGATCGTGCTCATTGCGGCGCTGGCTGCGGTGCATTTCTTCTACATGCCTCTGGATACGCTCGTGTTCAAGATCATCCTGCGACTGTCATGACCATGGAACGTATCAAACTCGCACTGGAAAAGGCGCGTGCGCAACAAGCCGACGAGGCCGCGGCGCATCCCGCCCGAAGAGACACCCGTTCCGCACCTGTTGCCGCACCGGAGACCGTTCCATCTGCGCCGCGCCTCGGCACCGCGCCCGCGGCAGCGGATATCAGCTACACGCAGACCGCGGTGATGAGGCTCGATCGGACGCATCTGGAACGCAACCGCATCGTCGCCTTCAACAAGGGCAATCCCAACAACTGGGCGTTTGACGTGTTGCGTACCCAGGTGCTGCAGAAGATGGACGAAAAGGGTTGGCGCACGCTGGCCGTCACTTCTCCCACGGCTGCTTCGGGCAAGACCGTTGTCGCAATCAATCTCGCGATCAGCATTGCGCACCACACCCAGCGTACCGCGATGCTGGTCGATTTCGATCTGCGCCGCCCGCATGTGGGCACTTACCTCGGTGTGCGCAAAGCCGTATCGCTCAACGACGTTCTGGCTGGCAGGGCGCCGATGGCTGACGCGTTGATCAATCCCGATCTGCCGCGGCTCGTGGTTCTGCCGACCAACGACACCGTGACCAAGGCGTCCGAGATACTTTCTTCAGCGCAGGTTGCCGATCTCGTCACCGACCTGCGAGACCGTTATGACGACCGCACCGTCATCTTCGATCTGCCACCGGCCATGGCTGGCGACGATGTGATGGCGATCCTGCCGCGCATCGATGCTGCGCTGCTCGTGGTGGGCAATGGTGACAGCACCAAACGCGAGATCGAGGAGAGCCTGCGGCACATCCCGGCCGATCGGCTGCTCGGAGTGGTGCTCAACAAGGCCGACGCCGACGTGCGCCGCGGCTACGGCTACTACTGAGCGCACAGACGGCGAGCATTGCCCATCATGCCGTCGGGCATTCTGCCTGGACGTAGGCCGCGGTTGCCTACGCTGCAGCGACGGCTATTTGTAGTTGTCAGTTTCATCAGCAACGGTGGTGTCACGGTGACGCCGGGCCCTTTTCGCCCGTATGCGCTTCATCACCACGCGCCGCGACACGGGGGGCTCGTTCGAGTCACTCCGGCTGTTACGGTGCCGCACCGGCAGGTTCACCGTGTAGTACGCCGGAAGGCGCGTGTGTTCAGCCACCTCCAGCTATCGTATTCATAGTCCAAGCGTGGAACTGTAGTAACCATCATCGGCATTTCACGCGATTTTTACGGCCCCTGGTTGTAACAATGCGTATGAATCCTTAAGTCTCGCTGCTACTCGCCGAAACGAACTGCAATAGGTCGAACGGACTAATCCGGTCCAATCGCCCGCAGTTCCCGGCGTACCTGCTTTGCCTTTCTTCGGTAGGGCGGTTGGCAGATATGTTTTCTCGCCGGGTTCGGATGGTTCACTGGTGAGGCCCCCATGTCTGCTGTCAAACAGTCTCTTTCTTCTCGCGTGCTCTCCGGCCCCCTGGTCAGGCTGGCAGCGGCTTTGGCCATCGCGCTGCCATTGGTCGCGTGTGGGGGTGGTTCCGACGGCGAGATCGCGCAGACCGAAAGCGCCCCTATGTCCGTTGCGAATGCCGCGGAAGTGAGCGTGGCCAGGGTGGCCGCGAATACCGTGATGGAACTGCCATCCACATCTGCGCTGGCGACGCCCGTATCTGCACCGGCGCCATCGGGGTCAACCGAGACCCCAGTGCAGGCACCTGCGCCTGCGCCGGTTGGAAATAAGGAGGCCGACACCGGTACTGCGCAGGCACAGGGTTCAGGAAATGCGCCTACCCATGCAACCGAAATCGGTATGAATCTGCCCCAGCTCAGCTACTGGGATCGGAGCTTTGCGATGGCCGATGTGGTGCGCCAGTCGAGTTTCACCAATATTGCCGCTCCCGAAGGGGCTACGCAGGACCCGGATGGTTCCCCCAGGGGCGATTTCAATCTCTTCTTCACGTCGACGGCCGTCGCTGCTGGCACGTACAAGCTGGCGTTCACCGGGAGGGCGACATTGCGGGTCATCGCTAATCCGGCTGGCAAGATCGAGAATCAGCATTACGATGCCACAACCAACCGGACGACGGCCGATTTGGTACTCCCCGGGGGTAGCACGGGAAATAGCTGGATGGAATTTCGCACCACACGCCGTTCCGCGAGTTCTATTGGGAACGATGGCGTAACCGACATCCATCTGTGGCGTCCTGGCTATCCCACCGACGGTTCCGTCGTCTTCACTACCGAATTCATCGAAGCCATGCGCAAGGTGCAAGTCCTTCGCGCCATGGATACCACCAACACCAATGGTAACGCTACGGTGCACTGGAGCGAGCGCACGCTACCGAATTTTCTCGGCAGAGCGAAAGAGAAAGGTCAGTCGTGGGAAATGCTGATCCAGCTTGCGAATGCGACGGGGCGTGACCTGTGGATCAATGTGCCGGTCAAGGTGGATGACGACTACATCACCAAGCTGGCGCAACTGTTTCGTTACGGCTCGGATGGTGAGCAGCCCTATACCAGCACCCGTGCTGATCCTGTGTATCCGCCGCTACGCAGCGACCTGAAGCTTTATGTCGAATACGGCAACGAAATCTGGAACTGGGGTTCGGGATTTTACAACTACGGTTGGGTGGTGGCGATGTCTGAAGCCGCTGAAACGCCATTCGTGGAATTCATTGCGCGCCGCTCCGCGTTTATCAGCCAGACGTTCCGTAGCGTCTGGGGCGACGAAGCGATGATGACTCAGGTACGCCCGATATTTTCGAATCAGTTCGGAAATGGATACGGTCGTCTGGGTGCCACCCTTCGCTGGGCGGAGAGCACTTACGGCGTAGGCAGTGCCTCCAAGATCTGGTGGGGTGGTGGTGGCGCCACGTATTATGACTCCACGGTTGCCGCGAGCGATACGCAGCCCGCGACGATGCAGGCGTATTTCGAGGGTCTGCCCAGCGCGTCATACGCCGACAAGATCAAGGTTGATGCTGTTTTGCTCAAGGCCTATGGACTGCGGTTCATCGCCTATGAAGGTGGTCCACAGCCTGGTGTAGGCAAGGATGCGTCAGTGGCCAACACGTACAACACCGATCCGCGCATGCCGGAGCGCATGGCCGTCGCGTACGACATCTTCCGCGCCAACGGGGGGGACATGCAGGTGTATTACAACTACAGCAGCATGGGTGCGCCGTGGTGGTTCATTGATGGTACGAAACAGCTTACGGTCGCGGACACTACCAGTCCCAAGATGCGTTTTCTTGACACGCTGGCCACCCGTCCGGTTGCGTCCGTCACGCTGGGCACTTCTGTACCAGGAACGGTGTACTTGCGTGACTCTGATGCGGCTGTGCAGGCGTACGCGGGTGGTAGCTCCACGTGGGGTTACAGCGGAACTGCCTATCAGCTCAATGAACTCAAGGGTTCGGTGAACAACGAGATGCTGATGGTGCCCGTGCGCACTACTGCTGGAGGGCGGTATTCTGTGGCGTTGACGACGCTCGACGCGAATACGTCTTCGCGGCTGGAGTTGTTCGTGAACGGCACGCCGGCGGGCGAGTTCATTCCCGGTACGTCCTCGCCCGCCAAGACCCCCGCGCTCTCCAACGCCGTTACCGTCGATCTCCCGCAAGGGCTGTCGGTCATCCGGTTGCGCGCGCGAACGGGCAGCACCTGGGTGCGTGACATCGTCGTGCAGGCCACAAACTGACGTTTGTTTGCCGGCGGCCGAGCTTGCCGCGAACGCCTCGCATGCCGCGAAAATCGCCGTCATCATGGGGCGGCGTTTCGTTTGTCGGCCGCTGGCGGTTGTCTTGGCCTGGTTGTCGCTTTTCGGTTTGCGGCTGTTGTCTGGCTTGGGTGGGAAGGCGATTGCGTGGGGGCTGATTTCGGCCGTCGCGTGCTGGCCTCTGGTTTATCACGGCCGGCTGCGCTGGTTCGTCGTGGCGAGGATGGCGTGCGCGAGCGCGATCGATATTTTTCACGTCCACTTCTTTCGCACGCTCACGGATCAGTTCATTCTTGTTACCGCCCTGCGAACCACCCCTTCGGAGATGATGGAATTCGCTCGGGTGCTGCCGATCGGACCGCTTCCGGGCAGCATGGGCTGGCTGCTTTGGTGTGTACTCGTCGGCCGGTTCCTTGAGCGCGGTATGCCGAGCGCCGTGCAAAAGCGGGGCGCGCTGGCTGAGTGTGCTTCAGCCGTGTTGCTTGCGTGGATACCTGCACGGCAGGGCGCTGAGCAGCATCGAGGTGCCGTACTTGGCGTGGGGCAACGTAAGGGGTGTGCGCAGGTGCCGGAGCTGTTTGCGTCGCTTCGGGGTGAACACGGCAATGCGTTGCTCGCCGTAGGCGCTGTGCGTGCCGTGGGTTACGGTGCGCTGCTTGCGCAGCCCGACTGGCCGAGCAGCCGCGCCCCGCGGCTGGAGGGCAAGACCTGGGAGGCGCTGCGCCAGATGGATGTGTGCACCCTGAGGTGAAAACCTTTCAGCGCAACGCCACCCATTGCACTGGCAGCTTGCCATCGAACGTGATCCGGTAGCTGCCGTCGCTGTAGGTTGCAGGCAGTTCCATCCACTGGTTGAACGGTCCGTTGCGCCAGGCCTTGAGGCCCGCAGGCGCCTTCACCGCGATGCTGCCCGCAAGCGGTTCGACCAGGAAGGGGGTCTTGTTGCCGGGCTGTGGTTGCGAGCGCGTGCCGATCGAGACCAGCACGTTGCGCGAGCTGCCCAGTGCTGCGTCGTCCAGGCTTTGGACGGCCACCGACGCGTTGCGCGTCTGCAGATCCAGACGCACGGCAGGCAGATGGACCGTTGAGCCACCGATCCAGCCCATCGCCGCCTGTGTGCGCGCCGTGCTGATGGTGTACGTGCCCTTGGCCCAGTTGTGCGTGAGTTCGCCCGTGTCGCTCGTCACCTCCTGCGCGCCTGCGGGCAGCAGTGACTTGGACGGATCCTTGATGATGGTGGCACCCGCGGGTGGCGCGCGGCGCTTGAGCCAGGGAAGTTGCGGCGTCGAAGGCATCGCGATCAAGAGCCTGCCTTGCTCGGCAGCCGTGCGCAGTGCCGGCGCGTTGCCAGCGGAAGTGGCCTGGTCAAAGAATGCCTCGGCACCCGGGTCGTAGACGTAGGTGGTCTTCGCTTCGTGCACGTCGCCGCGGCGGTACATCAGTGCCGCCGCGCTCAGCATGGGCAGCAGTGAGGGGTCGTTGTACGAATGCCAGTTGGATGGACCTCCGCCCTCGCGCGGTGGCGCCTGAGTGTAGGCAAAGTGCATCAAGGCCTGCCAGCCCTGGTGCGAGGCCATTGCCGCGACCAGCAGCGGCAGCGTGTGTCGGTCGTAGGAAGGGAAGGGCTGCGCGTTCCATTCGCTGACCGTGAGTGGCAGACCGACCACCTGCGCGGCGGCCATCCAGTGCCCCAGGTTGGCGGACCATGCCGGGTCTTTTTCGAGCTGACCCGGCCCGCCGTAGCTGTGCGCATCGATCAGGTCACCACTAGTGAGCGCGGGCAGCGACGTGAGCGGGTTGTTGCCCCAGATGTTGGTGGTGGCGAGCGGCTGCTTGACACCCAGGCGCCGCAGGTCGTCGATCATGTCGACGTCAAAGCGTTCCTCCAGATCGTTGAGGAAGAGCTTGCCGGGTCCCGGCTGCCAGCTGATCCAGGTCTTGTTGGTGGGCAGGTCGTGCTGCTCGGCAAACGTCTTGGCGGCGTTCATGTAGAGCTGGTTGTGCAGTGGCACGCCCTTGTTGGGCAACAGCTTGTTGCCGAAATGGTGGGTAATGTCGTTTTCGTTCGTGACCAGCATTGCGACGATGGCCGGGTCGTCCTTGTACGCAAGGCCGGTGTAGGCATTGCGGTGCGTCACATATGCTTCGTTGAAGCGCCGCATGGCCTGTTGCATCGTCACGTTCACGTAGTTGAAACCAATCATGGACGCGGCGTTCTTGCCTTTGGCGATTTCGTCGAAGGCGTAAATACCATCGCCCGCCATCACCGCGCGGCCCACGTGCAGGTCGAGCCAGACGGCGATGCCTTCGTCCTTCAGGCACTTGATCCACCAGTCCAGCTTGTCGAGCGACTCGGCGCTCAAAGTGCGGGTATCCAGCGTCGTCTTGCGTGGCCCGAAGATGTTCGGGTTGACCCACGGTGAGTCGTGGTGGTGCAGGCGCACCAGGTTGTAGCCCAGCGCCGCGAGGCGTTTCGCCTGCTGCTGCACCACCTCTCGTGGCGTATTGAAAAGCGCGTAGGCCGTGATGTTCGTGCCCCAGTAGCGAGGTGCCGTGGCACCGCTGCTGGTGCCCAGACGAGGCTGGGTCGTGTTCTTGAGCTCCGAGCCCAGCAGGTCGGGTGGCGTGGTGCGCACGTCGATCGCATCCTTGGGCCAGGTGTCGGGCGGGGGACCACCCAGGCGCTCGGCCAGGGGCGCCTGCCAAGAGGCGTTGCTCGACCAGGTCAGCGTCACCGCGTAGCGCTGCCCACCGGCGGGTATCTTGCCGTCGTAGAAATAGGCACGCACTTCGGTTGGGTTGTTGCGCTCGAAAAACACCTTGGGCAATGCAGGTGTGAACCGCATGGTGAACCTGTCGCTACCTTCGCGCCCCCATTGCCAGCCGGCGTTGCCTGGCAGCAGCACGGGCTTGCCCATCAGGTCGCCGAAGGTTTGCAGGTCGAACTTGAACACCATGCCGCCGCCGATCACATCGGTCAGCGCGCTGCGCGCGGTCATGTCCAGGTCGTAGGTGATCGAACGCTCCTGGCGCGTGGATGCCGTGCCCATCCAGTGCACACCGAGATCCGGCACTTCGCCCGCAAGCCGATAGGTACCGGTGCCGGCGCTGCCATCGTCAAAGGTGGTGCGCGCGTCGGCCCACTTCCATTGGGCGCCCCAGAACGCCCACTTTGCGCTGAAGCCCGTTTGCCCGCCCGAGCTCGCCAGCGGAAGTGCGTGCCGATCGCTGATCTGCACCTGCCAAGTGGGCGCGGTCTGCGCGCCGATCGCTGGCTGGGCCAACGGTAGTGCGGCCAGTACCGCCATCAAGATATGCTTCATTTTGGCCTCTAGCCCTTGGTGGGCGAGCGCTTTCAGCTATGTATTAGAGAGCCCGCGGGCAAAGTGGCCGAGGGCGTCCGGCAGATTCATGCAGCGTATCAGCGGTAGCGCAGACGCGACAATTTACGGTACACCACGGGCGGCAGCCAGTCGCGCGCGCGTTCCCAGTTGCGCAGGGTGCGCGCTTCTTTCTGCACCTCAGCGGAGTCGGTGTGACGCGGCACATAGACCGTGCTGTTTGCCGGTACCTCTTCGTGGATGGCGGCGGAAGCGGTGTAGTAGTACAGGGCCATCGAGCGGCGTGCGACGCCGTCGGGCGTGTTGAGCGGGTCGGGGTGGCCATGCCAGGTATCGGCCTCGGTGCGAAACACCACGCAGCGGTTGAGGACGGGCGAGACGCGCTGCACGCACGTGGACATGTCGCGGCTCCACAGTTCGAGCTGGCCCATCCAGTCGTCTTCCCAGTGCTCGTTCAGGTACACGATCAGGTTCAGGCGCCGCTGCAGGCGCAGTTCTTCGTGGATGCGAAAGTCGGCGTGTACACCGAGCAGGCCACCTTTGGTGGTCTCGTGGAAGCCCCCGCCGGTGAAGTAGGGGTCCGGCAGCAGCCCATCGATACCGGTCAACCCCTCAAGGAACTGCAGCATCGGTCGAGAATTCATGAACCAGAATAATTCGCGGGTCGGCGCATCGCAGTCCTCGGGCAGAATCTGCCGTTTGTGCTGCCCAGCGTAGCCCATGACGAAGGTGCGGTCGTGTTCCAGCGCTCCTCCGGGAAAGCCCTGGACGGCACGCTGCAGGACGGCCGCTGGCAGGAAGTCATCGAGGACGATGTGCGGAAATGGGTCGGCTTCATTGAACTCCGTCGCGAGCAGGGCACCTGCGCCACGGGCTTCGTCCGCGTCAAGGGTCAGGTGATCGTCAATTGGTAGTGTGAGTGACTGAGGCATGCGGCATCCTGGGGCGCTTGAGGTGGTGTGCAAGTATAAATGGTCGGCCTTTGGATACGCAAAGCATCATGCGTTGCGCGTACGCCTGAAAATTAAATAAACGAAAATCCCCGGTCAATGCCCAACCATCTCATCGCCTATGCTTATATCCTCTTGATTGGAGGTGTCTGCTACTCTCTTGGGCAGGCGGGCGCCAGGAAAATACGGATCGAAAGCATCGGCGGATTCGGTCTGGTTCAGATCGGCAAACAATATGGTACGGCGTGGCTGCTGCTCACCTCGGCGCTTTTTCTTTCGTTCAATTACTACATCTTCCTGCTTGCGTCGATCTTCGTCGTCTTTATGGTATTGCGGCGGATTCCGAGGGAGGCGCATGCAGGATTGTACGTAGTGTTGCTGCTTTCGGTGCCGGCACTCAGCAAAGATCTTCCTGGAATTTTCGGATTGAACCGACTTTTCGATATGTCGTGGCCGATAATGCTCGGCTTCATATTTTTATTCAGAGGGAATTCGGGGAAAATCTGTGCTCTTCGTGACCCGATGGATTGGGTGGTGTTGCTTTTGTTTCTGTGGGTGGGTGTGCTTTCCATGCGCGGCACTACGTTTACGGATGGGCTGCGCGACGCATTTTTGTTTCTCAACTCCATCCTGATTCCCTATTTTCTTGGGAAAAATATGTCGTCCAGGAGCATCCATGTAAAATATATGTTCTTCGGGTTGGTGTTTATTATCACCATATTGGCTGGGATTGCGATATTCGGTTCGTTGAGACATTGGCAAATCTATGATCCCCTGAAACAGGTTTTGGAGCTGAATGTTAGCGGGATTACGAATTATAAATCCAGGAGCGGGATTTTACGATCTGGTGCGACGATGGGGGCGATACAATTTGCCGCGATCAGTGGCATGGCGTTGATCGTCTATCTTCACTTGACGGAGGGATTGAAAAAATCGATCGCGCAGAAAATTGTATTCATCCTCATCGCGTTGGCGATGATTGTCACGTTTTCCCGGGCGCCTTGGCTCGTTTGCGTGGCCATGGTCGGATGGTATATGGTGATGAAACATAAGGGCCGTGGTATAGTTTATGTAATAATTGGCGGAGTGCTTTTCGCCGCGGTGCTGGCGGTGACCGGTGTTCTTGGCTCTGTAATCGACGGCTTCTTGTTGAAGGATTCCGGTAATGTTGATTATCGAAAGCGATTGCTGGACGTAGGCGTTGGGGAGATCATGAAATACCCGCTGGCAGGTAATCCATATTTCAGGCAGGTGCCCGAAATGCAGGTACTGAGACAGGGCGAGGGAATCATTGACATCGTCAACACTTACCTTCAGATTGGGCTGGAGTTCGGGATATTTCCTGTTGTGTTATTTGGTACGATGATTTTTTTGTGGCCAATGTCGTTGTACAGAATGGCGAGGCGATCGGGCTCCGATGACCGACTGGACGTCGCGAGAACCTATATGGTGTTGATGGTGGGTTTGGGCCTGAGTATTTTTACCGTGAGTTCGTTCAGCCCCGGAAGCGGTCTATTGACGACTCTGATGTTCTTCGTTGGAGTGGGTCATGGCATTAAAAAGAATTGACCTGTTCCTGTTTGTCCCTGGTGTTCCGTTGGGTGCGATACCAAACGGTGTCTGCACGTATGCGAAAAATCTTGTTGCCTTGCTCGACCAAACCGATGTGGCGGTGACGCTGATTGCGAAGAGCACGGTCGGCGAAGCGACAAATGAGGCGGTATATGAATACTATGATCGGAAGAAGTCGGTCGTGCGGAAGGTACTGACGCGACTCATTGGTATCCGGAGTGAAGAAGGGTTTCCGGCGCGGCGTTTTTCGAAGTTCGCGGCCCGGTTGGCGAGAAATCAGCGTTCCGTCGTGGAAATGGAAGAGGTGTTCGGACACAGTCTGACCGTCGGAAAATATGTGAAGGCACCGGTGGCGGTCCGGCTGCATGGGCCGTGGTTTCTGGTGGGTTCGGCATTGGGTGTCAACAAGGACGCTGCGTACCACGATCGCGTACGTCGGGAGGGGGATGCGATTTTTGCGGCGGCGGCCGTATCGGCGCCCTCCCGATTTGTGCTCGATGAAGTTGAAAAATTCTATGATCGAGAATTGAATAAAAAAATCGTCTTGCCCAATCCTTTCCCGGAATATAGGAAAGATGATCAATGGCGCGGTGCAGTATCAGAATCGCAGACGGCCATTTTTATCGGCCGTTTTGATTTGGTGAAAGGCGCTGATATTTTTATCGAGGCGGCGTTCCTGGCAGCAAAAAAGATCGATGGATTCAGGGCAATTTTCGTGGGGCCGGATGGCGGAAGGCTGGAATTTCATGGTTGTGGGAATTTGAGCCGGGACGAGGTGATTGCCGAGTGCGAGAGGAGGCATGGCATTTCAAGCCCGGTTGAATTTCTGGGACGCCGTCCGGCGGTGGACGTCACCGCACTGCGCAAGGACGCATCACTATGCGTGGTCGCATCGCGCGTGGAAATGTTCTCGTATACGGTGGCCGAGTCTCTCGCACAAGGCGTGCCCACGGTGGCCAGCCGGGTGGGTGGCATTCCGGAAATGATCATCGATGGCGTCAATGGCCTTTTGTTCGAAAGCGAGGACGCGAACGCACTGGCTTCGCAGATCGAGACTATCGTGCGTGATCCGGCGCTGGCGGAGCGGTTGTCACACGCGGCACTGCACACTGTACGAACGAAGTATTCCGGTGAGGCGCTACGCGGCGCATATCTCGATTTTTACAACGAGATTGCGAATTAAGAAAATCGATATGGCGAGGACACGGAATTGCCCTTGGTCGCACCAGAGCGTTGATGCCCATCAAGCCGGATAAATATTGCGCCGATGTACCAGTTTGTTGTAACGATTACCCGCTACCTGAGCCCGAAACGCCGTTGGCAATTGGTGATTGTCGCGGTCCTCATGGTCCTCGGCGCGCTTGCGGAGGTCTTCACGCTGGGTGCGGTGCTGCCGTTTCTGGGTTTGCTGGCCAGCCCCGAGTTCGTGGACAAGGCGCCGTGGCTGGCGCGGCTGCTCGATGCAGTGGCGGGGTGGATGGGCGGCACGCGGCTGCTTGCCGCGTCGGTGCTGTTCGCGTGCATTGCACTGGGCGCGGGCCTGCTGCGTCTGGTGCTGACCTGGATCAGCAACCGGGTGACGTTCGCGATCGGTGCCGACCTGGGCGTGCAGGTGTTCGCGAAGGTGCTCTACCAGCCGTATGACTACCACCTCAGGCGCAACAGCAGCGAGACGCTGTCGGCGATTGAGAAGGTCGGCCACCTGACGGCGGGCGCGCTGGCGCCGTTGATGCTGCTGGCCGTTGCCACGGTCATGGCCGCCGCGATCCTGGCAGCGATGCTGTGGGTGGATTGGCGTGTGGCGCTCGTGGCGGGCGGGCTGATCGGTGGCTTGTACGTGGTGCTGAGCTTTGCCGTCAGGCAGCGCTTGCGGCGCAACAGCCAGACGATAGCGCGTGGCGGCGTCGTGCGCTTCCAGTACCTGCAGGAAGGCATCGGTGCGATCCGCGACATCATGCTGGAGCACAACCAGCATGTCTACGTCGACCAGTTTGCGCGCGTGGACCGAAACGTGCGCAGGGCATTCGCAGCCAACCTGACGCTCGGCGGCGCGCCCAAGTACATGGTGGAGAGCGTCGCGATCGTCCTCGTGATCGTGCTCGCCAACTGGCTGGTGCGTGGCCCCGGCGGCCTGTCCGACGCGCTGCCGGTGCTGGGCGCGCTGGCGCTCGGGGGGCAGCGGTTGCTGCCGCACGTGCAGACCATCTACAACGGTTATGCAAGCTACCGCGGCACGCTCGCGACGGTGCAGGAGACGCTGGCGCTGCTGGATCTGCCCGTGCCGCCATCCACGCGGGCGGTGGCGCCGACGGATGCTCTGCCATCGGTTCCGGTTTCCTCGATCGAGCTGCGCGGGGTGCAGTTCGCCTACGGGCCTGAGCAAAAGACCGTCCTGAGCGGCGTGAATTTGCGCATCGATGCGGGTGAACGGGTGGGTTTCGTCGGCGTGACGGGCGGTGGCAAGAGTACGCTGCTCGATATCTGCATGGGGTTGCTCCGACCCACCGCCGGAGCGGTGCTGGTCAATGGCGAGGCGCTCACCGACGCCAACCTGCCACAGTGGCACCGGCGCATCGCCCATGTGCCGCAGGCGATCTTTCTGTGCGACAAGTCGATCGCGGAGAACGTTGCGCTGGGGCTGACCCCGAAGCAGATCGACCAGGCGCACCTGATGCAGGCGCTGGAGGCCGCGCAACTGGGGGATTTCATCCGCCAGTTGCCCAACGGCGTGCAGACGCGCGTGGGCGAGCGCGGCGTGCAGCTTTCGGGCGGGCAGCGCCAGCGCATCGGCATTGCGCGGGCGCTGTACAAGAAGGCCGATGTGCTGGTGCTGGACGAGGCCACCAGCGCGCTCGACGGCGAGACCGAGGCGAAGGTGATGGATGCGATCTACCGGCTCAACCCCGGCCTCATCATCCTGATGATTGCCCACCGGGTCTCTACACTCGCGCGATGCAACAGGATTTACCGCCTGCAGGAGGGGCTCGCGCATGAAGAGGCGCCGGTCGATGCGCCGCTGGCGGCGGGTTGACGCGAAGGTGCGGCGCGCATGATCGACGTCATCATCGTCAACTACAACACCGCGCACCTGCTTGGCCGCATGTTCGCCGCGTGCGACGCGGCGGCGCAGGGGCTGCAATTGCGCTATTGGGTGGTGGACAACGCCTCGCGCGACGATTCGGTGGAAGTGCTGCGCCGCGAGCACCCGAATGCCTACGTACAGGTGAATACCGAGAACGTCGGGTTTGGCCGGGCCAACAACCAGATGGTGGAGCACCTCAGCGGCGAATTCGTGCTGTTGCTCAATACCGACGCGTTCATGCAGCCCGATGCGCTGCGCGTGGCGCTGGACGTCATGTGCCGCCGCCCCAGGTGCGGTGTGGTGGGCGTGCGACTGACCGGAGAGGATGGCGGCTTGCAGCCCAGCTGCCGCTATTTCCCCACGCCATTCAACGTGTTCCTGAACCGCACGGGCCTGGCGCGGTTTTTCCCGTGGGTCAGGCTGGTGGACGACATGGCCTGGGA
>JAIXLP010000033.1:9719-10628 GCA_026954015.1 Burkholderiales bacterium | reverse complement strand
GCGTCCCGTTGCCGCGCGACCTGGACGTCGCGCACGTGAAGGACATGCAGGAGATTACGCCCAACGACGCGGCCAATGTCTGCTTCGTCGCGCACTGACATGCCGCCGCGTGTCGGAGGCGTCGTCCTGGCAGCCGGTGCCGGGCGGCGCATGGGCTGTCGCCCCAAGGCGTTGCTGCTGCGCGACGGCGAGCCGCTGCTGCTGCGCCAGGTTCGGCTGCTCGCGCTCGCCAAGGTGGCTCCCATCGTCGTCGTACTGGGTCACCATGCCGAGCAGCTCAGGCCGGTGCTGGCGCAGTCCGCGTGGGGCGCGGCGACGCGCATCGCCACCAACCCCGCTCCCGATGTCGGCCCGGCTTCCTCCTTGCGTTGCGCGCTGGCGGCGCTGCCCGCGGCGCTGGACGCCATTGTGGTGGTGCTGGGCGATCAGCCGTTGCTGGAGCCCGGCGACATCGAGGCGGTGCTGAGCGCGTGGCGCTGGCGCGCCGAGGGCATGGAGCTTGTCGTTCCGGTGCACGGTAATGCGCCCGGACACCCGTTGGCGCTGGGCGAGGCGGTACGTGCCGCGGTCGAGCGCGGTGAGTCGGTGCGCGACTTGCGCCGCACCCATCCCGAGCGGGTGCAGGCACTGCGCGCACCGCATGCGCGCTACACCACCGACGTGGATACCCCCGAGGCAATCGATCGCCTGGCGCGCGAACACGGCGTTGTGCTTACCTGGGGGGCGTGACTCCAGAACGTGCACTGTACGTTTGGCATAATCACCCGCACAGACGCGCCGATTTGCACCGCTTGCGGGCGCTTAAAAAATACCGCTAAAGACGTGACCGATCAGCGTGCAAACCCGGCCTCGTCCTTTGGCGATGCCGGGTTTTTTCATGCCACTGATAGCCAAGCCGCAAACCATGCA
>JAIXLP010000033.1:4489-9709 GCA_026954015.1 Burkholderiales bacterium | reverse complement strand
CTTTGGCGATGCCGGGTTTTTTCATGCCACTGATAGCCAAGCCGCAAACCATGCACTTCGCCGAGGCGCTGGCGCTTGCCTCGGGCGCGGTGCTGCGCGCGTACGACCTCACCTATGAGACCTACGGCACGCTCAATGCCGACAAGAGCAATGCCGTGCTCGTGTGCCACGCGCTCAACGCTTCGCACCACGTCGCGGGCAGCTACGAAGGCCAGCCCAAGAGCCAGGGCTGGTGGGACAACATGATCGGCCCCGGCAAGAGCGTGGACACCAACCGCTTCTTCGTGATCGGCATCAACAACCCCGGCTCGTGTTTTGGCTCGACCGGCCCGAGGGACGTGAACCCGGAGACCGGCAAACCGTACGGCGCGTCGTTCCCGGTCTGCACGGTCGAGGACTGGGTGAACGCCCAGGCGCTGCTGCTCGAGCGCCTGGGCATCACGCAGCTTGCCGCCGTGATGGGCGGGAGCCTGGGCGGCATGCAGGCGCTGTCGTGGACGCTGCAGTACCCCGATCGCGTGCGCCATGCCGTCGTCGTGGCGAGCGCGCCCAATCTCACGGCGGAGAACATCGCGTTCAACGAGGTGGCGCGCCGCGCGATCGTGACCGACCCCGAGTTTCACGGCGGTGACTATTACGAGCACGGCGTGGTGCCCAGGCGCGGCCTGCGCATCGCGCGCATGATCGGCCACATCACCTACCTTTCGGACGACGTGATGAACGCCAAGTTCGGCCGCGAGCTGCGCGCCGCGGTGGCAGGCGTCGCGCGCGAGGATTACCGCTACAGCACGCAGGAGATCGAGTTCCAGATCGAAGGCTATCTGCGCCACCAGGGCGACAAGTTCAGCGAGTATTTCGACGCCAACACCTATCTCTTGATCACGCGCGCGCTCGACTATTTCGATCCGGCGCGCGCGCACGGCGGCAACTTGACCGAGGCGCTTGCGGCCGCGCGCGCGAAGTTCCTGCTCGTGAGCTTCACCACCGACTGGCGCTTCGCACCCCGGCGCTCGCGCGAGACGGTGCATGCGTTGCTGGAAAACCGCCGCGACGTGAGCTACGCCGAAATCGATGCACCCCACGGGCATGATGCGTTTTTGCTCGATGACGCCCGCTACATGAGCGTGGTGCGCTCCTATTTCGATGGCATTGCGGAGGCGTTGGCATGAGCGACCACGACACCATGCAGACCATCGCGCGGCTCGTGCCGCAGGGCAGTCGCGTGCTCGACCTCGGGTGCGGCGACGGGGCGCTGCTCGACCTGCTCACGCGCACGCGCGGGTGCAGCGGCTACGGTATCGAGATTGCCGACGCCAACGTACTCGCCTGCGTGCGCCGTGGCGTGAACGTGATCCAGCTCAACCTGGACGAGGGCCTGGCGATGTTTGCCGACAACAGCTTCGACGTGGTGCTGCAGATCGACACGCTGCAACACCTGAGGAACGCCGAGGTCATGCTGCGGGAAACCGCGCGCGTGGGCAGGAGCGGCATCGTCGCCTTTCCCAACTTCGCGCACTGGCCCAACCGCCTCGCGATCCTGCGCGGGCGCATGCCGGTGACCGCGCGGCTGCCCTATGAGTGGTATGACACGCCCAACATCCGGGTGGGCACCTATGCGGACTTCGAGGTGCTTGCGCGGCGCAACAAGCTGCGCATCCTTGACGCCTTCGGTCTGGAGGATGGCCGCGAGGTGCGCCGTTGGCCCAATCTGCTGGCCAGCACCGCACTGTTTCATTTCGAGCGGAACTGACGTTCACCCCGCAACGACGGCGCCTATCCGACGCGCAGCGCACAGATTGCCCTCACCACGAGGTATCGCCAGATGCTCCCGCAACTCGATGTAGGCACGATGCTCGTGATGACCACCGGCGTTTCCGCTGCCATGGGTGCGGCCCTGATCACGGTGCGCACCCGGCAACGCGAGGGCTTGGGTCTGTGGGCGGTGGCGCTGCTGATGCAGGCGGTGGGCTACGCGTTGTACGCGCTACGCGGAAGCATCCCGGACGTGTTCAGCGTCGTGTTCGCCAACGTCCTGCTCTCCGGGGCGTTCGCGCTTACGCTGGGTGCGATCGCGCAGTTTCATGGCCGGCGTATGCCTTGGCTTGGGATGGTGCTGCCCGTCGTGGCGCTCGCGTTCACGTTCATCGTGCTGGTCGATCACGTGCGTGTCCGGCTCGTCGTCGGCAGCCTGCTCATGGCGCTGCAGCTCGCGTTGCTGCCGCTGGCGCTGTGGTGTCCCCGGCCGCCCGCGCAGCGCCGTGGAGCATGGGTGCTGACAATCGCGGTGGCAGCACAGGTCGTGGTGCTGCTCGCGCGCGGCGTGCTGGTCGCTGTCGATCGGTTGCAGCTGGCGGAGATGCTGCACCCCGACCTCTGGCAATCGCTGGTATTTACGACCGCCTCCGTCGTCATCGTGCTGGCCGCGTTCGGCTTCGTGCTCATGACCAAGGAGCGCTCCGAATCGGCGCTCACGGCCCTCGCGTCGCGCGATGCACTCACGGGTGTTGCCAATCGCAGGCATCTGTTGCAGACGCTCGAGCGTGACCTGGCCGCAAGTGCCCGCCAGCGCGAGCCGTACGCCGTGCTGCTGCTCGATCTGGACCACTTCAAGCAGATCAACGACACCTACGGTCACCAGGCCGGAGATCGGGTGCTCGTGCATCTCGTCGAGCTGCTGGGCCGGCGGCTGCGCCGGCAGGACTTGCTGGGCCGCTACGGCGGCGAAGAGTTTCTCGTGCTGCTGCCATCGACCGACATGCAGGGCGCGGTGGGGCTCGCGCGGGCGCTGTGCGATGACGTCGCGCGCACGCCGTGCGTGCACGAAGGCGCCACCATCCGCTACACCATCAGCCTGGGCGTGTGCTCGGGCACGCCGCTTGCGGAAGACCGGTGGAACGCGTGGATCAGGGCGGCGGACCGCGCGCTGTACGTGGCCAAGGAAGGCGGGCGCAACCGCGTCGCATCGCAGCCGCCGCGCTAGCGCCTTTGCTGCCGCGCGCCACATGCCAACACGGGCGGTACAGGTTCGCGTACGCGCAGTGCGCCGAACCGCGCCCCGCCCTACACTGCGCGCACGCTTCATAGATCGCGCGGAGTCACCGCGCAGGAGTTCAAAAATGCAACGCTTGGAATACAAGGACGCCTCGCACGAGGCTTTCAAGGCCCTGCTCAACACCGAGATGCAGGTACACAAATGCGGGCTCGAGGAATCGCTGCTTGAGCTTGTGAAGATGCGTGCCTCGCAGATCAACGGTTGCGCATACTGCCTGGACATGCACAGCAAGGACGCCCTCGCCGAGGGCGAGAGCACCACGCGGCTGTTCGTGCTCTCGGCCTGGCGCGAGGCACCGCACCTGTACACCGACCGTGAACGCGCGGCACTCGCCTGGACCGAGGCGGTGACGCGCATCGCCGACAGCGGCGTGTCGGACGAGGTGTACAACGAAGCGCGCAAGCACTTCGACGAGAAAGCCATCGTTGATCTGACGCTCGCGGTGATCTCCATCAACAGCTGGAACCGCATGGCGATCGCGTTCCACTCCAAGGCCGGCGACTACGTGAGCCCGCACGGCAAGAAATAGAGTTACCTTTACCATCGCGGCATGACCACGCCGCTGCTGCGCCTGAACCATCCGCCCGAGCTGTATTACCTGATCGAGCACCAGGTCTGGGCGCGACTCGACCCCGATGGAGCGACCGCCACCGTGGGCATCACCGAACTGGGCATCGCGCTTTCGGGCGAAATCTACATGTGCCGCCCGAAGCGCGTGGGCACCGAGCTTGCACAGGGCAGCACGGTGGCGGTGGTCGAGCTCTCCAAATCCATCGTGGCGGTGAAAACCGCCGTCGCGGGCACGGTCGTCGAGGTCAACGCGCGGCTTGAAGAACGCCCGCGTCTGGTGGATAAAGACCCTTACGGCGCGGGCTGGATCGCGCGCTTGCGCCTGGCCGACTTTGCGGCCGACCTGCCACAGCTCGTGCACGGCGACGCGGTTCCAGCGGCGATGGCCGGGCATGCGCGTGAAAGCGGCGTGGAGCTTGCGCCGCCCGCGACGCCATGAGTTACACCGAGCACGACGCAGCCGGCGTCGCGATCATGCTCTGGTCGGCAGATGCCAGCCACCCTGAGCGCTTGGCGACGCCGTTCTTCCACGCCGCCGCCGCTGTCGCGATGGACGTACCCGTCGAGCTGTACTTCACCGCCGCCAGCGTGCACCTGCTGGTGCCGCACGTCGCCGCCGGTCTGCGCGCCAGCCCGCGCGTGGACAAGACCATCGCCGACAACCTGCGCGAGGCGGTGGAGCTGGGCGCTCGGCTGTTCGCCTGTTCGGACGCGCTGGCCGCCCAGGGTGTGGACGCCGCCGCGCTCATGCCTGGCTGCGCGCGCGGCGGCGCGGTGCAGTTCATGGCGCGGGCAATCGACCTGCGCTGGAGGGCGCTGGTGTTCTGATCGCGCCGTCGGAGACGGGCTAAGCCAACGTTTCCAGAGGCGCCGCCAGTGCGGCTGCGAGCTTCTTGAGCGTCGCCGTGGTGCCAGCGCGCTTGCCGCTCTCGATCTGGCTGACGAAGGGTTTGCTCAAGCCGCTTGACTGCGCCAGGGCGTCCTGGCTGATACCGCGGTATTCCCGCCAGGCTCGCACCGGGCTGGTGCCGTCGGCAATGGCGAAGGCCACTTCCGCGGGAACGCGGTCGCCGTCGTCGTCGGCCACGGCATGGTCGAACGCCGTGCGCGCCTGCGCATCCTCGATGGCGTCGCGCACCTTGCGCCATAGCGTGGCGGGAACGGCGTAGAAGGCAGGCTTGCCGTCTTGCTCGATGATTTGAACCGTGGTCATTGGTGGATGCCCCCACGCGGGGCGGAAGGGCATGGGAGTCGAACCCACCCGGCGGCGCTTGGCGCCGCCCACCGGGTTTGAAGCCCGGCCCACCCACCAGGATGGTTGCCCTTCCGTATCACTCCTCGCCTGCGAACAGTGTGCAGTCCGCGCGCAGTTTGTGCATGTCGCCCACGCGGCGCGTGTAGCCGATGCGGTCGAAGTATTCCAGAATCTGGATGGCCCGCTTGCGCCCGAGACCCGTGGCGTCGCGAAACTGCGCGGCGAGCGCCACGCCATCATGCGCCGCGCCGACGGCGCGTGCCAGCCGCGCGAGCTCGTGCATCACCTGTGGCGGGTAGTACAGGTCTTTCACCACCTGGTGCAGCTCGCCGCGGCGCGCCAG
>JAIXLP010000033.1:1709-3368 GCA_026954015.1 Burkholderiales bacterium | reverse complement strand
GGGGCGTGTCGTCGTGCGTGGTGGCGTGCGCCTGCGCGCTGGCGGCGGCGAACAGCAGCGCGCGCAGCTCGGCGATGCCCGCGCCGGTCTGCGCCGAGACGGCGACGATGGGCGCTCCCGCCAGGCTGGTGCCCGTGAGCAGCGTGGTGATTTCCTCGCGCAGCGCCGCCACCCCGCCGGCGGGTGCGCGGTCCGTCTTGGTGATGACGACCGCGCCGCGCGCGATGCCCAGCAGCGAGAGCACGGCCAGGTGCTCGCGCGTCTGCGGCATGGGGCCGTCGTCGGCGGCCACGAGCAGCAGCGCGTAGTCGATGCCGCTCGCGCCCGCGACCATGGTGTGCACCAGGCGCTCGTGGCCGGGCACGTCGATGAAGCCGATGCGCTCGCCACCGGGCGCGTCGAGGAAGGCATAGCCCAGCTCGATGCTGATGCCGCGCTGCTTCTCCTCGGGCAGGCGGTCGGTATCGACACCGGTGAGCGCGCGCACGAGCGTGCTCTTGCCGTGGTCGATATGGCCTGCGGTGCCGACGATCATGGACTATTCGTTTGATAGCTGCCCGCGCTTGCCTGGCAATCGCAAGAGGCTGATTTGGCTTAAAAAATCCGCGGGCTGCTCCAGGCAGCGCAGGTCGAGCAGCAGCCGGTCTTCGTGGATGCGGCCGATCACCGGCACGGGCAGTGCGCGCAGCGCCTCGCACAGCGCGTCGAGCGCGCGGCCCGCGGCCTTTTTTTCAATCGGCGCTATCGCCAGGCCGCTGGACGGCAGGCGCTCGACCGGCAGCGACCCCGAGCCGATCTGCCCCTGCAGTGCCACGACCTCCACACGGTAGCCGGGCGCGAGCGCGTCGCGCAGCGCGGGCAGTACGACCTGCGCAGTGGCTTCGATCTCGGCCAGCGGGCGGGTGAGCAGGCGCAGCGTGGGCAGGTCGCGCACGAGGCGCTCGGGGCGCAGGTACAGGCGCAGCGTGGCTTCGAGCGCCGCCAGCGGCAGCTTGCTCATGCGCAGCGCGCGCTTCATCGGGTGGCGCTTGATGCGCTCGATCAGCGCCTTGCGGCCCACGATGAGCCCCGCCTGCGGGCCGCCGAGCAGCTTGTCGCCGCTGAAGGTGACGAGGTCGCACCCGTCGGCGAGCATCTGGCGCGGCGTGGGTTCGGCGGGCAGACCGAGAGCCGCCATGTCGATGAGCGCGCCGCTGCCCAGGTCGGTTGCCAGCGGCAGGCCGTGCGCGCGGGCGATGGGCGCAAGCTGCGCCTCGGCCACGGTGCTGGTAAAGCCTTGCACGCGGTAGTTGCTCGTGTGCACCTTCATCAGGAGCGCGGTGTGCTCGCCGATCGCGCCTTCGTAGTCGCGCGGGTGCGTGCGGTTGGTGGTGCCCACCTCGACGAGGCGCGCGCCCGCGCTCTGCATCACGTCGGGCATGCGGAATGCGCCGCCGATCTCCACGAGCTCGCCACGTGAGACGATGACCTCGCGCCCGCCCGCCAGCGCGGCGAGCAGCAACAGGACGGCTGCGGCGTTGTTGTTCACCACCGTGGCCGCCTCGGCGCCGGTGAGCTCGCACAGCAACCCATCGACGAGGCTGTCGCGGTCGCCCCGACGGCCGGTCGCGAGGTCGAATTCGAGGTTGTTGGGCGCGGCCATCATGGCCTGCAGGTGGG
>JAIXLP010000033.1:0-1404 GCA_026954015.1 Burkholderiales bacterium | reverse complement strand
GTGGTGGGCGCTGGCGGGGCCGACGAACCGTGAACCACGGATTCTTCAGGCGCTGCCATCACGTCGGCCCGGGTTCGGCGTCGGGGTCGCCGAAGAGCAGCAGCATGTTGGTGCCGCTGCGGATGTAGCCCTCGTCGGAAACCAGCAGATCGAGCGTGAGCGAGGCCAGGTCGTCGGCCACCGGCTCGGCGTGGATTTCGCGCGCCATGTGCATGGTCTTGAGGTAGTGCTTGCACTCGTCGCAGGTTTCGGCCTCGATCGCGGGGGCTTTTTCGAGTTCACCCTGCACGTCGGCCGCCTGCAGGCCGCGGTAGCGCACGCTCTTGGTCGAGAAGCATTGCGTGCATTGCACGCGCTCCATCAGCCACTGCGTGGCGCACAGGCTGCAGCACAGGTAGCGCTGCCCCTCCTGCTTGCCGCCCACGCGCGTGATGCTTGCAGTGGGGGTGCTGCCGCAGCAGGGGCAGCGGTTGCTGTTCTGCGCCGGGCGGAACACCGTCGGGCCAAGCTGGCTGGTGGCGGTGACGAGGTGCACCCAGTAGAGCTGCAGGCCCGCGGCGATCAGCGGCGCGGCCGCCAGGTCGAGCCCGAGCGTGATGCTCGCGAGCAGCCGGTCGGCCTGGTGCTCCAGCGTGTCGTCAGGCAGGTCGATCACGCGCTGCACGCCCGCGCGCGCGGGGCTGTCGGCGGGCAGCTTCTCAAGCACCTGGCGCAGGAGCGCGCGCAGCTCGGCGCGCCATGCGGGGTCGCGCGGCCAGCGCTCAGTGGCCAGCAGGGGCTCGCCGCTCGCACTGGCGGCGTCCACCTGCGCCTGCGTCGGGATCGGTACCTGGGGAAACTGCGCCAGCCGCGCCTGCTGCGCCTCGCAGACCACCGCCATCAGCAGCAGGTAGTCGCGCATGGCGTGGTTCGCGGCGAGTTGGCGCAGGCGCAGCGCGCGGTCGGAGAACAGGCTGCCGCGCTTGGGCAGCAGCAGCAACGGCACGTCGATCGACGAGCGCATCGCGATCTCGTCGGGCGTGTGCTGGAAAGGCTGGTATTCGGGCGAGTTCAATGGGTCTCGGAGCGTAAGGTCTGGACGAAAAAATAGGGCCGCCTCGGCGCTTGCGCGCCCGCAGGCGGCCCCGGGTTCAGCGACGGCGCATCACTTCTTGGAAGCCTGCACCTGGTCACGGTACCACAGCGGGTGGTGGTGCTTGGCCCACGCGGCGCTCACGGTGCCCCGCACCATTGCACCGATGGTGCCCTTGACCCAGATCGCCGCGTAGGCGTGCACGATGACCGCGAGCACGAGGATGAACGCTGCCAGCGCGTGCAGCACCACCGCCACGCGCTGCAGCGGGATAGCAACGCTTGCGGCGAACCAGGCCTGCCAGAACATCAGGCCCGTCACCAGCAGCACGA
>JAIXLP010000016.1 GCA_026954015.1 Burkholderiales bacterium | reverse complement strand
TTCACCGAGCCCAGCGCCGAGATCGACATCCAGTTCCCCTCGGGGCCGCTGGCGGGCAAGTGGCTGGAGGTGGCGGGCTCGGGCCAGGTGCACCCCAACGTGGTGCGCCACATGGGGCTGGACCCTGAGCGCTACATCGGCTTTGCCTTCGGCATGGGACCGGACCGGCTCACCATGCTGCGTTACGGCGTGAACGACCTGCGGCTGTTCTTCGATGGCGACCTGCGGTTCCTGTCGCAATTCCAGTAAACAAAAAGAGAGCTGGCCGCGCGCTCCGGAAGCTGTTTTCAAGGCGTTTTGTATCTGTAATCCTTACCTGGCAAGCGCGAGCAGCTCCTGGTTCGAGAGTATCCCGAGAAATCCAACATGCAATTTCCTGAATCCTGGCTGCGCGAATTCTGCAATCCGCCCCTGAGCACGCAGGCGCTGGCCGAGACACTGACCATGGGCGGCCTGGAGGTGGAAGAGACCCGGCCGGTCGCGCCGCCGTTTTCCGGCATCGTCGTGGCGCGCATCCTGCAGGCCGAGCCGCACCCCAACGCCGACCGCCTGCGCGTGTGCCAGGTCGACGCGGGCGGCCCCGCGCCGCTCACCATCGTCTGCGGCGCGCCCAACGCCCGCGCGGGCATCCGCGTGCCCTGCGCGCTCGTGGGGGCCGAGCTGCCGCCGGGTGAAGACGGCAAGCCGTTTCACATCAAGATCGGCAAGCTGCGCGGCGTGGAAAGCCACGGCATGCTGTGCTCGGCGCGTGAGCTCAAGCTCTCCGACGATCACGGCGGCCTGCTGGAGCTGGCGCCGGACGCCCCCATCGGCCAGGACATCCGCGCGCACCTCAACCTGGACGACACGCTCTTCACGCTCAAGCTCACGCCCAACCTCGGGCACGCGCTGAGCGTCTACGGCGTCGCGCGCGAGCTCGCCGCGCTCACCGGCGCGCCCCTGAAGACGCCGACCTTCCCGCAGGTAGCGCCCGGCATCGACGAGCGCCTGCCCGTACACATAGAGGCCACCGACCTGTGCGGGCGCTTTTCCGGCCGCGTCGTGCGCCACATCAACCCGCGCGCCACCACGCCGCGCTGGATGGTCGAGCGTCTGGCGCGCTGCGGCCAGCGCAGCGTCTCGCCGCTGGTGGATATCTCCAACTACGTGATGTTCGAACTCGGCCGCCCCTCGCACATCTTCGACCTGGAGAAGATCGACGGCGGCCTCACCGTACGCTGGGGCCGCGCGGGCGAAACGCTCAAGCTGCTCAACGGCAACACCGTCACGGTGGACGAGCAGGTGGGCGTGATCGCCGACCGCCACGGGCTCGAATCGCTCGCGGGCATCATGGGCGGCGACGCCACCGCGGTGAGCGACGACACGCGCCACATCTTCATCGAGGCTGCGTTCTGGTGGCCCGACGCCATCGCCGGGCGCTCGCGGCGCTTCAACTTCGCCACCGACGCGGGCCACCGCTTCGAGCGCGGGGTCGATCCCGACCTCACGGTGGAGCACATCGAGCGCATCACGCAGCTCGTGCTCGAGATCTGCGGCACGCCCGCAACCACCTGCGGCCCCATCGACGACCAGCAGCCGCACATGCCAGAGAGCGCCCCTGTGCGCCTGCGCGTGGCGCGCGCGAGCAAGGTGCTGGGCATGCCGCTCACGCAGGCGCAGTGCACCGATGCGCTCACGCGCCTGGGCCTGGCGGTGACGCAGGAAGACGGCGCGGTCAGCGTCGTGCCGCCCAGCTACCGCTTCGACCTGCGGCTGGAGGAAGACCTGATCGAGGAGGTCGCCCGCATCATCGGCTACCAGAACCTGCCCGCCAACGCTCCCGTGGGCACGCTCGTGCCGCGCCTGCGGCCCGAGCACCGGCGCGGGCGCTACGCGGTGCGCCGCCAGCTCGCGGCGCTGGGCTACCAGGAAACCATCAACTTCAGCTTCGTCGAGGAGCGCTGGGAGCACGAGCTTGCGGGCAACGACGCGCCCATCCGTCTGCTCAACCCCATCGCCAGCCAGATGAGCGTGATGCGCTCCACGCTGCTGGGCTCGCTGCTGCAGGCGCTCAAATTCAACCTCGACCGCAAGGCGGCGCGCGTGCGCCTCTTCGAAGTGGGCCGCGTGTACCGGCGCGACGCGAGCGTGGCCGACACCGACGCCACGGTGCAGGGCTACGCCCAGCCCATGCGCATCGCCGCGCTCGCCTGGGGCGGCGCACAGCCGCTGCAATGGGGCGCGAAGGAACGCGCCGTCGACTTCTTCGACGCCAAGGGCGACGTCGAGGCGCTGCTGGCGCCGCTGCGCCCCGCGTTCGAAGCCGCCGAACACCCCGCGATGCACCCCGGACGCTGCGCGCGCGTGCTGCTGGGCGGCCAGGCCATAGGCCACGTCGGCGAGCTGCACCCGCGCTGGCGCCAGTCATGGAGCCTGCCGCACGCGCCCATGCTGATGGAGCTCGACTTCGACGCCGTCTGCGAACACCCCGTGCCCGCGTTCGCGCCGGTCGCGCGGCTGCAGCACGTCGAGCGCGACATCGCCATCATCGTGCGCGAAAGCGTCACGCACGCGCAGATCGTGCAGGCGGCGCAAGGGGCGCTCTCGGGCAGCCTGCTGCGCTCGTGCGTGCTGTTCGACGTATTCCGCCCGCAGGCGGGCAGCGCCGCCACCGGCATTGCCGAAGGCGAGAAGAGCCTGGCCATCCGCCTCACGCTCGAAAGCGGCGAGGCCACGCTCACCGACACCGACATCGACGCCGCCGTGCAGCGCGTGCTGCAGGCGCTCTCCCAATACACCGGAGCCCGATTGCGATGATTGCACCGACCCCGCTGCCCGAGATCGAACTGGCCGTCGAGAGCCTGGAAACCCCGGCGCTCACCAAGGCCCAGCTCGCCGAACTGCTGTTCGAGCAGATCGGCCTGAACAAGCGCGAAGCCAAGGACATGGTGGACGCCTTCTTCGACCTCATCGTCGCCAGCCTCGCGCGCGGGGAAGACGTGAAGCTCTCGGGCTTCGGCAACTTCCAGATCCGCACCAAGGCGCCGCGCCCCGGACGCAACCCGCGCACCGGCGAAAGCATCCCGATCGAGGCGCGCCGCGTGGTCACCTTCCACGCCAGCGCCAAGCTCAAGGACCAGATCCAGAGCGAGCCCGGCACGGGCGAGCCGCTGTAGCGCCACGCCATGAACGCCGCCCTCCCCGCCATCCCGGCCAAGCGCTACTTCACGATCGGTGAGGTGGCCGAACTGTGCAGCGTCAAGCCGCACGTGCTGCGCTACTGGGAACAGGAATTCACCCAACTGCGGCCCATGAAGCGCCGCGGCAACCGCCGCTACTACCAGCACCACGAGGTGCTCATGATCCGGCGCATCCGCGAGCTGCTGTACGAACAGGGCTTCACCATCAGCGGCGCGCGCAACCGCCTGCAGGAGCTGGCGCACGCCGCGTCCGGGGCGCTGCCGCCCGACGGGCCGGACGCCGCCACGCTGGAGCACGCCACGCACGCCGCGCCGCTCACCCCCGCGCAACTGCGCAGCGAACTCGAAGAAATCCGTGCGCTGCTGATGCGCTGAAGCCGACGCTACAATAGTCGGCTTACGGCGTGTAGCGCAGCCTGGTAGCGCACTTGCATGGGGTGCAAGGGGTCGAAGGTTCGAATCCTTTCACGCCGACCAACCACTCAAACAAAGCCCGTCAAGGATCATCACCTGACGGGCTTTTTCATTGAGAAATCAAGGGGTTATAGCGTCAAGAAGCATCAAGCACCTGCAACGGCAGTCGGACAAAAACCGGGTGTTCGCCGACGGCATGGCGAGCCTCATGCCACTTGGCGGCCTGCAAACGCCGTACCTGTTTGCGGACAACGCCGCCAATCGCGTGCGGCAGAAGGCTGCCGCCGAAGCCACCCTGAGCGCCACCCGGTCAGTGTTCAAAAACCAGCAGGGCGCCCAGCAGGAGCAGGACGAGGCCGCTGCCTTTGTGGACACGAACCAGAATGCGCGGATTGCGACGTACCGAGGCTGAGAGCTGCCCCGCGAACACGGCGATCGGCGCCTTGATCAGGAACGTCAAAACCGCGAACGTCGTGCCCAGAAGAAAAAGAGCCAACGTGGGATGCGCCATCTTCGCGGGGACGAACTGCGGCAGAAAGGCCAGATAGAAGAGCACGATCTTCGGATTGGACATGTTCGACACAGCACCCTGCATGAAGGTGCGCCATGCTGAAATGCGCGGATGCCCGTCCTGCGACACATCCAGCTCGGCAGAGGTACGCAGCAGCATCACGCCAAGGTACGCCAGATAGAGCGCCCCGCCTGTCTTCAAGACCAGAAGCAACGTGGTCGATGTTTGCAGCAGCGCCCCCACACCCAGCGTGACTACGATGGTGTGCACGAGCAGCCCCGTGCTGACACCGGCGGCGGTTTCCACACCCGCGCCCGTACCCCACGAGAGCGCTCGCGAGATGACAAGCGTCAAATCCTGCCCCGGAACGAGGATCACGAATACAGAAGCGGCGATGAAGGGCAGCCACGAAATCTCAAGCATAAGAAACACCTCAAGGACGGCCTCGCGAACCTGTTTGCGTACCCGGTACTGCATGGTCGAGGACCGCCTGGAGTGTGGCGCCTGTGCACTAGATATCGTTTTCAAATTTGTCCATAATCAATGCATGAATTAGGTGTAATAACTATATTAAAGCGCTTATGTAGTGAAAAATTCTAGTGATGCTCGACACGATAGACAAACGAATCCTGCGCGCGCTACAGCGCGACTCAAGCCAGACCAACGCGGAATTGGCGGAACAGGCGGGGCTGTCGGCGACGCCGTGCTCGCGCCGTATTCAGTTGCTCAAGCAGCGGGGCGTGATTGCAGGCTACACCGCGCTTGTCAACCCCGCGAAAGTCGGCCTGGGGTTTATGGCGTTTGTGCGCATCACCCTGGATCGTCAGGACAAGACGACCGTGGAGCACTTTGCAAGAGAGATGGAAGCGGCACCAGAGGTGCTGGAGTGCTATTTGATGGCCGGCGGTTATGACTACCTCTTGCGCGTCTACGCCAGGGATCTCGACGACTACCAACGGTTCCAGATGGAGACGCTCACCAGGATCGAGGGGGTGCGCAACGTCGTTACCGAGATCCCCCTGAAGGGCATCAAGCAGACGAACCGCTTGCCGATTTAGCCTCGCCTGAAGCCCGGGTGGCCGGACAGGATCGCAAACGCTCGTTTCTGAGGCATCTCAAGAATCGGCTCGATCCGCCTGCTTGACTGCATGAACCCTCTGGTGCCCATGGGCGCAGCAGCGGCGGTAGCGTCAATCTTCAGCCACGCAGGAGACAGCAGAAACAAAGAAGCCCGCGAACAAGCGAGGGCTTCGGCTGTGGCAGCTCCGGCCACAATTACCTGGCGCCATGACTCCATCAGCGGGCATGGTGCACATCCGTCAGTGCCTTGCGGCTACTAGTCGCCTCCTTTCACGGATGGCCGTACGGATCCATGGACAGCGGGGCCCGCGTCACGTCTCGACGAGCTGGTGCGCCGGAACCGTGGTTTCCAGAAAGTCGAGAAAGCTGCGCACCGCGGGCGACATGCCGCGGCGCGAGGCGAAGACCGCGTGCACGATGGCCTTGGGCTGGCTCCATTCGGGCAGCACGCGCACGAGCCGGCCGTCGCGCAGTTCGGCGGCGCACATGTAGTCGGGCAGCCAGCACAGGCCGGTGCCTGCGACGGCGGCGAATTTCAGGCTCAGCAGGTCGTCGATCACGCAGCGCGGCGTGAGCTCGGCCAGTTGCGGGCGCCCCTGCGGGCTGATGAGCCGCACGCTCACGCTGCCTTCGGTGCCCGAGGGCGCGAGCACGTCCATCGCCTCCAGATCCTGCAGCGTCGCGGGCGTGCCCTGGCGCCTGAGCTGCGCGGGGCTCGCGACGAGCACCTGGCAGACCTCGTAGAGACGCTTGACGACCATGGAACCGCTGTCGTCCACCGACAAGCGCACGCGCAGCGCCACGTCCACGCCCTCTTCCACCACGTTGACGACGCGGTTCGTCACCTGCACCTCCAGGCGCACCTGCGGGCATTGGGCGAGGTAGCGCGGCAGCTGCTCGGCCAGTTGCGTCTGCGCGAGCGTGACGGGGCAGGTGACGCGCACCGTGCCGCGCGGCTCGGCCTGCACCTGCGCCACCGCGTCGGCCGCGGCCTGCGCCGATTCACGCACCGCCGCGCAGTGCGTGAGGAAGGCCTTGCCCGCGTCGGTGAGCGAGAGCGTGCGCGTGGTGCGCTGCAACAACCGGGTGCCGAGCTGCGCCTCCAGCTCGGCCACGCGGCGCGACAGGCGGGATTTGGGGATACCCAGGGAGCGGCCCGCGCCGGCAAAGCTGCCGTGCTCCACCACCTCCGCAAAGTAGAGCATGTCGTTCAAATCGTGCATCGTTACATTTTCGGGACAATCCAGCGCAATAGCACGTACTAATAATCAATCGCGTTCGACTCGATAATAGTCAGGGTACATATCTTCACTACGTCAAGGAGGACGTTCATGAGCCAGGTTCGACTCGCAGTTGTCTACTACAGCACCTACGGCACCAATTACGCGATGGCCGAGGTGGCCGCCGAGGCCGCGCGCAAGGCGGGCGCCGAGGTGCGCCTGCGCAAGGTGCGCGAGACCGCGCCGCCCGAGGTGGTGCAGTCGGTGCAGGCCTGGAACGATCAGGCACAGAAGACGGCTCAGATCGCGATCGCCACGCCCGAGGACATGGAATGGGCCAACGCCTGGCTGTTCAGCGCACCCACGCGCTTTGGCACCGTGGCGAGCCAGATGCGCGCCTTCATCGACACGCTGGGCCCCATCTGGCAGCAGGGCAAGCTGGCCGGCAAGGCCGTGAGCGCGATGACCAGCGCGCAGAACCTGCACGGCGGGCAGGAGTCGACCCTGCTGGGCCTGTACACCACCTTCATGCACTGGGGCGCGGTGATCGTGACGCCGGGCTTCGCCGACCCGGCGATGCTAAAAGGCCTGGGCAACCCCTACGGCGCCAGCGCCAAAATGGGCGCGGTCAGCGACGAGGTGCAGGACGTGATCCGCTACCAGACGCGCCGCCTCGTGGACGTGGCGGGCAAGCTCGCCGCCTGACCTGGCGGCTGCGCGCTCACCACGCGCCCTTGTGCTCCGGCACCTTGCGCACCAGGGTGAGCGCCAGCACCAGCAGCAGCGCCGTTGCCACGTAGATCCAGGCCTGCGCCATGCCCGGATCGTCCACCGCCGCGAGCACCGCGGTGGCCAGCGCCACCGAGAGGATGGTGCCGGTCTGCATGAACATCGAGCGCATGGCCGCGAGGGACGACGCCTGCCGCGGCGCCAGCTGCAGACCCGCGTTGCGGCTGGCCGGGTTGATGATGCCTATGCCCATGCCCACGAGCAGCGCCGAGCCCGCCAGCCACACATACGGCGTGACGCCGCCCTGCGGCGCCACCGCCAGCAGCAGCAGCCCCACCGCCGTGATCACGCCACCCACGGCGATCGGCCTGCGGTAGCCCGTGCGCCGCAGCACGAGCACCGCCAGCACCGAGAACACCACCGACGCCAGTCCCTGCGCGATGAGCAGCGAGCCCGCCGAGAGCGCGTCGATGCCGTAGCGGTTGGTGGCATACAGCGGTGCCAGCACGATGGCGCCCACCGGGATGCCGCCGAGCACGACGTTCACAAGGTTCACCACGCCGAAATCGGGGCCGAAGAGCAGGCGCGGCTCGATGAAGGGCTCGGCGCTGCGGCGCAGGTGGCGCACGAAGGCCCAGCCCGCCAGCACGGACACCACGAGCGGCACCCAGACCACCGGCGCAAACACGGATACGCCCCGCTCGCCCAGGTAGTTCACGCCCAGCATGCCGCCGAGCACGCAGACCGCGAGCAGCCCCATGCCGACGAAGTCCAGCCCCGCGGCCTGCCGGTACTGGTTGCGGTCGTGCGGAATCAGGCGCCAGGCGAAGAACAGGATCGCCAGCCCGATCGGCACGTTCACGAGGAATACGCCGCGCCAGTCCCAGTACTGCACGAACAGGCCGCCAAAGATCGGGCCGATCATGGCGCCGATGGGGAAGATGCTGCCGAACAGGCTCACCGCGCGGTCGCGCGCGCTGCCGAAGTGGTCCACGATGATGCCGGTGGCCGACGGCGTGAAGCCCGCGCCGCCCGCCGCCTGCACGATGCGCAGCGCGATCAGCAGGTAGATGTTGCCCACCAGCCCGCACAGCAGCGAGGCGAGCGTGAAGACCAGCACCGACGCGATGAACACACGCCTGCGCCCGTAGCGTTCGCTGAGCTTGCCGGTGATGGGGATGGCCACGACGAAGCCCAGCGCGTAGGCGGTGAGCGTCCAGCCCGCCCAGTTGATCGTGGTGTTCAGCCCGTGCTGCAGCGCGTGCAGCGCGGTGGCGACGATGGTCGAGTCGATCGACATCATCAACAGCGCCAGCGCGATCACGAGGAAGATGCGCACCCGCGGTACCGGCGGGGTGTCGGGTGCGTCGTCCGCGGCGGGGGTGGGGCTATCCATGAAGAGCTTGTGCGCCAGCGGCAGCGCGCGCTGGCACCGGCAGCGCGCCATCATAGCGACGAACCGCCGCGCAGGCTGGCGCAGGGTTACAGGCCCAGCCAGCCCAGGCGCAGGCCCAGCGCCGCCACTGCCGCAGCCGCCAGCAGCCCCGCGAAACCGACCCATTCGCGCCGCGTGAACACCGCCCTGCCCTGCGCGCGCCGCGCCCACGCATACAGCAGCGCACCGGGCGTGTACAGCAGCGCGCCCAGCAGCAGGTACTTGACGCCGCCGGCGTACACCAGCCACAGCGCGTACGCCAGTGCCAGCAGCGACAGCGCGGCGTCGCGCCGGCGCCGCCCGCCCTCGCCGGGGTGGTAGCGCTCGCCGCGCAGCGCGATGCGCAGCGCATGCCCCGCGGCCCAGGTGTAGGGCAGCAGCACCATGGCGGTGCCGAGGTTGACGAGCGAGAGGTAGGTGGAGTTGCTCCAGAGCGTGAGCAGCAGAAAGAGCTGCACGCAGCCGCTCGTGAGCCACAGCGCGCTGGCCGGTGCGCCGCGCGCATTCTCACGCGCGAGCCAGTCGGGCGCGGCGCCGTCGCGCGCGGCCGCGTACAGCGTCTCGGCCGAGAGCATGAGCCACGAGAGCAGCGCGCCCGAGAGCGAGATCAGCAGCCCCACGCTGATGAGCAGCGCGCCCCGGGGCCCGATGACATGTTCAAGCACATAGGCCATCGACGGGTTCTTGAGCTGCGCCAGCGCAGGCTGCGCCATCACGCCCATCGAGAGCAGACTCACCGCCACCAGCAGCGCCAGCACGAACACGAAGCCCGCGAGCGTGGCGCGGCCCACGTCCGCGCGCCGCGCCGCGTGGGCCGAATAGACGCTTGCACCCTCCACGCCGATGAACACCCACACGGTGACGAGCATCATGCCGCGCACCTGCTCCAGCACGCTGCCCAGTTGCGGGTTGGCGCGGCCCCACACGTCGGCGGTAAACACCGGCGCCTGGAACGCCAGCGCCACGATGAGCACGAACGCGAGCAGCGGCAGCAGCTTGGCAACGGTGGTGACCTGGTTGATGAGCGCCGCCTCGCGCACGCCGCGCAGCACCAGCGCGTGCGTGCTCCAGAGCATGAGCGAGGCGCAGCCCACGGCCAGTGGCGTGTTGCCGTCGCCGAACGCGGGCCAGTAGTGCCCCAGGGTGCTGAACAGCAGCACGTAGTAGCCCACGTTGCCCAGCGCCGCCATGAACCAGTAGCCCCAGGCGGAGCTGAACCCGGTGAACGGGCCGAAGCTGGCGCGCGCGTAGGCGTAGATGCCCGAATCGAGCCCCGGCTCGCGCAGCGCGAGGTTGAGGAACACGAAGGCCAGCGCCAGCATGCCCACCCCGGTGATCGACCAGGCGATGGCCGTGGCACCCACGCCCGCGCTCGCGGCCGTGTTCTGCGGGATGGAGAAGATGCCGCCGCCCACCATCGAGCCGACCACCAGGGCGGTGAGCGCGCCAACGCGCAACTGGGCTTGGGGCAAGGGCATGCGCTTGGGGGCGGTAAGACGCTGCTGGGGATTCCGTCCGCACGGCGCAGGCGGGGAGCAGGCCGCACGGGCGGCGGGATCATAGCGTTACACGCAGGGCGCTTCCCGCGCGCATGGCACACTTGCCGCCCTTTCACGGACCCATCCCCTTTTTTCCCCGCATGACCAGCATCGCGCGGCAACTGGCCGCTGAAATCCGCATTTCCGAAACCCAGGCCAACGTGGCCATCGCGCTGCTCGACGAAGGCGCGACGGTGCCCTTCATCGCCCGCTACCGCAAGGAGGCCACCGGGGGTCTGGACGACGTGCAGCTGCGCGAGCTGGAGGCGCGCCTGGCCTACCTGCGCGAGCTGGCGCTGCGCCGCGCGGCGGTGACCAAGGCGATCGACGAGCAGGGCAGGCTCACGCCGCAGCTCGCCGCCGCGATCGAGGCCGCGCCGACCAAGCAGGAGCTGGAAGACCTGTACCTGCCCTACAAGCTCAAGCGCCGCACCAAGGGCCAGATCGCGCGCGAATGCGGCCTGCAGCCGCTGGCCGACCAGCTCTGGGCCGACCCGGCGCTGGATCCCGCCGCGCAGGCGCAGGCCTACCTGCGCCCCGCCGAGACGCTGGACGACGGCAGGCCGGGGCCGGACTTTTCCACCGTGGCCGCGGTGCTGGATGGCGTGCGCGACATCCTCTCGGAGCGCTGGGCCGAGGACGCGGCGCTGGTGCAGCACCTGCGCGCCTGGCTCTGGGACGTGGGCCTGCTGCAAAGCCGGCTTGCTCCCGGCAGGAACGAGCACGACCCCGAGGTGGCGAAGTTCCGCGACTACTTCGACTACGACGAGCCCATCGCCCGCGTGCCCAGCCACCGGGCGCTGGCGGTGTTCCGCGGGCGGCAGCTTGAAATCCTCGACGCCAAGCTGGTGCTGCCCGAACCCGCTCCCTCCCCCGCTGGGGGAGGGCCGGGGTGGGGGTCAACCGCGTCCGCCGTGCCCAGCCAGCCCCCATCCCCACCTTCCCCCAGCGGGGGAAGGAGCAACACCCCCAGCCTGGCCGAAGGCCGCATTGCGCTGCACCTGCGCTGGAGCCACCAGGGCCGCGCCGCCGACGACCTGCTGCGCAAGTGCGTGGCCTGGACCTGGCGCGTGAAGCTCAGCCTCTCGATCGAGCGCGACCTCTTCGCCCGCCTGCGCGAGGCCGCCGAGCAGGTGGCGATCAAGGTCTTTGCCGACAACCTGCGCGATCTGCTGCTGGCCGCGCCCGCCGGGCAGAAGGTGGTGATGGGGCTGGACCCCGGCATCCGCACGGGCGTGAAGGTCGCCGTGGTGGACACCACCGGCAAGCTCGTGGAGACCGCCACCATCTACCCGCACGAGCCGCGCCGCGACTGGGACGGCAGCCTGCACACGCTGGCCGCGCTCGTCGCGCGGCACGGCGTGCAGCTCATCGCCATCGGCAACGGCACCGCCAGCCGCGAGACCGACCGGCTTGCGGCCGATCTCATCAATTTGATACAAAAAACGCCTCCAGCGCTTGATGGGCAAGCGCGGGCAGCTATACAAAAGGTAGTTGTCAGCGAAGCCGGTGCTTCGGTGTATTCGGCCAGCGAATACGCCAGCCAGGAACTGCCCGACGTGGACGTGAGCCTGCGCGGCGCGGCCAGCATCGCACGGCGCCTGCAGGACCCGCTGGCCGAGCTCGTGAAGATCGACCCCAAGAGCATAGGCGTGGGCCAGTACCAGCACGACGTGAACC
>JAIXLP010000073.1 GCA_026954015.1 Burkholderiales bacterium | reverse complement strand
GCGCGGGCGCACGTGCGGGCCGTTAGCTCAGTTGGTCAGAGCAGGGGACTCATAACTTTTTAAAGTGGAATTTCGCAAGCCCTTGCAGGCGTTGAGAAAATCCACTATCTTGGCGCTAAGTCTTTGATTAATAAAGACTTTTCAGCACGCTGCAACGTGCTGAACTTGGATGGGTTGCGATCGACTTGTAACCCGTATGTAGCCTATGTGTAGCCTAGAACCGGCTGCGCGTAGCCTAGAGGAGTCCAAAGATGCCCAAGCTCACGCAGACCTTCGTGAAGTCCATCGCCGTCGCCTCTGACGGTGTGCAGACCTTCTACATGGATGACGAACTGATCGGCTTCGGCCTGCGCGTCTCCGCGACCAAGAAGGTCTTTTATCTCCAGATGCGCGTTGGCCGAAAGGTGCTCAAGCGCAAGATCGGCGAGTACGGCCCCATGACCGTCGATCAGGCGCGCAAGCACGCCTTGTTGATGAAGGCCCAACTGATCGACGGAAAAGACCCCTATGAGGAACGCCACAAAGGGGCGAGTGATGCCACGCTCGAAGAACTGCTCGACGAATACAAGAACGAGGTGTCGCACCGGGCCAGCAGCAAGAAAAGCATTGACGCGGCCAAGCGTCGCTTCGGCGAACTGGCGGGCAAGGCGTTCAAGACCAAGCCGGATGGCCGCTCGAACGAGAAGATCGAGGTTGTGGACGTGACGCTGCCGAGCTGGCTCAAGCGGCCCTACCGGGAGATCACGCAGGACGAAGTGTTGGCACGTTTCGACCTGGTATCGCGCATGCTTCCCAAGCGAAAGCGCGCCGACGGTGTTCTCAAGCCGATCACACGCACGACCAACCATCACTTCAAGTACCTGCAAGCTGCCTACAACTACGCGATCAGCAAATACCGACTGTCGCGTGCCGGCTTCATCAATCCTGTTTCCATTCTCAAGACTGCGAGGCGTTGGAGTCGTATCAATCGCCGCAGCGGCTTCCTCGACACCACGAAGCAGAACTTTGTGAAGTGGTGGCATGCCTGCGAAGCGCTGGAAGCCGTCGTATGCGACTACATCCTATTCACACTGATAACCGGCAGCCGCTCGATCGAGACGGCAACGCTGCGCTGGCCCGACGTGGACTTGAAGCAGGGCGAAATGGTGTTCCGCGACACCAAGAACGGCCAAGACTACACCTTTCCGATTGCGCCGCTGGCCCGGAAGATCCTGGAGCGCCGGCACAAGGAGAAGATCAATGACTTCGTGTTCGGCTATGCCGACTCAAAGAATGGCCATGTCGTCTGCCCTCCGCAGTACCACATCAAGCTGGTGCGCGAGGCCTGCGGCCAGCATTGGTCGATGCACGATCTGCGGCGCACCTTCACCACGGCGCTGACGCGGCTGAACGTGCATGCCTTCACTATCTCGCACTTAATGAAGCACTCTGCCAACAACTCGATGACGCTTTCCTATGCGCCGCCGACACAAGAGCAGTTGCTAGAGGCGCTGACGAGGTTGGAGGAACATCTACTGGAACAGGTGTGCCCGTCGGCCAGCAATGACGAGGCTCACCAGCCGATGGCGGAGGCTGCATGAAGAAGTCGAAAGTGTCGGCCGGCAATCGGACAGCGCCGACTGCATTGCTGGGCGACATTCGGGCACTGATCGAGGCGGCGCGGCAGCGCGCCGCCTCGACAGTCAACGCCGAGCTGACCCTGCTGTTCTGGCGCATCGGCCAGCGCATCCATACGGAAGTGCTGGCCGGCCAGCGGGCCGGGTATGGTGAAGAAATCCTGCCGACGCTGGCGGCGCAGCTTGTCCGCGACTACGGGCGCAGCTTCGCGGACAAGAACCTGCGCCGCATGGTGCAGTTCGCGGCCACCTACCCGGATGAGCCAATTGTCGTGACGCTGTCACGACAATTGAGCTGGTCGCATTTCCTGGCGCTGCTGCCGCTGAAAGATGCGCTCCAGCGGCAATACTACGTGCAGATGGCGAGTGCCGAACGCTGGAGCGTGCGAACGCTGCGCGAGCGCATCGACTCGATGCTGTACGAGCGCACGGCGCTGTCGCAGAAGCCGGGCGAGACGATCGCACAAGAGCTGGCGACGATGCGCGATGCGCAGCGCATGTCGCCGGCCCTGGTCATGCGCGACCCGTACATCCTCGACTTCCTGGGGCTGCGTGACACCTGGCAGGAAAGCGACTTGGAGGCGGCGATCATCCGCGAAATGGAGTCGTTCTTGCTGGAGCTGGGCGCCGGTTTCAGCTTCGTGGCCAGGCAGAAACGCATCCCGATTGATGACGATGATTTCCACCTCGACCTGCTGTTCTACAACCGCAAGCTGCGGCGGCTGGTGGCGGTGGAGTTGAAGGTCGGCGAGTTCAAGGCGGCCTACAAGGGCCAGATGGAGCTTTACCTACGCTGGCTGGACAGGCACGAACGGGAGCCGGAAGAAGCCTCGCCGCTGGGCATCATCCTTTGCACCGGCAAGAAGCGTGAGCAGATCGAGCTGCTGGAGCTGGACAAGTCGGGCATCCACGTCGCCGAGTATCTGACCGCCTTACCGCCGAGGGGCGTGCTGGTGGAGCGGCTGCAACAGGCAACGCAGCGGGCGCAGTTGCAGATCGAGCAGCGCAAGACCGACAACGAGTAGTCCTGTCCCAAGCAGTCGGGCGTCCCGGCGTGCCGCCGTCGCGCTGTCGTGCTGCGCATCGAGCCGCCTGCGGCGTCTCGCCCCATGCGGGCTTCCATCGCTGACGCCTTCGGCCCTGGCGGGCCTGCGCGCTCCGCTTGCCCAAAGGCGAGTGTGTGCAGTGGGCGGGTGTGGGCGGTCTTGCTGTTCCCTTCACCGTATCACGGCGTTCTCGCCGTCAATGACTGCGCGTGCTTCGCACGCTTGCGCCCTGGCGGCCGTCTTCGATCGTTGACTGCTTGCGCTGCGCCGTGAGGGCGACGGTTCCGGGCAATTCCGCCCGAGCAACCGGAGCACGATCATGTCGCAACTGTCCTTTTCCTCGTTCAATTCCTCGTTGATGGGTAAGCGCCCAGCCAAGTCATCTTGAGCTGGGCCGGGGAGCGAAGGATCATCGTGTCCACGAAGGATGAGGTGGACACGTGGACACTGTCGATAATGAGGTTTGCGAGGCTCGGGTTCGGCGACGCCGATACTCGGACGAGTTCAAGGCATCGGTGATCGCCCAGTGCATGCGCCCGGGCGTGTCGGTGGCGCGAATCGCCCTGGAGCATGGTCTGAACGCGAACCTGCTGCGACGCTGGGTGACGGATGCCGAGCGTGGCGCCGGCTCGGGCGGTGCGCTGGCCATCGGGGCGGCGCTGCTGCAGGGGGCCGCCCCGGTGGGGCATCAGTTCGTGTCGGTGCCGATCGAGACGGGTTCGCCTGCGATGGCGCCGATCGAGCTCGAGTTGCACCGCGGGCCGCTGCGGGTGAAGGTGAAGTGGCCGGCGGGAGCGGCGACCGAATGCGGCACATGGTTGCGTGAGCTGCTGCGGTGATCCGCATCGATGCGGTGTGGCTGGCCGTCGAGCCACTGGACATGCGGGCCGGAACGCAGACGGCGCTGGCACGGGTGGTCCGGGTGTTCGGCCAGGCGCGAGCCCATCATGCGTACCTGTTCGCCAATCGGCGGACGACTCGCATGAAGGTGCTGGTGCACGACGGCATGGGCGTGTGGCTGTGCGCCAGACGGCTGCACCAGGGCTCGTTCACCTGGGCGAGCTCGGGCGTGGTGGATACGGGCCCGAGCGTGAGCCTGAGCATCGAGCAGCTGCGCGCGCTGGTGATCGGCCTGCCGTGGCATCGTATTGCGTATTTCAGCCCATCGTGGACGACGATTTCAGCCGATCGTAGACGGCATTTCAATTGATCGTGGACGGCGTTTCAAGCTGATCGTGGACGGCGTTTCAGCCTGATCGTGGACGATTGCGGCGCGCGCGAGTGACCCAGACAGTAGGCATGCTGGCGGATTTTTTCGGCCCGCCATGCCCACTCCCAGGATCACGATGCGCCAGATACGACAGACCCTACGCCTGCACCTCGAAGCGGGCCTGACCTACGCCCAAGTTGCCCGCGCGCTGGGCACGGGCAAGAGCACGGTGGGCAAGATCGTGCTGCTTGCACGCGCGGCCGACGTGGACTGGGCTGTGGCCCAGACGCTCACCGACGAGGCGCTCGAAGCGCGCCTGTACCGCCCGGCCGTGCCGCGGCAAAGCCGCCAGCTCGAACCCGACTACGCCTGGATTCACCAGGAACTCAAGCGCCCCGGCGTCACGCTGCAGCTGCTGTGGGAGGAGTATCAGCGCGGCACCGAACTGGCTTACAAGTACACGAGCTTTTGCATCAAGTACCGCGCCTGGGCGGCCAGGCTGCAGCGTTCGATGCGCCAGACGCACGTCGCCGGCGAGCGCCTGTTCGTCGACTACGCCGGCCAGAGCGTGCCGGTGATCGACGCGGCCACGGGCGAGATCCGTCGCGCGCAGATCTTCGTGGCGGTATTGGGCGCCTCGAACTACACGTTCGCCTGCGCCACCGCAACACAGAACGGCGCCGATTGGGTCGGCTCGATCATCGACGCGCTGGAGTTCATCGACGGCACACCGCGCCTGATCGTGCCGGATCAGACGCGGGCGCTGATCGCACGCCCCGACCGTTACGAGCCGAGCGTGAACCGCCTCGTCGAGGAGATGTGCGATCACTACGGCGTGGCGGTTCTGCCGGCGCGCCCGGCGCATCCGCGCGACAAACCGAAGGTCGAGGTCGGCGTGCAGATCGTCGAGCGCTGGATTCTCGCGCGGTTGCGCAACCGACGCTTCTTCAGCATCGCCGAGCTCAATGCGGCGATTCGCGCGTTACTGGTCGATCTGAACGCACGCCCCTTCAAGAAGCTGCCCGGGTGCCGGTCGAGCGCCTTCGAGACGCTCGATCGCCCGGCACTCGGCGCGTTGCCGGCCACCCGCATGCCGATCGCGCGTTTCAAGCGTGCGCGCGTGAACATCGACTATCACGTCGAGCTCGACGGCCACTACTACAGCGTGCCGCACCGGCTCGTGCGCGCCGAGGTCGAGTTGCGCGTGACGGCCACCACCGTCGAGGCGTTCGCCGGCAACCGGCGCGTGGCCGCGCATCCGTACAGCACCCGGCGCGGCGCCCACAGCACGACGCCCGAGCACATGCCCGCCTCGCACCGCGCGCACCGAGAGTGGACGCCGCAGCGCCTCGTGGCCTGGGGCGCCCGCATCGGCGTGGCCACCGCCGAGGTCGTGCGCTGGCAGATGGAACACCGCCCGCATCCCGAGCAGGGCTACCGCGCCTGCCTGGGGTTGCGCCGACTCGCGCGTCAGTACGGTGACGCGCGCCTGGAGGCCGCCTGCGCGCGGGCGCTGTCGATCCGCTCGCCCACCTATCGCAGCATCCACTCGATTCTGGCCGCCGGACTGGATCGCCAATCCGCCCCGGCCACGCCCGCGCAAGGCTCAATGCCGCACCACGAGAACGTGCGCGGCCCCGGTTACTACCACTGACGAGGAGGAACACCGACGTGCTCAACGAACACACCCTGGATCAACTGCGCGGGCTGCGCCTGGACGGCATGGTGCATGCGCTCACCGATCAGGCCAGCAGCGCCGCGGCGGGCGCCCTCGGCTTCGAGGAACGCCTGGCGCTGCTCGTGCAGCGCGAGATCGATTGGCGCGATGCCAAGCGTCTGGCACGTTTGCTCAAGGCGGCCCGGCTCAAGGTCTCGGGCGCCTGCATCGAGGACATCGACTGGCGCGCCTCGCGCGGACTGGATCGCAGCCTCGTGGCCGCGCTCGCCGGCGGCGACTGGCTGCGCCATGGCCACAACGTCCTGATCACCGGCGCCACCGGCGTGGGCAAGACCTGGCTGGCCTGCGCGCTGGCGCAACAGGCCGCGCGCTCGGGTTTTACCGTTCTCTATGCGCGTGCCCCGCGCCTGCTCGGAGAACTACAGGTCGCGCACGGCGACGGCAGCTTCGGGCGGCGCCTGGCGCAACTGGCGCGCACCGACCTGCTGGTGCTCGACGATCTGGCGATCGCCCCCATCAGCGCCGCCGAGCGAAACGACCTACTCGAGTTGCTCGACGATCGCGTCGGCACCCGTTCGACGCTGATCACCAGCCAGCTGCCGGTCTCGGCGTGGCACGAGTGGTTGAACGATGCGACGCTGGCCGACGCGATCCTCGATCGCATCGTGCACGCCGCGCACAAGATCGCGTTGAAGGGCGAGTCGATGCGTCGCAGGCAGGTGAAGGCGTGAACGCTTCGCGCAACCCCCGCGACCACACCGCTCGAGCGTCGAACACGGCTTGCCCACCGCGGCGCTCGTGCGTCGCAAGCGCCGCCCGCCGCCGTGGACAAGCCTTCCCCGACGAACCTGAGACGACGATCGCCTTCGGCGCCGCGTTGACCACCCCGGCGATGCTCGCCGGCGTGGACAACGCTCGGCGTTTCAGCGTGATCGTAGACGACTGAGATAACATCGAACCCTTGCTCGCGCGCTTCCGTGATCGTCCATGATCACCCTGAAACGCCGTCCGCGATCCCGCTGAAATCAGCGTCCGCGATCGCTGAAATGCGCAATCGTATCGGAGACGGCGCGACGATCCGCGTGGCCTGAATCGGGCGGCTGTTGCAGCGTGCCGCCCTGTGGCACGATTGCGCCCATGCACACGATCGATCAGCTGGCGAAGATGGACGCGCACGCGCTGCGCGAGTTCGCCGCTTCGCTGATCGACAGGATCGCTCTGCTCGACGGCGACAACCTGCGGCTAACTGGCGAGAATGCGCGGCTGGGCAACGAGAACCGCACGAAGCAGCTGAAGATCGACCAGCTCACGCACGAGATGGCGCTGCTCAGGCGCTGGAAGTTCGCCGCCCGCAGCGAGCAGCTCACGGGCGAGCAGAGGACGTTGTTCGAGGAGACGCTCGATGCGGACCTCGAGGCGATCGGACTCGAGCTCGAGGCGCTGCGCAGCCGCCAGGCGAAGGCATCCCCGAAGGAGCAGCCCAGGCGCGTACCGCTGCCGGCGCACCTGCCGCGCCGCGAGATCCGCCACGAGCCGGACTCGACGCTGTGCTCGTGCGGCTGCGCGATGCGCCGCATCGGCGAGGATATCGCCGAGAAACTCGACTACACCCCTGGCGTGTTCACGGTCGAGCGGCACATCCGCGGCAAGTGGGCCTGTGCGGCCTGCCAGAGGCTCATCCAGGCGCCGGTGCCGGCGCACGTCATCGACAAGGGGATTCCGACGGCGGGGCTGCTCGCGCAGGTGCTGGTCTCGAAGTACGCCGATCACGCGCCGCTCTACCGCCAGGAGCAGATGTTCGCCCGGGCGGGCCTGGCGATCGCCCGCTCGACGCTGGGCGCCTGGACGGGGGCGTGTGGCGTGCGGCTGCAGCCCCTGGTCGAGGCGCTGCGCGCGGCGATGCTCGAGCACGCCGTATTGCACGCCGACGAGACACCGGTGCAGATGCTCAAGCCCGGTCACGGCAAGACGCACCGTGCGTACCTCTGGAGCTACGCCACGACGTCGTACGCCCCGCTCAAGGCCGTGGTCTACGACTTCGCCGAGAGCCGTGCCGGGCGCCACGCCCGGGACTACCTTGGGCACTGGCGCGGCACGCTGGTGTGTGACGACTACGCGGGCTACAAGGCTCTGTTCGGCACGGGCCGGGTGACCGAGGCCGGCTGCATGGCGCACGCGCGGCGCAAGTTTCATGAGCTTGCGGCCAGCCACCACAGCGAGCTGGCCGGCGAAGCGCTCGAGCTGTTCGGGGCGCTCTACGGCATCGAGCGGCTGGTCGCCGAGCTCGACGCCGAGGATCGGCGGCGATTACGGCAACTGAGCTCAAAGCCAATCGCCGACACGCTGCACCGATGGCTGGTGCTGCACCGCCACAGGGCCACCGATGGTACGGCAATGGCCGGGGCCATCGACTACAGTCTCAGGCGCTGGGCCGCGCTCACGCAGTTCCTTGCCGACCCGGCGGTGCCAATCGACAACAACTGGGTCGAGAACCGGATTCGGCCGATTGCGATCGGGCGCTCGAACTGGCTGTTCGCGGGCTCGCTGCGCGCCGGGCAGCGGGCTGCTGCGGTGATGAGCCTGATCCAGTCGGCGCGGATGAACGGGCACGATCCGTACGCCTACCTCAGGGACGTGCTCGAGCGGCTGCCCACGCACCCCAACAGCCGCATCGACGAGCTGTTGCCGCAGCACTGGACGCCGCACCTCACGACCTGACATGGTTCAGATCACCGGGCAAGATGACTTGCCCGGGCGCTTACCAGCCGCCCGATTCAGGCCACGCGGATCGTCGCGCCGTCTCCGATACGATGCCACGGCAGGCCGATCACCAGCGCGCGCAGCTGCTCGATGCTCAGGCTCACGCTCGGGCCCGTATCCACCACGCCCGAGCTCGCCCAGGTGAACGAGCCCTGGTGCAGCCGTCTGGCGCACAGCCACACGCCCATGCCGTCGTGCACCAGCACCTTCATGCGAGTCGTCCGCCGATTGGCGAACAGGTACGCATGATGGGCTCGCGCCTGGCCGAACACCCGGACCACCCGTGCCAGCGCCGTCTGCGTTCCGGCCCGCATGTCCAGTGGCTCGACGGCCAGCCACACCGCATCGATGCGGATCACCGCAGCAGCTCACGCAACCATGTGCCGCATTCGGTCGCCGCTCCCGCCGGCCACTTCACCTTCACCCGCAGCGGCCCGCGGTGCAACTCGAGCTCGATCGGCGCCATCGCAGGCGAACCCGTCTCGATCGGCACCGACACGAACTGATGCCCCACCGGGGCGGCCCCCTGCAGCAGCGCCGCCCCGATGGCCAGCGCACCGCCCGAGCCGGCGCCACGCTCGGCATCCGTCACCCAGCGTCGCAGCAGGTTCGCGTTCAGACCATGCTCCAGGGCGATTCGCGCCACCGACACGCCCGGGCGCATGCACTGGGCGATCACCGATGCCTTGAACTCGTCCGAGTATCGGCGTCGCCGAACCCGAGCCTCGCAAACCTCATTATCGACAGTGTCCACGTGTCCACCTCATCCTTCGTGGACACGATGATCCTTCGCTCCCCGGCCCAGCTCAAGATGACTTGGCTGGGCGCTTACGTTGATGGTGCGTGATGCGCAGGGCCGCTACCTGCTGGCAACTGCCGAGCAGATTCTGGAGGCCGCGCGTGAGGCCATTGAGCGCAAGATGCAGCGCGGTACGTCGTTCACGTCACCGGTGGCAGTCAAGGAATACCTGCGCGCCAAGCTGGCCGGCTTCGAGCATGAGGTGTTCGCGGTGCTGTTCCTCGATACGCACCATCGGCTGATCGAATACGCCGAGATGTTCCGAGGCACTATCGACGGCGCATCGGTGTATCCGCGCGAGCTGCTCAAGGAGGCGCTGCGGCATAACGCGGCGGCGGTCATCGTTTCGCACAATCACCCGAGCGGCAACCCCGAGCCGTCGCAGGCCGACAAAGTGCTGACGCAGCGGCTCAAGGAGGCGCTGGGGTTGGTGGACGTGCGCGTGCTGGATCACGTCATCGTCGCGGGCAGCAGCACGGCATCCTTCGCCGAGCGCGGTCTGATTTGACCCTGGGGGCTTTGGCCCCTTTTTGCTGCGCCCGGCGCTGGCCGGGCGAAAACGCTGTCCCGGATTTCCCAGACAGCGCTTGGGAAATTCATGGGATCTGTGTGGAGGGTATGGGCGGTCTTGCTGTGTCCCTTCACCGTATCACGGCGTTCTCGCCGTCAAGGGCTTCGGGCCGATGGCCCTTGCGTCCTGGCGGCCGTCTTGCGACCCCTGACTGCTGCGCTGCGTCGTGACTTCGACGGTTCCGGGCAATTCCGCCCTTGCAACCGGAGAACCGTCATGAATGACAAATCACACGTTTCCCTCGAACAACACGTTTGCCTGGTCTGCGGCGCTCGCGTCGACACCGGCGCGATCCTGCTGGACAAGCGCCTGCGCGCGAGCATGGAGCATCACACGGCAACGGGCTGGGGCTTGTGCCCTGAACACCAGAAGCTGTCGGACGATGGCTTTGTCGCACTGGTCGAATGCGACCCGCAGCGCAGCGGCTCTCCCGGCGCGAACCGTATGAAGCCCGAGCAGGCATATCGCACGGGCCGGCTAGCGCACCTGAAACGCGAAGTGTTCTCCGAGGTATTCAATGTGCAGATCGAGAACAAGCAACCATGCGTGTTCGTTGAACCTGGCGTGATCGAGCAGTTGCAGGAGATGACCGCGAACTGATCGCACGGCGACCATCCGGAGCGTTGTCCTTCGGGGCGACGCGCTTTTTTTCTGCTGCGCCCGGTGCCGATGCCTTCGCGCCTGCGGCGCTGCGCGCTTCGCTTGCACTCCAGGGGAAGGCCGTGTGGCCATCCCCGCCGCGCTGCGCTTGGCGCCCCTCGATACCGCCGCCCCGGCCGCGCCGGCGCGGCAACCCCTGCGCACCACCAGCATTTCATCTAGGGCATCCCGCCCATGCTGTCCATCGTTGATTGCATGGGCGTCCCCGGCCAGGAAACATGGCCGGTCGCGCTGTCGTGCTGCGCATCGAACCCCTGCGGGTTTCGCCCCTTCGGGCTTCCATCGCTGACGCCTACGGCCCGGCTTCCAGCTTCGGGCCTGCGCGCTTCGCTTGCGTGCGGTTCGGCACACAAGGATGGCCGTTGCCATGTCCAGTCGTCTTCCCTGACTTCATCACCTTGTCCGCGACCGTAGCACCCGACCGTGTGCCGTCAAGGCGCGCAGGGCCGTGTCCTCGCTGCGCTGCGGGCCGCACCACCCCCTGCGCTTGTTTCCTTGACAGCACCCGTTCGCGCGCTCCTGACCGTCGCGGGCGATGAACTCAGGAAAGACGGTGGCAACAGGGCCAACCGGGTTCCTCGTGCCGACCGCACCGAACAGCCGAAAGGCTGGGCTCCGAATCTAGGAATCCGGTGTGCGGTTTGAACAGCAAACCCTTTTCGTCAGGAGAAATGCCATGCAACTCGCATCCCGATTCGCTTCCCGTTCCCCGTCGCTGCGCAGCGATTACCCGCTGTCCGATGACCAAATCCGCCGTGTGGCCCCGTCCATCTTCGCGGACGCCCCGCACGAAAGCCGTTCCGAGCGGTACGCCTATATCCCGACCGCCGCTGTGCTGGCGGAACTGCGCAAAGAAGGGTTCCAGCCCTTCATGGTGGCGCAGACCCGAGTGCGCAACGAAGACCGCCGCGACTTCACCAAGCACATGATCCGGCTGCGCCATGCCAACCAGATCAATGATGCAGAAGCCAATGAAATCGTCCTGCTGAACTCGCACGACGGCACCAGCAGCTATCAATTATTGGCTGGCCTGCTGCGCTTTGTCTGCCAGAACGGATTGGTATTCGGCGACACCGTGGCCGATGTGCGCGTACCCCATAAGGGCGACGTGGCCGGGCACGTCATCGAAGGCGCTTACGAAGTGTTGAGCGGCTTCGACCGGGTGAAGGAATCCCGCGATTCCATGCGCGCCATCACCTTGAACGATGGCGAATCCGAAGTGTTCGCCCGCGCCGCGCTGGCCCTCAAGTACGACGACACCGACAAGCCCGCACCCATCACCGAATCGCAAATCCTGATGCCGCGCCGCTTCGACGACCGCCGCCCGGACTTGTGGAGCGTGTTCAACCGCACCCAAGAGAACCTGACCAAAGGCGGTTTGCATGGGCGCAGCGCCAACGGACGCCGCCAGCAGACCCGCCCCGTGCAGGGCATTGATTCCGATGTGCGCCTCAATCGCGCCCTCTGGATGCTGGCCG